>NZ_VLJN01000008.1:8398-111568 GCF_007829435.1 Cupriavidus gilardii J11
CCCCGCCTCCGGCTCCTGCCGGCATGGCGCCTCCGGCCGCGCGCGCCGGTGCAGGCATGCGAGCAGGCGCCGCAACAGCAGTAGCCGCGCCGGTTGCACCAGCGTAAACCGCGCGCCGGACGACTCGCCCGACAACCACACCCTCGCGCCATCCGGCAGCGCATGCTCGTCGCCCGGCCGCAGCCAGACATCGCGGCTGTCGCCCTCCACGGTCAGCCAGATGCGGCCTTCACGCGCGACGATGCGCTGACCCGCACCGGCACGCCATCCGACGGGCCTGCCCGACCCGTCCAGTTCGAAATCCCTCAGTTCCTGCATGGCTTGACTCCTGTCGACTACAGCCGTTCGATGTCCGCGCCCGGCCTGAAGCACGCTTCCATTATTCATGGGGAGCACTACAATCCCATGCACAGTTCCGAACAGTTTCGTATGTACTGTTCAGTAGCTTTTACCTGACAGTTGGGCCGGCATCAGGCGCAGGCCCGATTGCCGCGCGAGGAATGCCATGAAGCTGACGCTCGAACCATCCGCCGGCGTGCCGGTATCCGAGCAGATCGTCAACGAGGTGAAGCGGTGCATCAGTTCCCGCGCCGCGCGGCCTGGCGCACGCCTGCCGTCGATCCGACAGCTCGCGGCGGAACATGGCATCAGCCGCTTTCCGGTGATCGAGGCATACGACAGGCTGGTGTCGCAGGGACTGGTGGATTCGCGCCAGGGCTCGGGCTTCTATGTGGCCGACAGCCCGCTGGCAGGCATGGCGGGCAAGGGGTGGTCCGACCCCAGCCTCGCCGAGGACCTGTCCGACCACATCCTGCAACAGTTCAATCATCCGAGCGCCACGCTGAAGCTCGCCGGTGGCTTCGTGCCCGAGAGCTGGCGCGATCTCGACGGGTTGACCCAGGCGATCCGCCATGTGTCACGCACCGAGGTCGACAGCGTGATCCACTACGCCACTCCGCTGGGCCACCCCGAGCTGCGGCGACAGGTGCTGACGCGGGTACGCCAGCTTGGCATCGAGGCGGAGCTGCCGCAGGTGTTGATCACCAGCGGCGCCAGCCAGGCGCTGGACCTGGTCGTCCGCCATCTGCTCAAACCGGGCGATACCGTATTTGTCGAGGATCCCGGCTACTACAACCTGTTCGGCCTGCTGCGCCTGCATGGAGTGCGGCTGGTCGGCGTGCCGCACACGCCGAGCGGTCCCGATCCGGACGCCGCCGAGGCGCTGTTGCGCGATCACAAGCCGAAGCTGTTCTTCGTCAACAGCGTGCTGCAGAACCCGACCGGCGCGACGCTGTCGCCGCCGGTGGCGTTTCGCTTGCTGGAACTGGCGCGGCGGCACGGCTTCCGCTTCGTCGAGGACGACATCTTCTCGGACTTCCAGACACACTTCACCGACCGGCTCGCCACGCTGGACCAGCTGGAACACGTGATCTATATCGGCGGCTTCTCGAAGACGATCTCCGCCTCGCTGCGCACCGGCTATCTGGTCGCCGACAAGGCGCTGGTCAAGGATCTGGTCGACGTCAAGGTGCTGACCAGCGTGGCCGGATCGCACTTCGCCGAGGCGGTCACCGCAACGCTGCTGGAGCGCGGCGCCTACCGCAAATACGTCGAGCGGCTGCGGCTGCGCGTCAGGCAGGCGACCGCGTCGGCCATCCTGCGGCTTGGCGAGTCCGGTTGGCAGGTGTTCTGCGAGCCCGCGGGCGGCAACCTGCTGTGGGCGCGCGCGCCCGGCATCGAGGATTCGCGCGAACTGGGCGCCATTGCCGAACGCCATGGCGTCACGCTGGCGCCCGGCAACTACTTCCGGCCGGCCGGGGACGCCACACCGTGGATACGGATCAATACGGCATGCGTCGCCGACCCGCGCGCGGTGGCGTTCCTGCAGGAGGCCGGCGCGCGCTGACCGCCCTGGCGACGTACGCCGGCCATGGCGTCGGCGCGCCGCTCAGCGATGCAGCACGGCATTGCGCCGCGCATACAGGAAGTACACCGCCAGGCCCAGCGCGAGCCAGGCCAGGAAGGCGATCCAGGTCAGCGCCTGAAGATGCGCCATCAGGAACAGGCAGAACGCCACCGACAGGACCGGCACCACCGGCACGCCGGGGCAACGGAAGGTGCGCGGCAGGTCCGGGCGGGTCTTGCGCAATACCACCACCGCCACCGAAATCAGCGCAAAGGCGGACAGCGTGCCGATATTGATCAGCTCGGCCAGCACCGCAAGCGGCACCAGCCCCGCGATCAGCGAGAACACGATGCCAACCGCCCACGTGGCATGGAACGGCGTGGCATGCACGGGATGCACCTGCGACAGCTTGGCAGGCAGCAGGCCATCGCGCGACATCGCGAACAGGATGCGCGTCTGGCCGTAGGTCATCACCAGGATCACGGTGGTCATGCCAAGAATGGCGCCGAGGTCGACGAAGCCGGCTACCCAGTTCTCGCCGGCGTATTGCAGCGCCAGCGACACCGGATGATCGACGCCCTCGAACTTCGGGAACGGCACGATGCCGGTCATGATGGCCGCGACCGTCACGTACAGCACGGTGCAGACCGCCAGCGAGCCGATGATGCCGATCGGCAGGTCGCGGCGCGGATTGCGCACCTCCTCGGCGGCCGACGTCACCGCATCGAACCCGATAAAAGCGAAGAACACCAGCGCCGCGGCGTTGACGATACCCGCGAAGCCGAACGGCGCGTAGGGCTGCCAGTTCATCGGCTTCACATGCCAGACGCCGACCGCGATGAACAGCACCACGACCGCGATCTTGATCACGACCATGATGTTGTTGACGCGCGCGGACTCCCTGACGCCGTACGACACCACCCACGTGATCGCCAGCATGATGAGCATCGCCGGCAGGTTGAGCAGCGTATCGACGCCCGGCACCGCCCCGGGGGCCGCCGTCAGCGCCGTCGGCAGGCGCAGGCCGAAGCCGGCGACGAGCGACTGGAAATAGCCGGACCACCCCACGGACACCGCCGACGTCGCCAGCCCGTATTCGAGCAGCAGGTCCCATCCGATCATCCACGCCACGATCTCGCCAAGCGTCGCGTAACTGTACGTGTAGATCGACCCGGATACCGGGATGGCGGTGGCGAACTCCGCATAGCACAACGCGGCGAAGCCGCAGGCCAGCGCCGCGATCACGAACGACAGTGTCAGCGCCGGTCCGGCGGTCAGCGCGCCGGTGCCCGTCAGCACGAATATGCCCGTGCCGATGATCGCGCCAATCCCCATCATCACCAGATCGACAGGGCCCAGCACCTTGCGCAGCCCATCGTTGCGGCTGGCAATCAGCATCGACTCGATGTCCTTGGTACGGAACAAGCTCATGAAGGTCTCCTGCGTCGACGGCTTACGGCGCGGGTAGGCCGGTGCCGCCTTGGTTCGATATCACCGGCGGCGTGTCGCCACCGGCGCTCCGTGGCTTTCCCCGCGGGCCGGCACGACAGGCGCGGGGCGGGAAAGCCGCCGCCGCGCACGGGATCCCGGGCGGCGGATAAAAGCGGGGTAGTTTACCGAACGAGGGAGGTTGGACCTTCGAATCCTGCTGCTGACTTTTGTATTCAGATGCAACAAAGGGCGCGCACGTGAAGTGGGCGCCCTTTGCGTGACGTTTGCTTACGTTCGGCGGGTCGCTACTGGATGTCCTGCAGCACCTTTCGCACGGTGTCGAACATCTCGCCGATCTGCGCCTCCGTGATGATCAGCGGCGGCGAGAACGCGAGGATGTCGCCGGTGTACCGCACCAGCAGGCCGCGCTCCAGGCACTTGAGGAACGCTTCATACGCGCGCGCACCGGGCTGGCCGGGACGCGGCTCGAGCTCGATGCCGGCAACCAGGCCGAGGTTGCGGATGTCCTTCACATGCGGGGCGCCACGCACGTTGTGCACGGCCTCCTCGAACAGCGGCGACAGCGCGGCGGCACGGCCGAACAGGTCTTCGTTGCGATAGATGTCCAGCGTGGCGATGGCGGCCGCGGCGGCCAGCGGATGGCCGGAATAGGTATAGCCGTGCGGCAGCTCGATCGCGCCGGCGGCGGCCGCGTTCATCACGGTATCGTGCAATTCGCGGCGGACCGCCACCGCGCCCATCGGCACCGCGGCGTTGTTCACGGCCTTGGCCATCGTGATCAGGTCCGGCGTGACCTGGAAGCGCTCGGCCGCCGTGGCCGCGCCGAGGCGCCCAAAGGCGGTGATCACTTCATCGAAGATCAGCAGGATGCCGTGCTTGCTGGTGATCTCGCGCAGCCGCTCCAGATAGCCGACCGGCGGGACCAGCACGCCGGCCGAGCCGGCCAGCGGCTCGACGATCACGGCGGCGACATTGGACGGATCGTGCAGCGCCAGGATGCGCTCGAGGTCGTCCGCCAGATGGGCGCCCCACTGCGGCTGCCCCTTCGAGAAGGCGGCCTCGGCGATATTCAGCGTGGCCGGCAGATGGTCGGTGCCGGGCATCAGGTTGGCCGAGAACGCCTTGCGGTTCGGCCCGATGCCGCCCACCGCCATGCCGCCGAAGCCGACGCCGTGATAGCCGCGCTCGCGCCCGATGAAACGGGTCCGCTGGCTCTCGCCACGCGCGCGGTGGTAGGCCAGCGCGATCTTGAGCGCGGTATCGACCGACTCCGAGCCCGAATTGGTGAAGAAGATGCGGTCCAGCCCGGCGGGCATGATCTGCGCGAGCTTGGTCGCCGCCTCGAACGACAGCGGATGGCCCATCTGGAACGGCGGGGCATAGTCCAGCGTCTGCGCCTGCCGCGCGATCGCCTCGGCGATTTCCGTGCGGCAGTGGCCAGCGGCCACGCACCACAGGCCGGCGCAGCCGTCGAGAATCTTGCGGCCATCGTGCGTGGTGTAGTACATGCCGCTGGCCGAGGCCAGCAGCCGCGGTGCCGCCTTGTACTGGCGGTTCGCGGTAAACGGCATCCACAGGGCGTCGAGATCGGGAATCACGGTCTTGGCGGCGTCCATCGTTCCTCCTTGGCTTGGGTATCGGTTTGCGCGAATGCGCCGGGAATGCCGCCCACTGTAGCGGCCGGTATGTCGCGACAAAATATACGGTTGTCAAAACCTCGCCGTACCGTACAGTTTAGTGCGGCCAAATCGTACAGATTTTGGCGGAGACCACCTCGCCCGCCTTGCCAGCGCCCACGCAGCGGGCGGGACGGCCGTCGCCGCTCAGGGGCGATACGCGCGCAAGGGCATCGCGGCGCTTGAACTGTACAGGCCGGACCGTCACAATCCGGGCCATGATCCAGCTCGAACTGACGCGCAGCCGGCGGGGCGGCGATACCCTGACCGAACAGATCGTGGCGGGCATCGCCGCGCTGGTGGACCGGCGCGCGTTGCGCCCGGGCCTGCCGGTACCATCGGTACGGCGCTTTGCCGCCCAGCACGGTGTCAGCACGTTCACGGTGGCGGAAGCCTATGGCAGGCTCACCGCCCTGGGGTATCTGGCCGCACGGCCGGGTTCGGGCTACACGGTGGCGCATCGCCATGCCGCGCCCGGCCAGCCGGCGGCACCGCGCTGGCAGGCGCCGGGACTGAACGCCGCATGGCTATTGTCGGACGTGTTCGCCGATCATTCGGTTCCCATCAAGGCGGGTGCCGGCTGGCTGCCGGGCGACTGGCTGAACCAGGAGGGGCTGCACCAGGCGATCCGCGCGGCCTCGCGCTTGCCGGCCGGACAGGTATCGGGCTACGGCCACCCGTACGGCTTCGCGCCGCTGCGCGACCACATCGCGGCGGGGCTGGGCCAGTTCGGCATGCCGGTGCAGGCCGAGCAGATCGTGCTGACGCAGGGCGCCACGCAGGCGCTCGACCTGGTGGTGCGGACACTGCTGCGCGAAGGCGATGCGGTGCTGGTCGAGGACCCGTGCTACTGCAACCTGCTGCAGATCCTGCGGCTGGCGGGCCTGCGCACGATCGGCGTGCCGCGAGGCGCATCGGGGCTGGACACCGACGCCCTCGACCTGGCCATTCGCCGCCATTCGCCGCGCGCGCTGTTCGTCAATACCGTGCTGCAGAACCCTACTGGCGGCACGCTCACCAGCATGAACGCGCATCGCGTGCTGCAGCTTGCCGAGCAGCATCGCCTGCTGGTGATCGAGGACGACATCTATCGCGAACTGGCCACGCCGGGCGCCCCCATGCTGGCGGCGATGGACGGCCTGTCGCACGTGGTCTACGTGAACGGTTTCTCGAAGACCATCGCGCCATCGCTGCGAGTCGGCTATCTGGCCGCCAGCCCGGATCTGGCCAAGGCCATCGCACGCACCAAGATGGCGGTGGGGCTGACCTCGTCCGAGGTCACCGAACGGCTGGTCTACGCGGTGCTGACGGGCGGACACCACGGCCGCCACGTCGATGCGCTGGCCGCGCGGCTACGCGCGCAGCAGGACCACGTCACCGAAAGAATGGAAGCGCATGGCCTCGAAGTGATGCTGCGGCCCGAAGGCGGCATGTTCGCCTGGGCCCGTGTACGAGGCGCGCCGGGCGGCGCGGACGCGGCCGCGCTGGGCCTGTCGGGAACCGCGCTCGCCACGCGCGCGCTCCAGCACGGCATCTGGCTCGCCCCCGGCAGCTATTTCGTCGCGGACGAGACCGATTCGCCGTGGATCCGCTTCAACGTGGCAACCAGCGACGCGCCCGCGCTGTGGGATTTCTTCGACAGCTTGCACGCCGGGGCCGGACAGGGGTCCGGCATGGCCTGAGGGATCGGCCCGGCCATGCCAGGCCTGGCTCAGAAGCGGTAGCGCAGATAGCCGGTGTAGAAGTTGGTGCCCGGGTTCGGCGCCTTGATGCTGGCGTTCGAAATATGCTGGAAGCGGAAGCCGGCCTCCGCGCGGGCCTGCGGGCCGAAGGCCACGCCGAAGCCGATCATGTCGGAAAACTGGAACGCGGTGCTGTAGTGGTGCGAATCCGAGGTGTAGGTGCTGCTCATCAGCCGCAGGCCCACCGATGCCTCCAGGAACGGCACCACGCTGCCGCCCCGCTTCTCGACACGCAGGATCGGCGACAGGCCGAATTCCGTCACATCGTGACGGTTGTTGCCGCTGCGCGCATTCCAGCGAGCCAGTTCCACTTCGGCCTGCAGCTTGGCCAGCCAGCCGTCGGGGTTGCCGTATTGCAGCGGCGTGTCCCAGTTCAGCGCGACTTCGTACTTGTTGATGTCGTGGCGGGTATCGCGGCCGAAGGCGGCATGCACCGCCGGATCGGCCATCGCGGGCGCGGCGGCGAGCAGCGTCGCGGCGGCACATCCCGCCACGGCCAGGCGGCGCGCGACGCGCACCGGGGCTTGTTTTTGTTGTGTCATGATCGGTGGGAAGAAGGGAAAGACGACGACAGTCGCAATCTGGCATGCCGGCCTGCGGCACAACGAAAGGGCCTGCTCAACACAGGGCCGAGGCGAAGGCCCCCCGGGCAGTGGACTCGAGGCCTGCGAGGCAATCGGACTTAAGGGCGATGAAACGGCACGTCATGATGTTTTTTGCAGCCAAAAGAGCGCAAAACGCAACTTGAGGCGGAATCATACCCGCATTCATCGTTGTCTGCCGGGGCATAAAAAGCCACTTTGTGCGACGTGGAAATCACGCAACAGCCGCCAGAATGGGCAACGGCGGGCGACCGCCGGCCAACTGTAACGGCAACGCCGAGGCAACCCCGCCGGCGATGCGGTCGATCGCTCATGGCGCGACCGGCCTGATACCCTTGCGTCCGTCGGACTCACGTACATTTCCCCATGCATACCCACGACCTGTCCCGGTGGACCCACTCCCATGTCTTCGATGCCGGCAACGCGGCCGGCGAGCGCGGCACACGGCTCGTGCTGCTGATCACGGCGGCGGCCATGGTGGCGGAAATTGCCGCCGGCCTCGGCTTCGGATCGATGGCCTTGCTCGCGGACGGCTGGCACATGAGCTCACATGTGCTGGCGATCGGGCTGTCGGCCTTCGCCTATGCGGCCGCGCGCCGTTTCGCCGGCGATAGCCGTTTCGCCTTCGGCACCTGGAAGATCGAGGTGCTGGCCGGCTTCGCCAGCGCGGTCTTCCTGCTCGCAGTCGCGGCGCTGATGGGTTTCACGTCCGCCGAGCGGCTGTTCTCCCCGACACAGATCCGTTATCCGGAAGCCATGGCGGTAACCGCGCTGGGTCTGCTGGTCAACCTGGCCAGCGCGTGGATCCTGGGCGGCGCGCACCATCATCACGGGCACGATCACGGGCACCACGACCACGATCACCACCATCACGACCACGACCACGGCCACGACCTCAACCTGCGGTCGGCCTATCTGCACGTGATGGCCGACGCTGCCACATCGGTACTGGCGCTGCTGGCGCTGGCCGGCGGCTGGTCGCTCGGCTGGAACCGGCTCGACCCGGTGATGGGGCTGGTCGGTACGGTGCTGGTGGGGCATTGGGCCTGGGGCCTGATCCGCCAGACCGCGACCGTGCTGCTCGATCGGGAAATGGACCACCCGGTGGTCGACGAGGTACGGGAAGTCGTGGAGGGCCTGGACACCGGGCCGGAGCGCACGCGCATCACCGACCTGCACGTGTGGCGCGTCGGCAAGGAAAAATTCGCCTGCATCGTGTGCCTGGTGACCCACGACGACACGCTGACGCCGGACCGCGTTCGCACCGCGCTTGGCGTGCACGAGGAACTCGCTCACATCACCGTCGAGATCTCACGCTGCGGCGGCTGACGCCACCTGCCGCGACCGGCAGCCTCTTACTTCAATTCGCAGCGCATGCACACGCCGGAGCCTTCCGCGTGCTGGCGCAAGGCGAGCGAGTCGCGCAACTCCGGCGGCAACTCGGAGGCCGGTATCAGCGAAAAGCCATAGCGGGCGAAATAGCTGGGACAGCGGGACGTCAGCAGCACCGCGGTGCGGCAGCCGTCGGCACGGGCGCGCATCAGCACGGCGGAAATCAGATGGGAACCGATGCCGCGATCGCGGTATTCGGGTAGCACCGCCACCGAACAGACCACGGCGCAGTCACCGTGGCGCTCGGCGGCACCGCAGCCGACGATGCGGTTGTCGAGCAGCGCAACATGAAAGCGCTCCTCGCGTAGCTGGACCTCCTCCGCCACCAGGCCACACTGCTCCAGCACCGTGGCGATGGCCGGCCGCTCTCCAGGCGCGGCCGCGCGGATACGCAGATCTCTTGTCATGACTTGATCGAGTCGGCTTGTGCGCACGCGAACACGTGCCACAAGTTGGATGGGTGACGATGGGACTGCGCTGCCCTGCGACAGTACCGCAATCGCGCCAGCGATGCCAAGAACCGGGACGTGCGGAAAACCCTAGGCAAGGCCGCGCGTGCAAGTCTGCGCGATGCAAAAGACAGCGGAAAGACAGGCGGGAGCCAGGGGGACGGGCATTGCCCGGAAGGGCACGAGAGACTGGAGGCGGGGGAACGGAATCGAACCGTCGTACACGGCTTTGCAGGCCGTGGCATGCCACTCTGCCACCCCGCCGCATCGGGCAATGCGACGCGTCGTCAAGACGCGGGCCGCAGTGTAGCGTGAATCGCGATGTCGTGCAGGAGACGCTCGAAGGGGGGCGGACGGAGGAGAGGGCAGTCACAGCACACCCAATACCCCTCAAACCCGCCCCCATCCCAGACACTATGTTCGCCCCACCGAACAATGTCCCGCCAACCCGCCTGCCATCTGGCCCCGGCGTCCCGTCGCTTTTCCCGCCACACCGTTGGCAAGTGCGGCGCGATCCGATAGGGGTTACCCTAATACCGCCCCAGCCTGCGCGAAAGCAGTCACCGGCGAACCGGCCACGGTCTTGCTGACACAGCGACACACCTTCGGCGGTCCCACCGCGCGGCCACCCGGAAAAAAAAGCGATCTCAAATGACAGAACTGACCAATATCAGCGCCCCCACCGCACTGGGCAATGACGACAGCCGCAAGCGCGTTTTTGCCATCGTCGCCGCCTCGTCCGGCAATCTCGTCGAGTGGTTCGACTTCTACATCTACGCCTTCTGCGCGATTTACTTTGCGCACGCGTTCTTTCCGCAATCCGACCCCACCGCGCAACTGCTCAACACGGCCGGCGTCTTTGCCGCGGGCTTCCTGATGCGCCCGATCGGCGGGTGGATATTCGGCCGGATCGCCGATCGGCACGGCCGCAAGAACTCGATGCTGATCTCGGTGATCATGATGTGCACCGGCTCGCTGCTGATCGCCTCGCTGCCGACCTACGACGCCATCGGCGCGTGGGCGCCCGCGTTGCTGCTGCTGGCGCGGCTGCTGCAGGGCCTGTCGGTGGGCGGGGAGTATGGCACCACCGCCACCTACATGAGCGAGGTCGCGCTGCGCGGCCGGCGCGGCTTCTTCTCGTCGTTCCAGTACGTGACGCTGATCGGCGGACAGCTGCTGGCGGTGCTGGTGGTGGTGACGATGCAGCAGCTCTACACCGAGCAGGAACTGCGTGCATGGGCATGGCGGATTCCCTTCGTGATCGGCGCGATCACGGCCGTGGTGGCGCTGTTGCTGCGTCGCACGCTGCAGGAAACCTCGACCGCCTCTACACGCAACACCAAGGAAGCCGGCAGCGTGGTGGCCTTGCTGCGCGACCATCGCGCGGCCTTCCTCACGGTGCTCGGCTATACCGCAGGCGGCTCGCTGATCTTCTACACCTTCACCACATACATGCAGAAGTATCTGGTGAACACGGCCGGCATGCCGATCAAGACCGCCAGCTACATCATGACGGCGGCGCTGTTCGTCTACATGTGCATGCAGCCGGTGTTTGGCGCGCTGTCCGATCGCATCGGCCGGCGTACCAACATGATGTTGTTCGGCGGCCTGGGCGCGCTGATCACGGTGCCGGTGCTGACCGCGCTGCACGTCGTGACCAGCCCCGTGCTGGCCTTCGTGCTGATCTCGCTGTCGCTCGCCGTGGTCAGTTTCTACACCTCCATCAGCGGCATCGTGAAGGCGGAGATGTTTCCGCCGGAAGTGCGCGCGCTCGGCGTCGGCCTGGCTTATGCCATCGCCAACGCCGTATTCGGCGGATCAGCGGAGTATGTCGCGCTGGGGCTGAAGTCGCTGGGACACGAATCGGCGTTCTACTGGTACGTGACCGCGATGATGGTGGTGGCCTTCCTCGTCAGCATGCGGCTGCCGCGTCAGGCCAGATATCTGCACCACGACGACTGATCGTGGCTCCCACCCGCGCTCAAGCCATGCGACGGCATGCGCGGGCGCATTCGCGGCACATCCGCGCGCATTGCTGGCAATGCTCGTGCTCGTGCCTCGCGCATTCATCGCCGCAGCGCACACAAATGTCGGCGCACAACGTGCAAAGCCGCGGCGCCATGTCGCTGCCCCGGGACATATACGCGCTGGCGAGCTGGCAAATGCCGGCGCAATCCAGATCCAGCCGGATGCACTCGGCCATCATCTTGACGTCCGGCTCCAGCAGGCACGACGCGGCGCAGTGGTGGCAAGCCTGCGCGCAGCGGTTGCAGGCGTCGATGCAGGCCTGGTAGCTCTGGTAACTCTGTGGATTCATGGCGATCCTCCTGTGCGGGCCGGCGCCGGGCTGGCGCCGACCCGCATAAGAGCAATGGATGGACCACCGCCGGACCGCCGGGAACCCACGCGGCGCGGTGCCGGCGCGTGGGGCGCTGGCACGCTGTCTTTACAAAGCTTGAAAGAGTTTCCCGGCTATCATGCCGCGGTGCGGTGTTGCCGGGGGCATTCGCGGATTGCCGGTCGCGGCCGTACTGGATCCGGCCTCGATTTCGCGTGATTTCCGCACCATGGCCGCCGATTCAGGCACTTGCCACTGCGGGCGCCGCGGCGACTTGCGGTCCGCCTTGCCGGCACCAGGCGGCGAAGCCCGGTTCGCCTCCCCGGCGCCACGCCCGGAAGCCGTCGCGGCAGAAGTCGCGGATGACCTGCTCATAGGCGCGCACGATGGCATCGCGTCGCGTCGCCGCATCCGGAGGCGGTTCGCCTGTGTCCGGCACGGGGGCATCAACGGCGGCCAGCAGGCCGGCCAAGAACTCCTCGGCCTGCGCCACCGCCGGGCCGCAAGACCGGCGAACCAGCGCCTGCCAAGGCTTCCAATCCGCCATGAAGTCGTCGAGCCGGCGAAAATCGTCGGCGGATTCGCGTTGCAGCACCCCATCCAACACGCGCTGCGCCGACCCTTTGTTGTAGAAGATGTCCTCGTCCCAACTGCTGAAGAACAAGGGCCGGACCTCGATCGGCAACATCAGGTGTGAGGCCATGTCGTTCTGGACCACCTGTTCCAGGACTGGGGACGGCGTCGCCGTAGACCAGACGTGCTGGATTACTTCCTTGAGCAACGCCATTCGGAACACACCTTGACCAAGCGTTGCAACGACATCCGGTGGAACGTTGCTCCGCTCGACCAGCATCTGAGCCAACGTCAACTCGGCATCGTCAAGCGCCCTCAACAATGCGAAAGCGCACCACCGTGCGGCGGATCGCAACGCGCCGGCGTGAGACCGGTACAGTTCCGCGTCGGTGCAAAGAACGCGCCGTAGCAAGTCGAGCCGGTATCCCATGATATGAGACAGGCGTGGATACACCATCGGCGGCTCGCGTGTCTTCTCCAGCGACGTCAGACAATCCTGTATTTCCGCAAACAGGCGCTCGCAGTCCCCTTGCAGTTCGCTCGGAAGGCCAGTACCGCCCAATGTCGGCAACGCCGGTCCGGCACCGCCAGGCGCACCGTGAATCAGCACGGCGAGGCGGCCCAGTTGCCAGCGGGCGGATGGGGCATGGTCTCCCCGACACGGCGGAATGCTGTCCAGTACTTCATGATGAAGCGGTGAACGCCGACATGGTCCACCCAGACCGGAGAAGGCGTCACTGATGGCATTCCGGGTGAAGGGATTGCCCCGCATGAACACTTCGAAGTGCGGCGGCAGGAATTCGGCCCCGGGCCACAGTTCGGGAATGCCGTTGTTCTCCAGCCATACGAAGGCCAGCTTCGGCAGCCTCCCGATAACGTCGGGCCACGCCGTGAGCTTGTTGTCGCTCAATGACAGGACCTGAAGCGCTTTGAGCCGGTCGAGCCAGCGTGGCACCTCGCTGATCTGGTTGTGGTCGAGTTCGAGCACCTGCAGCCCCGTCAGCTTCGCCACGACTGGAGGAACTTCGCTCAAAGCATTCCCGCTCAGCCGAAGCGCCGTGATGTTTCGCAACCAACCCAGCACTGGCGGAACGGTGGTCATGCCGAGGCGCCGCAGATCCAGGTCACTGCCGTGCCGCGCATAGCATGCGAGGATCCGATCGGACGCCTCGACACAACGTGAGTCTTGCTGCGTGGATTGCCAATCCTCCAGCGCGGCAGCCATGCATGCGAGCACGGCTTCCCGGCTTGCGCGCAGATGCCGGGTGAGCTGGTCCGCATATGACGACAAACTGCCTTGGGCCAACCGGTGCGTGAAGAAATCTGCCAACACACGCGCCGGTCCCTCCCGCGCAATGGTCGGACCGCTGTCCGGGTAGAGGAGCCGATAACACCGGGCCTTGAAGCGGAAGGTCCCGGCACGGCACAACTGTTGTACGCCATCCCGGCTTGCTGCGTAGTGCTTGAACTGCGCGACGGACTCCAGCGACAACTCAGCGATCGGCATGCCATCTCCCATAGGTTTGCGCTACGTTGAATACGCCCGGAGCTGGACGGTTGCGAAGGCCGGCATGGCGCTAGGGCATGTCCACGACAATGTCAGATTCGGTATGTCGGCGTGGCGCCGGTGGCCTGGATCGGCTCTCATCGGTCACCGCCCCCCGCTTACGCAGTCGGTTCGGCACAACGGAGCTATCGGAGACCGTCCTCTCGAGCACTGTTGCCAGCGTAGCCGGCGCGTGGCCTCGCTTCTGTTCCGTCGGGCCCGACGGTTGCGGAATTGCTCCGCTTCCGCCTGCGGCAGCCTCGGCTTGGGCCGGGACATTGGCTGCAGCCACATTGGCTTGGGCGGCATTGGCTTCGGCGACCTGTGGCGCAGGTTCAGCCGGCACAGCTTGCGAAGCAGGCACCGATGGCTTTGCCGGTCTCATGGTGGGGAACTCGTTCCATGCGTATACCGCCTCGCTTTCTTTCCACCGGTTGAGTGCGCCTAGGGTCGTCCGGCCGACCACGATCAAATCCGTGCGCGCACGGAGTTCCCGCTCGCGCTCGTCCACCAGCACGTCGATGCTCTGGGCCAACTGCCTGGCGCGTTGCGCGGTTGTCCGTAGAGCTGCCCGCCTGGCGCGCAGTTCCTCGGCGGAAAGCGAAACGTTTTCCGTTGGGGGAGGAGGCATCGCATCCCCCTCGCCAATCGCGCCTTCCGCAACATAGTTGGCCTCGACGGGGGTCATTCCCCCGTTCATGCAGATGGACTTGATTCGGCCATGAATATGCCGATATTGGTGGACGAGTTCGTCACGACGCTGTCTTGCTTCTCCCGCCATGTCAAGCGCTACCTTGTATGCCCTGGCTTGGTTGGCCTCCCTGTGGACCTGGCCGCTACCCGACAGGTTTAGCCACGTTTTGGCCTTATCGTCGGCCTCTTCATGCTCACGATCCGCACGCTTGAGATCGTGACTTGCATGCGCCAGCTCGACCAGTGCGTGCGCCAGCTCGACAGCGGCCGCGGGTCTCGAATCGCCGACGACGCGCTCGCTCGGTGTACGCAACTGCCATGTCTCCGCAAGCGACGGCGGCAGCAGGCCTGCGGCAAATGTATCGTGCAGCGTCAGTTCCATTGAGCGCTGCAGCGCCGCGTCCGTGTGTGCGAGAGAGTCACGAATGGCCGCCCGGTTATGCTTTCCGGTGTCATAGGCCAAGGTTCCGGCCTCATCAATCTCGGCCATATTGGCGACCGTCTGAGGCAGGCCACTCAACCCGAGGTTGTACAGCTTGAGAAGGCGAACCCTTTGCTTGGGATCATGGCTTTTCCCGAGCCGCGCCAGGCATTCTTGTCCTTGCTCGAAAGTGTGCTCCCGCAGTTCCCTCTGTTCGACGGGAAGGTCGGGTTTCAGCCCCCACTGGAACCTGGCACGGTGAAACCGTCTTACCAGTCCTTGTTGCAGGTCGGCACGCATATCAGCCCGCATCTTCTCAACTTCCTCGTCGACCTTGGGCTGAACCTTATTGGCGATCTCGTGCATCCGCTCGTCGTTGAGCGACTGGTAAAGCTCTCGCACGATCTCGTTGAAATCGTCATAGTGGGTTCGGACCAGAATTTTGGGCATGGTCTGGTCGGCCTTCCCCACCATGAATCGCAGGCACGCCGGGTAGTCTCGCAAACAAAGCTTGAAAAGCTTGTTTGGCGTCTGGCCATCCTCATGGCCAACACCAATGGACGACGGCGGCATGTCGTTGCTTCGCGTATTGCGGTGGTCGCAGGTCAGCAGACGAACAGCTTGCTCCCACGGTGACAGCTTCCTGTCGAATACAACATATTGGGTGTGGGGAGGTGCTTTGTCGAAGTCCTTTCCGCTGGTGTGCCGAGAGCCAACTACGTGAGGTAAACCGTTTATGTGGTTACCAAACTCGCCGGCATGCTTTTCCAGCAATTCGACGTCCTTCCTGGAGGCCCCCAGATTCTGCAGGAACCGCGCGCAGAAGGTATCAAACGGGTGATTGCTCAGTTCAGCAGCGATTTCGCGGTCCGCAACGGCGAAGATTTCATTGGTGTGGAACTCAAGCAAGTCCTGCGATGCGGCCGCTTCAGGCGTCCGGATGATCGGTGCCGCAAACTGCTGCGCTGCGCGGGCCGCCTCGCTCAGCAACCTTCCCGAGGACAGCCATAGCGCCATGTCGATGGCCTTGGCGGTATCGTCCGCTAGCCGCCCGGGCGCATTGGCTGTTACGGAAAGATAGAAGGCCCTTTTCGCCGCCTCTTCCCCTTGCGCAAATACACTGCCCCGGTCGATCTCCTCCTCACGCGGAACCGAATTCCGTGCGAGCTGCCGCAGCTGCAGCTCGCCTTCCTCCACAATGGTGGCCATCTTGAATATCGCCATCATCTCCCGCGCGGAATGGTAGGTTCCCAGACGACTGGCATAGTCGCCGCGGATGACACGCTCCATTCGCTCGAGGTCACGATCTGCGCGTGGACGATTTTCATCATTGGCGCCAACGGGACAGTGAAACTCGATCTGCTGGCTGTGCGCCCCCACGCGGAATGTGGCCGTCAGCTTCTTCTTTCGTAGCACCCCATCCTCGGAGGAGCCCACCGCGACGACGCACCGCTGTTGAAAGATGCCGTTGCGGCCAGAATCGCCAAGCCATGCGCTCACTTCGTGGCTATCGAACGTGTTGTTGTCCGCTTCGAGCTGCAGAGACAGTTCCTGTTTCCACAAGCCGTCGACGATGCCGGGTATCTGCGCATTCAGCCGGGTGGCCAATGCCTGCCCCTGGCGGGCAACATCCTTTACCGCGCGCCTGATCGCTCCCGTCTGTCCAAGATTATCCAGAACAGAAAATATCCACCGCTGCAGCGTATTCCCCGAGCCGGGCATCCGGTCCATCGTCAAGCGGTGGGCGCCATTGTGGGTCACGTAGGAAATACGAAACGCGCTGCCGTCCGTAAATGTCAGCCGACCATCATGATGCTTGTAGATTTCGCTGATCTCGGCGTCGAAGTTCGTGTCCAGCGCGCGTTGAAATTCGGTCTTATCGACTCGCTGGCTGTAGTCGAGGCGGGCGATACCTACGCCTATGGCAGGCTCGGGAGGGAGTGACGGGGACTTCGGCATGACGGTCAATAGTGCGTGGACGACTGGAACAGTCTGTCCTCCGTCACGCCTTGGCGCTTCCAGATTCCGACTCAGAACTAAAGAAACAGAAACTATAGGAAAGCGTTCTATCGCTTGACCAAGCGCCCCTCGATCCCCTCCAGCAACTTGACCTCCGCCCACGTCCCGCCGCCCACGAGTTCGACAATCACATCCATCAATCCCTGCTCGACGCTACGGCACGCCAGGCTCAGGCGAGCCGACGCCGACATGCAAAGGCTGACCCTGCGTTTCAGGCTCGCATCCGCGATCCGCAAGCTCACCAGATCGTCGCCTTCATGCCCCGCTAGCGCCGACCACGGCAGGATGGTCCAGCCCAGGCCCGCCTGCACGGCGGCCAGCAGAACCGACACCGCGCTGGTCTCGGCCACCAGCTTGCAGTCGAGCCCCGCGCTGACGAAAGCGCGGTCGGACAACACGCGCACCGAGTTGGGAAAGCTCGGCAACAACAGCGGCAGCGCGGCCACGCGCGCAAGTTCGATGGTGGTGTCCGCGCCGGGAATGGGCTTGCCCACCAGCATCAGCTCTTCTTCGAGCAACGGCACCATTTCCATATTGGCGCGCGGCTGGGCGTCCATCGCGATGGCGACGTCCAGGCGTTGCAGCGCCACGAACTCGGCCAGATCGGCGCTGGAGGCTTCGACGATTTCGAGCGTCACCTCGGGCAGGTTCGCGGCGACATGGCGCAACAGCGGCAGCGCCAGCACGCGGGACGTGCTCGTCGGCAGCCCCACCGACACATGGCCCGATGGCACATCGCGTCCATGGCGCACCGCGGCCTTGGCCTCTTCCATTTGCCGCAGCATCATCTTGGCGTGCCGGTACAGGATGTGGCCGGTCTCGGTCGGTCGTGTGCCAAACGGCCCGCGCACCAGCAGCTTGGCGTCGAGTTCGCTTTCAAGATTGGCCACATGCTGGCTCAGCGATGGCTGCGCGATATGCAGCGCGTCGGCGGCGGCGGTAATGCTCTCGAGCTCGACGATGCGGGCGAAGTAGCGGAGTTGTCTGAGGTCCATGGTGTCGATGCCGCGAATGACCGGCGAATGGCCGCGAATGCAAAAAACGCACGATGGCAGGGGCCATCGTGCGTGCGCACTTTAGCATCGACGGACCGCACCTCGCGGCAACGACCCGTGCTGGTGCCGTGCGTGGCTCAGCGGCTGGCCGCCCCGGTGTCGCGGACCGGCAGCTCGATATGGCATCCCAGTTCACCGCCAAGGGACAGCGTCAGCCGGGGCGGGCGGCCATGCGGCACCTGCGGGAAGTGGCCGCGGTCGGCGCCCGCGATTGACACGCGCAGCCGGCTGCCGGGCGCCAGCGTCCAGGCCACCGGCAGCAGGGCAAAGGCCAGCGGCTCCGCGACGCCCGGTTGCAGGCGGCTGGCATCGGCCGCGGCGTAGCCGCGGTAGGTCCAGCTGGTGCGATAGTCGGGGGGGCATTCGGCGGTCTTGCGATGCAGCGCGCGCAGCATGCCTTCGGTGATGTATCGCACCCGGCCGTCGGCCTCGACTTCGGACAGATACACATACAGCGCCGCATCGGGCTGGGACGATGCCACTCCGAGCCGGACCTCGGCATGCCCGGCGAGGGCAAGCGGCGCGGAGAGCGGCGCGGTGTCGAACGACAGCAACGCCGCCTCGCGCTGCTGCCAGTCGACGTAGTAGTCCTCGATATTGGCGGCGCCCAGGCGCTCGTAGCGGGTCTGCCGGCCAGTGGTCCAGTCGAACGATACCTGGAACTCGCACCGGGATTCGTCGGCAGGCGGGGTATCGTCCAGGCCGGTCGCGCGGAAGTACAGGCGTGTCCTGCCGGGGGCGGGCGGCCATGACGGCGCGGCGTGCCACTGCTCGTCGTGGATGCTGTAGTAGTGCACCGGCTGCTCCTGGTCCAGACCTGTGGGAACCCCCATCAAATGATGGTCGAAGAAGCGCAGGACCTCGCCGAGCAGCGGGAAATCCGATGCCGCATGGCTGCGCCACGGCGACACATTGGTGCGCGCGCCATGGTCCCACGGGCCCAGCAGCAGCCGGTTGTCGGCTCGCTCGCGCGCATTCCCCAGCGACAGGAAGCGGGTGATCGCGCCGTTGGCGTAGCCGCCGCCGTCATACCAGCCGGAAATCGAATAGACCGCCACGTCCGGCGCGATGCCATCGAGATAGCGATAGGGACTGCAGCTCCCGGAGTCCAGCGAAGGATCGTGCCGCGTGGCGCTGTCGCGAAAGGCGAACTCCGGCGCCAGGTCCGTCAGCGTGAAGTTGTTGCGATGCTCGTCGATCGCCGCCTTCAGCAGCGCGCCATCCTCGTCGTCGTCCACCCGTTCCGGACCGTCGAAGCGGGGGTCGTTGAAGTACGGGAAGGTCGCCACCAGCTCGCGGCGGTCCTGGTCCAGCGCCAGCATCAGGTCGTCATAGGCCTGCACCCACACCTTCGACAGCATGCCGCCCGGATAGAGCTGTTCGCTGTAGATGTCCGATACGGCGAACAGCGGCGCGATGGCCTTCACGGCCGGGTGGCCGGTGCTCGCGAGGAAACAGGCGGCGGCGCCCAGATACGAAATGCCTGTCGAACCGATGCGGCCGTTCGACCACGGCTGCGCGACGATCCAGTCGGCGATGTCGCGATAGTCCTCGCGCTCGGTCGGCGAACGCAGTGCGTCACGGATGCCGAAGCTGGCCCCCGTGCCGCGCACGTCCACCACCACCACGGCATAGCCCTTCGGCACAAAGGCATCGCGATACTTGGCGGCGTTCGGGCTCGGCTCGGCGCCAGGCTCGGTGACCCGAAAGCGCCGGTAATACGGCGTGAAGATGACTACGGTCGGGAAGTCCGGCGGCGCATCGGCGCCTTGCAACGGTTCGGGCAGATAAACGTCGACAGCGAGACGGCAGCCATCCCGCATGGCGACATAGCAGGACGCCGGCCGCGCCGGTACGGCAAAAGGGGCGGCGCGGGAAGCAAGATAGACCGAAGCGGGCAGCCGCCAGGCGTTGCCGTGGGTATCAAGGTCGGACATGGATTTGCATCGTGCGGTGACAATGCCGTGCATGCTAAAGACGGCCGGCACGCGCCCGGAAAGACGAAATTGCGATGCCGGGATAGGCGGCGCCTATGGTCGCTTTCCAACGCACCGCCGTCATGGCCTCGCATTGGTGCGCACCTTGCCGTCACGCATCAAAGCGGTGCGGGACGTGCCGCATGCGGGCGCATATCGGCCCGCGATGGCGTTGCCCGCGCCGGGCCATAGGTCCTGCCTATGCCGGCATCGCCAATCCATATTTGCCGGGCCCCGGCTCACGTTCTTACCATCGCCTTCGCAACTATTTGTAACTGATCGATACCGCTGCCGGGACCCCGTGCCGGCACGCTGGTCCGCTTCCCACCTTACGGAGATGCATCGATGTACCGTTTGCTGATGTCGGCCGCGCTCGCGGCCACCTTCGCCATGACCTCCACCGCCGCGACGGCAGCCGACGCGTATCCGGATCGTCCCGTCCGCTTGATCGTGCCGCAATCGGCCGGCTCCGGGGGCGACGTGGTGGCGCGCCTGCTGGCCGACAAGTTGGGGGCGGAACTGGGCCAGTCGATCGTGGTGGACAACCGCGCCGGCGCCAACGGCATCGTCGGCACCGCCTTCGTCGCCAAGCAGCCGGCCGACGGCTATACGCTGCTGCTGACCGGCGCGTCGCAGGTCACGTTCAATCAGCACCTGTACAAGTCGCTGGCCTACGATCCGCAGAAGGATTTCACCTATATCGCGCCGGTGGTCGATACCCCGTTCGTGGTGGTGGCCAGCAAGGCCAGCGGTATCACGTCGATGGCGTCATTCATCGAAAAGGCAAAGGCAAAGCCGGGCGGCCTGACCTTCAGCAGCGCCGGCGTGGGCAACTCCACCCATCTGGCGATGGAAGTCCTGGCCGACAAGGCCGGCGTGAAGATGACCCACGTAGCCTACAAGGGCTCGGGACCGGCGCTCACTGGCGTGATCGCCGGCGAAGTGGACGCGATGGTGAGCGTGCTGGGCACGGCGCTGCCGCAGATAACCAGCGGCAACGTGGTGCCGGTCGCGGTGATCGGCGACAAGCGCGTGCCGCAGTTGCCCAACGTGCCGACCGTCAAGGAAGCGGGCCTGACCCTGCCGGCCATCCCGGCCTGGTATGCGCTGCTCGGACCGGCCAATCTGGACCCGAAGATCGTCGCTCGCCTGAACCAGGCGGTGCAACGCTTCCTGGCCGATCCGCAGGTCCGGACCAAGCTCGCCGGCCTCTATCTCGATCCGATCGGCGGCTCCGCCGACTCGATCAAGCAACGCGCGTTCGGCGATTCGAAAACCTGGGGCGAGGTCATCCGCAAGCTCGGTATCCAGAACTCCTGATGAGTTCCCCTCTCCCGCATGCGGGAGAGGGGCCGGGGAGAGGGCAGTCACAACACCGCGCAAGCCCGCCCCCGTGACGCCCGGCATCGACCGCCCGTTCCCTGCCCCATCCCCTACCCCGGCTGGCGCAGCGCCACCACGCTCCATCGCACATCCGGCCGCCCCAGCACATCGTCGCGCATGCCCCGATGGCAAGCCTGCAAACCGTGCCGGGCCGCCAGCGCGATGGTCTCGTCAGCCGATACATCGAACATCCTCCTGCCCTCCGGCACCGGGCCGTGACGCAGCGACAGGATCGCGACACCCCCGGGCGCCAGCAGTTCGGCCAATGCCGCCATGCCTTCGGCGCGCTCCCCTGCGTCGAGATGCATCCAGACCGCGCTCAGCAGCATCAGGTCGTAGCGTCGCCCCTCCTTGCGCAAAGCCTGCAATGCCGGCAGCGAATCGTCGCGCCACTGGATTGGTAAATCGACATGCAGCCGTTCTCCCTCGGCACGCAGCGCGTCGGTAGGCTCCACCGCGACGACGGTGTGTCCCAACCGGGCCAGCGCGGCCGCATCGCGGCCCGAACCGGCGCCAATGTCGACTACGGTGGCGGGACGGGACGGCATCAGGTGCAGCACGTCGCGATGCACGTCCTCGAAGCGCAGCTGCTCGTACTGCCGGGCCAGTTCGCTGGCGTGGGTGTCATAGCCGGCACTGCCGGCCACGTGATGGGACATCGGATCTCCCTGGTTGTATTTTGTGACCCGGGTTGCGGGTGGGCGAAGGGTAGCAGGTGGGCGGGGATGGGCCATGGGGGTATTGCCGTTACTCCCCTCTTCCCCGCCCCTCTCCCGCCTGCGGGAGAGGGGCGGGGAAGACGGGCGGGGGAGAGGCAGTCACCGCCACACCACCACCGCACCCCAACCCCGCGAACCAAGCGTCCCCAACCCCGGTCTGACCACTATCAACTGTCACCCAAGGAGAGCCTCCATGCAATGTCCGGTTTGCCCACAGACCACGCTGGTGATGTCCGAGCGCCAGGGCGTGGAGATCGACTATTGTCCGCAATGCCGCGGCGTATGGCTGGATCGCGGCGAGCTCGACAAGATCCTGGAGCGGGCCTCGGCCGAGCAGGCCCCCGCGGCACGTCCTGCGCAAACGGCGGCATCCGCGCCTGCTCCGCGGCACTACGATGACGATCGCCGCTATCACGAGGACAAGTACTACCGCAAGAAGAAGAGCATCTGGCACGAGATCTTTGACTGAGCGCCAGAACCGCCGCTATCGCCCGGACTACGCGCCGGTCAACCCCTGAAACGCAATGTGTCGCGGCGCCATATGCGCCGCGATGTCGGCGTCGTGGGTCACGAGCATCAGCGCACAACCGGATTCCTGCGTCGCTTCCCCGATCAATGCCATGGTGGCCTGCTGCATGATCGGGTCGAGCCGCGAGGTCGGCTCGTCGGCAAACAGAAAAGCCGGCCGAAGCAGCAATGCCCGCAGCAACGCGAAGCGCTGCAGTTCGCCCCCGGACACGGCGCCCGGCAGTCGTTCGAGCAGCGCCGGCGACAGGCCCAGCCGTGCCATCCATGGCGCCACGCGGCTGCGGTCCAGGCCATGGCGGCGAATCAGGTCGTCGAGCGCGCGACCGATGCGCAACCGCGGCGCGAAAGCGGCGGCGGGATCCTGATACAGCTTCTGGTAGCGCACCGGCGCAATGCCTGGCGGCCTTGCCACGGTACCGTCATCCGGCGGCACCAGGCCAAGCAGCACATTGCCGAGCGTCGATTTGCCGCTGCCGCTCGGTCCCGTGACGGCAATCCGCTCGCCCGCGCCTAACTGCAGATCGAGCCCCTGGAACAGCACGCGCGCGCCAAAGCGCTTTCCCAGGCGGCGCGCCGACAGAATGGGCGGCCCGGGCTGGACCGCCGGCATCCGTTGCCATGCGGACGGCTCGGCCGCCAGCAATGCCGCCGTATAGGCATGCGATGGGGCCGACAGCACATTGGCCACATCGCCGCGCTCGAGGACGCGCCCGTCGCGCAGCACCATCACATCCCCTCCCAGCGCGCGCGCCACGCCGATGTCGTGCGTGATGGTCAGCACCGCGCAGCCCTGTGCCAGCGCCGCCTGCAGGCGCGCCACGATATCGTCGCGCCAGGCGCGGTCCAGCCCCTTGGTGGGCTCATCGACAATCAGCACCGGCGCATCACCGGCACGCGCGATCGCGAACGCGGCACGCTGCGCCATGCCGCCGGACAAGGTCCACGGATACGCGTCGCCCGCATGCCCCAGCCCCATCGCGCGCAGTTCGTCGTGGGCGCGCTGCCGCGCGGCATGGCGGCCGGCGCCGGCGACCCAGCGGTAGGTCTCGGCGAGCTGGCTGCCCACGCGCATCAGCGGATCGAGGGCAAACCAGGGCTCCTGGGGCAGCAAGGCCAGCCGCCGGCCCCACATCCGGCGACGGGCATGGCGATCGCCCGCGTCCCCCGGCACGCCCAGGCACTCGATACGGCCCTCTGCCCGCAGCCCGGGCGGCAGCGTTCCCATCACGGCGTGGGCGAGCAGGCTCTTGCCCGACCCGCTTTCGCCCAGCAGCGTAAGCGCCCGGCCGGCATGCAGTTCAAGCGAAACCGGTTGCAGCAGCGTGGTGGCGCCGTCGTGAATGGTCAGGCGGTCGACGGCGAGCAWCCGCTCGCCCTCGCCCAATCGCGCGCACCCGTTCATTGCGCTTCTCCGTTGACGCGCTCGCCAAGCAGCACCAGCGCCAGCATCGCGCAGGCCAGCACCGCCACCGGCGCGCCAATGGCCCACGGAGCCTCGGCGGCGTAGGGCAGCAATTCAGTCATCATCAGTCCCAGTTCGGCGGCGGGCGGCTGTGCCCCCATGCCGACGAAGCCCATGGCGGCCAACGCCAGCACCGCGGCGCCGACGCCAAAGCTGGTCAGCGTGCGCAATACCGGCGCCAGTTCGGGCAGCAGATGGCGCCACGCGATATAGCCGGCACCGAAGCCCAGCAGCCGCGCGGCCTCGACCTGCGGCCCGGCGAGCACCACCGCGGCGCGCGCCCGCACCACGCGGAAATACTCGACCCACAGCACCAGCGACAGCCCCAGATACAGCGGCCACATCGCCCCCGGCGCCAGCGCCGCCAGCAGCAGCACCAGCAGCAGTCCCGGCAGCGCCAGCACCACGTCCGCCAGCGCCGAAAGCAGCCGCTCCGCCCATCCGCCCCGCCACGCCGCCAGCAAGCCCAGCAGCGTGCCGGGGACCGCGGCCGACAGCACGCAGAGGATGGCAAGTCCCAGCGACAGGCGGGTGGCGGCGGCCACCCGCGCGAACAGGCTGCGGCCAAGGTGGTCGGTGCCCAGCGGTTCGGCAAGGCTGGGCGGTTGCAATATCGCGTACAGGTTCTGTTCGAAAGGCGCGCGTGGTGACAGCACTGGCCCGGCCACCGCCAGTGCAAGCAATGCCATCAGCAGAACGATGGCGATTACGCGTGCCCGCGTCGCGGATCCCCGGACCATCATGGCCGCCTCGCGCGCACACGCGGGTCGATCGCGGCGCAGGCCAGATCGACCAGTGCGTTGAGGCCGACGAACAACAGCCCCATCACCAGCGCGGTGCCCTGGATCATCGGCACGTCGCGGCCGAAGATCGCGTGCACCAGGGCGTGGCCGATGCCCGGCCACGCGAACAGCGTCTCGACCACCACCACGCCCTCCAGCAGATAGATCAGCTGCACACCGAGGTAAGCCACCACCGGTACCGCGGCGTTGCGCACCCCATGGCGCAGCATTGCCAGCCGGTCCGACAGGCCCTTGGTTCGCGCGAACAGGAAGTGCGGCGACGCGGCGACGTCGCGCATGGCGTCGCGGGCGACGCGCATGGCGGCGGCCGACAGTCCGAGCGCGAGCGTCAGCGCGGGCGCGATCCAATTGCCGTGCTCGCCGTGGCCGCCGGCCGGCAACAGATCGAAGTGCACCGACAGCGCGGTCACCAGCACAATGCCGAGCACGAACGGCGGCAGCGCGCGCAGCGCGACCGATAGCAGCAAGGTGGCGCGGTCCGCGGCCTTGCCGGGCCGCATGCCGGCGGCAAAGCCAAGTGGCACCGCGATCGCCGCCGATATCGCGAGCGCCGCGCAGGCCAGCCCGAGCGTGTGGGCAAGCTGGTGCCCGATCTCTTCGATCACCGGTGCGCCGGTCACCGTCGACACGCCGAGGTCGCCCTGCAGCAGACGGTGCCACCACGCGGCCAGCCCTTCCAGCCACGGCCGCGCTAGGCCCAGTTCGGCGCGCACGGCCTCGGCCGCTTCGGCGCTGACCATGTCGTAGCCGTAGCGGCCGGCGGCGACGCGGAATGCCATGTCGCCCGGCAGCACCCGCATCATCAGGTAACTGACGCTGGACACCAGCGCGGCGACGATCAGCGCCTGCACGCCGCGTTGCCCCGCGATTCGCGCCACCGTGCGGGCGCCGCTTCGCATGCCGGAACGCGGCGTGCGCTCCACGTCCGTCCCGTCCGCCGCTTCCGGCGATAACGTCGTTGTCGATGTCATTGTGGTTCTCATCGTTTCGACAGCATCGTTCATGATGTCCACCGCATATCGGTAAGCCGATAGGAGCGCTCGAATGGATCGATCGTGACGCCGTCCAGGCGCCTGCTGACCGCCACCGTCTGGCGATACCAGACCACGGGGATCAGCGGCAGGCCGTGATGGATCTCGCTGGCGATGCGCGCGCGCAACGGCGCCGCCACTGCGGGGTCGGTGCTCCCGCGCAATGCCCGCACGGCGTCGACCAGCGATGCCGACTGCCATCCCATCGCGCCCCAATCGCCGCCATCGGCGTCGAAGTCCTGCGCGACGGTGCCGTAAGCGTCCGGCACCACGCCATAGTTGCGCGCGATCAGCGCCATCTCCAGCGAGCCGTCGCGATGGCCGAGCGGCACCTCGCTCGAATTGCCGACCGCCACGCGTACCTGCACGCCGATCAACCGCATCTGTTCCTGGATGGCGGCCGCGATCACCGGCAGTTCCGGGCGATCGGGAAAGGTGGTCAGTGTCAGCGCGAAGCGCTGGCCGGCGCGGCGCAGCACGCCGTCGGCGCCGGCGCGCCAGCCGAGGCCGTGCAGCCACTCCCGGGCCTGTACCGGCGCATGGCCCCACGCGGGCAACGCGCTCTGGTGCCAGCCGCTCAGCGTGGGCGGAAAGAGCTGACCCGCCGCCAGGGCCGGCTCACGCAGGATCGCCTGCGCGATCCCGCGCCGGTCGATCGCCACCGCCAGCGCGCGCCGCGCGTCGGGCTCGGCCAGCAGCGGATGCGCCGCGTTCAGCTTCAGCGCGGTAGTCCGTGGGATTTCGATGCCCAGCACGCTGACCGCCCTGCCCCGCCGCAGGCGCACGATGCTGGCGGGGTCCAGTCCATAGGCCAGCTCGGCCTGCCCGGCTTCGGCCATCAATGCCCGCATCTCCGCGCGGCCCACGGAAAGGTACGAGGCATGCCGGACAGCCGGGCGCGGACCCCGCCATCCGTCGAACGCCTCCACGGCGAAGCGCTGGGGCGGCTCCAGCCGGACGATGCGATACGGGCCGCTTCCGACGATGGCCCGTACCGCGCCGTTGGCCCCGAAGCTTGCCGGCGCGAGAATCTGCGCGCTGCTGTGCGACAGCAGCGCCAGCAGCGACGAGAACGGACGCTGCAGGCGGATCGTCACATGGTCTGAACCGGGCCCGGCCACGATCGCTTCGATCGGGGCATGGCCCAGCACGCCGGCGGGATGACGGGCGCGTTCCAGCGCGGTCACCACATCGGCCGCGCGAACCGGCGTGCCATCGTGAAAGCGCGCAGCCGGGCGCACGGCGAAGCGCCAGTGCAGGCCGTCCGCCGATACTTGCCAGCCCGCCGCCAGTGCGGGCTTTGCGCGGCCTGCGTCGTCGAAGTCGACCAGCGTTTCGGTGACCTGCATGCGCGGGAACAGATAGCCATTGCGCAGCGGGTCGAGGCTCGACAGTTCCCAGGGGCCGACGATGCGCAGCGGGCGGCTTGGCGCGGCTTCCATGGGTTGAGCGCGGGCTGGAGTGGCAATTGTATTGGCGAGGGCGGCGGCGCCTGCCAGCAGGATCTGGCGGCGTTTGGGGTGGGGGATGGGGTTACTGCCTTCTCCCCCGGCCCCTCTCCCGCACGCGGGAGAGGGGCCGCAGGAGAGGGCAGTCCCAGCATTACCCGCCCCCACACCAGCCCCAAACAACTCGTCACCGTACCGTTTCACGTTCCTCCCCGCCATCGCTCAATAACTCAAACGCAACCCAAGCCGGACCGTCCTGCCTGTTCCCGGCGTCACCCACAGATCGCTGTACGACGCCGCGTAGTAATCCTTGTCGAAGAGATTGCGCACGGACAGCGTCACGCGCACGTTGCGGTTCGCCTGCCACCACGCCATCGCGTCGACCAGCGTGTGCGCGGGCAGCGTGAAGCTGTCGTTGGCGTCGCCCGAGCGCTTGCCGACATAGCGCAGGCCGCCGCCCACGCCATACCGCTGCCCGATCGGCGCGGCGTCTTCATACATCGCGAGCACGCTGCCGCTGGTCCGCGGAATATTGCGCAGCGGCGTGCCAGCGGGCAGGCGGCTATCGGCGGTGATCTCGGCGTCGGTGAACGCCGCGCTGGCCGACACGCGCCAATGCTGGCCGACCTTGCCCGCGAGGTCCAGCTCCACGCCGCGGCTGCGTGCCGCGCCAGCGGCGATCAGGTAGGCGGTGTCGGCAGGATCGGTGGTCAACACATTGCGCTTGTGGATCGAGAACGCGGACAGCGTCGCGCCGAAGCGGCGATCGTCGCTGTCGTACTTGAGCCCCGCCTCGAAGGCGCGCGCCCGTTCGGGCGAAAACGCGTTCCCGGCGGCGTCGCTGCCGGCATTGGGACGGAAGGATCGGCTGGCATTGGCGAACAGCGATACATTGCGGCTTGCCAGGTAACTCACCCCGACGCGTGGCGATACCGCGGTCTGGTTCTGGCTGGCGAATGTCCCGCGCAGGCGGTTGTCCAGCCGTTGATCGTAGGCGTCGACCCGCACGCCCGCGAGCATGCGCCATCGCTCGCCCAGTCCGATCTGGTCCTGCGCGTAAAGGCCGACATTGGTCTGCCGCTCCTGCGTGTCCGTGTTCGGCGCCAGCGTCGGCGGCGTCTGTCCATACACCGGATCGTGGATGTCCAGCGCATACGGCTCGCCCGCGCTGGGATTGCGGCGAAACTGCAGCTGCGTGCTGGTGAAGCGGTAGGCATCGACCCCGACCAGCAGCGTGTGCGTCAGCGGCCCGGTGTCGAATTGCCCGGTGACGTCGGCCTGCAATGCGAGATCGTCCGACTGATAGTCGCGATAGCGGCGCTGCCTCAGCAATGTGCGCCGGTCCGCCGCGAGCGCGAACGGTTCGGTCGAGTAGCCGCGCAGCGAGCTGCCCCGGTAGGACAGCGCAAATCGCCCCTTCCAGCGCGCCGAGAAGTCGTGCTCGACGGCAAGCTGATGCGCCTGGCTGTCGATCCGGATATCGCCATCGGCGGGCTCGCCCAGAAAGCGCTCGCGCGGCAGCGTGCCGGGGTTGCCGTCGATGGCAACCACACCACGGTCCAGCGGCGTGGCATAGCGCTGCAATTCGCCGCTGTAGCGAACCACGGTAGCGGATCCCGCGAGCCAGGTCAGCGACGGCGCCAGCAGGAAGCGCTGGCTGTTGACGAAGTCGCGCTCGCTGCCTTCATGATCCGCCACCGCGATCAGCCGTCCGGCCAGGCGCTCGCCCAGCGGGCCGGTCACATCGGCGGCGACACGGTAGCGATCGCGATTGCCGGTCTCGAACTCGTAGGTCTGCGCGGGCTTGAGCTGAGGCTGGCGCGTGACGATATTGATGGCGCCGCCAGGTTCGCTGCTGCCATACAACGACGAGGTCGGGCCCTTGAGCACTTCCACGCGCTCGATGGTGGCGGCATCGCGCGGCGCCGCGAAGCCACGGTTCGCCACGAAACCGTCGACGAGATACGCGGACCCGGAATTCTCGTTGCCGGCGAAGCCACGCACCGCGAAGTTGTCCCACAGGCCGCCAAAGCTGTCCAGCCTCGCCACGCCGCTGGCGTAGTCGAAGCTCTGCTCGAAGCGCGTGGCGCCGATATCGTCGAGCAGCGCGCGCGGCAACACCCGTACGGCCTGCGGCACCTCGCGCAGCGGCGTGTCGGTGCGGAGGGCGCCGCTGCTGTCGTCAACGTTGTACGATGCCGTCGATGTGCTCAGCACCGAAACCTGCGGCAGTATGGCGTCTTCCCGTTCGGCGGCATCGGCCAGCGAAGACAGGGCCAGCAAGGCCAGGGCAAAAGACGGAACGGTAGCGAACGAATGCGCGCGCGGCATCGACGATCCTGGGAAAATGGCGGCGTGGGTCACGACGGAAACGGCGCCGTGACGACGTGCTGGCAGGCCGGCTGAAACCGGCATGCACAGCGCCGTGAGGTGCCACTCCGAATACAAGCAGCCACTCCGGCGTTATTGATAATCGATTTTCATTAAGATTCTAGCGATGGAACGCATGACCCGTCAACGCGAGGCGGTGCTGAACGCATTGCGCGAAGCCGCCCGCCCGTTGAGTCCCGCGGAAATTCTCGCCGCCGCGCAGCGTGCGGTGCCCACGCTCGGGCTGGCGACGGTGTATCGCAATATCCGTGCCCTGGTGAAGGAAGGCGGGCTGATCGCGGTACCGCTGCCCGGACAGGCAGACCGCTACGAGGCCGTGGCGCGACCCGATGAGGTCGTGCACAAGCACTACTTCCAGTGCCTGCTGTGCGATCGCGTGTTTCCGCTGGAAGGATGCCCGGGCCATCTCGACGAAATCACGCCACCGGGCTTTGAAGTGGAACAGCACGAGCTGACGCTGCGCGGCCGTTGCGGCGACTGCGCGAAGCAGGCGAGAAAGGGAAGGAAGACGCGAGGCGCCTGATCGGCGCGCCCCGGGCGCGCAATGCGCCCGGGTGGTCCGGAATGCGTTGGTAGGCTCGATTGGACTCGAACCAACGACCCCCACCATGTCAAGGTGGTGCTCTAACCAGCTGAGCTACGAGCCTGTGGAAGGCGCGGATTATAGAGAGCAATGTGCGGATGCACAAGGGGTGCCGGAGAAAAAGGCGCGGGGTTCCTGCTACGCGGAGGACTGCCCTCTCCCCCGGCCCCTCTCCCGCTGTGCGGGAGAGGGGCGGGGGAGAGGGCAATCACCCAAAAAACCAGCAACACCCCCTACGGCTGCGAAATCGCAAACTCATGCGCCGTCGTATCGAGCCGCGACACCCGACGCTCCACGCGCCGGTCGTGATACGACGAAGCGATGCGCGTGATCTGCAACAGCGGGCCGCCGGGCGGCACCTGTAGCAGGCGCTGATCGTCCTGCGTGGCCAATACCGCGCGCAATCGCTCCTCGGTGCGGATCACGTTGATGCCGAAGGCGTCCTGGTAGAAGTTGTACAGCGTGTTGGGGCGCTCGCGCAGCATGGCTTCCGTCAGGCCGTCGAACAGCGCCTCGGGCACGGTGATGGCGTCGGTCATCACCGGCCGGCCATCGAGCGACAGCACGTTGACGAAATGGAAGACCCGCTCGCCCGTCTGAAGCCCAAGGGCCTGGGCGTCCTCGCGGGTCGCCTTCGCGCGACGAAAGCGTTCCAGCCGCACCGTCGGAAAGGCGCGATGGCCGTCTTCACGCACCACGCGGAAGAAGCGGAAGAAATGGTCCTCCTGCCGATGCGTGGCGACGAAGGTGCCCCGCCCCTGGTGGCGGATCATGATGTTCTCGGCCACCAGTTCGTCGATGGCCTTGCGCAGCGTGCCGATCGACACGCCGAAGCGTTCCACCAGGCGGCGCTCGGCCGGGATCGCCTCGCCGGGCTTCCACTCGCCGCTTGCCAGCGCGGCGAGAATCGCGCGCTTGACGTCCTTGTAGAGCACGCCTCCGATGGCGGTGCCGGACCCGAATTCCGCGCCCACTTCGAATATCTCCCTAGACCGTAAGCGTTGCATGTGCTTGGCTATATAACATAGATGACTTGCATCGCTTTCGGTTCAGTGGGCGGTTGGATACGGGCGGGGAACAAACCCACCGCGTTTGAAACACCGCCGGTTCTCTCCCTCTCCGGCAAAGCGGGAGAGGGGCCGGGGGAGAGGGCAGTAACCGCGGCGCACCGCCCCTGCCTCCCTCACTGCGGCCTGATCTTCTTCTCGTCGATCAGCTTCGCCCAGCGCGCCACCTCGCCCTGGAAATAATCGTTGAAGGGCCCGCTTACCTGCGGCGCCGGCGAGAAGCCCGCCGTGATGATGCGCTCGCGTGCCTCCTTCGATTCCACCATGCGGGCCACGGCAGCGGCCACCTTGTCGATCACCGGCTTGGGCGTTCCCGCCGGCATCATCATCCCCGTCCAGTTCTCCACCACCAGGTCCGGAAAGCCCGCTTCGGCCACCGTCGGCACATCCGGCAGCAGCGGATGTCGCTCCCGCGTGGTCACCGCCAGCGCGCGGAGCTTGCCGCCCTTCACGTGAGCCAGCGACTCGGGGAAATTGGAGAACACCACATCGATCTGTCCGCCGATCAGGTCCGTCATCGAGGGTGCCCCGCCCTTGTACGGCACGTGGGTGATGCTGGTGCCCGTCTGGCTCTCGAACAGCGCCAGCGTCAGATGCGGCGGCGTGCCGTTGCCGCTCGACCCCGCATTGAGCTTGCGGGTGCGCGCCGCCTCCGCCAGGTCCTTCATCGACCTGATCGGCGAGTTCGCCGGCACCACCACCATCATCGGCGACGATGCGATGCGCGCCACTGGCACAAGGTCCTTCTGCATGCTGAACGGCAGCTTCGGAAAGAGCGTCACGTTGGACGCATGGGTCAATGTCACCGCCAGCCATGTATAGCCGTCGGGCGGCGACTTGGCGACCACGTCCGCGCCGATATTGGCGTTGCCGCCCGGCTTGTTGTCCACCACGATCGGCTTCTTCCACTCCTCCGACAACTGGTGCCCTACCATGCGCGCCATGACATCGGTCAGTCCACCGGGCGCGAACGGCACCACATAGCGAATCGGCTTGCTGGGATAGTCGCTGCCGTCCGCGGATGGCGGCTGCGCCGTACTGGCAACGGGATAGGTCGCGGCAATCAGCGCCACAGACACGGCGGCCGCGTGAGTCAGCACGCGGCGAATCAATGGTCGATGCATGGTGTGGTCTCCTGTGTGGGCCGTCCCCGTACATTGCGGACGACGGCTGTTGGTAAGCCGGCGCGCCGGCGCGCGCTAGCCGGGCGACGACTCCCCGGCCAGCGCTTTCAGTTCCGCCAGCAGGCCCTCCGGCACGGCTATGCCTTCGGTGCTGGCCTGGATTCGCGCCGCCTCGCGACGGGCGCCGGGCAGGCGCGTGCCGTGATCGGCGAGCATCGCGGCCAACAGCGCTTCGACGCGCGCGTGATAGATCTCCTGTCCGCTGAACGCGGCGGGATCGAACACCAGGAAGAGCTGGCCGATGCGGGGCCGTCCGCCTTCGTCCTCGAAGAACGAATCGGCCTCCGCGCCGAAGTGCGCGCCGGCCAGCGAGACGACGAGCAGCTCCACCATCAGCGCCAGCATCGCGCCCTTGACGCCCCCGGCGGGCAGCATCGACCCGCGCAGTGCCGCCGCGGCATCGGTGGTGGGCTGGCCCGCTTCATCCAGCGCCCAGCCGGTCGGGATCGGCTTGCCGGCCTTGGCGGCGACCATGATCTTGCCGCGCGCGACCTCCGACAGAGACAGGTCGATCACCACCGGCGCGGCATCGCGTCGCGGAAACACCGCCGCGATCGGATTCGTGCCGAACAGCGGTTTGCGCCCACCCCATGCGGGCATCGCGGCCGGCGAGTTGCCCAGCGCGATGCCGACCATGCCGGCTTGCGCGACCGCGTCCAGATGCAGGGCCGCCGCGCCGAAGTGATGGCTGTTGGTGACCGCCGCCACGCCGGCGCCCAGCTCGCGCGCGCGGCGCATCGCTTCGTCCACCGCCAGCGCGCACGCCGGAAAGGCGAAGCCGCAGCCTGCATCCACCAGCACCGCGCTGCCCCTGTGTGCCCGCACCACGGGCACCGCCTGCCCATCGACGCGATCACGCCGAAGGTGCGCGACATACATCGGCACGCGCGACACGCCGTGCGAGGCAAGGCCCGCCGCATCGGCCCGCACCAGCGCGTCCGCCGTCGTGGCGGCCTGCACGTCGCTGGCGCCGGCGCGGCGCAATGCCGTCGCGGCAAGCCGCTTCAACGCCGACATTTCGATCCGCGCGCTTGCCGTCATGCCGTGCCCTCCTCCAGCGCTTCGCGCACCTTGCGGGCAATCAGCATCGACACCCGCGCATTGGCCTCGCGCGTCACGCCACCGATATGCGGGGTCAATACCAGGTTGGGCACATCCGCGAGCGGCGAGCCCGCGGGCAACGGCTCCTGCTCGAACACGTCCAGCGCGGCGCCTGCCAGCCGTCCTTCACGCAGGGCCTGAGCCAACGCCGCCTCGTCGACCACGCCGCCGCGAGCCGTGTTGACCAGCACCGCGCCGGACTTCATCGCGGCGAGTCGCGGCGCATTGATCAGATGCCGCGTGGCCGGCACCAGCGGCACGTGCAGGCTCACGGCATCCGCTTCCGCGAGCAGCGCATCGAGCGAGCGCGGCGCGACGTCGCGGCCCTGCCACACGGGATCGTCGGCGCGCAGCATCGGATCGTGCGCGATCACGCGCATGCCGAACGCCTGCGCCAGCGCGGCGGTCTGCCGGCCGATATCGCCGAAACCGACCACGCCCAGCGTCTTGCCGAGCGTCTCGCGCCCCTCCGACAGACGGGCTCGCGGCCACTTGCCCTGCGCCACCTCCGCGCCGCTGGCAAAGGCCCCGCGCAGCAGCATCGCCACCGTGATGACCACATACTCGGCGACCGAGCGCGCATTGGCGCCGACTGCCGGGATCACGCGGATGCCGCGCGCGGCGCACGATTCGACATCGATATTGTCCAGGCCCACGCCAAGCCGGCCCACCACGCGCAGCCGTGGCGCACTGTCGAGCAGCGCGGCATCGACCTGCGTGCGGTTGCGCACGATGAGCGCATCGGCCTGCGGCAGCGCCGCTACAAGGTCGGCGCGGCGATCGACCCACGCCGGCTCGTAGCGCAGGTCGAAGCCGGCCGACAGCGCGGCGACCGCATCGGCGTCCATGAACTCGCTGATGCAGATGCGCTTCATCATGCGGACTCGTGGATACGGGTCAGCACGAACTCGCGGTGGCCCAGCGCCTCCGCCGCGGTCCAGCGACCGTTGATGGTGGCCAGCATGCATTCGAGCAGCTTGTCGCCGGTCTGGTCCAGGTTCAGCTCGCGTTGCAGCAGCCCCGAGCAATCGACATCCATGTGCTCGCTCATCAGGCGCACCGTTCGTGGATTCGCGCACAGCTTGATCACCGGCACGATGGGGTTGCCAATCACGTTGCCCTGGCCGGTCGGGAAGAAGTGCACGACGAAACCGCTGGCGGCGCACAGCGTCACCATTTCCGCGGCGGCGGACGACGAATCCATGAACCACAGGCCGGGATGCGTGGGCTCCTCGGCCTTGTCCAGCACGCCATCGACCGTGCATTTCTTGCCGATCTTCTGGATGTTGCCCAGCGCCTTCTCTTCGATGGTGGTCAGGCCGCCGGCGATGTTGCCCTTGGTGGGCTGGGACTCCGACAGGTCGGTGGTCTTCCAGCGGTCGATCATGGCCTGGTAGCGCTCGAACATCGCCATGAACTTGTGTCGCACCTCGTCATTGGCGCAGCGCGCCGCCACGATATGTTCGCCGCCGGTCAGCTCCGAGGTCTCGCCGAAGACCAGCGTGGTCTTGAGCGGATGCAGCTTGTCGAAGGCATTGCCGACGGTGGGATTGGCGCCGCAGCCCGACGTGGTATCCGACTCGCCGCACTTGGTCGACACCCACAGGTCCGAGATCGGGCATTCCACGCGGTGCAGCGCGGTGGCGTACTGCACGAACTCCTTGGCCGCCTTCGACGCGCGCATGATGGTGTCGTGGTCGCCGTGACCTTCGATACCGAAGCCCACCACGGGCTTGCCCGTCGCGGCGATGCCATCGACCACGCGCTTGGTCCAGCCGTCCTCGATGCCGATCACCACCACGGCGGCGACATTGGGGTTGCTGCCCGCGCCGATCAGCGTACGGAAGTGCAGGTCCAGGTCGGGACCGAACTGCAGGCGCCCATAGGGATGAGGAATCGCCATGGTGCCCTTGATGGCGGCCGCAACGGCCTCCGCCGCCGCGTTGGACAGGTCATCCAGCGGCAGGATGATGACGTGGTTGCGCACGCCTACGCGGCCGTTGTCGCGGCGATAGCCCCGGAAGGTCGTGTTGTGGTCGACGATGGACATGAGTTGGCTCTTTGCTCTCGGTGAGCGAATAGGGTCGTGAACGGGAATGCGCCGGCGGCGCAAGGCAACGGAAGGGACGGACCGCTTACCAGCGTTTCGTCTTGATGTTGTGCACGTGGGCGTGCTCGCCAGCCTTGATCGGCGCGACCACCCGGCCGATGTCGACGCCGTACTTGTAGACCGTGTCGTTCGGCTGCATGTCGCGCAGCGCGACCTTGTGGCCGATGGGAATGGGCTGCCTTGCCGTGACGGTGATGGTGCGGTCTTCGTCCATGATCCACGCGTTCAGCTCGGTGCCCGCCTGGATGCCTTCGACCACGGCAACCGCCACCGTGTCCTTCGCGTCATGCAATACGACATGAATCATCGCTGTCTCCTTGTTGGATGGTTATGCAGGCCAATATAGGAGACGGGTTGATGAAGGTCAACTAACTCATCTATATGACTTTTATGTTCTAGCTAAGTAGTTTTCCGGATATGGCGGCCTCGAACGAACCACATCCTCCCGCCCCGCTCGCGGGAGTGGGGAGGGGGAGAGGGCAGTACAGCAGTAAAGGAAGTAAAGACGGAAACCCAGGGGCCGGAAGCCGCCAACGAGCAGACTCAGGCCGTCCGGGCCCCATGCGAGCGACACCGCGCCCTTATCGAATGGAATAGCACCAGATCGACGAACAATATCCGCCGTTATCGCGGTCGACATGCTGGATGACGCAGGCCGCGATATCGAGCGCCTTCGACCCGTCGATTTCGGAAAGGCGCTCGTAGCGGCACAGGTCGTCGACCTGGAATGGCGTCGGCATCGATGCCGACGATCGGAAAGGTGGCCGGCGGGTCGGGGGACGGCCCGCCGGCTACGCGCGTTACTTGCGCTGCTGCTGTTGCTTCTGCTGGCCGCCCTGTTGCTGCTGGCCTTGCTTGTTCTGCTGCTCCTGCTGCTTGCTGCCTTGCTGGTTCTGGCCTTGCTGTTGCTGGGTCATGGTACTTCTCCGCGTTGCCGGACACATGTCCGGACCTACAGCCTCGCATAGTGCGTGCCAACGGGTGCTGGCCCGATGAACCGGACGCTACGCCACAACAAGTAAGCGAAACTCGCGCAGCCCGTCCGTGCGGATCCGCTCGGATCCGCAAATTCTGCACCGCTTGCCGCCCAATACTGCAACCCCGGCGTGATGGGGTCGCCCTTCCGCCACCGCGGGATACGGCACGCCCATTGCGTCATGTCCCTCCGCATGCGCATCGCATGGGTTCTCACGGGACAGGTCCGGAGCTGCCACGCCATGGCGGCCTGCACACAAGCCTGCCCACTCACGCTATCTGGAGACTTGAAATGAAAACGAACGCAAGAACGTTGGCGGCGACGCTCGCGTCGTGCCTGGCCTTGGCAGCCGGGGCCGTGCTGGCGCAGGGGGCAGGCGGCGGCGGTGCCGGCGCTGGCTCGGGCGGCGGCACCGGCAGCAGCGGAGGCAGCGGAGGCAGCGGAGGCAGCAGCAGCGGCGGCACCAGTGGAGGCGGCAGCGAGTCGTCCGGCTATCAGTCGGGAAGCGGATCCGGCAGCAGCAAGAGCGGCACCACCCGCGGCACCCGCTCGCGCTCGGGCGACTCGTCCACCAGCGGATCCAGCTCCAGCGGTTCGGGGTCCATGGGACCCGGAAGCTCTGGCTCCGGCGGCACCAGCGGTTCGGGGTCCATGGGCTCGGGGTCGCCGGGCTCGCCTGGATCGGACACCTCGGGCTCGGGCGGCACCAGCGGCTCGGGCTCCATGGGGTCCGGCACCTCGGGCTCGGGTACATCGGGCTCGGGCGGCCGCTGATGGTCTGTACCGGCGCCGGCTCGCAAGCGCCGGCGCCACGATCGTGGGCGCGTTCGCAAGACGCGCCCATTTTTTTCTTGATGGCGTGCGGCCGCTATCGCAGTTGTGGCGGCACCTCGAAGGTATGGAAGGGCGCGGGCGATGGCACCGACCATTCCAGACCCTGTCCGCCCTCCCATGGGCTGGCGGATGCGCGCTCACCGCCGCGGATGCAGCAGGCCGGCGGGCGGCAGCAGCCAGAAGCTGAAGTTGTTCATGCGCGCGAACGCCATGTCCGACGCGCCGTTCATCAACGGGATCATCCACTTTGCCATGCCGACGAACGCCGGCATGATGGCGCCGAACACCATGATCAGGCCGTGCAGCGTCACGAACTTGGACCGGCCTTCTGCCGCCTCCATTCGTTCCTGGCAGGCAGCAATGTTATTCCTGCCAGACTCTTATTGGATTCGTGATCACCAACTAGAATCCCGGGATCCCACCCGTCAGGAGACGCCGCCGTGACAGAACCCTTGTTCGCTAGCTTTGAGCGCAGGACCATCGAAACCGACCGCGACGTCCGCATCCATGCCGTCGTCGGGGGCGACGGGCCGCCATTGCTGCTGCTGCACGGTCATCCGCAAACCCACGCGATCTGGCATCGGATAGCCCCGACGCTCGCGCGCCACTTCACCGTGGTGGCCTGCGACCTGCGCGGCTACGGCGACTCGTCCAAGCCTGCAGGCACGAGCGATCACGGCAACTACAGCAAGCGCACCATGGCGCTCGACATGGTACGGGTGATGGCGTCGCTCGGCTTTGCGCGCTTTTCGATACTGGCGCATGACCGTGGCGCGCGTGTCGCGCACCGGCTTGCGCTCGACCATCCCGATGCGGTGGCCCGCCTGGTGCTGCTCGATATCGCGCCAACGCTGGCGATGTACGAGCAGACCAGCGAAGCCTTCGCCCGCGCCTATTGGCACTGGTTCTTCCTGATCCAGCCCTCGCCGCTGCCTGAACGCCTGATCGAATGCGACCCGGGCGCCTACCTGCGCGATGTGATGGGCAACCGAAGCGCCGGCATGGCGCCGTTCGATCCGCGCGCGCTGCGCGAGTACGAGCGGTGCCTGTCGCTTCCCGGCGCGGCCCACGGCCTGTGCGAGGACTACCGGGCAGCCGCCACGATCGATCTCGAACACGATCGTGCCGATCGCGACGCCGGCCATCGTCTGTCCATGCCGCTGCTGGTACTGTGGGGCGCGCAAGGTGTGGTCCATCGCTGTTTCAAGCCGCTGGACGAATGGCGCCGCGTCGCCACGGACGTCAGCGGAGAAGCGCTGCCATGTGGCCACTACGTTCCCGAGGAAGCGCCCGACGCCTTGCTGGAACGCGTCCTGCCCTTTCTAAGGCAACGGGGCGCACCGGCGACGTAACAATAACGCCCACAGCTTATCGAAATCGCTCAATACCCGTGATCGAGGGCCGATGCGGCAGTAGAATCGATTGATTTGGTGCTTCCGCAGCGAACCAAAACCCGAACCAACACCCGAACCAACACCGCCAGCATCACAAGCGCCGGGCAACAGACGGCCGGCATCGTCCTCCCGGGCCCGCACACCGCGCGGCGCCCCACTCGATCATGGAACTGATAAAAAACGTCCAGGCATGGACGGAAGGCGTCGAGGTCGACCACCAGGCGCTGAACCAGATCCGCAATATCGCGGGCCTTCCCATCGTCGCCGGTCATGTCGCCATCATGCCCGACGTGCACGTTGGCAAGGGCGCCACCGTCGGCTCGGTGATCCCGACCCGCGGCGCCATCATCCCGTCGGCAGTCGGCGTCGACATCGGCTGCGGCATGTGCGCGGTGCGGACCGACCTTGTCGCGCGGGATCTGCCAGACAATCTCGCCCGGGTCCGTTCCGCCATCGAATCGCTGGTACCCGTCGGTTTCGCCTCGCATGGGAAGGAGCTCAACCCGACCCATGAGGCCGCACATGGCCGCGTACTGAAGCAACGGATGGACACGTTGTATGCGCGCTTTGAAAAGCTCGCCATCCTGTCGGTGCTGGGATCGGTCGATGCGCGCAAGATCTGGAAGCAGCTTGGCACGCTCGGCGGCGGCAATCATTTCATCGAGCTCTGCCTCGACGAGTCCGGTGCGGTATGGGTGATGTTGCACTCGGGCTCGCGCAACATCGGCAAGACCATCGGAGAAGCCGCCATTGGCATGGCCCGCGAGGCGTGCGCCAAAGCCGGCGTAGGGTTGCCCGACCGCGACCTCGCCTGGCTGAACGAAGGCTCGACCGCTTTCAGCCTGTACGTCGAGGCCCTGCAGTGGGCACAGGACTACGCCGCGCTCAATCGCGACCTGATGCTGTTCCGCGTCATGCGGGCCCTGCGCGAGACGTTCAAGCGGGAAATCGGCACCACGCGCGGCGCCGTCAACTGCCATCACAACTACGCCACCATCGAAGAGCACTTTGGCTCAAAGGTGTGGATCACCCGCAAGGGTGCTGTCAGCGCCCGGGAAGGCCAACTGGGCATCATTCCAGGTTCGATGGGCGCGAAGTCCTATATCGTGCGCGGCAAGGGCAATCCGTTGTCGTATTGCTCCTGCTCGCACGGTGCAGGCCGCCGCCACTCGCGCGGGGCCGCCAAGAAGCTGTTCGATCTGCAGGCGTTGGCAACGCAAACCGCTGGCGTCGAATGCCGGAAGGACGCGGGTGTGCTCGACGAAATTCCAGGCGCGTACAAGGACATCGATGCGGTGATGGCGGCGCAATCTGACCTCGTCAGCGTCGAGCACACGTTGAAGCAGGTCCTGTGTGTGAAGGGCTGAGAGGGCCGGGGCGGGGCCCCAGCCCGGCACGCAGTCGTTATGCCGGCGTGCCCAACCCCCTGGCCCGCTGGTTCGACAGGTAGATATTATCCGGCGCGCTTGGCCGCCCTTCCCGAACGGCGGCCACCCAGTCTTTCGTGGTCATGACGGCGGCGAAGTTTGAATGGAACACCGTGCAGAAGACGCGGTGGATCTCCTCCGCACTGGCCCGGCCTCCGGCGTTCTCGTAGGGCAGCGAGCCGGTCGCATCGGACAGGAACTCGACCTTCCATCCGTTGTGGGCGGCGTGCAGGATGGTCGCGGCATCGCAGTTGTGCGTCATGTATCCCGCGATGACAACCGTGTCGATGGCGTTCGCGGATAGCCAATCGCCGAGATCCGTGTTGGCGAAAGCGCTGCCCATGGTCTTGTTGATGCGGTGCGCGGCGGGCCGCTCCGCCACGGTCGGATGCAGTTGCCATCCATGCGATCCCTTGGCGAACACCGGCGAGGTTTCCGCCGCATCGTGCTGCACGACGATGACGGGCACATCCGCCTCGCGGGCGGCATCCATCGCCAACGCAATATTGGACAACGACGTGTCGATCGGCGGGTATTCGATGGGCATGTTGCCTGTGATGTACTCGTTCTGTACATCGACAACAACGAGCGCACGGCGGGGCGATTTAGTCACACTATTCTCCTGTCGTAGGGGTGCAAGTATTGTCGGGCGGCCTGGGACGGCACACCAGTGGCCCGAAGGCGATGCGCTGCGCCGTGTCCATGAACGCGGCGCGCGGCTGGTGGCCCTGTGCCTCGGAGCCGCGGCCGACGTGCTATCGGAGCGCTACCCGTCGGTAAACGTCAACCGCGACGTGCTGTATGTCGATGATGGAGACGTGGTGACATCCGCGGGCGTTGCCGCCGGCCTCGACTGCTGCCTGCACCTGTTGCGCGGCATGGTCGGCGCGGAAGCGGCCAACAGCATGGCGCGCAAGCTCCTGATCGCGCCGCACCGGCAAGGGGGACAGGCGCAGTTCATCGAACGCCCCGTACCGCTGACCCACGCCGACGGCCGCTTCGCGCAGGTATTGGATTGGGTGACACGAAACCTGGAGCAGACGCATAGCATCGACTCGCTCGCCGAGCGCGCCGCAATGAGCCGGCGAAACTTCACGCGCCATTTCCGGCAGACGACGGGCACGTCTTTCAAGCAGTGGCTATTGGGCCAGCGCCTGGCGCAAGCGCAGCGGCTGCTCGAAAGCAGCGACGCCTCCATCGACGTGATCGCGCAACAGGCAGGGTTCGGCACGGCACTGTCGCCGCGGCAGCATTTCCGCAGCGCGCTTCGCATGTCGCCGTCGGCTTACAGGAGGCAGTTCCAGGCCAATGGTGCGGCCAACGTCGCGGCTCAATCGGCCTTGGCCACACCGGCCGCTTCCGTGTTGGCTATCCGACGATCGGTGTACCGCGCCACTGCCCCATCATAGTCCCGGCGATTCAAGCCCCGACTCCATGCGCGACATTCGCAGGGGCGCGCCGGCTGTCCCGAACGCCTTATTCCACCGTCACCGACTTCGCGAGATTGCGCGGCTTGTCCACATCGGTGCCCCGCGCACAAGCCGTGTGATAGGCCAGCAGCTGCAGCGGCACCACATGCAGGATCGGCGACAGGTCGCCGTAGTGCTCCGGCAGCCGGATCACCTGGATCCCTTCGGTCGACTGGATATGGGTGTCCGCGTCGGCGAACACGTAGAGTCGGCCGCCACGCGCGCGCACCTCCTGGATGTTCGACTTCAGCTTCTCCAGCAGCGCATCGTTCGGGGCCACCGTCACCACCGGCATCGCCTCGGTCACCAGGGCGAGCGGGCCATGCTTCAGTTCGCCGGCCGGGTACGCTTCGGCGTGGATATACGAGATCTCCTTGAGCTTCAGCGCGCCTTCCATCGCGATCGGGAAGTGCAGTCCGCGGCCGAGGAACAGCGCATTCTCGCGGCGCGCGAACTCCTCCGACCACGCGATGATCTGCGGCTCCAGCGCCAGCACGCCGTGCAGCGCGGCCGGCAGGTGACGCAGGTTGGCCAGCGCCCGCGCCTGGCTTTCGTCGGACAGCGTGCCACGCAGCTTGGCCAGCGCCAGCGTCAGCATGTATAGGGCGGCAAGCTGCGTGGTGAACGCCTTGGTCGACGCCACGCCGATCTCGGTGCCGGCGCGCGTGATGAAGCGCAGCTCCGTTTCGCGCACCATTGCGCTGCTGGCGACATTGCAGATGCACAGCGTATGCTTGTGCCCCAGCGACTTGGCATGCCGCAGCGCGGCGAGCGTGTCGGCGGTTTCGCCCGATTGCGAGATCACGACCACCAGCGCACGCGGATTGGGTACGGTTTCACGGTAGCGGTATTCGCTGGCGACCTCGACCTGGGTCGGGATGCGCGCGATGGCCTCCAGCCAGTACTTGGCGGTGCAGCCCGAGTAGTAGCTGGTGCCGCAGGCCAGGATCAGCACGCTGTCGATGTCGGCGAAGACCTCTGCCGCGCGCGCGCCGAACTGGCTGGGCTCGACCGATTCGATCCCTTCGAGCGTGTCGCCCAATGCGCGCGGCTGCTCGAAGATTTCCTTTTGCATGAAGTGCCGGTACGGGCCCAGATCGACTGCCGCGGCATGCGCCTCGACCACGCGGATCTCGCGCTCGACCGGCTCGTCGTTGACGTCGTGGATGGTGATGGCATCGCGGCGGACTTCCACCACGTCACCCTCCTCCAGATAAACGACCCGATTCGCGGTACCCGCTACCGCAAGCGCGTCCGACGCCAGGAACGCCTCGCCTTCACCCAGCGCCGCCACCAGCGGCGAACCGGCGCGCGCGCCCACCACGCAATCGGGCTGGTCCTTGGCGATCACGGCGATCGCATAGGCGCCGCGCAGCCGCTTGGTGATGGCCCGTACCGAGGCAAACAGGTCGCCGCGCGTGGCGCTGCTGGGATAGGTGTAGGCCTGGTGCACCAGATGCGCGACCACCTCGGTGTCCGTCTGCGAGTCGAAGCCATAGCCGACTGCGCGCAGCTCGTCGCGCAGCGGTTCGTAATTCTCGATGATGCCGTTGTGCACCAGCGCGATCGATTCGCCGGAAAAATGCGGGTGCGCATTGGTGGTGTCCGGCTTGCCGTGCGTGGCCCAGCGCGTATGCGCGACCCCAAGCGTGCCCGACAGGCCGGAACCGCGCGTCTGCTCGTCGAGGTCCGCGACGCGCGACACCGTGCGGGCGCGCTCCAGCGTATCGTCGCGCACCACCGCCACGCCGCAGGAGTCATAGCCGCGATACTCGAGCCGGCGCAGGCCCTCGATCAGAACCGGAACGATATTGCGCGTGGAAACCGCGCCGACGATGCCGCACATGGTGCTCTCCCTGAGTGCCGCGGCCCGCCGGCCGCAAGCGTCAATGCTGTTATTGCGGTCCCCGGGTTCGCCGGGGCCGGCTCGCCTTCCGCCTTCTGGGCGGTCGCCCATCTTACTTCCTGCCCGGCCGGGATGCCCGGCGGGGATTTGCTGCCATCCCGGGCCGCTACGCCTTGGGCCGCTTCACGGGCCGCTGCCAGCCCGGCACGGTCATCTGCCTGGCCCGCGAGATGGTCAGCTGCCCGGGGGGCGCGTCCTTGGTCAACGTGGTGCCCGCACCCAGCGTGGCTCCACGGCCCACCGTCACCGGCGCCACCAGTTGCGAATCGGAACCGATGAAGGCATCGTCCTCGATCACGGTGCGGCTCTTGTTGACGCCGTCGTAGTTGCAGGTAATGGTCCCCGCGCCGATATTGACGCGCGCGCCCACGGTGGCATCGCCCACGTAGGCAAGGTGATTGGCCTTGCTGTGTGCCGCGATCCGGCTGTTCTTGACCTCGACGAAGTTGCCGATATGCACGTCCTGCGCGAGTTCCGTGCCGGGACGCAGGCGGGCATACGGCCCGATCCGGCTGTCGGCGCCCACGCTGGCCTGCTCGATATGGCAAAACGGCTGGATGCGCGCCCCGGAACCGATTTCGCTGTCCCGAATCACACAGTGAGGACCGATCTGCACGCCGTCTGCCAGGTGAACGCGACCTTCGAATACGCAACCGACATCGATCGTGACGTCACGGCCACATGTCAGCTCGCCACGAATGTCGAGCCGGGCCGGGTCGAGCACCGTCACCCCGGCCTCCAGCAGCCGCTGCGCGAGGTTGCGCTGGTGCAGCCGCTCCAGTTCGGCCAGTTGCACCTTGCTGTTGACACCCAGGGTTTCCCACAGCGCATCCGGTTGCGACGCCACCACCTCGACGCCATCCGCGACCGCGCGCTCGACGGTATCGGTCAGGTAATACTCCCCCTGCGCGTTGTCGTTGCGCAACGTCTGCAGCCACTGCGACAGACGGCCGGTCGGGCACACGATGATGCCGGTATTGATCTCGCGGATCGCGCGCTCGGCATCGGACGCATCCTTCTGCTCGACGATGCGGACGATATCGCCGCTGGCATCGCGCACGATGCGGCCATAGCCGGTGGGGTCGTCCATCTCGACCGTGAGAATGCCGAAACGTCCGGCCCCCGCCAGTGCCACCAGCCTGGCCAGCGTATCGGCACGGGTCAGCGGCACATCGCCATACAGCACCAGCGTGGGTTCGTCGGGATTGAGCAGCGGCAGTGCCTGCATCACCGCGTGGCCTGTACCGAGCTGCTGCTGCTGCAGTGCAAATGCCACATCAGGCGCCGATACGGCGTCCCGCACACGCTCGGCGCCATGGCCAACAACCACTACCAGCCGTGTAGGCGACAAGCTGCGTGCAGTGTCCAACACATGCGCAAGCAACGGCCGCCCCGCGAGCGGATGAAGGACCTTGGGCAAATCGGAATGCATCCGTTTGCCCATGCCCGCAGCAAGAATGACGATATTCACGAGGAGGTTCCTAAGTGAGTGCGCGCGATACGACTTCCACAGGCATGCCTGCTGCGGCGCGAGATGCCGCCACGACGGGCCGTGCGTCCGCCCCCGTCACAAGCGGGGCCGCGCGGCCAGACAATGCCGCCCGATGGCCCGCCCCGAGCCGGGGCGAGTCCGCCGCAAACCGTTGCCGGGCTTGGCTTCGCGGCCCGCGGCGTGGGCGCGATGGTGCGCGCGACGATTCTAGCATGGGGGGTATCCGCCGCTTGCTGGCTGTTGCGCAAATTCACAATGTGCGGTGGCGCGAACTGATCGCCGGCTCGGTCCTCGTTCTTCTGACCGCGTGCAACGCCATGAAGCTGGGCTATCAGCAGGGTGACCATCTCGCCTACTGGTGGATCGACAACTACGTCGACGTTTCCGATGACCAGGAAGCGCAGACGAAGGACGCGATCGCCCGCTTTTTCGCGTGGCATCGGCGCGAGCAACTGCCGGAGATCGCCACGCTGCTGCAGCGCACCAAGAGCGAAGTCCAGCAGCCCGTATCCGAAGCACAGCTCGACCGGCTGCGCGATGACGCGCAGCGGCTCACGCGTGCCGCGTTCGACCACGCCATCCCGGACGTGGCCGACCTGCTCTTGACCCTGACACCGGAACAGATCAGGCGAATGGAGGACAAATTCGCCGACGGCAACCGGAAGTACCGCAAGACCTTCCTGAGCGGCGACCGCCAAAAGCGCATCGATGCCCGCTACGACAAGGTCATGGAATGGTCGCGGCTGATCTACGGACGCTTCTCCCGCGAGCAGGAGGACGCCATTCGCGCCGCCGTCGTGCCGGTGGTGGACGGCGCCGAGGCCCGCTATGCCGAACGGATCAAGCGCCAGCAGGCATGGATGGCGCTGGTCCGGCAGGTGCAGGCGGAGCACCCGCCCAAGGCGCGTGTCATCGAGATGCTGCAGCGCTTTGCCGACCAGTGGCAAACGCCGCCCGGACGCGAACGGCTGGTCAGCTATGAGAAGAACAACGAGGCGGGACTGTCGCTGGCCGCGAAGATCGCCAATATGACCACGCCGGAGCAGAAGCGGCACGCGGTCGAACGGCTGCAGGGCTGGATAGACGATACGCGTTCGCTGATGCGCAACGCCCCGCGGGGTACCGCGGGCGCACCGGCCCGCGCCGCGAACTAGACGGCATCGGGCGGCGCCAGGAGCCTTACTCGGCAGCAGGCTGCGGCTGGGGCGCGACGGGCCGCTCGAACCGCACGAACTCCATCCGGTTCTCCGCGCTTCCGCCGGCAAACACCAGCGGCTGCTGCGAGAAGGTGGAATCGCCGAACAGCGAGGCCTCGTCGACCTTGGCAAGGCCGGTGGCCAGGCCGTTGAAGTCGAACAGTTCGGTGTCCGCCAGATGGGACGGCACCACGTTCTTCAGGGCCGAGAAGATGTTGTCGATCCGGCCCGGGTTCTGGCGCTCCCACTCCAGCAGCATCTCCTTGACCTTCTTGCGCTGCAGGTTTTCCTGCGATCCGCACAGGTTGCACGGGATGATCGGGAATTCCATCGCGCGGGCATAGGCCGCGATGTCCTTCTCCGAGCAATAGGCCAGCGGCCGGATCACGATGTGCTGGCCGTCGTCGGTGGCCAGCTTGGGCGGCATCGCCTTCATCTTGCCGCCGAAGAACATATTGAGGAAGAAGGTCTGCACGATGTCGTCACGATGGTGGCCCAGCGCGATCTTGTTCGCGCCCAGCTCCTTGGCGGTGCGGTAGATCACGCCCCGGCGCAGCCGCGAGCACAGCGAACAGGTGGTCTTGCCCTCGGGCACCTTCTCCTTGACGATCGAGTACGTGTCCGCCTCGACGATCACATATTGCACGCCGATGCCGTCCAGATAGCGCGGCAGCACATCCTCGGGAAACCCGGGCTGCTTCTGGTCCAGGTTCATCGCGATCAGCTTGAAGTCGATCGGCGCGCGCTTTTGCAGCGCCATCAGCACCGACAGCATCGTGTACGAATCCTTGCCGCCGGAGAGGCAGACCAGCACCGTATCGCCGTCCTCGATCATCTTGAAGTCGCCGATGGCGCGCCCGGTCTGCGACTGCAGATAGGTCTCCAGGCGGTAGAAGTTCTTGGAATGGGAGGTGTCGGTCATGGCGGAATGGCTATCGCCGGCGCGGAGCACGCGCCGGCCTTACGGCGAAGAACGGCATTTTAGCGGGTATCAGCCGCGGAGGCCGGCGCGTCGGCGCGACAACCGGCGCGCCGATCCCGCTGCGCGGCCTGCGGCGTCGCCGGCTTTCTGGAATTTCGGAACGACTGTGGGAAGATCATTCCGCCTTGACGCGGAATACCTCCACCCCCACCGAATCGCAGTCCGGATACACATCCGGCTTTTCCGTGGATACGCGCACGGCGCGCACCTTGGGATGTCGCAGCATCGCGCGCGCCACGTCATCGCACAGCGTTTCCTGCAGGTGCACGTGCCCCTGCGCCATGCGTTCGGCGACGGTATTGCGCATGAAGTCGTAATCGACGACCTCGTGCAGCTTGTCCTCGTGCGGCGTGCTCTGGGCCAGCGGCACGAACAGGTCGATATTGATGAGCACGCGTTGCTCGCCCTTCTTCTCGAACTCGTGCACGCCGATGTTGATCTGGACTTCGTAGTTGCGCAGGAACAGGCGGCGGCAGTCCTGCAGGCTGGGATGGGAAAGTGCGGCGAGCATGAGAATCGGCTTGAAGATCGGGTTGGCTCCGGCCGGTGCCGGAGCAGTGATCGGCGCCCGGCAGGCGCCGGTCCGCTATTCGGTGAGGAACATCACGTCGCGCGCCAGCGGCATCAGATGCTGGCCGCCATCGACGTACAGCGTGGTGCCGGTGACAGCGCGCGCCTCGGCGAGGTAGGCGACGGCCTGCGCGATGTCCTCGGGCGTCGACGACTGGCCCAGCGGTGTCATTCGGTGGGCCCGCCTGAAGCTGCTGCCCGACTGGTCCCCGGAGACCAGCGTGATGCCCGGCGCCACGCCGACCACGCGCAGCCGGGGAGCCAGCGCCTGCGCCAACTGCATGGTGGCTGTGTGCAGCGCGGCCTTGGACAGCGTGTACGACAGGAAATCAGGATTCAGGTTGTCCAGCTTCTGGTCCAGCAGGTTGATCACCACGCCGCGCTGCTCGGGCGCGAGCGCCCGGTGCAGTTCGCGCGCCAGCAGCAGCGGCGCGGCCACGTTGGTGCGCATATGGGTGTCCAGCGACGCATAGGAAAAGCTCGTGGCCACGTCGTACTGGAACAGCGACGCGTTGTTGACGAGGCACGATGGCGTGCCAAGCGCGGCAGTGCATGCCGAGATGAGCCCGCCCGTGGCGGACTCGTCGGCCAGGTCGGCCTGCAGCACGGCGGCGCGCCGTCCACTGCCGCGAATCTGCGCGGCCACAGCCTCTGCTTCGTCTCGGGAGCGGTGGCAATGCACGGCGACATCCCAGCCGCGCGCGGCGAGTTCCAGCGCGATGGCGCGGCCAATGCGGCGGGSACCGCCTGTCACCAGCGCGACGCCCTGGGCCCGACGCGGGTTGCCGGCATCAGGCGCGGCGGCTGTCACTGCGGAAGAAGCGGAATCTGGCATTGCTACAATCGCGGGATGCAGAAAAGCGCTAGTTTACCCCTTCCCCCCGCGGACGCGCTGGCGGCCTCGTCGGCCCTGTCGGCGCGCATCGACGCGGCCATCGACGCCAATGGCGGCTGGCTCGGCTTCGACCGCTACATGACACTGGCGCTCTACGAGCCGGGACTCGGCTACTACAGCGGCGGCGCGGCGAAGTTCGGCCGCGACGAGCGCGATGGCAGCGACTTCATCACCGCGCCGGAATTGACGCCCTTCTTCGCCGCAACCGTGGCGCGCCAGCTGGCCCAATGGCTCGCAATGGGGCTGGACACCGTGATGGAATTCGGCGCCGGCACCGGCCGTCTGGCGGCCGATCTGCTGCTCGCGCTGGAGCGGGAGGGCCGCTTGCCCGCCCGCTATCTCATCGTCGAGCTGTCCGGCGAGCTGCGCGAGCGCCAGCAAGCCACGGTGGCCGCGCGCGCGCCCCATCTCGCCGGGCGCGTGCAGTGGCTCGATCGCCTGCCCGATCGCTTCGAGGGCGTGATCGTCGGCAATGAAGTACTGGACGCCATGCCGGTCCGGTTGTACGCCCGGCAGGATGGCGTTTGGCACGAGCGTGGCGTCGCCCGTGCCGGGCAGGGCTGGCGCTTTGCAGACCGGGCAGTCGATGCGGCGCAGGTACCGCCATCATTGCAGGCCATACCGGGCACGCACGACCTCGTCACCGAAACTCACGCCGAAGCGGAGGGCTTTGTGCGCTCGCTGGGCACAATGCTTTCGCGCGGTGCCGTGCTGCTGATCGACTACGGCTTTCCCGCCGCCGAGTATTACCATCCGCAGCGCGCCGGCGGCACGTTGATGTGCCACTATCGCCATCACGCGCATCCGGACCCCTTCCTTTATCCGGGCCTGCAGGACATCACCGCGCACGTCGATTTCACCGGCGTCGCGGATGCCGCGACCGAAGCCGGCCTCGACCTGGCCGGCTTCACGTCGCAGGCGCGCTTCCTGATGAATGCCGGCATCACCGAACTGCTGATGACGCTGGACCCGAACGATCCGCGCAGCTTCCTGCCGGCCTCCAATGCGGTGCAGAAACTGCTGTCGGAGGCCGAGATGGGTGAACTGTTCAAGGTCATCGCGCTGACCCGTGCGCTGGACGATGCCGTACCGATCGGCTTCGCGCGCGGCGATCGCAGCCATACGCTATAGCGAACCGCCCATGCTGCGCTGGACCCTCACCATCTTCCTCTCCGTCATCATCCTGTCCTCGACGCTGCCGTGGCTGCAGCGCATCGGGCTTGGACGGCTTCCCGGCGACGTGCGCTTCCGGCTGTTTGGCCGCGAGTTCGTGCTGCCGTTCGCGTCGACAGTGCTCCTGTCTCTGCTGGTGCTGGTGCTCGGGCGCCTGTTCTGACGCGCCAATATCAGCGTTGGTACATCGCGCTCTGCCACACCGCTTGCGGAAGGCGCGCCAACGGTTGCGGCAAGTCGATCGCGGGCACGCCGGCGCATAACGCCAGCAAGGTCGGCAGCGCCGCCTTCTGGTGGCCAGCGGGCAGCGTCCCATACAGTCGCTCCAGCCCATGCAACGGGGCTCCCCGATACCCGGGGGGCAACCGCTCCGTCGCCCGGACCAGGGCGTCCCAGATCGGCACCAGTCCATCCGCCGACTCCATCACCAGGGCCTGCAACGTCAGTCGGGCCAGAACCGGTGCGCGCAGTGCCGACGGCAGCGAGTCGGCTCGGCCCAGCATCCAGCGAAAGTGCGCCTCGTACTCGCGCGCTTCGAGGTCCGTGATGGCGTGGATCAACAGGTTCCGTTGAACGATGGGCGTTTGCGCTCGCAATGGTGCTTCGAGAAAGTCCTGCACCTCTTCCAGTTGTTCCTCGTCGTCATGGTAAAGCGAGTAAATCACACGAAACAGATATCGCCAGGGCCGGCCTTGCCCTTGCGCCGGCATGCGATACAGCTCCGTTGCCACATCCCACCAGGCGCGCTCGGCCTCGTCATGGTCGAATTCCCGCGTCAGGTACAAGGCGAACGGCAGCGTCTCACTGAGGGCCGCGGGCGGCAATTCCGTCAGCTGTCCCAGATAGCGGGACCAATAGCGCCGCAGCAGTACTACGTCATGATCGATGCACTCGGAGAGCACGGGCAATTGCGCTGCCGCGGGTAGCGACGCCGCCGCATCGACCAGCGCCTTCCAGCGGACGTCATCCGGTTCGGTCTCGCTGTCCCTCAACCCTCCAGCCAGTCTCACCATCACCGCGCCACGGTGCTCCATGGGCAGTGCCATGGCTTCCCGCAGCACCGCGGGCCAGGCCGGCGTGCCATCGGGAAGCGGTGGCAGTTCCGCTGCCGCGCGGCCGAACAGGATGGCGGCCTTGTACCTGTCAGGGCGGGCGCAGGCACGCCACTCGTTCCACAATGTGTGCCAGAACTGGGTTCGATCGGGCATGTAGTTTCCCAGAGCCACGAGCCATTGCGCGCGCCCGGTGATATCGCCGCCGTGCGTCTGGCGGGCGGTCTCCCAAAGCCGCCGCGCGCGCACGACATCGCCGGCGTGGTGCGGCACGGCAAACCAGTCGGATAGCGTCAGCATGACCCCCGTTGCGGCATCCGGTGGCAGCGTGCAAGCCGTCTCCAGCAATGCGTCCCAGACGCGTTCACTATCGTGCCGCTCCAGTCGATGGCATCGCGCCAGCGCAGACGCCAGATCGGTAAGTAAAACGACGCGTTCCTGCATCGCGGGGCGTCCATCGGCCGTGTGGAGGCGTCCGGACACTGCCATGAATCGCCGAAAGGCGGCCTCATCGCGCAGTGCACCGCTCTCTTCCGCGCCACGCAGCAATACCTGCAGCAGTTTGCCGCGGCAGGTGATCGACTGGCCCGGGTCTTCGGCCATTGGCCGGTGGCCTTCTGGCAAGGCGAGCGCCCGCTCGATCCAGTCATCGAAGTCCACGGAGGCGAAATCGGCGCGATCCATCGAGGCCACGGCAAGGATCAGCAGGACGATCCGCTCCGTTGCCGGCTGCTGGTCTACCATCGCCCACAGCGCGGCCTCGTGCCGGAGTCTGCTGTTCACCATGTCGGAATCGCGCCCAGGCGGACGATTTGACCAGCCGGGGGGCCGGGGCGCCACCGTTTCGACGATACGGCGCAATAGCTGGCCACGGCTTGGCACGGGCAAGCCGGCGACGGCATCCAGCAGCTTGCTGCAGGCGATGTCGCGCATGTCGCACGGAATGAGTTCGATGCTGTCGAACAGTCTGCCCAGCAACTCGGCCCTGTTCGTGGGACGCAGTGGCCGGCGTGCGATTTCGGCAAGCGCCGCGTCCAGTGTGGACAGGTTGGACACCCGCGAAAGCATCCATTCCAGCCTCGCCGAATCCAGTTGCGGCAACAGGGCACTCCGCGTGCGCCGGTCCGCCTCCGACAGGCGGATCCGGTCGGACAGCGACAGGTAACTGCCTATGCCGGCAAGCATGTCGGCTGGCAGGAAGTCCCAGAGGCAGGCCGCCACCTGGGATGCGTCGCCAGCACCGTTACCGGCTGGCGACGCCGTATCGTCCGCCGGCGGTCCGCCGACGGCATGGCGATAGGTCAAGGAGGATGTCACCGAACGATGCATGATTCGAGCGAGTCTGGGTGGGGAAAGGACACCGGGACGCCGGAGCCGGGTGCCGGAACGATGCCGCGCCGGACCACCCGCCGCTTTCGATTCAGTGCGATCGCTTAGCGGCTTTGCGCGGCCGCTTGTCCGTCGTTGGCGCGCCGCGACGCGAGCCACTCATCGACAGCCGCGACTCGTGCGGCATGCACCCGTTCGCGGATGCGCTCGGGCTCGCTCTCGCATTGGCGCGCAATCGCGCCCGCATCGATGCTGGCCGCCGCCTCCCGCGCCCCGAGCAGCCGCGCTGGCTGAGGGTAGTCGCGCTGCTCGAATCCAAGCCGCCCTCGCGCGTCGGCTTCGCACGCCTGCAGGGCTTCCGCGAATCGCCCCGGCTTGCGCAGCGCATCGCAGCGCTCCAGCAACCGCGTGATCGCGGCCGCGCCGAATTCGCCGGAGCGGTGGATGTTGCCGTGCTCGCGCGCCACCAGCACGGCCAGATCGCGGCAGTCGTTCGGGACCCGCAGCCGCTTGCACACATCCTCGAGCAGCTGCACGCCGCGCTGCTCGTGGCCGATGTGTCTTGGCAGCACGTCGGCCGGCGTGGTGCCCTTGCCCAGGTCATGGACCAGCGCGGCGAAGCGCACCGGCAATGACGCGCGCATCGCCGCGGCGGTATCGACCACCATCATCACATGCACGCCGGTATCGACCTCGGGATGGTATTCGGCACGCTGCGGCACGCCCCACAGGCGGTCCAGCTCGGGCAACAGGCGCGCCAGCGCGCCGCATTCGCGCAGCACCGCGAACATCCGCGAAGGGCGCGCCTCCATCAGGCCGCGCGCCAGTTCCTGCCAGACCCGCTCGGGCACCAGCGCGTCCACCTCGCCGCTGTCGACCATGGCGCGCATCAGCGCCATGGTCTCCGCCGCGACCGTGAAATCCCCGAAACGCGCGGCGAAACGCGCCAGCCGCAGGATGCGGACCGGATCCTCGGCGAAGGCCGGCGATACGTGGCGGAACACCCGGGCGGCCAGATCGCGCTGGCCGCCGTGGGGATCGATCACCGGGCCCACCAGTTCGCCATCGGGGCCGACCTCGCGGGCCATCGCATTGATGGTGAGGTCGCGCCGGACCAGGTCGTCTTCCAGCGTGACGTCGGGCGAGCAGTAGAACGCGAAGCCCTTGTAGCCCGCGGCGGTCTTGCGCTCGGTGCGCGCCAGCGCGTACTCCTCGCCGGTGCGGGGATGCAGGAACACCGGAAAATCCTTGCCCACCGGCTTGAATCCCGCCGCTTCCATCTGCGCTGGCGTCGCGCCGACCACCACGTAGTCGCGGTCCTGGTTCGGCGACCCGAGCAGGGCGTCCCGAATGGCGCCGCCAACGGCAAAGATCTGCATCGTGTCCCTCGATCCGGCCTCAGTGTCCCAGCACGATCGCGTCGTCGTGATCAGGAGCGAGCCGGTACGGTTCGTCCTGGACCAGGAAGTCCCGTTCGGCGCGGGCGCCGGCAATCCATCGCTGCAGCGACGGCAGCGCCAGGATGTGGTCGGCGTAGACCTTGGCGACCTCCGGCAGGTGGATGCCGTAGGTGGCGAAACGCGACACCACGGGCGCGTAGAAGGCATCGGCGATGGAGAACGCGCCGAACAGGAACGGACCGCCGGCGCCGAAGCGCTCGCGGGCGTCGATCCACAGCCGCGCGATGCGGTCGACATCGCGCTGCACCGCCACGTTCCAGCCCATGCCCGGCAGCAACGCGGTGACGTTCATCGGCAATTGGCTGCGCAGCGCGCCAAAGCCCGAATGCATCTCGGCGCAGGCCGAGCGCGCATAAGCGCGCGCGGCCGGGTCCGCCGGCCACAGGCGATGCTCCGGAAAGCGCTCGGCAAGGTATTCGACGATGGCCAGCGAGTCCCACACCACGGTTTCACCGTCGATCAGCACGGGCACCTTGCCGGCCGCCGAGTACCGCTTGATTTCCTCGGCGAAGCTGTCGGTAAGCAGGCGCAGCGGCACCTCCTCGAACGGAATGCCAGCCTGCTCCAGTACCAGCCAGGGCCGCAGCGACCACGACGAATAGTTCTTGTTGCCGATGACGAGCTTCATTTCGGGTCCTTCCTGTGGGGCGGAGGGGCGGCGTGACGTGCCGCCCTGGGCGCACCATTTTAGCCAGCGGCCGCCCGCCGGCAAAACGAATTCGGCTGGCAAGCGCTGTGAACCACGGTCACATGCGGCGCGCCCTTCCTGTCACTACCGGTGGATGCTCCCACGCAGCGTCTGCAGCCGGCTGTCCCTGGCGCGAGCGAGGACGTCAGGCATCACGACCTCCAGGCTCGTCGGCTGGACACGGAGCTCAGGGGCCATCGGCGCGGTCAGCACATTGTCCAGCCGCATCGAATCGAGATTGTCGCGGGACAGCAGCGGACCGCCCGGCATATGCTCCAGGACCGCCGCCTGCACGCGCGCCAGCGCATCGGGCAGCGGCAGCACCGGCCGCGGATGGCCCGACGCCTGTCCCGCAAAACGCACCAGTTCCTCCAGCGTGTAGACGGAGGGACCGCCAAGCTCATAGCAGCGGCGGATGGTCGCCGGCGTCGCCATCGCGTTGATCATGGCCTGGGCCACGTCCTGCACGTAGACGGGCTGGAAACGGGCCTGTGCGCAGGCCAGCGGCACCACGGGCGCCACCTGCTGCATGTTGGCGAACAGGTTGAGGAAGTGGTCCTCCGGGCCGAACACCACCGAAGGGCGGAAGATCGTCCACTCCAGGCCGCTGTCGCGCACCACGCGCTCGCCATCTCCCTTGCTGCGCAGATACATCGACGGGCCGGCGCTGTCGGCGCCCAGCGCGCTCATATGCAGCAGGCGCCGAACGCCGGTCCGCTTCATCGAATCGACCAGGCGGCGCGGCAGCTCGACGTGCGCGGCGGCGAAGACCGGTCCGTAGGGATCGCCCCGACCGCCATGCAGCACACCGACCAGATTGACGACGATGCCCTCGACGCCGAGCGTGCCGATCGCGGTATCGAGCGCGACCTCGTCCGTGACATCGAGCACCATGACCTCGACGCGCGGCAGGGCCAGCAGGTCGCGCGCGTGGTCCTCATTGCGCGTGGCGACGATGATGCGCTCCGGGTCGAGCGGCGGCATCACGTCGGTGCCCGGCTCCAGCGGTGTATTGCTGCGGTTCGCGACCCCCGACAGTCGCGCCACCAGATGACTGCCGATAAAACCCGAACCGCCTATCACCAGCACATTGCTCGTCAGCATGACTCCCTCCGTGGCCAGTGCCCCGCCGGCGGGCTGCCGGCGGCGGCACGGATCAGCGTGCGCGCACGGGCGGGGACTGACTCGCTTTCAGGGCAGGCTGGTGGTGGTGACCGACGATGGCGCCACCATGCCCAGCCGCGCCTTCAGCGACTGTGGGTGCCCGTGCATCAATGCAGCATAGTACGTGGCGTTGGAAAGCACGTTCTTGACATAGGTCCGCGTCTCCGTGAAGGGAATGGTTTCAGCGAAGATCGCGCCTTCGATCGGGCGCGACAACGTGGTGCGCCAACCCTTCGGGCGTCCCGGGCCCGCGTTGTATGCGGCCGAGGCAAGCGTCTGCGAACTGTCGAGATCCGTCAGCACCATGCTCATGTAGCTGGTGCCGAGCAGGATGTTGATGTTCGGGTCGCTCATCATCGACGGCGAGAAATCCGTCATGCCGATCCGCCGCGCCACATACTTGGCGGTGGCCGGCATCACCTGCATCAGGCCATGCGCGCCGGCCGACGAGCGCGCGTTCATGATGAAGCGCGATTCCTGCCGGATGATGCCGTAGGCCCAGGCCATGTCCAGGCCCGCATCGTCGGTGGCGCGCTGCATGATGTCGCGGAACGGCATCAGGAAACGCAGGGAGAAATCGTGCTCCGCGCGCGTGCGGTCGGCGGTGTTGACCGTACGGTCGAGCAGCTCGATGCGGCGCGCGTACTCCGCGGCGGCCAGCAGTTCGCGGTCGCTCATGCCACGCAGTTCCCAGTTCCACTCGCGGTTGCCTTCGAAGCGCAGGTCCATGTCGTAGAACTTGCGCGCGCGCTGGAAGCCGGCGCGCGTACGCATCGCGTTGGCCTCCGCTTCCGATACCGGGGTGCGCGGCGGCAGCGTGATGCGGTTGCCCAGTTCCTCGCTGGCAAGCTGGCCGTAGAAATGGAAGCCGTCGGCGATCGACAGGAACTGCTGGCGTGCGTCGTCCGCGCGGCCGTCCGCCTGCAGCGCGCGGCCCAGCCAGTAGGTCCACGCCGGGTCCTTGGCGCGCAGCTCCGGTTGCATCGATTCCACGGCCAGCCTGACCTGCTTCCAGTCGCCCTGGCGCAACGCGGCGCGCACACGCCACTCCTGGGTTTCGGCGGAGAGCCACTGGTTGCCGCCCAGCTCCATCTGCCGGCGGTAATAGTCGGCGGCCTCGGGCATCAGCTTCTTGGCCGCGTACTGACCGACCACACCCCACGCGGCGCCCTGCTCGTCGCGCGACAGGCTGCCGGCGTTCGCCGACACATAGGCGGCGGCCTGCGACGGATCGTTGCGCGCCATCTTGACCACCAACGCCAGCGTGTCGCTGTCGGCGCGGGCCTCCGGCGCCACCGCCGCGATGCGCGCGGCCAGCGTGGTGAAGTTCTGCTCCAGCGCCTGGCGCGCCTGGAACGCGACGTCGGCACGCGTGATCTGCTGGCTCTGGTACAGGTAGGCGATCAGGTCGACGCAGGCCTCGCCGAAGTACTTCGGTTCGACCAGCTTCGCGCGGGCCTGCGCGGCGACGTTCTCGCCCTTCAGCGCACGCGACAGCAGCGCATAGCACTCCACCTGCGTGTCGTCCTTCAACACGAACTTCGGATATTCGGCGTCGAAGGTCGCCCAGTCGCGACGCTTGCCCAGCACCAGCAGCCAGTCGTTGCGCATCCGGTCAGCGATCGCCTCGCCCTTGTAGCGCTGCAGGAAGCTGCGGACCTCGTCGTCGGGCGCGTCGACGCGGGCATAGCCGCTGGCATCGAACAACTGCGGCTTGATACGGAAATACTCGACATACGACGGGATCGGGTAGTCGACCAGCGTGGCCGAGATGGCATAGGCGCGCGCCACGTCGTTCTTGCGGGCGGCCTCGCGCAGTGCGCGGAACGCGTCGTCGGGATCGCTCGGAATCAGTGTCGAGGCGGTGTTCTGCGATACCGTGCGCTTCTGCGCCACGGCCGGTGCGGCGGCCAGCGCGCAGGCCAGCGCGGTGGCGACGGCGGTCAGCGCCAGACGGGCTGGGCGCTGCCGATATACTCCCATGGGCATGCTTGATTCCTTGTTGTGCGGCCGCGCCGGCTGGCACGATGTGCCGACCGATACGCTCGAGTCCAATTGACCGCGGCCATTATCCCACGCACCCATCCGAACGATGCCAACTGATCCGCCGGGAAATCCCCGCATATCGAGCCATGACCTTGGCCATGGCACGGCCGCGGCCGCAAGCGCGCCCGATACGGCGTCCGACGACACGAGGCGGAGCTTGCGGCGCGCGCTGCTGGAGCGGCGCGCCAACCTGACCGGACGCGGCCACGCCGACCGTTGCATCGACGCGGCGCTCGCCGAACTGCTGGACTGGCTGCCGGTACGCTGCCTGGGCTTTTACTGGCCGGTCCAGCATGAGTTCGACGCGCGCGCCGTCGTCGCGAGATGGCTGGCGGGGTCGCCCGGACGCGAGGCGGCGCTGCCGGTCGTGAGCCGGCCGGCCGCACCGCTGGACTTCCACCGCTGGCAGCCGGACACGCCCATGCGCGAAGGCCGCTATGGCATTGCGGTGCCGGACGGCACGCCGGCCGTTCAGCCGGATGCGCTGCTGATTCCCTGTGTCGGTTTCAGCGCGCGGAAGTTCCGTCTGGGTTATGGCGGCGGTTTCTATGACCGGACGCTGGCGGCGCTGCCAGGCAAGCCGGTGGCGATCGGCGTCGCCTATGAGGCATGCCGCGTGGAACTGGCCCCCGCCGAGCACGACATCCCGATGGACTGGCTAGTCACCGAGTCGGGCCGCTTCTAGCCGCGCACCTCTGCCGTGGTGGCGCGCCGGGGGCTAGAGCGCAAGGCGAGCAGCCTTTCCCGTTGCGCCGGTTCGAGCCCCGCCTCATCGATGGCGACCTCCCAGGCCGCCAGTGCCGGCGCGTCGGCGAACCACGCGCCGGGGTCGCCATCGGCGTGCCGCCCTTCCAGCAGCTCTGCCCGCACTTCGGTCGAAAGAAGGGAGGTGGCGAGCAGGCGGCCCCAGGCCTGGATCGCGTCGGCATGACCTTTATGCAACGCCCAGAACAAGCCCGACGTACCGTCCACCTGCGCCAGCAGGAAAGCGCCCTGCTGGCTCGCCGGCAGACGTTCGAAACGCGCGCGGCAACTCTGGATCGGAGTCGCGAGATTGGCACGCATCGCCGCCCATAGCGCGAACGGCACGAGGAAGCCGTCGGGGAAGTCGTTGGGGAAGGTGTCGGACGCGGTCCAGTGCGAGGCCGCGGGGCAGGAGAACCACGAAACGGGATAGTCGTAGTAGCGTCCCGGGTTGGTGACCAAGGGATGGAACAGGTCTTCGGCGCGCAGTCTCGCCAAGCCGGCGGGCTCGTCCGCCACCGCCGCGCGGACATGGGTCGCCGTCGCGTTCGGGTCATACAGATTCACCACGTAGCCCCGCCGGCCGGGCACGCGCTCATCGGTGCGGATCTTCAGTCCAAGCATCATTGCGTGCAGATCGCCATGGCCGCTGGACATGACATAGATTGTGCGCAACGCTTCCCCGCGTTGCGTCATGTCGGCGAAGTGGCGAACCAGTTCGGCGCCCCAGTCGGCATGGGCGACGATGCGCAGGCACTCGGGAGAATGAAACTGGCGCGGCCGGGTGATGCAGTCCAGTCCGGGAGGAAGATGGCGCTGGATCGCCGTCGCGGTGCTGAACGCCTCATAGGACACCTTGCCGTCGTGCGTGAGGAACGTTAGTTCCCACAGCATCGCGAGGTGTCGGCACACCACCGCGTCCTTTCCCCGCGCGCCGGGCAGCCGAACCTGGGCGTTGAGCTGGACAGCGGGATCGCCGCGCCGCGCGGCCAGCGCGGGCTCCCTGGGCGCGAACTTGCGCGGCGGCAGCAATGGCGATCTGCCCGGGTTTCGTGTCGACTGTTGCCGCAGCGCCTCGGGATGACGATTCAGGTGGAACGGGGCCAGACGCACCGCGCCCGCGGTGAGCACGCCTGCATCGCCGCGAACCGCGCCGACGACGAAGTGCGCCGCCGGCTTGCCGAACTCCCGGCTCAGGGCCTGCTCAAGCGCCGCCCAATCCCTCGCGTGGCGCGAATGCAAGGCGTTCAGACAGAGCTGCACCCGCTCCCATCGGCTCGCGGCAGGCAAACTCCCCAACCACCGGATCGCGATACCCCGCATCCGCTGCGGCACGGACACCGGCTCGACCCGTTCCCCGGACTCGACGACCTGCAATGGGCGGTCGAACTCAACGTGCTGGCTCACGGCCTGGAATTCGGCAAAAGACAGGTGGGTCATGGTCGTCCTCCTCGGTGGGGGCGAAGGGCCCGCGATGGCGCGGCCCGTTCGCCGGGGGTCGTACCGTATGGCAAATGGCCCGCCGGCACTGCCGAAAATGCCGGCCCTGTTTCACTTTCGGCATCGTGGGGATGATGCCCGGCGTTCCCGCCGACTCAAGCGACGGCGCACCCTGACTTTTGGCGCCGTGCGGTCCTCCGGGGAACGTGGTGGCCCTTCCGTAAGGCAACAAGTAATAGGAATGGATCTAAATCGATAGCTGTAAACACAACTTGGGAAGTGAAAACCAAAGTGGTAAATGCGCGAATAGAGAGAATGGCTTCTCCGCTTTCCTTCCCGCTTTTCGTCCTGTACCGCCTTATGTTTTCATTCTCGAATCTCCCCATCCTTGGCCACCTCGCTCGCAATAAATCCGACAAGGAATTCGCCGCCGCGACGCCCCAGTCGGCACATGGTCCGGTGCCACCGGAAGCGCCCGCCTCCGCCGTTACCAGTCCGCTTGAAGCCCTGTCACAAGCTACCGCCGATTCCCTCAATGCGATGAACGACGGATTCGATGCGGTGCTGAGAAGCATGCGGGCCTCGGGCCGCATCACCAAGGTCGACGAAATGCAACTGCGGTCGCAGCTGGACTACGCGGTCGGCGAATCGTTCAAGGCGTTGAGTGAAGTGACCTTGCTCAGGCGCAACAGCGAAATGGTACGACTGCAGTTCGACAGGCCAGGCCCTGCCCGCCGCGTGCCCGGAACCTCGGCCGGCATCGAGGGCCAGCAACTGGCAATGATGAAGGCGGCCGCCAACGCCACTGCCGCGCTGGACGGCATGGCGGCAACCTGGCGTTCGCTGCCCGCTGCAGCCGACCCGGAAATCCAGTCCGTGCTGGGCAACGCGAACTGGCATCTGCAGGCGCTGGGGCGCAACCTGGCCGCTAGCGTACTGGCGCAAGCGATCCCCAACAGCGATAGCGGGCTCGCAGGCGACGAACTTCACCCGTCCACGGCTACCCTCCGGGCGATGGTCTTCGATTCAGCGGCAGGCGTGCCAGCGCCGCTGCAGGGCTACGTGGCAAAGATGACCACCAGCCTGGCCCACGCACTGTCGGACCCGAACATGGTTTGCGTGCCGGCCGACGAGACCAATGGCATTCCACCGGGCAACTATCCGATGCCGGAGGGCGCACCGCTCGACAGAGAAGACGAGTGGAGCACCGATGCCATCCGCACGTTCACCCGAGATATCGAACGTGACACGATCACCGGCGGCACCATGACGATCGATGGTGCGGATGCCATTTCACGGTCCACCCTGGAGAGCTGCCAGGCTGCACGGGTCGAGACAACTGCCGCCGTCGGTAAGGCGGCGCAGGATGCGGCTTCGTGTCGCTATTCCGATCTTGTCGACGGCGCCGCGAACGAAGCGATCGGATCGATCCGCGCCGCCGTACCGCCCGGCCTTCTTGATACGGTGCTCGGGGTTGCCACGCAACGGTCGGTGATCGACCTCCTGGCGCGCTTTGGGCAGCATACGCTCGGCGCCATGAAGGCCGTCACGGACAATCGCGAAAGCGGCCTGTCGAACTTTGCGATCCGATCGCCGGCGTCCCATGGAAAGCCGGGCGTGGTCCAGGTGCATGTCTCCAAGGATTGCCTGATCACCGGGAAAATGGACAAGCCGCTGGACGGCATCATCCTGGATACGCCGCAGGTGGTGACCTTGTCTGCCACATTTGAGATCAGCCCGGACGGCATCACTGTCAACGCGCCAACCGCGCAAGTCCAGCGCCGGGCGCAGCCCTAGCCCCGGAACGGGAAGCCGGGATCGGAACCGACGACTTCGTCGACCAACGCCCGCATGCGCCGCCAGTGCGAGCCTTCCCAGAACACGCGCCGGCACGCATCGCATGTCGCGAAACGGTCGTGCCGTTCCAGCACGCCGGCCGGCACGCGCTCGCCCACATCGTCCCGCGCGATGTCCCGCAACGGCGCGTTGCACGCCAGGCATAGCGAGAACGGGCGGGCCTGCCGGCGAAGATCGAGCCGGCCAACGATCTCGTGCAACTGCTGCCGCGCCTTGATGGCGCGCACATAGCAGCCGTGCGTGATGCTGGCGCGCTTGAGCAGTTCGCGGTCGCGCGTCAGCACGATGCGGTGTTCGCGCGCGGCGATCAACTCGATTTCGCGATCGTGAAAGTGGTTGTCGTAGAGGGTGTCGTAGCCGAGCAGCCGTAGCAGCTGCGCAAGCCCGCCCAGGTGCGCGTCGGCGATAAAACGGATCACGCGCAGCGGCTCGGCGCGTACCCGCAGCAGCGGCGTAATGTCCAGCGCCTCGAACTTGGGATACACCGACACGCGGTCGCCGTCGGCCAGCAGGCGATCGAATCCGCTCGACTGGCCATTGACGAGGATCAGCTCGACCTCGGTATGGGGCACGCCCAGCGCCTCGATCATGTGCTTGACCGTGGCCGCGCGTGCACAGGGGACGGTCCAGTCCCGGCCGCGCAGCGCCGGAGGGAGGAAGTCGTTCAGCTCCTCGTAGAAGCGGAACGTGGCGGTAACCATGCGGGGGAGTATGCCATCGTGGCGGGTGGTTGGGCGGTGACTGCCCCCTTTTCAAACCCTACAACTTCAACCTCTGCCAGATCGCCTTCGTCGCCGCCGCCGCATTCAACGTATAGAAATGCAGCCCCGGCACGCCACCCGCCAGCAGCCGGTCGCACAGCGCCGTCACCACATCGAGCCCGAAGGCACGGATGGCCTCGCGGTCGTCGCCGAAGCTCTCCAGCCGCTTGGCTACCCAGCGCGGCACCTCTGCCCCGCACATCTCGGAGAAGCGCATCAGCTGCGCATAGTTGGTGATCGGCATGATGCCCGGAACGATCGGCACGTCCACGCCCATCGCCCGCACATCGTCGACGAAGCGGAAATAGGCGTCGGCGTTGTAGAAGTACTGCGTGATCGCCGAGTCCGCGCCAGCCTTGACCTTGCGCACGAAGTTGTCCAGATCGTGCCGTGGCGAACGGGCCTGAGGGTGATACTCGGGATAGGCAGCCACCTCGATATGAAACCAGTCGCCGGTTTCCGCGCGGATGAACTCGACCAGCTCGTTGGCATAGCGGAATTCGCCGATCTCGCCCATGCCCGACGGCATGTCGCCGCGCAGCGCCACGATGCGGCGGATGCCGTTGTCTCGATAGGTGGACAGGATCTGGCGGATGCTGTCGCGCGTCGAGCCGACGCACGACAGGTGGGGCGCGGCCTCGATGCCGTCGCGCTGGATTTCCAGCACGGCGTCGAGCGTGCCCTGCTGCGTGGTGCCGCCCGCGCCGAAGGTCACCGAGATATACCTGGGATGCAGCGGCGCGAGCTGCGCGCGGGTATTGCGAAGCTTGTCCCGGCCCTCGGGCGTCTTGGGCGGGAAGAACTCGAAGCTGAAGTGGCGATCTTGCATGATGAGGTTGGCGCCGCCCACGCGGCGCCGAATGGTCAGGCGACCTCGCGGTCGCGCAGCAGCAGGCTTGCCAGCACCGTCGAAATCACGCTGTACAGCACGGAGCCGAGCAGCGCGGTCCAGAATCCGGTCACCACGAAGCCGGCCAGCAGATTGCCGACGAACAGGAACAGCAGCGCGTTGATCACGAAGATGAAGAGCCCCAGCGTGAGCAACGTGACCGGCAGCGTCAGCAGCACCAGAATGGGCCGGATCAGCGTGTTGACCAGACCGAGCACCAGCGCCGCGATCATGGCGGAGCCGAAGCCCCTGAGTTCGATGCCGTCGATCAGATAGCTGATCAGGAACAGCGTCAGCGCATTAATGATCCATACCGCCAGCAGTCTCATGGCAACTCCTTGTGCGTTGAAGGGTGGGCTTGCTCCCTTGCCGCTGCGGCAAGGAGAGCAAACCCCGTCGAAACGCATCAATAGCGGTAGTGGTCCGCCTTGTACGGGCCTTCCTTCGATACGCCGATATAGGCGGCCTGCTGGTCGGTCAGCTCGGTCAGCTGCGCGTTCAGCTTCTTGAGCTGCAGGCGCGCGACCTTCTCGTCCAGGTGCTTGGGCAGCGTGTAGACCCCCACCGGATACTTGCCGCTATCGCGTTCCTGCCACAGCTCGATCTGCGCCAGCGTCTGGTTGGCGAAGGAGCTGCTCATCACGTACGACGGGTGCCCGGTCGCGCAGCCCAGGTTCACCAGCCGGCCCTTGGCCAGGATGATCAGCTTCTTGCCGTCGGGGAAGATCACGTGGTCGACCTGCGGCTTGATCTCGTCCCACTGGTACTTCTCGAGCGATGCGATGTCGATCTCGTTGTCGAAGTGGCCGATATTGCAGACGATGGCCTGGTCCTTCATCCGCGCCATGTGGTCGTGCGTGATGACGTGGTAGTTGCCGGTGCAGGTCACGAAGATGTCGGCCTTGTCGGCGGCATAGTCCATGGTGACGACGCGGTAGCCTTCCATCGCGGCCTGCAGCGCGCAGATCGGATCGATCTCGGTCACCCACACCTGCGCCGACAGCGCGCGCAGCGCCTGCGCGCTGCCCTTGCCCACGTCGCCATAGCCGCACACCACGGCAACCTTGCCCGCGATCATCACGTCGGTGGCGCGCTTGATGCCGTCGACCAGCGACTCGCGGCAGCCGTACAGGTTGTCGAACTTGCTCTTGGTGACCGAGTCGTTGACGTTGATGGCCGGGAAACGAAGCTCGCCCTTCTGCGCCATCTGGTACAGGCGGTGCACGCCGGTGGTGGTTTCCTCGGTGACGCCGCGGATCGCTTCCAGGTTGCGGCTGTACCAGCCGGAATCCTGGGCCAGCTTTTCCTTGATGGCGGCGAACAGGAAGGTCTCTTCCTCGCTGCCCGGATTGGCGATCACCGACGGATCGCGCTCGGCGCGCGCGCCCAGATGCAGCAGCAGCGTGGCATCGCCGCCGTCATCGAGGATCATGTTGGGCGTGCCGCCATCGCTCCAGTCGAAGATGCGATGGGTAAAGTCCCAGTACTCCTTCAGCGATTCACCCTTGAAGGCGAACACCGGCGTGCCCGAGGCCGCGATGGCGGCGGCCGCGTGGTCCTGGGTCGAAAAGATGTTGCACGAGGCCCAGCGCACGTCCGCGCCGAGCGCCTTCAGCGTCTCGATCAGCACGGCGGTCTGGATGGTCATGTGCAGCGAGCCGGCGATACGCGCGCCCTTCAGGGGCTGGCTGGCGGCGAATTCCTCGCGGATCGCCATCAGGCCGGGCATTTCGGTCTCGGCAATGGCGATTTCCTTGCGGCCCCAGCCGGCCAGGCCGATATCGGCAATCACGAAATCGTTTTTCAGATCGGTCACAGCGTTCATGTTTCACTCCGTCGCAGAGTGGAAGGCGGTGACGAGAAAGACGGGACGCGGGAATTACGGCAATTGCCGCGTGCGGACAGGTCGACTCGCCACCGTGCAAACCACGGTTCAGCGAGCGCCGTTGAAGACAGTCCGAGCCTGGCGGATGGCAGAATGCGGGGTTGGGCCGCGTGCCGTCCGTTGCAACGCTCCTCGGAGTGGCGGTATTGTACCTGCCCCGCGCGGCGGCGGCTTGCCCGCTTTGCGATTTTTTCCCCGGCCTTCCATGACCACGACCCCTCCCCGCACCCTCACCATCGCCGGCTCCGACTCCGGCGGCGGCGCCGGCATCCAGGCCGATCTGAAGACCTTTGCCGCGCTCGGCTGCTACGGCATGAGCGCGATCACCGCCATCACCGCGCAGAACACGCTGGGCGTGACCGGCGTCCACGCGATCCCGGCCGACATGGTCGGCGCGCAGATCGACGCGGTGGCCACCGATATTGGCGTGGACGCCGCCAAGACCGGCATGCTGGGCACGGCCGCCATCGTCGAGGCCGTGGCCGGATCGGTGGATCGCCACCGCATCGACAGGCTGGTGGTGGACCCGGTGATGGTCGCCACCTCGGGCGCCACGCTGTCGGACGATGCCACCGCCCAGGCCATGGTGAAGCTGTTGTTTCCCCGTGCGCTGCTGGTGACGCCGAACCTGCCGGAGGCGTCCTACCTGCTGGGCCGCCGCATCGCGCGGCGCGACGAGATGGAGCAGGCCGGACGCGACCTGATCGCGCTGGGCTGCCGCGCGGTGCTGCTCAAGGGCGGCCATCTGGAGAAGGCAGGGCTCGATGACCTGCTGATGACGGCCGACGGCCGGGTGCGGGTATTCAGCCATCCGCGCATCGATACGCGCAATCTGCATGGCACCGGCTGCACGCTGGCGGCGGCGATCGCCGCCCGGCTCGCGCGGGGCGACGATCTGGAGACGGCGGTGGGCACGGCCTTGGACTTCGTCGCGCAGGCGATCGCGGCGGGGACGTCGCTACGGCTCGGGGCGGGGAATGGGCCGTTGAACCATGGGTTTTCGCCCAGGGTGTTGGGGTAGGCTGGGGCTTCGATTGGCGGGAGGACTGCCCTCTCCCCCGCCCCTCTCCCGCTTTGCGGGAGAGGGGAGCAAACCCACAGCATGCGAAACCGCGACGGTTCTCTCCCCTCTCCCGCTCGCGGGAGAGGGGCGGGGGAGAGGGCAGCGGGGGGAGAGGGCACTCCCCTGGCTAAAAGAAGCCCAACCTCAATCCCCCCCAGCCACCATCGGCACCAGCTTGAACGCCGCCCGCGCCACGCAGCAGACATTGCCCGCGGCGTCCTTCACCTCGCCCTCGCAGAACGCAATACGCGCGCCGCGGCGCATGCAGCGCGCCTCGATGGTCAGCTCGCCCCTTGCGGCGGCGAGGAAATGCGTCGACATGTCGATGGTGATCACGCCGGTTTCCAGCGGCGCGTGCGAGCGCGCGGCGCCGCTGAGCGTGAAATCCAGCACCGCCATCAGCGTGCCGCCATGCACGTCGCCGCGGCTGTTGACCAGCGCGGGATGTGCGGGCAGGCGGGTGCGGCACAGGCCGTCCTCCATCCGCTCGGGCTGCAAGCCCAGATGCCGCATCAGCGGGACGTCGATGCCAAAGTAGGGGCGTTCGGGCGTGCCCGGCGCGGCCGGGGCGATGTGGGCGCTGCGTTCCAAAACCAACTTCCTTATCTGAGTGGGATGATGCGGTGGGGGGCCCGGTCAGGCCGGCGCCCGGCGATCGGTGCGAGGCACCGCAGCCCGCAATGGTAGCGCCATTGCGCGACGCCGGCGCCGCTTAGCGCTGCGGCGTCTCGAATGCCGCCATCAGCTTCGCCACCGCCGCCGGCACGTCGGCCGCCTCGGTGATGGCGCGCACCACCGCCGCGCTGCCGACGCCAGCGGCAAGCACCTGCGGCAGATTGGTGGCATCGACGCCGCCGATGCCGACCAGCGCGGGCACCTGCGACCGCATCAGCCGTGCATAGGCATGGAAGCGCCCCAGCCCCTGCGGCTGGGTCGGCATCACCTTAGTCGTGGTGGGGAAGATCGCGCCAAGCGCCAGATAGCTCGGACGCAGCGTCGCCACGCGCAGCATCTCCGCGTAGCCGTGGGTGGACACGCCCAGGCGCAGACCGGAGGCCCGCAGCGCGGGCACGTCGGCCTCGTCCAGGTCTTCCTGGCCCAGATGGATGCCATAGATTCCGCAGTCCGGACCATGCTGGTCGCGGTATTCCAGCGCGGCGCGCCAATGGTCGTTGATGAACAGCCGGCACGCGCTGCCGCGCGCCGCTTCGGCCGACCGCGCGATCTGCTCCCGAACCGCGGCGGCGTCGCCGGACTTGAAGCGCAGTTGGAGCGTCGGCACCGCAAGCGGCACCAGCCGTTCGATCCATTGCGCATCGGGCACCACCGCATAGAGGCCCAATCGCGACGGGCACGGCGGGAATGCCCTGACCGACTCGCCGGGCGGTACCAACGCGGGATGAATCACCTGTGGAAAGCGGAAGAAGTCATCCGGCCATTCGAGCGAGCCCGCCTGCCATGCCCGCGCGAGACACAGCGCGTCATGGGCGGGGAAATGCATCGCCAGGCAGGCCAGCAGCACCGCGACAAAGCCCGGCGAATGCGTCGTGTCATTGTCCGCCGGCGATCCGAACACCCAGGTGCCCATGGGCGACCGCACCGTGTCGATCCATTGGCCGCCCTCTCGCTCGGTAATGATGGCGATGGCGCCAGCCGCCTCGATCGCGTCCAGCATGGCGGGGTCGCATTCCCCGTCGGCCAGCACCAAGTTGTCAGCGCCATACCGTGACGCGGGCAGGGCCGGCGCGTCCGTCGCGCTCACCGTCCATGCGCGCCACGCGCGTTCGCCATGGCCGAACGTACGGCCGTAGCGGTCAAGCAATGCGCCATGCAGCGCGTCATCAAATGAAGCGGCGGTCAGTGGCGTCATGCCGGGTCCTCCGCATGCCAGAACGGCATGCCGACCACTGGCGTGCTGGCCTGTGCGATATCGCGTTCGGGCATCGGCCCGGCCAGATAGGCCAGCCGCCCCGCCTCCACTGCCTGGGCAAACGCGCGCGCCATCTGCACCGGATAGGCGGCCTGCGCCACCGCGGTGTTGAGCAGCACGCCGTCATATCCCCACTCCAGCACCTGCGCCGCATGCGATGGCAGTCCCAGCCCGGCATCGACGATCAGCGGGATATCGGGCAGCCGTTCGCGCAGCACCCGCATGGCATGCGGATTCACCGCGCCCTTGCCCGTGCCGATCGGCGCGGCCCACGGCATCAGCGCCTGGCAGCCCGCGTCCAGCAGGCGCCGGCACAGCACCAGGTCCTCGGTGCAGTACGGCAGCACCTTGAAGCCTTCCTTGATCAGCGTCCCGGCCACCGCGGGCAAGTTCAGCGTATCCGGCTGCAACGTGTAGTCGTCGCCGACCAGCTCCAGCTTGATCCAGTCGGTCTCGAACACCTCACGCGCCATCATGGCAGTGGTGATCGCCTCCTGCGCTGCCATGCAGCCCGCCGTATTCGGCAATACCGGCACCGCCATCGACTTGAGCATCTGCCAGAACGCCTGGCCGCCCTCGCCATCGCCCACCGCGCCCTGGCGGCGCAGCGCCACGGTCAGCATGGCGGGCGTCGATACCTCGACGGCCGCCTGCAGCGTCGCGGGCGACGGATAGCGGGCGGTGCCCAGCAGCAGCCGCGACGGGAAGGCCTCGCCATACAGCATCAGCGGATCGCGCAAGGCGTTGCCGGCGGCGGGATGATTGGACAGGGACATGGCGTCAGCCTCCGGTAACGGGTTGCACGAGATCGATGCGATCGCCGGCCGACAGTGGCGTGGCGGCATGCGCGGCGCGCGGCACGAACTGGCCGTTGAGCGCGGCGGCGAACGGCGGGGGGATATCGGCCGCTGCAACCGCATCGGCCAGCGTGGCCGGTGCCGTCAGCAGCAACGGCTTGCCATTGAGCAGGATTTCCATGGAATTGAGCGGATAAGGAGTTGCCATCGCGCTAGTGCAGTACGGCGGCGCCATGCACCGGCGCAATCATGCCGGGCCAGCGCACGCTGGCGGAAACCGCGTGCGCGGCGGGATCGCCGGCCAGCAGCGCGTCCACCACCTCGCACGCGGCCTGCACCACCGCGGGAGAAATCAGGAAGCCATGCCGGTACAGCCCGTTCAACCGGACCACACACGCCTGCTGGTCGACGCGGATAGCGGGCAGATGATCGGGGCGCGTGGGCCGGCGCTGTACGTTCAGCTCCAGCACGCGCGCCTCGCCGAACGCCGGATGCAGCGAGTACGCCGCCGACAACAGTTCGAGCGCCGAGCGCACGCTCATCGGCGAGTCGTCCTCGCTCTCGAGTTCGGTCGCGCCGATCACGAACAGATGGTTGGGCTTCGGCGCGATATAGATCGGGTAGCGCGGATGCAGCAGCCGCACCGGACGATGCAGCTCGACGTCGGGCGCATAGACGCGTGCCACTTCGCCGCGCAACCCGCGCAGTCCGGGCAACGGGCCCCGGCTGCCGGTACCGCCTTCCGCCGGCCAGGCGGCGCGCGCGCCGAGCCCACGGCAATCGAGCACCGCGCGTGCGTCGATGCCCAGGCGCGCCAGATCGCCTTCGTCGACTTCGCCGGCCTCCCACACGCAATGCACGCCCGCCGCGACAGCGCAGGCCAGCAGCACGCGAAGCACGGCCCGATTGTCCAGCTGGCCTTCGCCAGCCAACAGCAATCCTTGCTGGAAGCGGCCGGCCAGCGCGGGTTCGAGGCCGGCAATGCCGCCGGCATCAAGCCGGCGCATGCGCTCGCCCACCAGCTCGGGCGGCGCCACGGCGCGGACGCGGCTGGTGAACAGCGGCATCTCGCCGCGATCGTGCGCATGCCACACCACGAGCGTGCCGGCCTCCTGGAAGAACACGCGCTCGCCGGTCCCGGCCTCGCCGGCCAGCTCATCGACCCATGCGCGCCATAGATCGACGCTGGCCAGGCCAAGCTCGACGATGCGGCGCTCGCTGATGGCCGATTCGGCCAGCGGCGCCAACATCGCGGCGGCGACATGCGCGGCCGCGCCAGCGCCGTCCGGGCCAGCGCGCTCGATCAGCGCCACTCGTCGTCCCGCGCGGACGAGGCGCCACGCGGCCAGCCTGCCGGCAAGGCCGGCGCCAAGGATGGCGACATCAAACTGCTTTTTCATGGGGTCTATTGTGCCAGCCCGCTCCGCGCCGGGGCCGAGGACGTCCGATTCCCGAGCCAGTCACACCCGTCGCCCCCGCGCACGCGAGGGGCCCAGCGACGTCATCGGCGCAACGCCGCGGGCTGCTGCATTCCGCATTTGCGGCAACGACGGGGGGACACCAGCTTCTAAGAGTAGATCTTGCCGCCCTGCCGGACGAACTCGATGGACTTCTCCTGCATCCCGCGCTGGACCTCGTCGGTTCCCGCCTCCTTCAGCGAAGCGGCGTAGTCGCGCACGTCCTGCGTGATCTTCATCGAGCAGAACTTCGGCCCGCACATCGAGCAGAAGTGGGCGATCTTCGCGCCCTCCGCGGGCAGCGTCGCGTCGTGGAACGAACGCGCCCGCTCGGGATCCAGGCCCAGGTTGAACTGGTCTTCCCAGCGGAACTCGAAGCGGGCCTTGGACAGCGCGTTGTCGCGCAACTGCGCGCCCGGCCAGCCCTTGGCCAGATCGGCCGCATGCGCGGCGATCTTGTACGTGATGATGCCTTCGCGCACGTCTTCCTTGTCCGGCAGGCCCAGATGCTCCTTTGGCGTGACGTAGCACAGCATCGCGGTTCCCATCCAGCCGATATTGGCCGCGCCGATGCCGCTGGTGATATGGTCATAGCCCGGGGCGATGTCGGTGACCAGCGGTCCGAGCGTGTAGAACGGGGCCTCGTAGCAGTGCTTCAGCTCCTCGTCCATATTGGCCTGGATGCGCTGCAGCGGCACGTGGCCGGGGCCCTCGATCATCACCTGCACGTCATGCTTCCATGCCTTGGCGGTTAGCTCGCCGAGCGTGCGCAATTCGCCGAACTGCGCCTCGTCGTTCGAGTCGGCGATACAGCCCGGACGCAGGCCGTCGCCGAGGCTGAACGACACGTCGTAGGCCTTCATGATTTCGCAGATCTCGTCGAAGTGCGTGTACAGGAAGTTTTCCTTATGGTGGGCCAGGCACCACTTGGCCATGATCGACCCGCCGCGCGACACGATGCCCGTCACGCGGTCCGCGGTCAGCGGCACGTAACGCAGCAGCACGCCGGCGTGGATGGTGAAGTAGTCCACGCCCTGCTCCGCCTGCTCGATCAGCGTGTCGCGGAACATTTCCCACGTCAGGTCCTCGGCGATGCCGCCGGTCTTGTCCAGCGCCTGGTAGATCGGCACGGTGCCGATCGGCACTGGCGAATTGCGCAGGATCCATTCGCGCGTTTCATGGATATGCTTGCCGGTGGACAGGTCCATGATGGTGTCGGCGCCCCAGCGGATCGACCACACCATCTTCTCCACCTCCTCCGCCAGCGACGAGGTCACCGCCGAATTGCCGAGGTTGCCGTTAATCTTTACGCGGAAATTGCGGCCGATCGCCATCGGCTCCAGTTCCGTGTGGTTGATGTTGGCCGGAATGATGGCGCGGCCCGCGGCCACTTCCTTGCGCACGAATTCGGGCGTGATGTCCTCGGGCCGCAGCGGCAGCCCTGCGCCGAGCGCATTGCCGGGGTGCTGGCGCAGCAGCGCCTTGTATTCCGGCTTGTCGTACAGCGCCTGCAGGTTCAGCGATTCACGCAACGCCACGTATTCCATTTCGGGCGTGACGATGCCGCGCCGGGCGTAGTGCATCTGCGTGACATTGGCGCCCGCCTTGGCGCGGCGCGGATTGGTCAGGTGCGCGAAGCGCAGGTGCGCGGTGGCGGGATCGCTGGCGCGCGCGCGGCCGTATTCCGAGCTCAGGCCCGGCAGCACCTCGGTATCGCCGCGCTCTTCGATCCACCTGGCGCGGACCGGCGGCAGGCCGGCTTTCAGGTCGATCCGGATGTCAGGGTCGCTGTACGGGCCCGACGTGTCGTAGACCGGGATCGGCGGATTCGGCATCTCGCCCTGCTCCGTGCGCGTGGCCGTCTGCAGGATGGTGCGCATCGGCACGCGGATATCCGGGCGGCTGCCGGTCAGGTAGGTCTTGCTGGAAGCGGGGTAGGCGAACTTCTGGTCGAGATCGCTCTCGAGCGATTCGAAGGAAGCGGCGGGGGCGGTGCTGTTGCGGGCCATGGATATCGTCCTCTCTCTTGGGGGATGGACGAAACCAGGAGTCCTGTGAGCATGTCCGGGCAGAGTGCCTTGCCGGGGGCTCGCACCGGGCGCCGGGCTCGGGGCCGCAAGCGCTGGGCTGGAACTACGGTCTTCATGAAACTTCCCACGCCGGTACTAGCCGGATCGGGTTCGAAGGGACTCTCTCAGCCGCACGGCCAATCCGTACGGCACCCCTGTTTCATCCAACGGGGGGAATTTAAGCACAAGGCGACAGGCGGCGCCAGCATTGATTCGGGTGGGACTGTGCTGCGCTGTGGTATCGGATTGCGCGGGCGAGCGGCGGTTGCCGCACTTGCAGTGATGCTTCCGCCTCGCAAAAGGCGGCGACTGCTCTACCATGGATATCAGCCTCGCCGGCCACGCCTGCGCGCCGGCACGCCAACGCTACCGGGAAGGAAGGAGACCCAGACCATGACCGCCAGCGACGCCACCCATCGCGTGTTCAACCAGGTGCCCGACCTGGCGCACTACAACCCGTTCGCCATCGACACCGCCCTGTCCGGCGCGCTGGAGCGGCTTGGCGGCGGCTGGCATGCGGACACGCTGCGGCAGTTCGGCGACACGCTGGGCCAGCCCGAGGTGCAGGCGTGGGCGTCCGAGGCGAATCGCCATGGCCCGGAGCTGCACACCCATAGCCGCACCGGCGAGCGCATCGACGAGGTCCGCTTTCATGCCAGCTGGCACGCGCTGCTGTCCTTGCTGCGACGCGAGCAACTGCAGGCGCTGCCGTTTGCGCAGCCCCGCGCCGGCGCCTGGGCGGCCCGCACCGCCGGCTACTATCTGCAGGCGCAGATCGAGTCCGGAACGCTGTGCCCGGCCACCATGACGTTCGCCAGTATTCCGGTGCTGATGAAGGAGCCGGCGCTGTTCGAGCCCCTGCGCGGCAAGCTTTACGCCACCGCGCACGATCCGCGCGACATCCCGTGGCGCGACAAGCGCGCGGTGCTGGTCGGCATGGGCATGACCGAAAAGCAGGGAGGCTCGGATGTGCGCGCCAACACCACCGTGGCGCGGCCGGTCCGCGGCGAGGGACGCGGCGCCGAATACGCGCTCACCGGACACAAGTGGTTCTTCTCCGCGCCGATGTGCGATGCGCATCTGGTGGTGGCGCGCATGGGCGCCGATGATGGCCCGCTGTCCTGCTTCTTCGTACCCCGCTTTCGCGACGACGGCAGCCATAACGCCATCCATATCCAGCGGCTGAAGGACAAGCTCGGCAACCGTTCCAACGCCAGCAGCGAAGTGGAGTTCCGCGACGCCAGCGGCATCCTGGTCGGCGACGAGGGCCGCGGCATCCCCACCATCATCGAAATGGCGACGCATACGCGCCTGGATTGCGTGATCGGCAGCGCCGCGTTGCTGCGGGCTTCCCTGGTCCAGGCGATCCACCATGCGCGCCACCGCACCGCGTTCGGGCGCCTGCTGGCCGATCAACCGCTGATGCGCAACGTGCTTGCCGACCTCGCACTGGAGTCCGAGGCCGCGATGCTGCTGATGATGGAGCTTGGCCACGCCTTCGGGCATGCCGACGACGATCCGCTTGCCAATGCCTGGAAGCGCATCGTCACCCCTGCCGCGAAGTTCTGGATCTGCAAGCGGACGCTGGAAGCCACCGGCGAAGCGATGGAAGTCTGGGGCGGCAACGGCTATGTCGAGGAGGCGCCGATGGCGCGCTATTACCGCGAGGCGCCGGTCAATTCCATCTGGGAGGGCTCGGGCAACATCATGTGCCTGGACGTGTTGCGCGCCATCCAGCGCCATCCCGAGGATGCCGCGCGGCTGCTGCAGGATCTCGGCCAGCGCGCCGGCGGCCACGCCGGCGTGCGCGCGGAGCTGGCCTCGCTACAGGCCATGCTGCACCTGCCGCCCGACCAGCTGGAAGTGTCGGCGCGACGCTTCGCGCAGGGACTGGTTCTCACCGCGCAGGCGGCCTTGATGCTGGCGCATGTGGATGCGGAGTCGGCCGAACTGTTCGCCGCGAGCCGGCTCGGACGGGCCCATGGGCGCGTATTTGGCACGCTGGATGCCACGGCGGCCCAACTGCACCGCGTCATCGACAACGCATGGCCGACATGACGGCGCGGCTGCCATGGCAGCCGGCTGGTCAACGGCCAACGTGAGGCCTCCGCTGCGCCGACATCGCTTCGCGCTTCGCGATGTGGCCGAGCCTGAATGCAACGCAGCCCAGCCAGGCGAGGCCGAACAGGCCGGCGAAGCAGCCTGCGACAATCCCCACGCCGGGATCGCCTCGACTGGCGCACGATACACTGGTGACCACCAGCGCGAGCGTGGGGACGCCGAAGCAGACCGATGGACATGTCATTCTGGCCAGCATCTCGTGGTGTCTTTCGAACCGGTTCCAGTCGCGAGCGAACTGGATGAACCGGCGGTCGCAACAGTCGCCCTCGATCACGTCGATCCGATGGCTTCGCTGCTGGCCGTCGGTGTAACCCCGCGCATGAAAGTTGGCGTCACCCGCCAGGGGACTTGCCGCATCCAGTCCTTCCCCACTCTCCGCTTCATTCGCGCTGGCGCCATGGCCGGGGTCAGGCGGACGTGCGAGTCGTGTCCCGGGCACCGGCACCTGTGTCGGTCTCATGCCTTGCATCGTCGTTTCCCCATGTCATTGCGCCGGACGGCCGGCGTGGCGGCGCTCCCGGTTACCGATTCGACCAGCTGCGGATTCTGCCCCTCGCCGTCGATCAGCAGTATCGGTTCACCTCGCGCTCCACCAGCTCGCGGATATTCATTGCGAGCAGGCCCAGCCACATGACTCCGAAGCTGCCAGCCAGGACCCCTCCACACATCACCATCGCATCGTTGTTCCGCGCCACGCCAGCGCAGGCCATCACCGAGAAAGCGAAGCCGAGCGGAACAGGCACGACCGACGCCGATACGATCTTGCTCAACAATTCATGGTCCTCGGCGAATCTGACCCACCGCCGCGCCAGATGGCCCACCACGCTGCTGAAGCCACGATCGCAGCAATCGCGCTGATTTTCCACGTCGATCCGATGCTCATGAGCGGCCGTGTGAAACGTGCCATGCGTGTTCCGCGATGTGCCACGCGTGCTCCGCTCGTCCAGTCCCTCCGGCAGGCCCGCCATCTCGGCAAACGCCGAGAGAGCTTCCCAGAGCCGCGTCTCGGGATCCATGCCCCGTTCCGCCGTGGATCTTGCACCGTACATCACGCTCTCCTTGTGCATGCGTTATCGGACCGCACGGACTGTGTCTCCCCAACGTTGGGGCGAGTCCGCGCGGGTGCGTCAGATGGTAGATACGATCCGCCCTGGCACAACGGACGAAACGCGACGACCGGTCGCTGGCACACAGAATCGGAAGAAAACCTATGGTGCAAGGAAAGGCCGGTCGAATCCGCGGTGCTGCATATGCCCGGTCGAGCCGGGGTCGAGCAGTCGTTCCGGGGATGCACCGAACCGCTCGGCCAGCCATTTCGCCTTCTCCTGCGCCGAGACGCGATCGAACAGGTTCCACATGCCCAAGCCTCCGGCGATCAGGCCGGTGCCCCCGCAGATGAAGGCCGTCAGGCCGCCACCGAGCTGCATATCGAAGTCGTCCCGCGCATGGCCCGCCACCAGCAATCCGATGCCGACCATCGTCGGCGTACCGAAGAACAACAGCGGACACAGCAGCGCGCCCAGCACCCGGTGGCGCTCGCAAAATCCATTGCCTGCCGGTGCGGTGACATCGGGCGCGGGACCGGGATCCGCGACATCGATCCGATGGCTGTGCGAAGGCCCGCCGGCATGGCAGCGCGCATTGAAATTCGCACCCGGCGCGGCGTGCGCGTCCCGCCCCTGACGCGGCGGCGGCGAAGGCAGGGTTCCATAGCCCGTGTGCGACCGGCCCGCGATCGCGGCACCGGGGCGCGACGACGATCCTGCATCATGCATGGCGCTCTCCTTGTCACGTCCGCCACGAGACCGGCGCCCATCACAGGCATGTCACGGCGCGGCGAAGCCACATGGTAAGCGTCGGACGTGGCAGGCGGCTGCCCGGCCGCCATGCACGGGATTCGCGTCGATAGAGATGGACGAAAACCGGGCTTCGACAGCGCTCAGCCCAGGAGCGCCAGACGGATCAGCCGTTGCGCATCGGCTTGCCCAGCATGCGCGACAGCACCGCCTCGGGAGAATGCGTGTGATCCGAGATCGCGCGGGGATCGAGATAGTAAGTCTGCTCCATCATCGCGCGGCCGCGCATGGCGGCGTGCAGGACCTGATCGCTGAATACGATCCAGGTCGATCCCGGCGGAAACTGGAATTCCTGTTGTGGCACGCTGGCCTGGTAGTCGAGATCGGCCTTGGCCAGGTCGTGCAGCTGCAACATCCGGTGGTCGTATTCGGAGCGCTCGCGCTTGGTGATGTGCAGTTGCTTCATCAGCCAGGCCTGGCCCGGCCACATACCCTTGGTGCGCGGCACGAAGCGGCGGGCGAAATCGCCGAACGGCTCGCCGACGCGCCACACGCGCGGCGACTGCGGGTCGATATTGTGGAACACGCGCAGCAGCCGCTTGCCATGCAGCGGATTGGACGGGAACGAGTCCACATGCAGGCGGGTGTCGTCCTTGCGCCAGCTGACCGGTCGCCCCGCGATCTCGCTGGGCCGCAGCGAGGTGCCCGCGCGCTCCAGATGCGGCCCGTACTCCGGAAACAACGACAGCACGAGCTTCTCGCTGTAGTCGGCATAGCGGCGGATCAACGCGTACAGGTCGGCCAGATCCTGCGCGCTGCCGACCGCGCCGCGCACCGCCGTATCGTTGGCACGCAGGTTGATGTTCTTCGATTTGCCGTCAGACCAGCGGCTGTCGAGAAAGCGCTCCTCGCCCGGCTGGAAATGGAAGCGCAACTCGGGAAAGTACAGCACCGCGCCCTGCTCCAGTTCCCGGCGCAGCCCGGCCGCGGTTTCCGCACGCACCTGCGGGGCCCAATCGGTGTAGGGCTGCGGACGGATCAGGTCGAGTGCGGGCGCCACGGTGGCGGCGCGGTCGCCGGGGCTGCGGCTTTCGGAACGAAGAGCGGTATCGACGGACATGGATTTCCTCGGCATGCGGGCGTGCGCCACGCCTGGGGCCGCCGTGGGTCGGCGGCGTCATGGCGCGATTCTACCGCCGCCCGCGATGGAACGGCCCCCTCTTGAAGAGCGGGCCGGCGCTACTACATTTGCAATGAAGCGCGCCTGCCCCGGCGTCACGGCCCGGCACGGCGCGCCGCGAACTGGCCGCGCCGCCACGGCAATGAGGCGGCACGGCCGAGTCGAGTATGTGAATCGAAGGAGGTAACGCCATGTTGTCATCGTTACTGAGCTCCCCCGGCAGCCTGTTCGCCGAATTCGACCGGCTGCAGCGCGAACTGCAGCAGGCGTTCACCACGCCCAGCAGCATCCGGGCCGTGGCACGCGGCACGTTTCCGGCGATCAATATCGGCGTGACGCCGGGCAGCGTCGAAGTCTACGCGTTCGTGCCGGGCGTCGATCCGAGCACGCTCGATGTCAGCGTCGATCGCGGGCTGCTGACCATTTCGGGCCGGCGCACCGAACAGACGGCGCAGGCGCAGGACGGCGGCACGCAGGCGGCCGACGTCAATGTGTACGTGCGCGAGCGCTTCACGGGGTCGTTCCGCCGCGTGGTAAGCCTGCCGGAGGACGTCGACATCGGCCGTATCGACGCCATGTACCGTGACGGCGTGCTGCGCGTCTCGGTCGCACGGCGCGAGGCAGCGCAGCCCAAGCGCATTACGGTGAACTGAACGATAGGATCGTGCCGCCACGCCGGCGGCGGGAGGATCATCATGACCGAGCAAGCGATTGCCAACCCGGAATCCAGGCCGGAGAACAAGCCACAGGACAGCGCCCGCGCCACCACGACGCTGATGCCGCGTGTCGACGTCTCGGAGGACGCCACCGGCATCACGCTGGTGGCCGACCTGCCCGGCGTACCGCGCGACGCGCTGCAAGTGCGTGTCGACAACGACAGCCTGACGATCGAAGGGGAAATCCGGCAGCAGATGCCCGAGGGCCTGGAGCCCGTCTATGCCGAGGTCCAGGTGGCCCGTTACAAGCGGGTCTTCACGCTGAGCCGGGAGCTCGATAGCGGCGCCATCGACGCCGCGCTCAAGGACGGCGTGCTGAATCTGCGCATTCCCAAGCAGGCGCATGCGCAGCCGCGCCGCATCGAGGTAAAGGTAGGCTGAACGTCGACGCTACCACCGTCGTCCCCGCGGCCGCGGGGACCCCGCGTCTCTGTCCGAGGCGTCGCATCGTCCAACGCACGGTGACGTCACTGTCGCCCCCGCGATCGCGGGGGCGACAGTGATTGTTACAGGCCCGCCGCTGCTCGCAATGCCGCGGCCTTGTCGGTTGCTTCCCACGAGAATTCCGGTTCCTCCCGACCGAAGTGGCCGTACGCGGCGGTCTTTTCGTAGATCGGGCGCAACAGGTCCAGCATCTGCACGATGCCCTTCGGCCGCAGGTCGAAGTGCTCCATCACCAGTTCCGCGATCCTGTCATCGGAGATCTTGCCGGTGCCTTCCGTATAAACCGTCACGTTGATCGGGCGCGCCACGCCGATGGCGTAGCTGACCTGGACCTGGCACTGGCGCGCCAGCCCGGCAGCGACCACGTTCTTGGCGACATAGCGCGCGGCGTAGGCGGCCGAACGGTCCACCTTGGACGGGTCCTTGCCGGAGAACGCGCCGCCGCCGTGCGGGGCCGCGCCGCCGTAGGTGTCTACGATGATCTTGCGGCCGGTCAGGCCGCAGTCGCCCTGCGGGCCGCCGATGACGAAGCGGCCGGTCGGATTCACCAGGTACTTGGTGTCCTTCAGCATCTCGGGTGGCAGCACCGGCTTGATGATCTCCTCGACCACCGCTTCGCGGATCTGCGCCTGCGTGATGTCGGGCGCGTGCTGGGTCGACAGCACCACGGTATCCACGCTGTGCGGCCGGCCATCGACATAGCGCACGGTGACCTGCGACTTCGCGTCCGGCCGCAGCCACGGCAGGGGGGCCGTCGCGGCGCAGCTGCGACTGACGCTCCACCAGCCGATGCGAGTAATAGATGGGAAACGGCATCAGTTCCGGCGTTTCGTCGCAGGCGTAGCCGAACATCAGGCCCTGGTCGCCGGCACCCTGGTTCAGGTAGTCGTCGGAGGCACGATCAACGCCCTGGGCGATGTCCGGCGATTGCTTGTCGTAGGCCACCAGGACAGCGCAGCCCTTGTAGTCGATGCCGTATTCGGTGTTGTCGTAGCCGATGCGCTTGATGGTCTCGCGCGCGACCTGGATGTAGTCGACGTTGGCGGTCGTGGTAATTTCGCCCGCCAATACCACCAGTCCGGTATTGCACAGGGTTTCGGCGGCGACGCGCGCATATTGGTCCTGGGCGAGGATGGCGTCCAGAACGGCGTCGGAAATCTGGTCGGCGACCTTGTCGGGATGGCCTTCGGAAACGGATTCCGAAGTAAAGAGGAAGTCGTTTGCCACGAACTTTTTCTCCAGGTTAGCTATTGCGCGCCAACCATGCTCAGTCCGGGCGGCGACGCTTTAGCGGTATTTTTAGCGCGTCCGAATGGGACGGTATCGCCCCGCAAGTTGTCAGTTAACTCGGCGATGCGCGGTATTATACGCGCCTGCGCGGCGCGGCACACGCCCCGCCGCAGACGGTGTGCCGATGCCATCGGCCCTCGCTGCGGTTGGCGGCCGCTGCTGCCGCGCTACGATGACCGCGGACGAATGAAACACGCTGGCCCCGGCCGGCCCCTTATTGGGACTCCATGACCTTCCTGTTCTGGCTGATCGCGCGCTTGCCGCTCGCATGGCTTCAGGCTATTGGTGGCGCGCTCGGCCTGCTGGCCGCGCGCCTGCCCGGCCGCTATGGCAGGCGGCTCACCGAGAACTTCCGTCAGGCCTATCCCGATGCCACCGACGAGATGCTGGCAGAGGCTGCCCGCTCGACCGGCCGGATGGTGATGGAGCTGCCGTATTTCTGGAGCCGCAAGACGCTGAACCCGCGCCTCGCCACGTTTTCGCAGCACACCTGGCCGGAACTGGACCGGCTGCTCGACAAGGGCAAGGGGCTGATCATGCTGGTGCCGCATCTGGGCTGCTTCGAGGTGCTGCCGCAGGCGTACGCGCTGCGCCGCAAGGTGACGGCGCTGTACAAGCCGCCCCACCAGCCCTGGCTGCGCAACTGGATCGAGCGCATGCGCACCCGCCCCAACCTGGTCATGGCGCCGGCCACGCCCGGGGGCGTCCGTACACTGGTCAAGGCCCTCAAGCGCGGCGAGTCGATCGGCATCCTGCCCGATCAGGTGCCCACCGGCGGCGATGGGGTATGGGCGCCGTTTTTTGGCAAGCCGGCGTACACCATGACGCTGGTGCAGCGCCTGCAGCAACTGACGGGCGCCCCGATCGCGATGGTCTTCGCCGAGCGCACCGCGCGCGGCGCCACCTATGTCGCCCATATGCGGGTGCTGGAAGACATGCTGCCGGACGACCCCGCCCAGGCCGCCGCCCTGCTGAATCGCACCGTCAAATCGCTGATCGCCGAGGCGCCGACCCAATACCTGTGGGGCTACAACCGTTACAAGCACCCCGCGGGTGCCGAGCTTCCGCCACAAGCCGCGTAATAAATCCCATGACTTTCCTGTTCTGGCTGATTTCCCGCCTGCCGCTTGCATGGTTGCAGGCCATCGGCGGCGCGCTGGGGCTGCTGGCCGCGAAGCTGCCCGGGCGCTATGGGACGCGCCTGACCGAGAACTTCCGTGGCGCGTTCCCGGACGCCACCGACGAGATGGTCAACGAGGCGGCCCGCTCGATGGGACGCATGATCCTGGAAATGCCGTATTTCTGGACGCGCCGCACGATCAAGGCGAAGCTGTACGACTTCAACGAGGTGGTGTGGCCGGCGCTGGACCGGTTGCAGGACCAGGGACACGGGATAATCGTGCTGACGCCGCATCTGGGCTGCTTCGAAGTGCTGCCGCAGTCCTACGCGGTGCGCCGGCCGGTCACGGTGCTGTTCAAGCCGCCGCACCAGCCCTGGCTGCGCGACTGGGTCGAGCGCATGCGCAACCGCCCCAACATGACGTCGGCGCCGGCGAATCCGCGTGGAGTCCGCATGCTGGTCAAGGCGCTCAAGCGCAAGGAAGCGATCGGCATCCTGCCCGACCAGGTGCCGATGGGGGGCGAGGGCACCTGGGCGCCATTTTTTGGCCGCCCGGCCTACACGATGACGCTGGTGCAGAGGCTGCAGCAATGGAGCGGCGCGCCGATCGCCATCGTGGCCTCGATCCGGCTACCGCGGGGGGCCGGTTACCGGGCGTATCTGCACATTATCGACGAACCTCTGCCCGAGGACCCTTCCGAGGCCGCGACGGTGATCAACCGCGTGGTCGAGGACCTGGTGCGGCTGGCGCCGACCCAGTACCTGTGGGGCTACAACCGCTACAAGCATCCCGCGGGCGCGGGCCTGCCGCCGACCTCGCCGTCCGCTTCGAGTCCCACCGCCGCCAGCGCGGCCGCCACGGAACCGACTTCCCGCACTTCGCACTCATGAGCCGTCTTTTTACCTGGCTGGGCATCGGTCTGCTGACCGTGCTCGGCAAATTGCCCTATCCCCTGGTCGCCCGCTTCGGCGAAGGGCTGGGTAGCCTGCTGTATCTGTTTCCGAGCGGCCGCCGCGAGGTGGTCCGGGCCAATCTGCGCATGGCCTTTCCGGAAAAGTCCGACGCCGAGATCGCCGAGCTGTCGCGCCAGTCATTCCGCTCGGTGTTCCGCAGCTTCGCCGAGCGCGGCATCTTCTGGACCGGCAGCGAGGCGCAGATGCGCCGCTGGGTGCAGATCGACGACCGCGCCGATCTGGTCGCGCTCGACGGCCAGCCACATATCCTGGTAACGCTGCACCTGTCGGGTGTCGAGGCGGGCGCGATCCGGCTGACCATCCACCTGCGCGATCATGTCGGCCGTTCGGGTGCATCGCTTTACACCCGGCAGAAGAACGCGCTGTTTGACGACTTCCTGAAACATGCGCGTGGCCGCTTTGGCGCGAAGATGATCGCGCGCAACGACAGCGCGCGCGACATCCTGCGCTGCCTGAAGAAGGGCGAGGCCCTGCAGCTGATCGCCGACATGGATTTTGGCGAGCGCGACTCGGAATTCGTGCCGTTCTTCGGCGTGGAGGCGCTGACGCTGACCTCCGTGTCCCGGCTGGCGCGGCTGACCGGCGCCAAGGTGGTGCCGATCTACACCGAACAGTTGCCCAACTACCAGGGCTATGTACTGCGCATCCTGCCGGCCTGGGACAACTACCCGGGAGACAGCGTGACCGCCGACACCCGCCGGATGAACGCGTTCTTCGAGGACTGCATCCGGCCGCGGATTCCCGAGTATTACTGGGTCCACAAGCGGTTCAAGAATCGCCCGCCCGGCGAACCCGGGATATATTGACGGTAATCCACAACAATGCGCGGCACGGCCGGCACGCCGGCCGCCGTTCAAGCTTTCCCGACACCGCCCCGACCCTACATCCGAGCCCTGGCCATGAAGATCCAGTTCACCAAGATGCACGGCGCCGGCAACGACTTCGTCGTGCTGGACGGCATCCATCAGACCCTGAACCTGTCGACCGAGCAGTGGCGGGCGCTGGCAAGCCGCCACTTCGGTGTGGGCGCGGACCAGATCCTGATAGTAGAGAAGCCAACGCGGCCGGACGTCGATTTCCGCTACCGGATCATCAATGCCGATGGCGGCGAGGTCGAACACTGCGGCAACGGCGCGCGCTGCTTCGTGCGTTTCGTGACCGACCACGGGCTCACCGAGAAGCGCTCGGTGCGGGTAGAGGTGATGAACGGCGTGATCACACTGACCTTGCAGGAAGACGGGCAGGTCACCGTCGACATGGGTCCGCCGGAATTCGAACCGGCCCGCATTCCGTTCGATCCGGATGGGCTGCCGTCACGGCAGGAGGGTAACGACACGGTCCATGGCCTGGAAGTGAACGGCCGCACGGCCTGGATCTCCGCCGTGTCGATGGGCAACCCGCACGCGGTGCAGGTGGTCGACGACACCGAGCGCTTCCCGGTGCGGGAGGACGGACCGGTGATCGAATACCATGCCGCCTTTCCGCGGCGCGTGAACGCCGGTTTCATGCAGATCGTCGATCGCAACACCATCCGGCTGCGCGTGTTCGAACGCGGGGCCGGCGAGACGCTGGCCTGCGGTACCGGCGCCTGCGCGGCGGTGGTGGCCGGCATCCGGCGCGGCCTGCTCGATTCGCCGGTCAAGGTTCATACCCATGGCGGGGACCTGACCATCGGCTGGGAGGGCGGCTCCGCCCCGGTGATGATGACCGGTCCGGCAACCACGGTGTTTGAAGGCAGCATCGATCTGGACGCGCTGCAGGCGCGTCCCTGATGGCATCGGGGCGCCCGTCCGGGCCGCGGCCGGCGCGCATGCCGGCGGGACCGAACGGTCAGACGCCGTAGCGCTGCCGGTAAGCCGCCACCGCCTCGCGCGACGCCGCCAGCGCGGGATCGCGCCCGGCATCCAGATAGGCCAGCAGGTCGTTCAGCGACGCGATGGCGATCACCGGCACGCCGTATTCGCGCTGCACGTCCTGCACCGCCGAACGCTCGCCGATCTGGTCTGCCGTGCCGCTGCGCTCCATGCGGTCCAGCGCGATCAGCACCGCGGCCGGCTCCGCGCCCGCCGAGCGGATCAGCTGCATCGACTCACGTACCGAAGTGCCCGCGGAGATCACGTCGTCGACGATCACCACCTTGCCCTGCAGCCTGGCACCGACCAGCGTGCCGCCCTCGCCGTGATCCTTGGCTTCCTTGCGGTTGTACGCGAAGCCGACGTTGCGTCCCATGCCGGCCAGCGCCACCGCGGTGGCGGACGCCAGCGTGATGCCCTTGTACGCGGGCCCGAACAGCATGTCGAAAGAGACACCCGAGGCCAGCAGGGTTTTCGCATAGAATTGGGCCACCTGACCGAGTGTGGCGCCCTCGTTGAACAGCCCCGCATTGAAGAAATACGGCGACTTGCGGCCCGCCTTGGTGACGAATTCACCAAAGCTCAACACGCCGGCGTCCAGCGCGAAGCGGATGAAGGTGTGGCTGAGCGTATCCGCGGCCGGCGTGGTTTGCTGCGTCATCTTTTCTCTCTGATCCTGAAAATTTCCCGAGATGTTACGGATTATCAGTGCCAACCTCAACGGCATCCGTTCGGCGGCCAAGAAGGGCTTCTTCGACTGGATGGGCAAGCAGGATGCCGACATGGTCTGCGTGCAAGAGCTCAAGGCGCAGGAAGCCGACATGACCGAGGCCTTCCTGAAGCCGCACGGCTACCATGGCTACTTCCACTACGCGGAGAAGAAGGGCTATAGCGGCGTCGGCCTTTATACACGCCATGCCCCCGAACGCGTCATCACAGGCTTCGGCAACGCCGAGTTCGACAGCGAGGGGCGCTATGTCGAGGTGCAGTATCCGCACCTTGCCGTGATCTCGGTGTATGTGCCGTCCGGCTCCAGTTCCGAGGAGCGGCAGATGGCCAAGTACCGCTTCATGGACGCCTTTCTGCCGCACCTGCTGCAACTGAAGGCCAGCGGCCGCGAGATCGTGCTGTGCGGCGACGTCAATATCGCGCACAAGGAAATCGACATCAAGAACTGGAAGGGAAACCTGAAGAATTCCGGCTTCCTGCCGGAAGAGCGCGCCTGGATCGGCGAGCTGTTCGATGTGCACGGCTACGTCGACGTGTTCCGCAAGCTGGACCCGCGCCCGGACCAGTACACGTGGTGGAGCAACCGGGGGCAGGCTTACGCCAAGAACGTCGGCTGGCGCATCGACTACCACCTCGCCACGCCGAAGATCGCCGATACCGCCCGGCTGTGCTCGATCTACAAGGACGAGAAGTTCAGCGACCACGCCCCGTTGTCGATCGACTACGACTTTCCACTGTAGCCCCGACTCTCTCCCCTTTCCCGCAAGCGGCGGAGGGGGCCGGGGCCGACTCTCTCTCCTCTCCCGCTTGCGGGAGAGGGGCCGGGGGAGAGGGAAGTCCCAGCATGACGACACCCCCTGACCACCCGGCCGCCCCACCCGCTACAATGCAACTTCACCGGCCGTGGCCACCGCCACGGCCGCATTGCTTTAACATTCGCTATTCAGCGTGATATCCAGCGAGTCCACCATGGCATTCAAAGTGTTTGTCGACGGCCAGGAAGGCACCACCGGCCTTCGGCTGCTCGATTATCTGTCCGGCCGTCCCGACGTCGAGCTGTTGCGCATCGCCGAAGACAAGCGCAAGGACCCGGCCGAGCGCGCGCGCTTCCTGAATGCCGCCGACGTGGCCTTCCTGTGCCTGCCCGACGTGGCGTCGCGCGAAGCCGTGTCGCTGGTCGACAATCCGAATACCTGCATCATCGATGCGAGCACGGCGTTCCGCACCGCCGACGACTGGTCCTACGGCCTGCCGGAACTGGTCAAGGGCCAGCGCGAGAAGATCCGCGCCAGCAAGCGTATTGCCGTGCCGGGCTGCCATGCCAGCGCCTTCGTGCTGGCGGTGCGTCCGCTGGTCGATGCCGGCGTCATGCAGCGCGACTACCCGGTGACGGCGTTCTCGCTGACCGGCTACAGCGGCGGCGGCAAGAAGATGATCGCCGAGTTCGAAGCGGGCGGGAATCCGAAGCTGGAAAGCCCGCGCGCGTACGCACTCGGTCTGGAGCACAAGCACCTGCCCGAGATGCGCGTGCAGACGGGTCTGGCCCAGGCGCCGATCTTCAGCCCGATCGTCGGCAAGTTCTACAAGGGTCTGGCGGTAACGGTGCCGGTGTTCCCCGACCGGCTGGCGCGCAAGGTGTCGCCGGAGCAGATCGCGGACATCTACCGCGCGCACTACGAGGGCGAGCAGTTCGTCCGCGTGATGCCGGCCGCCAGCGATGACAATCTGGACAACGGCTTCTTCGATGTGCAGGCCAACAACGATACCAACCGGGTGGACCTGTTCGTGTTCGGTTCGGCCGAGCGCATCGTGCTGATGGCGCGGCTGGACAACCTGGGCAAGGGCGCGGCCGGCGCGGCGGTGCAGTGCATGAACGTGCATATCGGCGCGGACGAGGCCACCGGTCTGGTGGCCTGACGAACGGCGTCGCAGTGGTGCGCGCCCACACAGCGCGCCCATTGCCGCCAATCGCGAATCGCCAACCGCCGCCGCTACCGCTGCAGCGGCTTCTGCTTGTCCTCGTCGCCCCGGTCCACCGGGGCGCCGCCAAGACCGCCCATATTGGTGCGATACGGCGGCACCCGCCGCTGACGACTGCGACACCTTCCCCATCTTCTGCCACAGCGTGATCGCGGCGCGCGGATCGTAGCCGGCCCGTGCGGCGATATCCATGCCGACCAGATCGGCCTCGGTTTCGTCGGTGCGCGAAAACTTCAGTGTCAGCAGATGGGCTCCGGTTCCCAGCGCCAGATTGCCCAGGTTCCCGAAGCCGAACAGTTGCGAGATGACGTTGGCGCCCAGGTTGGTGATCTCCGCCTTGGCGGCGCGCTCGCGCGCATGCTCCTGCAGTGCATGGGCAATCTCGTGGCCCAATACCATCGCCAGTTCGTCGTCGGTGGGCTTGATCTGGTCCAGAAAGCCGCTGTACACCGCGATCTTGCCGCCGGGCATGCAGAACGCGTTGACCTCCTTCGAGCCGATCAGGTTGACTTCCCACTTCCAGCCCGCGGCCCGCTCGTTCCAGCGCCCGACATGCGGAAGGATCCGTTTCGCAATGGCGCGCAGCCGCTGTAGCTGCGCGCTGCTGTCCGGGGCGAGCGCGCCCTTGGCACGCGCTTCGCGCTTGATCTGCTCATACTCCTGCATCGCCTGCTGCTCGATCGCCTCCGCCGGCACCAGCTGACGCACCACGCCGCCGCCGCGCTCGACATTCACGCCGTCCGACTGCGCCAGCACGGCGGTTGCCGGCACCGTCAGCGACAGCGCGGCGAGCAAGGCAACGATGGGGCCAGGGCGTTGGGTTCGCGCAAACATTGCAGCAATAAATGGTTGGCATGACAGGGGCTGGTGCAATAATACACGGCGCCCGCGAGCGCCCGCCGATACACCCGCCGTTCGCCACTGGCGCGCCACAGCCCTCCCCGCTTCATGACCCTGCACGATTACCTCGAGATCTTTCGCAATCGCCGCATCGGCGCCATGCTGACCCTTGGCTTCGCCTCCGGGCTGCCGCTTGCGCTCACCTCCGGCACGCTGCAGGCATGGATGACGGTCGAGGGGCTCGATATCAAGACGATCGGCTTCTTTTCGCTGGTCGGGCAGGCCTATATCTTCAAATTCCTGTGGGCGCCGCTGATGGACCGCTATACGCCGCCCATGCTGGACCGGCGTCGTGGCTGGCTGCTGCTGACACAGCTGGGCCTGGTCGGCGGCATCGCCGCCATGGCGTTCTGCCCGCCACGCGAGGCGCTGTGGATGCTGGCGGCACTGGCCACGCTGGTCGCCTTCCTGTCCGCGTCGCAGGACATCGTGTTCGACGCCTACAGCACCGACGTGCTGCGGCCCGCCGAACGCGGCGTCGGTGCGGCGGTCAAGGTGCTGGGCTACCGGCTGGCGATGCTGGTGTCGGGTGGCCTCGCGCTATGGCTGGCAGACCGTGTACTGGGCTGGCAGCAGACCTATCTGCTGATGGCGGCATTGATGGGCATCGGCCTGCTGACATTGCCATGGGCTCCCGCGGCCGAATCGCCGGCGCGCGCGCCCCGCACGCTGGAGGAAGCCGTGGTGGGCCCGCTGCGCGATTTCTTCGCGCGCAGCGGGGCGTGGTGGCTGCTCGCATTGATCGTGCTGTACAAGCTCGGCGACGCCTTTGCCGGCAGCCTCTCCACCACCTTCCTGATCCGCGGCGTCGGCTTTTCAGCGGGCGAGGTCGGTATCGTGAACAAGACACTGGGACTTGCCGCCACCATCGTCGGCGCGCTGTTCGGCGGCACGCTGATGGTCAAGCTGGGCCTGTACCGGTCGCTGATGGTGTTCGGCATCCTGCAGGCGGTGTCCAACTTCGGCTACTGGCTGCTGGCCGTCACGCCGGCCCATCTGTGGACCATGGGCGCGACCATCGCGGTGGAAAACCTGTGCGGCGGCATGGGGACGGCGGCCTTCGTCGCGCTGCTGATGGCGCTGTGCAACCGCTCGTTCTCGGCGACACAGTACGCGCTGCTGTCCGCACTGGCGTCGGTGGGGCGCGTCTATGTCGGCCCGACCTCCGGCTATCTGGTCGAATCAATCGGCTGGGCGCCGTTCTATCTCGGCACCGTGCTGGTGGCGTTGCCCGGGCTGGCGCTGCTGCGCGCGATGCGGGGAACGGTGGAGCGGTATGAGGAGCAGGCGCGCAATGGGACGTGAGTTGAGGGTGGGGATTTGCTGATACTGCCCACCATCACCGTGTATCGCCGCCCCTACTCCTTGTAATAAACGATCTGGTGCGACGTCGCCAGCAGCCGCCCCTCCGGGCTCCAAAGCTGCGCGCTCTGGTCGAAGAAGCCTTGCCGGAACACCTGCGCCCGCGCGCTGCCCAGCGCATGGCGGTCGCCCAGTGCCGCCAGTTCGTCGCTACCGGCATGGAAGTACGTAGTCAGCGACACCGTGCCGGCCGGCACGAACCCCGCGCGCTTGAGGAAGATGCGCGGATAGAAACTGTCGCACCACGCCGCAACGGCGGCGTAGTCGGGCGTGCGCGCCGGATGGTCGCGTAACCAGAACTGCGTCACGCTATCGGGATGTTCCGTGCCCGGGGCCGCGTCCGGCTTGGCCCCGCGTACCGGCCGCATCTCATAGGACTTCAGCCAGCGCACCGGCGCAAAGCCGGTCGGCATCGGCTCGATCGTCGCGGCATCGGGCACCTGCGGAAACGCCGCCTCGTCGCACTGCCATGTGTCACGGCGCAGCGCGAACACCGCGCTGCCGGTGGTCGCCACTTCGCCCTTCTGCACCAGCTCCAGCGACCAATGCTGTGTCGAGCGATTGGTCCGCCTGGGCCGCGCCTCGATCGTGAACGGTCCCTCGGCGATCGGCCCGGCGAAGTTCACCGTCAGCGCGATCGGGTCACCAAGCCGTGCGGGATGAATCAGCGCCGCCCGCAGCAAGGTTGCCGCCGTGATGCCGCCGAACGGGCCGATCATGTTCCAGTACGCCTCGGTGGTGCGGCCGGCGAAGCGGTGATCGCCGGCCGGCTCCAGTGCGATGGCATCGTCGAAAGGGTGGAGAGCGGCGGGAGCGGACATGGGGCGTTCCTGCAGGTTCCTGTATGTTCCGTCCGGCTGGCGGATGCCGTGGGGCGCCCCGCACAGATTCGAACGATCGTTCGGAAAACCCGGCTACGGTATCCGGGCGGGCGCCGGCACGTCAAGTGCGGATCGGCCCCTACGCCCGCCAGGGCGATGCGGGATCAGACCGAGCAAACCCGGTAGACAGCCAGATCGCCGCGCCAGTTGACGCCCCAATTGACCGTGACGCCTTCGTGCAGCACCACGCGGTCGACCACACGCAGGCCGACCTTCGGCGCCAATTCCTCGAAGTCGCTGATGGTCAGCACACGCACGTTGGGGGTGTCGTACCACTGGTAAGGCAACGCCTCGGATACCGGCATGCGGCCGCGGAACACGGACAACCGATGCGGCCAATAGCCGAAATTCGGGAACGACACGATGCACTCGCGCCCGACCCGCAGCGTTTCGCGCAATACTTGGGCGGTGTTGTGTATCGTCTGCAGCGTCTGCGACAGGATCACCGTGTCGAAGCTCTTGTCCTCGAACAGCTTGAGCCCGCCTTCCAGGTCCTGCTGGATGACATGGACCCCCTTGCGCACGCAGGCGAGCACGTCCTCGTCGCGGATCTCGATGCCGTAGGCCTGCACATCAAGCTCGTCCTGAAGTACACGCAGCAGACTCCCGTCGCCGCAGCCCAGGTCCAGCACGGTGGCGTTCGGCTCGATCCAGCGCGCGATCGCACGGAAATCCGGGCGGCGCGCCAGCACCCCGTTGGCGGCCTCGGTCATGGCTTTGGCGTTCATGCCCCTACCTCCTGCGCAATGCGCTCGTAATAGGCGCGCATCACGTTGTGATAGCGCGGATCGTCGAGCAGGAAGGCATCGTGGCCATGCGGCGCGTCGATTTCCGCGTAGCTGACCGGCCGCTTGTTATCGAGCAGCGCCTTGACCAGCTCGCGGCTGCGCGCGGGCGCGAAACGCCAGTCCGTGGTGAAGCTGGCCACCAGGAAGCTGGCGCGCGTATGGGCCACCGCGCGGGTGAGGTCGCCGCCAAACGCGAGCGCCGGATCGAAGTAGTCGAGCGCGCGAGTGATCAACAGATAGGTATTCGCATCGAAATACTCTGCGAACTTGTCGCCCTGGTAGCGCAGGTAGCTTTCCACCTGGAACTCGACATCGAACGAGAAGCGGATGTCCTCCGCCTTCAGCTCGCGGCCGAACTTGGCCGCCATGTCCTCGTCCGACAGGTAGGTGATATGGCCGATCATCCGGGCCACGCGCAGTCCGCGCTTGGGCTTGACGCCGTGCGCGTAGTAGTTGCCGCCGTGGAAATCAGGGTCGGACAGGATCGCGCTGCGCGCGACCTCGTTGAAGGCGATGTTTTGCGCCGACAGCTTGGGGGTCGAGGCCACCACGATGCAATGACGCAGCCGTTCCGGATACATCAGGCTCCAGGCCAGCGCCTGCATGCCGCCGAGGCTGCCGCCCATCACCGCCGCGAACTGCTCGATGCCAAAGGCGTCCGCCACGCGGGCCTGGGCGTTGACCCAGTCCTCCACGGTGACCACCGGGAATGCCGCGCCAAACGGCTGGCCGGTGGCTGGATTCAGGCTCATCGGCCCCGTCGAGCCGAAGCACGAGCCGAGATTGTTGACGCCGATCACAAAGAACCGGTCCGTGTCGAGCGGCTTGCCGGGGCCGACCATGTTGTCCCACCAGCCGACATCGCGCGGATCGTGCGCATATACGCCGGCGACATGGTGCGAGGCGTTCAGCGCGTGGCAAACCAGCACAGCATTGCTGCGCGAGGCATTGAGCGTGCCGTAGGTTTCGACCATCAGGTCGTAGTCCGCCAGCGAGGAGCCGTTGCGCAAGGGCAGCGGCTCGGCGAAATGCATGCGCTTTGGCGTGACGACACCGACCGAATCGGCCGGCAACGCCAGCGCGGGAGGCGGCGAAGCAAGGTCAGTCATCAGATAGGAGCCCGGAAAGCGGGCATAAAAAAACCCGACCGGTCTTGCGTTTAGGGCAACGCAGCCAAGTCGGGTGGTGTCGCGCCGGCCGTGTTCGTCCGTCGCGCGGTGGCGTGTGTCCGTATCTCGATGGAGGGGCGCCGACCAACCTCTTTAGCCGCATTTATAGTGGCGGAAGGAAGCGTCCGGATATTGCCATCCTGACAGGATCGTTCCCCGCCTCGCGCCCGCAAGCCAGTCATCAAATCGGCGCGATCGGCAGATTATAGTGCAAAACCGGCGGAGCGCCCGAGCCGGCACGCCGGCGGCGGTAAGCCGCGAAATCAGCCCAGCAGCACGCGAACCTGCGCGTCCACCTGTCCCACCGGCAGCTTGCGGAAGCCGCTCTTGGCGTAGCGGTGCCAATGGCCCTGTACCGCGGCCATGATCAGCGCGGCCCGCATCGGGACGTCGGCATCGGCCGGAAACGCGGCCTGGGTGATGGCGACCTTCAGGCACTGGCGGATCGACGCCTCGATGCGGTCGACCAGCTGGTTGATCCGCTCCTGCAGCCGCTCGTGCTCGCCGACCAGCGCTTCGCCGGTCAGCACACGCGTCATGCCCGGGTTCTTCTCGGCAAACGACAACAGCATGCGCACGATGGCCTGCACCTGGCGCAGCCCATGTTCTTCCTGCGCGGTGATCTGGTTGATCAGACCGAAGATCGTCTCTTCGATAAAGCCGATCAGGCCCTCGAACATCTGCGCCTTGCTGGCGAAATGCCGGTACAGCGCGGCCTCCGAGACGTTAAGCCGCGCGGCCAGCGCCGCGGTCGTGATGCGCTCCGAGCGCGGATGCTCCAGCATCGCGGCGAGCGTCTGCAGGATCTGCACGCGGCGCTCGCCCGGCCGGGGACGCTTGCGCGGCGGCGTTTCGCCGTTGGCGTGCTCGCTGGCGGCGCCGGCCGCGGTCCCTGCCATCGCCGCCGGTTGCCGGACATTGCTCTGCGTCATGACCCTCGCCTCCGCAATCTTCTGTGCAGTTGATGGGCCGATTGTACTTTTATGTCCACATAGGCCGGCCGATGCACCACGCGCTTGCGCTGTCGCGACGGGACATGCGCGCTCTGGGCCTCCGCCGCAACCAGCGCCACGGCTTGCTGCTGCGCGGCGTGCGCAGCCTCGCCGCGATGGCCGCCCTCCACCTGCAGCAGCGTGCGTTCGGCCCGCAGCGTATCGCGCAGAGCCGTATCGCGCGCGGTGCCGGCCGGCACGTCATGCGGGCGCGATGGCGTCAGCGAACGCAGATATCCGGTGACCCAGGCCGTGCGGATGCCCAGTCCGGCGTAGCGCTTCAGGTGCGACACGGTGTCCTCGACCAGCACCGCGCGTCCGGGCGCGATGCGAAGCTGCGCCAGCAGCCGGCGCAGCATGCGGCGGTCCGGCTTCGGACGCAGTTCGCCATGCACCCACATCTGCTCGATCGCCACCACGCGTTCGAAACAGCGGTCGATGCCGGCCACCCGCAACACCGCGCGCGCGTACTGCTCCGGCGCGTTGGTCAGCAGGATCTTGCGGCCGGGCAGGCGCTGCAGCTGCTTCGCGAGGCCCCGGCGCACGCGCACCATCGCGGCAAGTTCCGCGAAGGTATGCGCCGCGCGAAGGAAGTCGGCCGGGTCCACGCCATGATGGCGGATCATGCCAAGCAGCGTGGCGCCGTAGCGTTGCCAGTATTGGACGCGGACGCGGCTGGCGGTAGCCTCGTCGCAGCCCAGCACCCGCGCCACATAGGCCGTCATCATCGTGTTGATGGCCGGAAAGATGGCGTGCGATGCGTCGTGCAGCGTGTTATCCAGATCGAACAGCCAGACCGTCGGTCCGGAGCGATCGCCGACCGGACGTCGCAACAGGCGTTGCGCGCAGCGGCGATGGCGGCAGGGGTCGGTGGAATCGGTGCGGGCAGCGGGCACGGGGAGAGGGCGACGGGCAAGGCAGCGCGCAGGCGCGCGCCTGCCCGGCCGCGTGCCGACAGGGATCAGTGCGAACGGATCATGGTGCCGAACGCCTGCTCGGTCAGGATCTCCAGCAGCAGCGAATGCTCGATGCGGCCGTCGATGATGTGGACCGAATGCACGCCACTCTTGGCGGCATCGAGCGCCGACGAGATCTTGGGCAGCATGCCGCCCGAGATCGTGCCGTCAGCGAACAGCTCCTCGATCTCTCGCGCGGACAGGTCGGTCAGCAGATTGCCCTTCTTGTCCATCACGCCCGGGATATTGGTCATCATCACCAGCTTCTCGGCCTTCAGTATCTCCGCCATCTTGCCGGCCACCACATCGGCGTTGATGTTGTACGCCTGGCCGTCGTCCGAAAAGCCGATCGGCGAGATCACCGGAATGAAGGCGTCGTCCTGCAGCGCCTTGACCACCGCCGGATTGATGGCCTCGATGTCGCCCACATAGCCGATATCGATGAAGGCGCCCGGGTTCTCGCGATCCGGCATCTTCAGCCGCTTGGCGCGGATCAGGCCGCCGTCCTTTCCGGTCAGGCCGACCGCCTGGCCGCCGTACTGGTTGATCAGCATCACGATGTCCTGCTGGACCTCGCCGCCGAGCACCCACTCGACCACTTCCATGGTCTCCTCGTCGGTGACCCGCATGCCCTGGATGAAGGTGCCGACCTTGCCGACCTTCTTCAGCGCCTCGTCGATCTGCGGGCCGCCGCCGTGGACCACCACGGGGTTCATGCCAACAAGCTTGAGCAGGATGACGTCACGCGCGAAACCGTGTTTCAGTTTCTCCTCGGTCATCGCGTTGCCGCCGTACTTGACCACGATGGTCTTGCCATGGAACTTGCGGATATACGGCAGCGCCTCGGCGAGGATCTCGGCCTTGAGGGCGGGAGCGATGGCAGCCACGGCGGTCGCGGTGGGCCCGGAAGTTTCGGAGTTCATGGCAATCCGTGAAAATCGACAGGTATCATGGCAACGCGGCGGCCCGCGCGCCTCGGTCCGCCCGCGGCGCGGCCGGGAATCATCCCGGGCGCCCTTGCGGCAGGCGCCCGATTTTACAAGAAACGGGCGCGGGCGCAGGCAGAGCGACGGTCCATGGGGTACATCGTAGTCCGATCGCCGCCGCCGCGTTCCTTTCGCACAACAGCACCGCCACGCTTCTTCTCTTCGGCCTCACTCAATGCCGCCATGACCACGCGCGCCCCGTCTCCCGTCCTGACCGGTCAGTTGCGTCCGGTGGAACGCTGCGCCGCCTGTGGAACAGCCTTTGTCTGTGGACACGCCGCGGGGCTGCCGCAATGCTGGTGCGCGAGCGAGCCGCTGCTGCCGGCGCGGCGCATCGTGCCGGGGCAGCACTGCCTGTGTCCCGGCTGCCTGCGCCAACGTCAGCGCGCGCAAGGATGACGCGGGGCGAGCCACTGTAACGTCGATCGATTTCCTTTTCGCAATCCGACCGTTTAATATTCGTCGGATGAATACCCTTCGTCACGTCGACCTGAATCTGCTGGTGGTGCTGGAAGCGCTGCTGGCCGAACGCCATATCTCCCGCGCCGCGCTGCGCCTGCAGTTGAGCCAGCCGGCGGTCAGCCACGCACTGGGCCGGCTGCGCCAGTTGCTGGACGATCCGCTGCTGGTGCGCGGCCAGGGCGGCCTGGTACTGACGCAGCGGGCCCATGAACTCGCAGAGCCACTGGCCGAAGCGCTGGCGCAGGTGCGCATCCTGCTCGGTCCGTCGGGTTTCCAGCCGGCCACGGCGCGGCGCAGCTTCCGGCTGGCGATGTCCGACTACGGCGCGATGGTGGTGTTGCCACCGTTGCTGCGGGCGGTCAGGAAGGCCGCGCCTGGCATCGAACTCGTGGTAAGCCAGGCGAGCCGCGAAGGCATGACGGCGCAGGTCAGCGATGGCGAGGTCGACCTGGCGATCGGCGTGTTCGCGCACCAGCCCGAGGGTGTACGCATGGCGGCGCTGTTCGACGACGGCTATGCGTGCGTGGTGGACGCCGCCACCGTGCGGGACCACGGACGGCTGGACCCCGTGGCCTATCTGGCACGCTCGCACGTGCTGGTGGCGAGCGATCGCGACCGCGTCGATCCGGTCGATGCCGCCATCGCAAAACAGGGGGGCCGGCGCAAGATCGCCTGCGTGGTGCCGCACTGGAGCGTGGCGCCGGCGTTGATCGCCGGGACCAATCTGGTATTGACCACGGCGCGCCGCAGCCTCGCGGCGCTGGAGCAGGATCCCCGCTTCGCGGTGTTCGAGCCGCCGTACCCGGTGCCGGGCTTCACGGTCAGCGCGCTGTGGAACGGCCGCAACGACGCCGACCCAGGCCACAGCTGGCTGCGCGAGCGCCTGTTGGCGGCGTGCTCGGGCGCGCAGGCGGACGAATCGATCAGCCTGCGCGGCTAAGCGGCCGCGCGCCAGTGTCGGCTCCTGTTCCTGTCGGGTCCCCAGCCGGGCAGAATCAGTGCTTGTGCCCGCCGTGCCCGGCGGGCGCCGTCAAGGCCCGGACCTCGGCATTGACGCGTTGCTCGAACACCTTGCCGCCCTGCTCGAAGCGCAGCGTCAGCGGCACGGAATCGCCCGCCTTCAACTGGCCCTTCAGTTCGAGCAGCATCACATGGTAGCCGCCGGGTTTCAGCTCGACGTCCTGCATGCGGGGCAGCGGCAATGCGTCGATGGCGCGCATCCGCATGACACTGCCGTCCATCTTCATCTCGTGAACCTCCGCGCGGGCCGCGGCGGGCGTCGACACGCCGAGCAACCTGGCGGGCTCATGCGCGTGCAGCGTCATGAAGACGCCGGTTGCGGTTTGCGCGGGAACTGTGCCGCGGGCCCAGGCGTCGTGGATGTCGACCTGCGCCAGGGCGGCCGCCGGCGCGAGCGCGGCCAGTGCGAGAAACCATGCGGCGCGGCGTGCTGCGGCGAAGCTGCGGGCTTGCATTTCAAACCTCTTCTGCTGTGTACGGAAATCGCGATTAGACCATGCCCCGGCCAAGAGCGCCGGGCGCCGGGCGACGCCGCACCACTGACTGCCGCGTCGTTGCGCTGTGTCCGGCAACGGAAACAATCCGCCAGTCTGGCAGGCCCCCGCCATCGGACCAATGCGGCATGGTGTCGCATCGGGCGGTCACTGGTGCCTCGCATTGCTACACTCGCGGGCATGACGATCTTCGCCAACGCCGTTCCGGACCGGCACAGCCTGCTGAGCCTGCGCCGCCTCTATTGGCTGCGCTGGGTGCTGCTGGCGTGCGAGAGCCTGCTGCTGGTCGGCGCGGACACGGTGATCGGCCTGCTGCTGCCGCACGGGCCGCTATTGTCGATCTTTGGGCTGCAAGCGGTATTCAATCTGCTGACAGCCTGGCGCCTGCGCCAGCATGTGCGCGCCCGCTCCACGCCGGGCGAGGCCGAACTGATGGGGCAACTGCTGGTCGATCTGACGGCGCTGTCGGCCATCCTGTTCTTCACCGGGGGCGCCACCAATCCGTTCGTATCGTTCTACCTGCCGGGCCTGGCGCTCGCCGCCGCACTGCTGCCGGCGGGCCAGGTCGCCGCGATGGCGGTCTATGCGCTGGCCTGTTACACGCTGATGCTGTTCGAATACGTGCCGCTCGAATTGCGCGATCCGGCCAATGCGATTCACTACCACCTCGCCGGCATGTGGCTCAATTTCGTCGCGAGCGCGGTCATGATCGCTCTCTTCGCCGCCCGCCTGTCCGGCACGCTGCGCCAACGCGACGCGGAGCTGCATCGGGCGCGCGAACAGCTGCTGCGGGAGGCACGCGCCGACGCGCTTGACGCCCAGGCGGCCACGGTCGCTCACGAAATCGGCACGCCGCTCGGCACGCTTGCCGTCATCGCGGGCGAGCTGCGCGCCGATGCCGCGCACCGCACGCGCGGCGACACGGCTGTCCGCCACTACATGGCCGACCTCGACGCCATCGAGCAGCAACTGGCACTGTGCCGGTCGATCCTCGCACGGCTTCGCGACAACCCGACCGGCACATCCGCTAAGCCGGTATCGCGCTGGCTGGTCGCCTTTCTCGAAAGCTGGCATCTTCGCCATCCGGACGGGCGCCTGCAGACCTCGATCGCCGACGAGGCCGCCGCATTGCCGGTCGAGCCGGCCCGCACCGGCCAGATGCTGACCATCCTGCTCGACAACGCCGTTCGAAGCCAGCAGGCCGCCGGGCGCGCCGAGCTTCCGCTGGACCTGAAGATCTCGGTGGAACGGCGTGACGGCCGGATGGACCTGATCTTTCGCGTTGCCGATCGCGGCACCGGCATCCCGTTATCGCTGCGAGCCACGCTGGGCGAGGCGCCGGTGGCAAGCCTTCACGGCGGCCAGGGCATCGGCGCCTATCTGGCGCAGAGTGCCGCGCGGCAGGCGGGCGGATGCGTGATCTGGCGCGACCGGGACAATGGCGGCACCACCGCGGAATTGAGGCTACCGATCAACGTCGAGATCGCGGAGCGCGCGGCGGCATGAATCCACACGATCGCTTCCCCACGCCGCAGTTGCCCAAGCAGGATGCACCGGCGACATCCGCCAACCCGGAGCCCGCCGATGGACGCCAGGGCGCCAGCTTTCTGGTGATCGACGACGACCCGGTATTCTCCGGCACGCTGGCGCGGGCCCTGTCCCGCCGGGGATTCGCAGTGGAGGTCGCGCACAACCGGCAGCAGGCACTTGCACTGGCGCAGCGCGGTGTCTTCGCCTATGTCACGGTCGACCTGCACCTTGCCGTGCCGGCCGAGGATGGCGTGCCGGCGCCGGCAGACTCGGGACTGCAATTGCTCGCGCCGTTGCGAACGCTGCTGCCGCACGCGCGCATCCTGATCCTGACCGGCTACGCCAGCATTGCGACGGCCGTCGCGGCGGTCAAGCAGGGGGCAGACGATTATCTGGCCAAGCCGGCCAACGTCGATTCGATCCTGACGGCGCTGCGCGCCGGAATTTCGGAGGTCGCCGCCGAAGCGGCGCTACAGGATCCGCTGCCGCTATCCGTAGCCAGGCTCGAATGGGAACACATTCAGCGGGTGCTCGCCGAACACGGCGGCAATGTCTCGGCGACGGCGCGGGCGCTGAACATGCATCGGCGCACGCTCCAGCGCAAGCTGGCGAAGCGGCCGGTATCGCGCTAGAAATCCCGCCGCAAATGAAAACGGGCCCGCGCATGGCAGGCCCGCATGGCTTTGCAGGCGAGGCTGGCTGCGCCCCCGGCGCTACAGGCGAAGCTGCACGTAGTCCCAGCCCAGGTCCTCTTCGGGGCTCTTGACCGCCGCGCCGGCGCGCGCCGCGTCGAAGGCGTGACGGCTGGTGCGAGCGCCATAGCCGGCCGGCTCGCCGACAAAAATGGCGTGGCTGACGACGGTCCGCTGGGAAACAGCCGCCACCGTATCGCCTGCCATGCGCGGGTCCGGATCATGCCGGTGATCCGGCATTGCGCACAGGAACGTGGTGGCCGCGGCCAGTCCGCCGAGCACGCCCACTGTCACCAAACCAATCCGCTTCATTTTCAACCTCCCTATCCGCGTCACCGCAGCGCGTCACCGCCGGTGCTGATCATGTGTTAACACGTTTCATGGTGCCGCGGGTCCGACGCTTCGAATGGAGCGGAAGCTTCGCATCCGCTATCCCATCGCGCCAGTGCGCTTACCAACACTTACAGTGCCTTACCAGCGCGTATCACGCTCCCACGCGCGCATCTCGTCTTCCACCTGTTCCTTGGTGTAGCCGTAGCGCTCCTGGATCCGGCCCGCCAGTTGATCTCGCTTGCCGTTGATCTGCGTCAGGTCATCGTCGGTCAGCTGGCCCCACTTCTCCTTGATCTTGCCCTTGACCTGATCCCATTTGCCTTCCATCTGATCCCAGTTCATGACTTGCTCCTCAATGTGGGTTGAATAAGGCCGGCACGCCATGACGCGCGTGCCGGCGCTCACCGTTGCATTCGATTCGCGGCCGAAGCAAACAGCCAGCTCAACGTCCGTACTTGGCCTTCACATCGGCCTGGCACTTGTCCTTGGCATCGCCGGACATCGCGTCGCACTTTTCACGGTCGGCCTTGTAGGCGGCGTCCGTCGTGTCCTTGCGGGCGTCGCGGCGAGCCTCGGCGACATCCGCGCGGCTTCCGCCGGTGGCGGCCTCGCGGCGGGTCTTGGCCTCGCCCACCGCCTTTTCATGGGCGGCCTTGGCTTCCTTCACGCACACGTCCTTGTCGTTGCCCTTCTTGTCGTCGCAACGCTCCTTGGCCACCTCGTAGTCGCCGTCGGCCTTCACCTTCGCAACCTTGGCGCGTGCAGCGTCGGTGTTGTCGCGCGTCGCTTCAGCTTCGGCGCGCGCCACATCGCGATCGCGCTTGGCCTCCGCCTCGCAGATGTCCTTCGCGTTGGACTTCAATGCATCGCAACGCTGCTTGGCGGTCTTGTATTCGGCATCGGCGCGAGAGCGCGCCGCGTCATAGTCCGCTCGTGCACCGGTGGCGGCGGCGCCAGTGGTAGTGCCGGTCTGGGCGAGCGCGAATCCGGCCGGGGCGGCTACCATCATCGAGCACACGGCGGCAGACAGCCATTTCTTCATCATCTTCTTGCTCCTTTTCATGTCGAATCGGATCCTGCCGGGCGACGCCTCTGGGCGATCGCCTGTCTTCAGGGCTTGTGATGAAGCTTAGATTTGAGCCGGAAAGGTAAGCAGACGGGGGCTTCCGAAAGGGGAGTAAGACGATTCCCACATCACATCGCGGACATCCGAAATCGGCGCGCGAACGCCAAAAAAAAGGGGGAATGGATAAAACCATTCCCCCTTTTATCGACGCAGGGACGTCAATACCGGCGGCGATGGCGCGGTGTGCGCCGCGTCTTCCGCATCACGTCACAGCACGTAGCGTGACAGGTCTTCGTTGGCGGACAGGTCGCCCAGACGCTCGTCGACATAGGCGGCATCGATGGTGACGGTCTCGCCGGTGACGCGGCTCGCATTGAACGACAGGTCCTCAAGCAGACGCTCCATTACCGTATAGAGCCGGCGGGCGCCGATGTTCTCGACCTTCTCGTTGACCGCATGCGCGATTTCGGCCAGGCGGCGGATGCCATCCGGCGCGAACAGCAGATCGACCTGCTCCGTGGCAAGCAGCGCCTGGTATTGCTTGGTCAGGCTGGCGTCGGTCTGCGTCAGGATGGCTTCGAAATCGGCTACGGACAGCGACTCCAGTTCGACGCGGATCGGGAAGCGCCCCTGCAGTTCCGGGATCAGGTCGCTGGGCTTGGACAAGTGGAAAGCGCCGGACGCGATGAACAGGATGTGGTCGGTGCGCACCATGCCGTACTTGGTATTGACGGTCGTACCCTCCACCAGCGGCAGCAGGTCGCGCTGCACACCCTGACGCGAGACCTCGCCACCGCCCACGTCGCTGCGGCTGGCGATCTTGTCGATTTCATCGAGGAACACAATGCCGTTCTGTTCGACATTGGTCAGCGCCTTGTGCTTGAGGTCGTCGTCGTTGACCAGCTTGGCCGCTTCCTCGTCGATCAGCTGCTTGAAGGCTTCCTTGACCTTCATCTTCCGCCGCAGCTTCTTGCCCTGGCCCAGACCCGCGAACATGCTGCGAAGCTGCTCGGTCATGTCCTCCATGCCCGGCGGCCCCATGATGTCCAGGCTCGGCAAGCCGGCAGACACTTCGAGCTCCACTTCCTTGTCGTCGAGCTGGCCTTCGCGCAGCTTCTTGCGAAAGACCTGACGCGTATTCGAATCCTTTTCCTCGGGCTGCGCGAAGCCGATGTCGCGCGCGGGCGGCAACAGCACGTCGAGCAGCCGGTCCTCTGCCGCGTCCTCGGCCCGCGTACGGACCTTTTTCATTTCGGATTCGCGCGTCTGCTTGATCGCCATCTCGACCAGATCGCGCACGATGGTGTCGACATCGCGGCCGACATAGCCGACTTCGGTGAACTTGGTGGCCTCGATCTTGATGAATGGCGCATCCGCCAGCTTGGCCAGGCGCCGCGCGATCTCGGTCTTGCCGACGCCTGTGGGACCGATCATCAGGATGTTCTTCGGCGTGATTTCCTGGCGCAGCGGCTCGGCGACCTGCTGGCGGCGCCAGCGGTTGCGCAACGCCACCGCGACGGCCTTCTTCGCCTTGTTCTGGCCAATGATGTGCTTGTCGAGTTCGGAAACGATTTCCGACGGGGTCATGGTGTGCGACATGGATATCCGTTCAATGAATGCGCCCGGCCATGGACGGCGCCTTCGCCGCCCTCGTGCGGGGCGCCGCCGCTTACTCGAGCGACTCGATCACGAAATTGGTGTTGGTGTAGATGCAGAGCTCGCCCGCGATACGCAGCGACTTTTCCACCACCTGTTGTGGGGATAGCTCGGTGTTTTCCACCAGCGCCTTCGCCGCCGATTGCGCATAGGCGCCACCCGACCCGATCGCGGCGATGCCACCTTCCGGGTCCAGCACGTCGCCGTTGCCGGTAATGACCAGCGTCGTGTCGCGGTCGGCGGTGATCAGCATCGCTTCGAGCCGGCGCAGCGCGCGATCGGAACGCCAGTCCTTGGCCAGATCGACGGCGGCGCGGGTCAGGTTGCCCTGGTACTTTTCCAGCTTGGCCTCGAAGCGGTCAAGCAGCGAGAACGCGTCGGCGGTGCTGCCGGCAAACCCGACCAGCACCTTGCCGTTGTAGATGCGGCGCACCTTGCGCGCCGTGCCTTTCATCACGATATTGCCAAGCGTGACCTGGCCGTCGCCGCCCAACGCGACCTGATTGCCCCGACGGACGCTGACGATGGTAGTGCCGTGATACTGTTCCATGGTGCCTCTGTATTGGTTCAGCCAGCTACTTGGCGGCGGCGGCGCCGAATTCAAGGGCAGACGGCGGCACGTGCAATCCCGTGCCCGAGCCGGCCGGTGAAGTGCCGCAAGCGGCACGATCAGCGCAGTTGCGCGGAATCAGGTGCGGAAGATATCGTCGAGGGTTGGGGCCGTCAGCACACGGTCGACCCACGCGTCGATGCGTTCCATCGGCGCCTGGTGGATTCGCTGCACCACTTCGGAGGGCAGGGCGCCGAAGCGCTGGGCAAGCAGTCGCTCCAGTACCTGCGCCTCCCCTTGCTGCATCCCTTCCTGCATCCCGCGCTGCAACCCCTCGCGCTTATACTCTTCCGCCCACACGTCGAAATGATTGGCCATCGCCATCTTCAGCTCCTTCAGGKCCTGTACCTTGGGCAGCGTCAGCGTGCCCCTGCTCTGTCTTGAGACTACCGCACCGAGCCAGATGGCGAAAGATCGCTTCAGCTCCGGATTGTCATCGAGCCGACGGTTCAGCCAGTCCACCAGCTCGAACAT
>NZ_VLJN01000009.1 GCF_007829435.1 Cupriavidus gilardii J11
CTGCCGCTCGCAGCCATCTGATTCAGGAGCCATTTCCATGTTGATGCGTGACGCGATCCCCCAATTTCTCAGCCGAGGTACGGCGCTGCTGTCGCAGGACCTGGTCGAGACGCCTCCGCGCAAGACTTTCCACCATCCCATCGACATTTACCTGAAGGACTCCAACGCCTTTATGAACACCTACTTCGCCCGCTATTTCGAATGGCAGGGCATTTGCCGCGAGCGGTGGTTCCATGAATGCATTCACGGCAATCTGATGGCCACCGGAGGGATGTTCGTCACCAAGCGCGCCCACCAGGAATATGTCGAGGAGACCTTCCCGTTCCAGCGGGTGGATTGCTACCTCAACACCTTCCAGGTGAAGCATTGCTCGGCCTATCTGCTGTTCCGCTTTTGCGTGGACGGCCGGCCGGTCTCGCTGGGTTACCAGCAGATCGTGTTCGCCGACAAGGACAAGCGCATCGCGCGCTTTCCAAAGGAAATTGTCGAGCGGGTCAAGGAGTATGAAGTGAGCGCGCCGATGCTGGCCAACTAGGCCCCGGCCGCTCGCCAGGGACCGCCGCGTCAGGCGGCGGTCCCGTGGCCGAGGCGGTCGACGCCCGCGGACGCGGCTTCGTCGGTCCGCGCCGGCATCGCGGCCGCAGTGGCGACGTCCTGACGCATGGCCGGCAAGCGCAATGTGAACACCGTGTAGCGGCCCGCCCGCGATTCGCATTCGATGCCGCCGCCGAAGGCCTCCATCACTCGGCGGCAGAACGCCAGCCCCATGCCGGCGCCGTTGCCATGCGGCTTGGTGGAAAAGAACGGGTCGAAGATGCGCGGCAGCACATCGGCGGGAATGCCCGGGCCGGTGTCGCGCACCCTCACCAGATACCAGCCGCCGGCTTCGGTCGCCGAAATCTCGATCTCGCCGCCGCCGTGACCCCGCATGGCCTGCAGCGCGTTCTTGAGCAGATTGAACAGCACGTAGACAAAGAGCGTGTCGGCGCCGACAAAGCGCCAGCCGGCCGGAATCGCGCGTAGCCGCACCCGCTCCCGCTCGCCCGGGCCGAAGGGATAGCGGTCCACTGCCGCGACCACACATTGGGCCACGCTCAGCGGCACGAAGCTGCCGCGGTCGAGTTTTTCCAGCGTGATCGACGCCAGCGCCATCTCGATCACCGCCTGCGTGCCGTCGACTTCATGCCGGATCGCGCCGATCAGCGCCGGCATGCGGGCCAGCTGGCCGGGGCGCAGGCGGTCCTCGATCAGGCCATGCTCGACCGCGGTGCGGTAGCCGTGCAGCACCGTCGGCCAGACCGTCGCCAGTTCCTGCGCCTGCAGGCGGATGGTGGCCAGCGGCGTGCGGACCTCGTGCGCGACGGTGGCCGCCAGCGAATACGGATGCATCAGGTCGTAGCGGACGATCGACAGGGCAATGAGGCCCAGGCTGATGGCGATGAAGACGACGCCGGGCGGATAGAACGCATGGCCGTAGTTGACCCCGTAGTCCAGTGCCGCCAGCGAGTAAAGGCCGAGGCTGAACAGGCAGAGCGTCAGCCGCTGGCGCTTCTCGCCGATCGCGCCGCGCCTGGCGGCCACCAGGATCCAGGCGCTACGCGCGGCCAGCACCATGGTTTGCGCGACGTGCAGCGGATGCAGCGGGCCCGCGCGCGGGTAGTCGCCGAAGAAGTAGTGGTAGTAGTCGGATACCACCAGGTTGCTGGTCAGCAGCATGACCGCCAGCAGCAGCGACACGCCATAGGACAACAGCAGCCAGGGCCGCTCCTGACGGCGCTGCGCGACCTCGGCGATGAAGTGATAGAACGTGGTGGGCAGGAAGACGATGAACAGATAGCCCACCTTGGCCAGCAGCAGCGCGACGTCCGGCCGGGTGGCCTGGAACAGGAAGGCCCACGTGCCCTGCCACGCGAAGGTGGTGGCGCACATCAGGAAGAACGGCATCGACAGGCGCGTGACGCCCCGGGTCAGCAGCACGTAGAGGCCGTAACCGAGGAAGATCGACGAGACGAAGGCAGGGAGTATGGCGTACATGGCGTTCCCGACGTGACGAGCCGCGCGGCGCCGCACATGTTATGCCCTAACCGCCGCCGCCGTGCTTACATTGCTTGCACTCTGCGGTAACCGGCACTGAATACGCCATCCCCACACGGGGGGATGACAACGGGCGCGTCGCGGGTTTCGTCGGCCCGCTGGGCGCGGATGCGCACCGCGTTGCATAATTCGCCCCTTCGGGCGCGGTTTGCCGCGCCTTGCCGACGCTACCCAAGCCGCTCATGTCCACCTCCGTCACCATCACGCGCCCTGGCTGGATCACGCTGTTCCTGCTGACCTTTCCGCCGCTGAGCTGGGCCGGCAATGCCATCGTGGGCCATATCGCCGCGGGCGCCGTGCCGCCGATCACACTGAATTTCCTGCGCTGGCTGATCGGCGGCATCCTGCTGACGCCGTTCGCGTGGGCCGGCGTACGCGCGCATGCGGCGGCGCTGCGCCAGCACGCGGGGCTCATCGTGGTGTTCGGCATGCTGTCGATCGCCAGCTATAACGCGCTGCAATACCTGGCGCTGACCACGTCGACGCCGATCAACGTCACGCTGATCGGCGCCTCGATGCCGCTGTTTCTGCTGGCGGTGGGCGTGACGTTCTTCCGCGAACCCGTCAATGGGCGGCATGTCGCGGGGGCGCTGATGTGCCTGGTCGGCGTGTCCTTCGTGCTGGTCCGAGGCGACCTGGCGCGGCTCGCGCAGCTGGACTTCGTGCCCGGCGACCTGTTCATGCTGGCCGCGACGCTGGCCTGGAGCGGCTACACATGGCTGCTGCGCAAACACCGGCCGGCCCTGCCGCTGGTGGTGATGCTGTACGCGCAGATCGTCGCCGGCGTGGTTGTCAGCATCCCGTTCGTGGTGTGGGAGCTGGCGATCGACGGGCAGTCGATCGTCTGGGGAGCGAAGACGGTAGGCATCCTGGCTTATGTGGCAACCGTGCCGTCGCTGCTTGCGTACTTTGCCTGGGACCGCGCGGTGGCGCGGGCGGGCGCGCAACTGCCGGTGTTCTTCATCACGCTGACGCCGGCCTTCGCCGCCGTGCTGTCGACGCTGTGGCTGGGCGAACTGCCGCACTGGTACCACGGCGTGGGCCTGGCGGCGATCGTCGTGGGCATCGTCATCGCCCAGCGGCGCTGACGCGCAGCGCCATGCCCGACCCTACCGGGCAGGCCCACTGCGGCATTTGCGCGACACTGCCCCCTCGCTGGAGCGCGCGCTCGGCGAAAAAGCCCTGAAAAATAGGCACAGTCGACGCGTTTTGCTATGCTTGGCCGGCGCGATCCGGCGCCAGGCCGTGGCCTCGCGCGTTTATCCCGCAACCGTTGAAGACATCGATATGGCCACCAACGCTAAAACGACCGCGAAGACTTCCAGCAAGACCGCCGCCAAGACCGCCAGCAAGTCGGCGGCCAAGAAAGCCACGCCAGTGAAGGCCGCGAAGAAGACGGCTGCCGCCGCGCCCACGCCGAAGCCGCTGAAGGACAAGCTCAACAAGTCCGGCCTGGTTTCGCATCTGGTGGCAGAGACGGAACTCGATCCCAAGACCGTCAAGACCGTGCTCGCGCACCTGGAAAACACCATGGTGAGCGCGCTGAACAAGAAGGGCGCTGGCGAGTTCACATTGCCGGGACTGCTGAAGATCACGGCGGTGCAGGTGCCGGCGACCAAGAAGCGCTTCGGCAAGAACCCGTTCACCGGCCAGGAGCAGTGGTTCCCGGCCAAGCCGGCCTCGGTGAAGGTGAAGGTGCGCGCGCTGAAGAAGCTGAAGGACGCGGCGCTGTAATCTGCCAGGTATTTTTGGTTGGGTTCGGACAGCCTCCGCTTATGCGGAGGCTGTTTTGTTTTGGGGGTTGGGGTGGGCTGATACTGCCCTCTCCCCCGCCCCCACTACCCCTCCCGCTCCCGCGCCTGCCTGACCGCCGCCGCCTTCTTGTCAAGCGCGTGCTCGCGCATCAGCCGCTCGGCCGCCTCGGCATCGCGTGCCAGCAGCGCCGCGACGAAATGCTCGTGGTCATCCACGCCATGCGCCCACTCCTGCCGATCCAGGTTCGACTGGTAGCGCAGGCTCTGCACGCGCAGGTTGAGCCGGCGGTAGGTCTCTTCCAGCGCCGGATTGTGCGCGGCGGCGCTGATCGCCACGTGCGTGCCCATGCTCGCCTCGTAATAGCGCTTCAGGTCGCGCGCGGCGTAGGCCTCGAGCATGGCCCGGTGCAGATGCCCGATATGGGCAAGCTCCGCGTCGGTCGCCCTCTCGGCGGCGAGCCGGCCCMTCAGCCCCYCCMGCACCGCCAGCACGTCGAACAGATCGCCAACGTCGCGCGCGGACAGGGCGATCACCTGCGCCCCTCGCTTGGGCAGCAGCATCACCAGGCCGTCCGCGGACAGGATGCGATAAGCCTCGCGCAACGGTGTGCGCGATACCTGCAGGCGCTCGCACAGCTCGCGCTCGTTGAGCCACACCCCGGGCACCAGCGTGCCGTCGATAATCAGCTGGCGCAGCTTCTCCGCGACCACGGCGGCCAGCGTGGGGTGATGGATCGCCAGTGGATCGCCCGGCGTGCCGCCGTGGCGTCGTCCGCGTGCGCCGCCGCTGTCCGCCACGGGCAGTGCCGCGGTCAGCAACGCGGCGGCGTCCATCGAGGCCTCGGTGCGTTCCGTTTCGGCAAGCGTTTGTGGTTGCGGGTAAACCATGGCCGGCGCGTCCTTGGGTTCGATCGATGTTTGGGATATGGTATACCAAATCAATGGCGACACTGCCAGGGGAATCGACCGGCGTACTTGCCGGACCGATCTCCGAGCGCGGTTCGCCCGACCAACACAATGACAGGAGACACGCATGCCCGCTTCCGAGCCCGCCCAGGTTGATGCCCAAGCCGCGGAGACGGCCGCCGACGTGACGACCGATGCAGCAAACGACGAACAACCGCTGCTGGTGAGCCGCGACGACGACGGCATTGTCACCATCACGCTGAACCGGCCCGCCAAGCTGAACGCCTTCACGCTGCCGATGTGGCAGCAGCTCGGCGACGCATTCCGTTTGCTGTCGTCCGACGACGCGGTGCGCTGCGTCCTCGTGCGCGGCGCCGGCGAGCGCGCCTTCTCGCCGGGCAACGATATCTCCGAGTTCGCGACGGCCCGCTCCAACAAGGCGCAGGCCATCGCCTACGGCAAGGTCATGCATGCCACCGCGCAGGCGATGCTCGACTGCCCGCATCCCATCGTGGCGCAGATCCACGGCATCTGTGTCGGCGGCGGTCTGGAGGTCGCCGCGATGGCCGACATCCGCATCTGCGGCCAGGGCAGCCGCTTTGGCGCGCCGATCAAGAATCTTGGCCTGGTGATGGCATATCCCGAGATGGCGCCGCTGATCCGTCTGGTCGGCCAGTCGCGCACGCTGGAGATCCTGCTCGAAGGCCGGATTTTCGGTGCCGACGAGGCGCTTGGCATGGGATTGGTGTCGCGCGTGGTGCAGGACGCCGATGTCGCGACCGAAGCGCTGGCCACCGCGCGGCGCATCGCCAGCGGCGCGCCGCTGGTGGCGCGTTGGCACAAGAAGTTCGCGCGCAAGCTGGTCGCCGGCGACGCGCTGACGGACCGCGACCTCGACGAAGCGTTCGACTGCTTCGATACCGAGGATTTCCGCACTGGCTATCGCGCCTTCCTGGCGAAAGAGACGCCGCGGTTCAGCGGACGCTGATATCGGGCCTGGACCACCGAGAACGAGACCACCATGCCCACCGATACCCCCTCCCAAGCCGGCGCACTGGCTGGCATGCGCGTGCTGGAACTGGCGCAGATCATGGCCGGCCCGACCTGCGGCATGATGCTGGCCGACCTGGGCGCCGACGTGATCAAGATCGAAAAGACCGACGGCGGCGACGACGCGCGTGGCTATCGCGATCCGCAGATCAATGGCGTGTCCGCGCCCTTCCTGATGCTGAACCGCAACAAGCGCGCGATTGCGCTGGACCTGAAGCATCCCGAGGGCCGCGCCGTGCTGCTGCGCATGGTGCGCGACGCAGACGTGCTTATCGAGAACTTCCGCAAAGGGACGCTGGAAAAGCTGGGCCTGGGCTACGACGTGCTGTCCGAACTGAACCCAGGGCTGATCTATTGCGCGATCTCGGGGTACGGCCGTTCCGGCCCGGCCGCCGACAAGGGCGGCTTCGACCTGATCGCGCAGGGCTTCACCGGCCTGATGAGCATCACCGGCGAGCCGGGCGGTCCGCCGCTGCGGACCGGCAATTCGATCGCCGACATCAACGCCGGCATCCTGGCGGCGGTGGGCATCCTCGCCGCCTACCAGCACAAGCAGAAGACGGGGCGGGGCCAGATCGTCGAGACCTCGCTGATCGAGGCCGGCCTGCAGCAGCTCTACTGGCACGCGGCGATCCACTTCGCCACCGGCGAGTCGCCGGGACCGAGCGGCTCGGCGCATGTGCTGGCCACGCCGTACCAGGCCTTTCCGACGCAGGACGGCCATATCATCATCGGCGGCGCCAACGAGAAGAACTGGGAACGCATCGCCCAGGTGCTAGGCAGGCCCGAATGGCTCGAGGATCCGCGCTACCGGCGCAACTCCGATCGCATGCGGCATCGCGACACGCTGCTGCCGGAAATGGCCGCCATCCTGAAGACGCGGCCATCGGCCCATTGGCTGCAAGTGTTCGACGACGCCGGCGTGCCGGTGGGCCCGGTGCATTCGGTCGGCGAGGCGCTGTCGCATCCGCAGACGCTGGCGCGCGGCATGGTGGTGGAGCAGACCCATCCGGAAGCCGGGCCGATCCGGACGATCGGGTTGCCGATCAAATTGACCGAGACGCCGGCGCAGTACCGACGGCCGTCGCCAAGGCTGGGCGAGGATACGCGGGCGTTGTTGGCCGAATATGGGTATGACGGGCAGCAGATTGATGGGATGGTGAAGGCGGGGGTGGTGCGGGAGGCGCGGTAGCGGCTGCTGTGGCGTTGGGGGTGTTGGTTTGCTGTGACTGCCCTCTCCCCCGCCCCTCTCCCGCATGCGGGAGAGGGGAGCAAACCGGCAGCGTTCGAAACCCCGTCGGTGTTCTCCCCTCTCCCGCGAGCGGGAGAGGGGCGGGGGAGAGGGCAGTCACAGCCAGATCAACACCCCAACCCATCAAGCGCCCCCCACCACCGCCTCTTCTTCCTCCGCCTCCTCATCCGGCCAGTTCCGCCCCACCATCCACTCATACAGCGTCGGCAGCACCACCAGCGTCAGCATCGTCGCGGTAATCAGCCCGCCGATGATGACGATCGCCAGCGGCCGCTGCGTTTCCGAGCCGATCGCGCGCGACACCGCCATCGGGAACAGCCCCAGCATCGCCAGCAGCGCCGTCATCAGCACCGTGCGCAGCCGGTCCATCGAGCCATTGACCACCGCGTCGCGCAAGGGCAGCCCCTGCTCGCGCAGCTGGTTGAAGTAGGTCACCATCACCACCCCATTGAGCACCGCCTGGCCGAACAGCGCGATAAAGCCGATCGCGGCCGACACCGACAGCGGGATGCCGGTGACGAACAGCGCGAACACGCCGCCGATCAAGGCGAACGGAATATTGGACAGGATCAGCGTCGCGCTCTTGAACGACTTGAACGCATTGAACAGCAGCAGGAAGATCAGCAGCACCGACAGCGGCACCACGATCGACAGCCGCGCCATCGCGCGCTCCTGGTTCTCGAACTCGCCCGACCAGCCGATCTTGACCCCTTCGGCATTCACATTGCGCGCCACCAGCGCCTGCATATCCTTGACCACGCTGCCCATGTCGCGGTCGTGGATGAACACGCCGATCGACGTGGTGCGCTGGCCGTTCTCCCGGCTGATGTTCATCGCGCCGGACGCCGCGCGGAAATGCACCAGTTGCGACAGCGGCACCTGCGCGCCGTCGGCCGTCTGCATCAGGATATTGGGCAGGTTCGGCAACGCCCGCTCCTCGGGCTTGAGCCGCACCACCACACTGAAGTGCCGCTCTCCTTCCCATAGCTCGGTGGCCGCCTTGCCCGCCAGCGCGGTCTCCATCATGTCCTGCACGTCGGCCACGTTGATGCCGTAGCGCGCCGCCTGGGCCCGGTCGAACTCCAGCACGTACTGCGGCAGCTCGCCGTCGCGGTCGATGAACGCCCGCATCACGCCCTTGACCGACTGGACGTTGGCCAGGATCTGGTCCGCCACGCGCTTGTTCTGTTCGAGGCTGTCGCTCTGCACCTTGATGACGATCTGGCCCTTGATCTGCGAGATGCTTTCCAGGATGTTGTCCCGGACCGGCTGCGAGAAATTGGGCTCGATGCCGGGCAGGCGCCGCAGGTTCGCATTGATCTCGCCGATGATGCGCCGCTTGTCGAAGCCGGCGCGCCATTCCTTGTCCGGTTTGAGGTCCACGAGGATCTCGACGGTATTGATCAGCTTCGGATCGGTGCCGTCGTCGGGCCGGCCCAGCTTCGAGATCGTCGATTTCACCTCGGGCGTCTGCCGGATCACGGTGCGAAGCCGTGCCGCCTGCTCGCGCGCCTCGTCGGTCGATACCGATGCCGGCAGGTCGAAGCTGACCCACATCGCCCCTTCGTCCAGCTCGGGCAGGAACTCGCTGCCCAGCAGCTTGCCCACGCCGGCCGTCACCACCAGCAGCGCCAGCGCGCTGGCCACCACGGTGCGCTTGTGATCCAGCGCCCAGGCCAACAGCGGCGCATAGGCCCGCTTGCACACACGCACGACGAGATTATCCTCGTGGGCAATGTTCTTCTTCAGCAGCAGGTAGCACAGCAGCGGCACCAGCGTCAGCGACACGATCAGCGAGCCGACCAGCGCGCCGGTCACCGTATAGGCCATCGGCGCGAAGATCTTGCCCTCGTGCCGCTGCAGCGTGAAGATCGGCAGGTGCGCGGCGATGATGATCACCATCGAGAAGACGGTCGGCCGGCCCACCTCGATGGTGGCGCGCGCGATCGCGTGCAGCCGCGCGCGGCTGTCGCGGATCTTCTGCTCCTTCAGTTCGCCCAGCCGCTTGAAGATGTTCTCGACCACGATGACCGCGCCGTCCACGATGATGCCGAAGTCCATCGCGCCCAGGGACAGCAGGTTCGCCGGAATGCCGACCCAGGTCAGCCCGATGAAGGTCGACAGCAGCGCCAGCGGAATCACCAGCGCGACGATTGCCGCCGCGCGCACATTCGCCAGGAACAGGTAGAGCACGGCCATCACCAGCAGCGCGCCCTCGACCAGGTTGCCGAATACCGTATGCAGCGTCTTGTCGATCAGGTCCGAGCGGTCGTAGTACGGCACGATGCGCACGCCGCGCGGCAGGATCTGGTCGTTGAGCTGCCCGATCTTCGTCTTCAACGCTTCCAGCACCACCGAGGGGTTCTCGCCCTTGCGCATGACCACGATGCCGGAGACGATGTCCTCCTCGTCGTCCTGCGCCATCAGCCCCTGGCGCGGCGCCGCGCCCACGCGAACGTCGGCGATGTCCTTGACCAGGATCGGCGTGCCGTGGACCTCGGTCACGACCACGTTGGCGATATCGGCGGAGCTGCGAAAGCTGCCCAGCGAGCGCAGCAGGTACTGCTGCCGTCCGTGGGCCACCGCGCCGCCGCCCGCGTTCGAGTTGCCACGCTGCAGCGCGGAGAACAGCTGCGCCAGCGAGATATTGGCGTCGCGCATGCGCGCGAGGTTGGGGTTGACCTCGTATTGCTGGATGGTGCCGCCGATCGTCACCAGATCCGCCACGCCGGGCACCTGGCGCAGGTTCTTCTCGACCACCCAGTCCTGCAGCGTGCGCAGCTGCTGCGGCGTGTAGCCCTTGCCGGTCAGCCGGAAGCGGTAGATTTCGCCGATGGCTGTCGACAACGGCGCCAGATCGGGCTGCACGCCGTCGGGCAGGTCGACACCGCGCAGGCGCTCGATCACCTGCTGGCGCGCGGTCACGTCGGTGGCCTTGTCGTTGAAGGTCACCATCAGGTAGGACAGGCCGAACTGCGTATGCGAGAACACCCGCACGGAGTTCGGTGTGCCGGCCAGCGCGGTCTCGATCGGAATGGTCACCTGGCGCTCGACCTCCTCCGCCGCGCGCCCCGGATACAGCGTGATCACGTTGACCTGCACGTCCGACACATCGGGGAACGCTTCGATCGGCAGGTTCTTGAAGGCGGCCAGGCCCCCGGCGACGAAGATGGCCAGCCCCATCCAGACAAACAGCTTCTGGTGAAGCGCGAAATGGACGATGCGCGAGATCATGACGGGCGTCGCCTCACTTGGCCTGGGCTTGCGCCAGTTTGTCGCCGCGCTGGCCCGCGGGCTCGCCGCCGGCCTGCGCGCGGGCGGCGTTCACCGCGGTGGCGTCGCGCAGGATGTCCTGCAGGTACAGATTGCCATCGGTGACCACCTCGGCGCCCGGTTCCAGCCCTGCCACCACCTCGGTGACGCCCGGCAGGCTCGCGCCCAGTTTCACCTCGCGCCGGTCAAAGCCATGCGCGCCGGACTTGACGAAGACATAGTGATGGTTGTCGGCCAGGAACACCGCCTTGGCCGGCACCGCCACGCCATCGAAGCCGGCGGCGTCGATGCGCGCGGTGACGAACATCTCGGCCTTCAGGCGCCGTTGCGGATTGGGCACCGCCAGCCTCACCTTGACGCTGCGCGCGGCCGGATCGACATAGTCGGCGATCTTCACCACGCGCGCGGGGAAAGCCTCGCCCGGATAGGCGGTGGAACTCAGCGTCACGGTGCCGCCCGGCTTGAACAGCGCCAGGTCGGCCTCGGCCGCGTCCAGCTGCGCCCACAGTTCGTTCGGATCGGTCAGCAGGAACAGCGGGGCCGACGGCGGCTGGTCCGGCCGCAGCTCCATGCCCGGATTGATATTGCGTTCAACCACGAGGCCGTCGATGGGCGCGCGCAAGGCAAAGCCATCGGGTCCGGCGCCCGCCGCCGCCGGACCGGCGCCCGCCTGCCGCAGCGCCGCCTGCGCGCGCTGCATGTCGGCGCTCGCGCGGGCGGCATCGGCCTGCGCCTGCTCCAGTTCCTTCTGCGCGACGATGCCGGCGTCGAACAGCTCCCGTTGGCGCGCCAGCGCCTTGGCGGCCAGCGCCGCATCGGCGGCCGCCTTGCGCACATCGGCCTGCGCGGCGCCAAAGTCCGCGGAACTCAGCAGTGCCAGCGGCTGGCCGGCCTTCACCGTGTCGCCCGGCTCGACCAGGATCCGCGTCACGCGCCCGGAGAATGGACTGGCGACCCGCACCGTGCGGTCCTCGTTCCACACCAGGCGTCCCGGCAATTCGAGCACGCGTTCGGCACCGCGCCGAACCGGCTCGACYGCCACGCCAGGAAGCGCGTCGGCATTGTCGGGAAATACGACCATCGTGCCCTTGACGCTGGGCTCCTGCCGCGCGGGCGCCTCCGGCTTGCGGCCGCAGGCCCCGAGGGCTAACACGCCAGATATCGCAAGCGCGGCCAGCACGGCGTTGGACAAGGCGAACGAAATGAACCGACGGGTTGGCATAGTCGAATGGAAGACGGTGAAGGCTGCTGAGTCGGAGGAAACCAAAAGTGCGACGCTCATCAGGGCGCCGTCGCGGCGTCTGGCGCCGCGGTGGACGACAGGCGGATCGCGGCGAGATAGGCGGACAGCGCCTTGGCGTAGTTGCCCTGTGCCTGCGCGGCATCGAGCCGCGTCTGGCGCAGCGCGCGACGCGCATCGAGCAGGTCGAGCACGCCGCTGGCGCCCTTGCCATAGGCGAACTCGGCGTCGGCCGCCACCCGTTCGGCGGACGGCAGCACGGCGTCGCGCATCTGCAGCCACGACTGCCGCGCGGCATCGAGCGCCGCGCGCAGCCGGGCGACCTCGTTGCCTGCGGCCAGCAGCACGCGGTTGCGCTCGTCCAATGCCGCGTAGTAGTCGACTTCCGCGCGCGCGGCCTCGCCGCCATGGCTGTGGCGCACATGCAGCGGAATCGTGATGAAGACGCCAAAGCTGTTGCCGCTGCCCTGGTCGTTGGTGGCCGATACCGGATAGTGCTCGGCCTGGGCACCGACCGTGACGTCGGGTACCCGGCCGGCGCGGGCCAGATCGCGCGCGGCCGCCGCGGCGCGCAGGCGCGCTTGCGCGGCAACGACATCGGGACGGCTTTGCAGCAGCGCCTGGTCGAACGCCGCCACGTCCTGGCCGGCGTCGGGCCATTCCACGGACAACGCGGTATCTTCAAGCGTGCCGGGAATGCCAATGCGCTGCGCCAGCTCGGCCATGTCGCGCAGATGATCAGCGCGCGCCTCGCGCAGATCGGCCTGCGCCCGCAGTGCATCGAGCCGCAGCTTGGTCAGATCCGCCCGCGCGATGTCGCCAGCCTTCAACCGGGCCTGGTTGGCCTGCTCGGTGCGCGCATACAGCGCCAGCGTCTCGGTCAGCACGGCCACGCGCTGCTGGCTGACCGCGGCTTCATAGAAAGCCTGCTCGACCGTGGCGGTTTGCTGTGCGGCCACCGCCTGCACCTGCTCGCCGGCGGCGGCATTGGCGGCGCGGGCCGCATCGACGCGCAGTTCCGCCTTGTTCGCCGTCTCGATGACCTGGTCGACGCGCGCGATCGAATCGACCGTCTTGCCGCGCCAGCCGCCGGCGCCCACGCCCGCGTGCGGATTGATGTTCTGCACGCCAAGGCTCAGCACAGGGTTCGGCCGCTGGGCCGCGATCCGGATATCCGCCTCGCTGGCCTGCACGGCGCGCCTCGCCGCGCGCAGTTCCGCATTGCATTGCATCGCCAGAAGACGCGTCGCCGCGAGGGTCAGCGTCGCGCCCGGCGGCCGGCAACCGGGCTGCGCTTCCTCGCCCCCAATGGCAGCGGCGGAACTCGCGACATCGGTCGCGGTGGCCGCATTGACCGCGACGGCGGTGGCTCCCAGCATCAGCGACAGCAGGACACGGGCAAGGCAAAGGCGTGAAGCGGGCACGATCAATGGCACGGTCGGTGCATCCATACGGCACAACGTGGGTGTGGCTCAAAACGACCGTGGGCGCGCCTGAACGCGCCGGCTCCGTCAATGAATCTGCATCGGGCCGGAATGCGATTGTCACCGCACGATCTCCTCGCCCGGCATTGGAGCGAAGCGGGATTTCATCCGGCTTTCAGTAAGTTGACGATTGGCTTGCAGTACCGCGTGTTCGTGTCAGGCGCAACAGTGGGGTCGTTCCGTATGGTTCGGCGCCGGCATTGACCCGCGTCATTGGGCCTGTCCATGTTTTAAGATGCATACTTTGCGCGGCCGCATGCGATGCATCGTGGCCGTTCCCGGCCCATCCCTCCCCGCCTTGCCATGACTGACATCCCGCTGCTCTCCGCCCTGTTGACCTTCCTGCTGGGGGGCGCGCTGGGTGCGGTGGGAGGGCTGTTCGGCATCGGCGGCGGCCTGATCGCCATCCCGGCGCTGGGCCTGCTGTATGGCATGGACCAGCAGCTTGCGCAGGGCACCTCGCTGGTCATGATCGCCCCCAATGTGGTGATCGGCTTCTGGCAATACCGGCGCCGCGCCGACATCGCACTGCGTACCGCCTTCGTGCTTGGACTGTCCGCCGTGGTGGCCACCTATCTGTTCGCGCGCCTTGCCACCCAGACGGATGCGGTGCTGCTGCGGCGGATCTTTGCCGGCTTCATGATCGGCATGGCGCTGTACTTCCTGTGGCGGCTGCGGCCGGGCCATGCCGCGCCCGCGCCCCAGGCCAAGGTGTCGCCGCGCTGGATGCCTGCGGTCGGCATGGTGGGCGGCGCCTTCTCGGGCTTCTTCGGGGTAGGCGGCGGCGTGGTGGCCGCGCCGGCGCTGGTGGGACTGTTCGGCTTCCGGCAGGCGGCGGCGCAGGGACTGGCGCTGGCGCTGGTCACGCCGGGCGCCGTGGTGGCGCTAGGCACTTACGCGCAGGCCGGCCACGTCGATTGGGCCAGCGGCATTCCGCTGTCTTTGGGCGGCATGCTGACCATCTCATGGGGCGTGGCGCTCGCGCACCGGATGCCGGAGCGCCGCTTGCGTGCGTGGTTCTCGCTGTGCCTGATCGCCACCGCCGCCGTGATGCTGGTGCGCGGCTGAGCGGGAGCGCCACGGCTGCCGTCTTGCAGCGCAAGGACGGCGCTGCATTACACTTGCGGCTGACCTGCCAATCGCCCCGCCTTGCCTGCCTACACGCTCGCCTCCACGGTCCACGCCGAACTCGACATCCGCAAGAGCCGCTTCCTGGCCCGCGCCATGCCTGTCGACGATCGCGACGCCGCGATGCGCGAACTCGAACTGCTGCGCCAGCAGCATCCCGCCGCCACCCATGTCTGCTGGGCACTGCTGGCGGGCGGCCAGTCTGGCATGTCGGACGACGGCGAACCGTCCGGCACCGCCGGCCGCCCCATCCTGGAGGTGCTGCGCCACCACGAACTGGACGGCGTGCTGGCCACGGTGGTGCGCTACTACGGCGGGATCAAGCTGGGAGCCGGCGGACTGGTGCGCGCCTACACCGATGCGATCGCGGCGGCGCTGAAGGACGCCCAACGCATCGAGCGCATCGCCTGGGGCACGCTGACCGTGGCCGTCGATTTCGCGGACGAGGGCCGCGTGCGGCGCTGGATCGAGCAGGCCGGACACGTGCTCGCCGACAGCGCCTACGGCAGCGACGTACAACTGGTGATCCGGCTGCCGGCCGCCGAGGTGGACAACGCCCGCGCCTTGCTGCGTGATGCCACGCATGGCAAGGCGCGCTTCCCGGACGGCGGACAGTAGATCCATTGCCGTGACCGAGGCAGGCCCCGCCGTCACGCGGTGGACGAGGCGATGCCCAGGCGCTGACGGATCTTCTGCTGGATGGCGGCGCGAACCTCGGCCTTGTCCTCGGGACGGCAGAATTTCAGCGCCCGGAAGTCCCGCCGGGTCACGCCAAGCTCCAGCAAGGTCTGCTTGATCAGCTTGCGCGCCATCGGGTCCATCTCGTTGCCATTGCCTTCACCATCGAACGGCCGCAGCGCGCAACGCACCGCCTGTTCCACCAGGGCGGCGCGGCCGGGCCTGCCTTCGAACACTCTCAGCATCCTGGCATACCGCTTGTTGCGGTACCACGCGTACAACAGCCAACCGGCCGCGACCAGCGCGCCCAGGCCGCCAACCCCCCATCCGATCGGCGTGGTGGCGCCGATCGTCAGTGCGATGACCAGCGCGCCCCCGCCGATCGCCGCCGCGACGAAGCCATACGCGAGCCGCAGCTTGCCCAGCCGCACATGGTGTCTGGCGGTTTCCAGCGCCCTCTCTGCTCCGATATTGGCGTGCCGGAGCAATCCCCGCGAAATCAGGATCGCCTCACTGAATTGCCCGCTTGCGGCGTCGTGTGCCCAATGCATGTACTTGCGCGCCCGTTCAGCCTTGTTCGAGGACAGATTCTCCGCGAAGGCGCTGGCCGCCTCGCCGACATCGCCGCAGGTAAAGACACGGCCCTGGAGCCGGTGACTGATGACCTTCAGTTTATCGGTCGCACGTTTGATCGCCTCGTTGCCGCGAACGATCGCAAGCCCGCCGCCGACCATATGAAAAATACCGCAGGCGATACCCGCGGCTCCAGCTGCGATGGTGGCGGATTTGACATGGACCACGCATTTGACCAGATGCAGCACCTCGCTGAGCCTGGCCGCGTTCCAGACAGCCGCCATGTTCGCGCCCGCCCCGGCACCCTGAATCACCGTATCGCGCAGAAATACGATGCTGGTGGCCGACAGTTCGGTGATCGCGGACCGATACTGCGCGGAAGCCGCCTGGTACATCGCATACTCGCGCCCGCACTGCGGCGGGAGGACCATCCCGGCATCGTATTTCAGGCCCCTGCGCTTCATCTTTTCTTCTTCACAGTACTGGAGCAGCAGATCGTGGCTTTGGGCGTGCCACTCGCATATGGCATGCAGCCGGTACACCTTCCTGGCCGTCCAGACGAATACCACCGCGGTAATCCCGGCCTCTCCGATGGCCGCGATGCTGCCCAGCAGCGAGCACGCCATCGCGGCCTTGCCAAGCCCGGCCAATGCATCGCGGGACTGCCTGTAGAACGCGGCGATGGTCGCGCCATATGCCCCCGCCTTCGCCAAGGCAATCGTGTGCCAGCCCAGGTAGAGCGTGGCATTGGCGCGATAGACACCACGCTGGAATCGGCACGGATCGGTTGCAAGGGGCGGCCTTCCTTTCACGGGCTGCGTCATGGCACCTCCTCCATTGATGCGCCGTCTTGTTGCCGCCGCGATGCGGTGGTACCGCAAATCAGCGGACCTCGGCTGACACCCATGATCGGCGGCCCATAGGTCGACATGTCGGAACCCGACCGGGCTACGCGGAACGTCTTGCCGTGGATGGGCAGGAAGTGCAATGGCGCCTTGGTGCATGGTCCTCTCCGGGGTGGCGAAGTGGTTGACCCAAGCCAATCTGGCCGCGCATCGACATGCGGCTGTGGTGAAAGCGTGCAAAGCTTGTGATATCGCAACCGTGGTCGAGTCAACGCGTGCAAACCGGCACAAACCGAAACAATCGCGGTTATCCAATTGCCGTACGGCGCGCCGGTACCGCAGGCGCGGAGGCATCGAAAAAAGCAAAGGCGATGCGCAACGCATCGGGACCGGCCGGATCGGCGTAGGCCTGGCCGGCGGCGCCGCCGCTCCAGGCGTGAGCGAGCGCCGGCACGCGAACTAGCCGCACATATGGGCGGCCATCGCGCCACCAGTCCTGCACCGTATACGCGTGCCGCTGGCCGCGCCGCACCGCCCGCTCGGGATGCGGAGCGAAGATGGCGGGAGCCGCGCCATGGGGCGAGGCGCTGAGCGTCAGCCACAGGCCCGCGCTGGCCAGTGCGTTGTCGAAGCTGACGACATGATCGTTGCCGCCGTGGATCAGCAACAAAGGCGGCGGCGTGCGGCCCGCCAGCCGCATCCGTAGCGCCTGCAATTGCAGCGCCGAATGCGACGACATCGCGCCCCGCATCACCCGCGCCGCCTGCGCACCGTTGCTGGCCAGATGAGGCACCGCGCCGGAATGCGAGCCGACGGCGGCAAACCGGTCGGGAAAGCGCAGCGCCATGGTCAGCGCCATTGCACCGCCAGCCGAAAGGCCAAACAAATGCAGCTGGTCGCGCCGCACCGGATGCACGCGGCAGACGTGGTCGACCAAGCCCATCAGCAAGCCGGCCTCCGCCGCGATCTGGGCTTCGCCGCGAAACCAGTTCCAGCAGCGGTTGCTGTTGGCATGCTGTGATTGTTCGGGCAGCAATACCGCGCAGCGCCTGGCGCGGGCCAGCGAGGCGGCGCGCGTGCACGCGGCGAAGCTGGCCGCGTCCTGACCGCAGCCGTGCAGCAGCACCAGCATGGGGGCCGGACGGCTCATGCCGATGCCGGCGGGAAGGAAAAGACGGTAACGCCGCTGCGCGAGCGGGCCGAAGCCCCAGACGCCCTCTTCCCAGCGTCCCCCGCTGCGCACGCGCGGCGCCGCCGCCGGCGTGGCGACGCCCGATAGCACGCGGCGTGCGGCCTTGCCCTGGTCGTTCACCGCCTTCGTCACGCCGGCCGTGACCGCGCGCGTGACGACGCGCTGCATCCGTTGCATCTGCCGTCCGGCGGACTTGCCGAGACTGGCCCATGGATTGACGGTACGGCGTCGCTTGGCTGGCATGCGGGCGGGTATCGGGCAGTGGCGTGGGACAGCGTGCGGCCATTATGGCCGACGCCGTGCCCATCCCTTGCACTACCCGTGCCAGCCTCGCCGCGCCAGGTCGGCCCCGAGCACCAGCAGGCCGAAGAAAAACACCTGACGGAAGCGCGCGGGCGGAATGCGGTCGCGCAGTCGCTGTCCGATCCACATGCCGGCCAGCGCGGGCGCCAGTGCGGCCAGCGAGGTCCCAATGACCGGCGCGTGGCCCAGTACGCCGCCGAGCGCGAGGCTGATGGCCAGCGCGGCGGTCGATACGGTGAAGGACAGGCCCAGCGCCTGCACCAGTTCGTCGCGCGCCAGTCCCAGACCCTGCAGGTACGGCACGGCCGGAATCACGAACACGCCCGTGACGGCGGTGATGGCGCCCGTGACCAGTCCGGCCAGCGCGCCCAGCCAGCGTTCATGGGCCTTGGGCACGGCGGGATGCCATGCCGACAGGCCGGCGAGCGCGTATAGCGCCAGCACGACGCCAAGCGCGGCGGTGGCCTTCGCCATCGCGGACCGCGGTGCCAGTGCGCCCGCCACCAGCGTGCCGAGCACGATGCCGATCATCATCGGCCAAAGACGCGCCAGCAGCGCGCCGAAGCGGGGGCCACTCCATAGCTGCACGACATTGGTGACCATCGACGGCGCCACCAGCAGCGCGGCTGCCTGCGCGGGGGGCATCACCAGGCCCAGCATGCCGACCGCCACCGTCGGCAATCCCAGGCCGACCACGCCCTTGACGAAGCCCGCAAGCAGGAAGACGCCGCCGATAAACAGCGCGTGGCAGAAGCCGCTGTCGCAAGCCATCGGCGCACCTTATCCGTTGGCCGTGCCGTCATGCACGGCGCGGCTGTCCGCGGGCGCCTCGTCGCGCTCGTCCATGCCGTAGTCGCGAAGCACCTGCGCCACACGCAGGCGGTAGCGTTCGAAGACGCCGCCACGGCCGGCCGCCTGCGCCTGCCGGTGTTCGGCCGTGTTGCGCCACGCCGTCACCGCGGCCTCGTCGCGGAAGAACGACAGCGACAGGATCTTGCCTGGCGTGGTCAGGCTCTGGAACCGTTCGACCGAAATGAAACCGTCGATGCGTTCCAGTTGCGGGCGCAACGCGGCGGCGATATCGAGGTAAGCGTCCTGCCGGCCCGGCGCGGGCTCGACTTCAAAGATCACGGCGATCATGGCGAATGTCCGAAATGGTGGCGATCAGGTTGGGGGGCGCGGCGCGCCATGCGCAGCCGCTCAAAGGAATTCCGGCATGCGGGCGTTCAGCGAGGGGCGATATCGATAGCACTGTGCCAATCGCGCCGGCTGCACGCCGCGCGCCAGCAGACCCGAGATGGTAGCGTCCGCGAGCACCGCCGCCAGTGCCTGGCCGGGACACCGGTGCGCGCCGGCCCCGAAGGTGGGGCTCGTGCCCGACGGCTGGCGGGGAACGGCGGCCGCGGCGGCGAGCAGCACGGCGTCGACTTCATCCCGGCCGGCGGCCCCCCACAGGCCAATGCCGGCATCGCGGTGGAACGGGCGATGCAGCGCCAGGCGGCGATACCAGGGATAGGGATCGGGATGGGTGACGGCGGCGAGGGGATCGGCCGGATCATCGGCAGGTGAAAGCGCGGGCGTCGTCGACATGGCGGTGGGGAACGGGACGTGAGCGGCAGTGAAGACGGAAGCCAGTATGGCGCGCCGATGCACGGCGACGTTTCATCGCGAGATGAAATGTCGATGGATTTCCACGGCGCCCCCCGCCGGGCTTGCCGTGCTCGCGTCGGCAAGCGATCCGTCTATACTCGGAATCAACCTTTCAACATGGACTGAACCATGGAATACGCACCAAGCATCAGCCAGCTCGCCGGCCTGCTGGCCGACCCCGGGCGAGCGGCCATGCTGTGGGCCCTGATGGACGGCAGCGCCCGGCCGGCCGGTGAGCTCGGGCTGATCGCCGGGCTGTCCGCGTCGTCGACCAGCGGGCATCTGGCGCGGCTGGCCGAAGGCGGCCTGCTCGCGGTGGAGACGCATGGCCGCAACCGCTACTACCGCCTCGCCACGCCGGAGATCGGCGTTGCGATCGAGGCGCTGGCGACAGCGTCGGCGGCGAGCCGCCCGCCACGGCTGCGCGGCGTGCCGCCATCGCGCGGCGCCCCAGCCCCGCTGCGCCATGCGCGCACCTGCTATGACCATCTGGCCGGCGAACTGGCCGTGGCGCTGTTCGAGCGCATGACACGCGCGCGCTGGATCAGCGTGCACGATCGCGCGGTGCGGCTGTCGGAACACGGCGAGCACGGCCTGGCCGCCATGGGTGTGGACCTGGACGGGGCCAGGGCACGGCGCAGGCAGTTCGCCTGCACGTGCCCGGACTGGAGCGAGCGCAAGCCGCATCTGGGCGGGGCGCTGGGCGCGGCATTGCTCGACGCCATGCTGGCGAGCCGCTGGATCGAGCGCATGCCGGCATCGCGGGCGCTGCGCGTGACGCCACGCGGGCAACAGGAAATCGGGCGGCTGGCGCTATAAGGCGGCCGCGGCAGCAAGCAGGAGGGCGAAGGTGAGCGGACTACTGGACGACGACACGCGGCAGGCGGTGGAACGCCTGCTCGGCATGATCAATTTCGACGACGGCGTGATGGTGGAAAAGCAGCTCGCCGTGCTGGACGAAGCCCTGGAGGAAGCCGACGACGCGGTCGAGGACGGTGAACTGCTGGCCATGGTGCAGGACGTGATCGACTGGGAGGCCGGCTTCGAGGTCGAGCAGGACGACGCGGCCACCTTCATCGACTGCCTGAACCAGTTGTGCGCGCGTCTGGATATCGTGCTCGACTGGGGCGTGGAGGACCCCGATGACGAGGACTTCCTCGACAGCACCACGGTGCCCGAGCTGATGGAGCAGGCGTTCGACCAGCTGCGCTCGCTTGGCATCACGCTGTGGCACTGGGAGATCGCCTCGGGCGTCTACGCCGGCTGGCTGGCGCGTGCCGAGGACGACGACGAGATCCTCGCGATCGGCGAAGCGCTGGACGTGGAGCTGCGCACCGGCGACCAGCCCTTCTGAGCGGCGCCGCGGGGCCGCGGGGCTGGCCGCTCAGGCCCTGGCCGCCCGCCGCGGGGCACGGGCCGGCGCCGGGAAGGCCAGCGAACGCTCCATCAGGTCCAGCAGCGCCCGCACGGCGGCTGGCATCAGCTTGCGGGCGGGCATCAGCACATACACCTTCAACGGCGACGACACATACTGGGGCAACACCCGCACCAGCAGCCCCTGCCGCACATGCTCTTCGACGAACTTCGGCGACAGCCGCGCGACGCCCAGCCCATCGAGCGCCGCCGCGCGCCGCATGTCGGCATTGTGCGTGCGCATGCGCGGCGTCACCGGCAAGGTCGCCAGCTCCACCCCATCGCGCAGGAATTCCCAGCGGCGATCGCCGGCATTGCCCAGCGTCGGCCAGGCCACCAGTTCCTGTGGCGTGCGGGGCAGCCCGCGCGCCTGCACCAGCGATGGCGCCGCATAGAAGGCGCGTTCGATCAGCACCACCCGCTTGCTGGCGAAGGAGCTGTCATGCAGCGTGGTATTGGTGGTGACGAAGGCCAGGTCGTAGCCGTGCTTGAGCAGATCGGGCTGGTCCCACGTGAGATCGACTTCCACCTGCAGGTTCGGATGCAGCGCCATCAGCCGCGACAGGCTGGGCGCCAGATGCTGGGAGCCGATTTCATAGGGCGTGGCGATGCGCAGCGTGCCGCTGACCTGCTCATTGGCCGAGGCCGCCTCGGCGCTGATCTCGCGCAGCGCCACGAAGTGCGGCGCGACCCGGTCGTACAGTTGCTGGCCTTGCTGTGTCACGCGCACGCGGCGCGTGGTGCGTTCCAGCAGGCGGGCGCCGACCAGGGACTCCAGGCGTGCAATGGCCGCGCTTGCAGAAGACTTGGGCACCTCCGCGAGTTCGGCGCCGTGCGTGAAGCTGCCGGCCTCGACCACGCGGCAAAAGATCTCCCAGTCCTTCCATTCGGTCGTTTTCATAGGTCCTTTCCGCGCGCCTCTACCCTTGCGGCGCGCGGGCCGGATTGTCCCACGCGACGGCCGCGGCTGCCAGCGGCACAGGCTTGCGGCCGCGCGCGGGACTAGGCCGGCAGCAACTGCCAGACCCCGTCACGCTCCTGCGCCGCGCCATCGGCGTGCAGCTTCTGCAGGTGCGCGAGCAACGAGCGCCGCGCCACCGGCAGCATGCGTTCGGGGACGTCGTCGTAGACGCGGACCAGCACGGTATCGACCGGCGCGGGGCCCAGTTCGCGCAGCGCGTTGACCACCTTGGCTTCGCGATGCTCGCGGTGCCGGATCAGCAGCCGGATGGCGTCGCGCGGGCGTGCCATCAGGAAGCCGTGGCCCGGCGCCAGCCATTCGAGATCCTCGTCGAGCAACGCGGCGAGCGACGACAGGTAGGCCCGCATGTCGCCGTCGGGCGGGTTGATGACCACGGTCGATCCCTGCATGACATGGTCGCCGGTAAAGAGGGTCTTTTCCTCTTCCAGCAGGAAGCACAGATGGTTCGATGCGTGGCCCGGCGTATGCAACACGCGCAGCGTGACGCCATGGCCCGGGCCGCCGAGCGGCAGCAGGTCGCCGTGCGCGAGGATGCGGTCCGGGGCGAAGCCGGTGTCCTGCCGTTGCGGGTGGTCGGCGATCCGGCCCATCACCTGCGCGCCAGTGATCGCGCGCAGCCGCGTCGCGCCGGGCGAATGGTCGATATGCGTATGGGTGACAAGGATCCAGCGGATCGGGCCGGGCGCGGCCGCGACGATGGCCTCGATATGTCCGGCGTCGTCGGGCCCTGGATCGATGACGGCCCATTCGTTGCGCGGGCCGCCGCCGACCAGATAGCTGTTGGTGCCGGGACCCGTCATGGCGCTGCCATTGGGCGCGGTCACGCGCCACACGCGATCGGACAGCCGCACCGCCAGTCCGGGTTCGAGCGCATAGCGCGCGTGGCCGGCGCCGTCGGGATCGATGCGCGCGATCTCCGCATACGGCGGCTCGTCGGGCATCACCGGCCGGACGCCGTGCGGGCCGGAGGCCCGGCGCGGCATGATCAGCGGAATGTCGCGCTGGCGCCGTGCATGATCGAAGCATGCCTGGGCGCTGTCGAAATGCGCGACCGACATCAGCACGCGGCGGGTGGCGTTGACCAGCGTGATGTCGCTGTCCCGCGCGACCGCTTCCGCCGGGCGCACCCAGCGATGTTCGACCGCCTCGACGCCGTCGTGACGGGCCCGCTGCCCCGGCGGCGCCACCGCGACGAAGAAGCGCGTATCGAAGCGCTTGGGCAGTCCCGGCGGCGTCAGCCAGTGGCTGAGATAGGCCATGCGGTCGACCGCCAGACGCAAGTCGAAGCGTTCGCAGACCGCGGCAAGCCCCGGGCCTCCATGGGCCACCGCCTCGCGCAGCCACGCCAGCTGCGTGTCGTCGAAGCGGTCGAAGGTAACCGCCTGCCCCTCGGCGTCGCGCGCGAACAGCAGGCCGGCCTCTTCGCAGCACTCGCGCACCGCGCACAGGTAGAAGTCCAGGCCCCCTGCCGCGAGGCCGAGGCGCTCGCTGGCGGTGGCGTCGTCCAGGCCGTCGCACAGGCCATGCAGCGCGGCATCCTGCGGGTCGAGCGTGCCGCCGGGGAATACATAGGCGCCGCTGCTGTGATCGTCCTGGCGTACCGGACGGCGTACCAGCAGCACCTCCATGCCAGCGGGCCCGTCGCGCAGCACCAGCACGCTGGCGGCATGACGCAGCAAGGACCGGCGCGGCGGCGGTGCGGGAACATCGGCGGAGTCGTGCGTGTGGATCATATCGGGACTAGCGGTGCGGCCGGCGCGTTGCCTGCCGGTCATGGGCTTCGTGGGGGCGTGTTGCGGGCAATCGCGCTAGTGTAAGGGCTTGGCGCGCAGCGGTCATGGCGCGCCGCGGCGAGGGGCCTCGGCTCAGGATGCCGGCGATGGCGCCGTGCCGCTGCGCGCGGGGTTGTCGACGCGGGCACCGGCGTCGGCATTGGCGGCCGGATCGGATGAGCCCGGTGCGTTGTCCTCGCCCGCGCGCAGGCGGTAGAAATGCCGGATGATCTGCTGCGCGACGGCAAGGCGGCCGTTGACCGGCGCGGGAAAACGCACGATGGCGTCGAGCCGCTCGGTGCCGTTGGGCTCGAACATCACGCGCGGCGCGAACTGGGACAGGTCGAGGAAACGTGTATTGCCATAGCGCAACAGGCTCTGCCCCGCGGCTTCGAGAAACGGCTCGCACGCCTGCTGCGCGATGTCGAGCAACTGCGCCTCGATGCGGTCCGGGTCGCAGCGCGACGGCAGCGGAATGCGCACGGTATCGAGCGTATAGCGTCCCGACTGGGAGTGGTTGCGCACCGCGGTGGTCAGCAGCAGGCTGTTGGGCACCTGCACCGTGAAGCCGGTGAACTGCCGGGTCGGCGCGACCTCGACCAGGGTGGTGGTGAGCACGTCCATGTCGACCACCTCGCCGGCGTACTGGCCGATCTCGACCAGGTCGCCCAACTGGAACGGCCGCGTCAGCATGCGCATGAACGCGCCGAGGAAACACATCACCAGTTCCTTGCCCGAGATCAGCAGGCCGGCGGCGAAGGCGGCCAGCGAAATCGCGACGCTCTTCAGCTCGGACAACCACATGCCGAGCAGCAGCAGGAAGACCAGTGCCCCGATCAGGTTGCGCGACGCGACGGTCCAGGTGCGATAGGTACGCAGGTTGTCCTTGTCGGCAAGCTGGCGGGACACGAAGAAGCGATTCGACAGCTTGACCAGCAGCGCACCGATCAGCACGATCAGCGCGCTCATCGCGATATGCACGAGGATATTGTCGTTGGCGACGAAGTTCAGCTTCATGGCGGCGAAAGCGCACGACGGGCGCGGGCTGCGTGGAGGTTCTGGATTCTACCGGGTGGGGAGGTGCGGGCTTGGTTTGGGGGAATGCTGTGGCTGCCCTCTCCCCCGACCCCTCTCCCGCTTTGCGGGGGAGGGGAGCACACCGACAGCGTCCGATACCGCACCGGTTTTCTCCCCTCTCCCGCAACGCGGGAGAGGGGCGGGGGAGAGGGCAGTCACAGCATTCCCAAGCCGCAACCGTCAATAAACATCCCGCCGATACCTCCCCTCCTCCGTCAGCGCCAGCACCGCCTCTTCGCCCAGCACCTCCACCAGCGCCGCATGGACGCCGGTCGCCATCCCCTGCAGGCTGCCGCACACATAGATCGACGCGCCCTCGCCCACCCATGTCCGCAACTCGTCGGCCGCCGCCCGCACGGCGTCCTGCACATAGCGCAATCGCCCGCCATCGCGCGACCACACCAGATCGGCGCGTGCCAGCAGTCCCCGCTGGCGCCAGGCGCCCAGTTCGCCGGCGAAGAACGCGTCATGCGCGGCGCTGCGTTCGCCGAACAGCAGCCAGTTGCGGCCGTGTCCCCGGGCCGCGCGCGCCTTCAGCAGCGCGCGCAGCCCTGCCATGCCGGTGCCGTTGCCGATCAGGATCAGCGGACGGTCGTCGTCGGGTGGGCGAAAGGCGCGGTTGCCGCGGATGCGCAAGGCAATGTCGCCATCGAGCGGTGCGTGTGCCGTCAGCCAGCCCGAAGCCAGGCCCAGGCTGCCATCGGGCCGCCGCGCCTGTCGCACCAGCAGTTCGATTCCGCCATCGGCGGGCAACGACGCGATCGAGTACTCCCGATGCGGCAACGGCGGCAGCGCATCGATCAGCCCCTGCGCATCGAGTTCGCGCAGCGCGGCCGTCGCGCTCCGCGGCAGGCGCAGCCGTGTCGACAGCGCCTCGGCCAACGTCATGTCCATCCCGTCGCAGCGCACCGTCGCCGCACCGTCGTGGCCCAGCTCGCTCAGCCAGTCCCTGACCTCGTCGTCGGCGTGGCGCGCGCCCACTTCGGCGATATCGCCGGCCTGCCAGGCGGGCGCTTCGTCGCCGGCCGGCACCAGCGTCAGATGGAAAGCCGGGGCGCCCGCGCTGCCGGCGTTGAGCAGCACCCTCTGGCGCAGGCGCCAGCGCCCGTAACGCGGCGCGTCCCAATCCGCGATCTCGGCGCCGCCGGCCAGCGCCGACAGGTGGTTCTGCCAATGGCGCAACGCACCCGGGTCGCCATTGTCGACCTCGACCGGGTCGAACAAGGGCTGCGCATGATGACGCTGCAGCCATTCGGACAACCCCCTTCCGTAGGCGCAGAACCGCGCATAGCTGCTGTCGCCCAGCGCCAGCAGGCCATAGCGTAACGACCGCAGGCTGCCGGATTGCGCCGCGCGGGAGAGCTTGCGCGTGAAGCCAGCGGCGCTGTCCGGCGCATCGCCTTCGCCCGTGGTGCTCACGATGAACAGCGCCTGCCTGCAGCGCGTCAGCAGTGCGGCATCGAGATCGGCAAAGGACAGCATGCGCGCCGGCAAGCCGGCCTGCCGCAACGCCGTCGCGGTCTGCGTGGCAAGCTGTTCGCCAAAGCCGGTCTGGCTGGCATAGGCGACCAGCGTGACGTCTTCATCGGCCTGCGCGCCCGCTTCGCTGCCGGTGCCGGCGCGGCGCCAGCGATGGCGCAGCACGATGGCCGCGCAGAAACCCGCGTAGGCCGCGGCCACGCCGGCCGCGCTGGCCCACTTGTCCGGCGCGGCCCATGCAAGCGCCCCGCCGGCCGCGGCCAGCAGCCAGGCGCCCGCGAGAACCATCGCCCGTGAGCGCGGCGGTGCGGCAGATGGTGCGGAAGCGTTCAAGACGGACCGCGTCATGCCAGCATCGCCGCAAAGGCCGGCGTCACAACCTCTGCAAACCCGTCGGGCGTGCGAACGAGCATGCGGGCGGCGATGCCATGGCGTTCGGCCAGCCGCGCGCCGGCATCGGGGCCGAGCACGGTCAGCGCCGTCGACCACGCATCGGCCAGCATGCATTGCCGATGCAGCACGGTGACCGACGCCAGCGCATGTTGTGTGGGATACCCGGTACGCGGGTCGATGGTGTGAGCATAGCGCTGGCCGTCGCTATCGAAATAGCGGCGGTAGTCGCCCGAGGTCGCCACCGACAGTCCGTGCAGCGCGACCACGGTGAGCTGGTATTCCGGACGCTGTTCGGGCCGCTGTCCGGCCCGCGCGGAAATCGCGGGCGGGCTTTCCAGTTCGACCCACCATGGCATGCCGTCAGGCTTCACCCCCTCGCCCCGCAGTTCGCCCCCGACCTCGACCAGATGATGGACGACGCCTTGCGCGCGCAACCACGCCGAGACGGCGTCGACGGCGTAGCCCTTGGCGATCGCGCACAGGTCCAGCGACAGGCCGCCCGGCTGGCACACGCGCCGGCCGTCGCTATCCACTTCGACACGGCGCCATCCGCAGCGTGCGCGCGCGGCGTCGATGTCCGCCAACGCCGGCGGCGCCGTGCGCGGACCCGACGGCCCGAAACCCCACAGGTCGACCAGCGGCCCGGCCGTGGGATCGTAGGCGCCGCCGCTGTCGCCCGCGATCGTCAGCGCCGCCTCCAGTACCGCGAAGCAGGCGGCCGGCAACACGTGCCAGCTGCCCGGCCCGGCGCGGTTGAAGCGGCCGATATCCGAGTCCTCGCGCCAGTTGCTCATTTCGGCGACGACCCGATCCAGCACCGACTGGACGCCGGCGGCCAGCCGGTCCTCGACATCGCCGCCACCGTCGTCATCGAGCAGCCCCTGCACCGACCAGCTGGTGCCCATGCTGAGCCCGTGCGCGCGGAACATCGGTGCCGACGCGGGTGGCAGTGCAGGCGGGCCGTCGAGATGGACCGGGACCAGCACGCGCCGGTCCGACGATGCCCGCGGGGATGCCTGCACGGATGCCGCCATGTCGCGAGCCTGCCGCTTACTGCGGCAACACCTCGAAGGTCGCCATGTAGGCGGCGCGCCGTTCGGCCGCGCGGGGAATGCTGGTCTTGTTGTCGCGCACTTCCGCTTCGATCCAGTACATGCCGGGCGCCGGCCATTTGATGGCGAAGCGGCCCTCCGCGTCGGTACTCAGCTTGAACGCGCCAAGCTGGTCGCGATAGCGGTTCCCGCCGGGCACCACCTCGACCTCGACATTGGCGGCCGGCTTGCCATCGAGCAGCAGCTGGAAGTTGGCCGGCTCGCCGGCGAACAGGTCGTTCGGATGCGTGCCCGGTGCCAGTTCCAGCCCGCGGCCGGTGGTCTTGAACACCTCCGTGGTGGGCTTGCCGGCGGTGACGAACGTTTCGAGCCGCGTATCGGACTGGGTGATCTTCAGTTCCTGCGCATTGGCCGGCACGGCCTTGGCCAGGCCCTCGGCGCTGCCGCGATAGCGCTTGGCCTGGCCATTCTCCTTGTAGCTGGCGAACACGCCGTGATTGACCACCGCCATCTTGTAGGTGCCCGGCTGCGTCAGGTGCACATCGAAGGTGCTGCGATAGCGCCCGGTGCTGGCGTTCTCGACCTTGGCGGCGCTGCCGTCCGGCGCGCTGACGGAAAGGTTGTCCAGCTTCAGCGGGAAATGTTCGAAGTAGAACAGGTCGTTGGACACCGCCGCATCCACCGTCACCCACGGGTCGTTGCCCGACAGCACGGTGGCCGACGGCAGCAGCCACTGCCGGTGGGCGTGGGCGGCCAGCGGCACCAGCGCGGCCAGCGCCAGCGCCGAAATGCGGGCGCAAGCCCGGGCGGAAAGACGGATCTTGGAAGGCTTCATCGACGAGCTCCTGAGCGCGAGGTATGGATGGATCGAAGGAAAGGGAAAACCGGCCCGCGGCTTCACGGCTTCACGGTGACGGTCACCGCGCCGAGTTCGTGCTCGCCCCTGGCCTGGGCGGACTTCGACGCCTGCGGCGGCCAGCTGAACGGCACGCGCAGCAACTCGCGGCCGCCGACTTCGCGCGCCGCCTCGACCACCAGCTGGTAGTCGCCGGCCGGCAGCGTAGCGAGCGGCGCCTTGCCCGCGGCAAACGACACGCTGTGCTCGCCGGGAGCGCGCGTGGCGCCGGAAATCCCGTCGGCCGGCATCTGCATGTCGCGGCCAGCCTTGCGCCACCACTGGCGCATGTCCTTGAGCCACTTGGTGCCCTCGGCGTTCTTCAGCTTGACGTCGTACCAGACCGCCAGCGTGGACACCGGGCTCTGGTCGGCACGCTCGACCCACATCGCCACATAGGGCCTGTGATACTCGGCCACCGACAGGCGCGGTATCTCGACCTTGACATTGAGCTCCGCCGCGCCGGCAGCTCCAGCGAATCCGGTCAGGGGCAACGCGGCCACGCCGCTCAACGTAACGGACAGCAAACGACGCATCGATAAAACCTCGTTAATGGATAAACAGGATGGCCAGCAGCAACGGCACGACGAGGCCCAGCCCGACCATCGGCCAGGTGGCCACCCGTCCGGCCGCGTGCAGCTTCAGCAGGAACAGGCCCGTGATCGAAAACACCAGGCACGCCAGTGCGAACACATCGATAAACAGGCTCCACGCCGCGCCGGTGTTGCGGCCCTTGTGCAGGTCGTTCAGGTACGAAATCCAGCCGCGCGTGGTCAGCTCATACTGCGCCTCGCCGCTTTCGCGATCGATGCTGACCCACGCGTCGCCGCCGGGGCGCGGCAGCGCCACGTAGATTTCATCCGGCGACCACTCGGCGGCGCGGTCCTGCGCATCGACGCCGAACTCGCGCGCGAGCCAGTCGACGACCGCCGTCGGCAGCGGTGCCTTGTCGCTCCGTGCCGGCTCGCGCAGCGCGGCGATCACCGGCTGCGGCGCGACGGCGTTGCGCGTGACCACGGTTGGCGCGGCTTCGATCTGGCCGGCATGGTTCAACGTGAACCCGGTCACGGCGAACAACAGCATGCCGATCAGGCACAGCGCGGAGCTGATCCAGTGCCATTGATGCAAGTGCTTTAGCCAGAAGGCGCGGCGTTGCTGGCTCGCGCCGAGGGAGGATTGGGTCATCACGGTGTATCGGTGCCACGGTTGGCGCGGCGGTGTTGCAAAGGCGCCGGACCGGAGCGGCGTCGACAGGGAAAAGTGATTGCGTCGACGCCTCGGGATCGTTTGCTATGCCCCACAAAGGCAAGACGAAAGGATAATTGTTCTCATTTGGAACCGCAATCGTCCCGTGGAAGGCACGTATTACAGCACGTTACGCCCGAATCGACGCAGGGCACGGTAACGTCAACGCTGCACCCTCACCCACGCTGTGCGGCCGGCTTCATGTCGGCCGCATGAAAGATGGCGCCAAACGCATCTTACTAGCACGAAATCGTGCCAGGACCTACATATGGAAAGTCCTATGCGCGTCGGGCATCAAGCTGCCTGCCGGCGCGCCGTTATCGAGCCCACAACCATAACTTCACCAGGGTCAGAGACGGGGAACATTGCGATGCTGGAACGCCTTAGCTTAAGAAAGAAACTGCTGCTGCCATTGGTATTGACGTGGCTGTGCCTGCTGGCCATCGTGCTCTGGAATGCCTGGCAGATGCGCGAGCTGCGGCTGGAAGAACGCCGGACCGACCTCGTCCACGTGACCGAGACGGTGCTCACCATCATCGGGCAGTACGATGCCGAAGCGCGTGCCGGCAAGATGAGCGCCGAGGAAGCGCAGAAGCGCTCGATTGCGAAGATCCGCTCCATCCGGTTCGGCGTCGACGGTTACTTCACCGTGATGCGCTCGGACACCACGCTGGTCATGCATCCGATCAAGCCGGAGCTGGACGGCAAGAACATGGGCGACTTCAAGGACCCGGCCGGCAACTATCTGTTCCGGGACATCGCCGCCGTGGCCAAGGGTGAGGGACGCGGTTTCGTCCATTACCTGTGGCCGAAACCCGGCGCCGACGCCCCCCAGCCAAAGCTCAGCTATGTGGCATCGTTCAAGCCCTGGGACTGGAACTTCATCACCGGCGTGTATCTGGACGACCTCGACGCCGCCTTCCGCGCGTCGCTGTGGCGCTCGCTGGGGCTGCTCGTGGTGATCGGCACGCTGATGACGCTGGTGGTCGTGCGCATCGCCAACGGCCTGCACCGGCAACTGGGCGGCGAGCCGGTGCTGACCTCGCAGATCGCGACGCGCATCGCCGAGGGCGATCTGGCCAGCCCGGTGCAGGTCGCCCCGGGCGACCAGCGCAGCGTGCTGTTCGCCATGCAGCAGATGCAGCGGCGGTTGACCGGCGCCATCGCCACGATCCGGGGATCGGCCGATTCGATCGCCGGCGCCGCCAAGCAGATCGCCGCAGGCAACGCGGACCTGTCCCGCCGCAGCGAGGAGCAGGCCGCCTCCCTGGAAGAAACCGCCGCCAGCATGGAACAGCTCACCAGCACGGTACGCCAGACCGCCGACAACGCGCGCCAGGCCAGCCGGCTGGCCGAGGGCGCATCGGATATCGCCACGCGCGGCGGCGAGATCGTGCAGCAGGTCGTCGTCACCATGGGCGACATCAAGGAGGCGTCCGGAAAGGTGGTGGACATCATCGGCGTGATCGAAGGCATCGCCTTCCAGACCAACATCCTGGCGCTCAACGCGGCGGTGGAAGCCGCGCGCGCGGGCGATCAGGGGCGCGGTTTCGCGGTCGTCGCCGGTGAAGTTCGCAGCCTGGCCCAACGCAGCGCCACCGCCGCCAAGGAGATCAAGGCGTTGATCGGCAATTCGGCGCAGCGCGTGGACGACGGCGCGGTGCTGGTGGAAAACGCCGGCAAGGCCATGCACGAGATCGTCGATGCGATCAAGCGGGTCACCGACCTGATGGGCGAGATGCGCGCCGCCACCGAGGAGCAGACCGGCGGCATCGAGCAGGTGAACCAGGCGGTCACGCAGATGGACCAGATGGCCCAGCAGAACGCGGCGCTGGTCGAACAGGCGGCCGCGGCGGCGGCGTCGCTGGAGGATCAGGCGGACGCGCTGCATCGCGCGGTTGGGACGTTCCGGCTCGCTATGTGATCTCGCGCGGCGGCCACCGCGGCAACCTTCAGCCCTTCCGGCGCAGCCCGCTCGATGTACTGCTGGGACGATGGAGCCTCGATCTACTTGATGTTCTTCCCACTGCTCGACTTCGCGTCGAAAATCGGCAGCAAGCGTCCTGTTGCCGCCGGCAATTTATCGAAGCGCAGCGGACCGGCTGCGGTTGGCTCTTGCAATGCGGGGCAGGAAGTCGCGAGTGGCAGCGCGCTGCCGCGCCGAGATCTCGCCGTCGGCAAACAGGCGATCGTTGATTCGCTTGAGCTCGTCTACCGGCTTCTCTTCAGCCAGGACTACGAGATCGAACAGCGTAGGGGCACGCATAACCACCGGCAGGGCGGCTTCCGTCCCGCGTCGCCGGATTTGACCACAGGTGCATGCCAGCACGAAGCGTTACGCCATGCCAGGTAAAGGACCTCGTCATGATGCTCTCCCGGAGAGAACCTTGCCGCGACTTTACCTCGGATCGGCTTTGCACCATGGCGCCATAGTGGCCATGCAAAGGGCACTTCCTTAGCGTGATCGGGTGATGTACTTGGGGAGCCGCACCTCCTCGCCCGTCTCGCATGGCGGCGCATGGCGGCCATGTCTCGATGGGTCCGAACGAGATCAACCAAGCTTGCAGAAAATTCTTGTTGTAATGAGATCAATTCTCATTTACTATGGCATCACTGTCCGACGCCCAGCACGCAGCGAAGCCTCAAGTTCCGCAGCGTCCGGCTAGCGGCAGAACGGCCAGCCTCCGTCTGGCGGCCAAAGGTTTTCAGCGGCGGCGCGCCTTCGCGTCGCCCGTCACGGTCTTTTGTGGGGACCGCTCCGTACCGCGGAGCGTTTGGCAGTAGCCAGTCGCCAGAGGATCGGGAAAGCAACCAGACCCCGCTTTCCCGATCGCAACCCTCCGGCGGCAAGCAAAGCCACCTTTTTATTCCTGCGCGCCGTGCCCGGCACGGCGCGCCTCTCCAGGCGCCGTCGCGCGCCATCCGGCGCGGCAGCCGGAATACCGGCCGGCAAGCACGCCGGCCGGCCTCATCGATTCGCCTCGACTGTCTCCACACCAGACCACATGGAGCAGCAAGATGAACCGTCTCTTCAAACCCATCAATGAGATCAGGCGCATTCTGGCCGTGCACCTGCGTCAGCAACCGGGCTGTCACGATTGCCGGCTGCGCGCGGTATGCGTGCACCGTCCCGACCATACCGGCTGCAACTGGAGCGCCGAGGTGGATTTTCCCCAACGCAGCGACGACGATGCCATACGCGATCTGCGACAGGCCCGCCGCGTCATCATGCTGGCGCGCGAGCGCTACAACGTCAGTCCAGCCCCGTAGCGCCAGGCGATACGGCCCCTTCGCTGGCGGTGCCTGGCGGTCATGTCTGATGCACCGTTGAGTCGACGGCTTGCCAGCCGGGCGCTTCACGGACGGCCCGTCGCCGGCACCGCGACGGCGCGAGCCGGCCGCAACACCAGCCAGACCGCCACGCCGATCAGCGCGCCTCCGGCGGCATGGGCCCACGACAGCGTTTCGCCAAGAAACACCGCGCCCCACACGATGCCGAATGGCGGGATCAGGAACGTCACCGTCAGCGCCCGCACCGGCCCGATATCGGCAATCAGGCGGAAATACAGGATATAAGCCAGCGCCGTGCAGACGACGCCCAGCGCCACCATCGCCGCCCACACCGTGGGCGTGGCATCGGGCAAGGTGTTGTGCCGCAGCAGCGCCGCGGCGGAAAACGGCAACAGGAACAGCGTCGCCCCGACCATGCTGCCAGCCGCGACAAGGCGAGCATCCAGCCCGCCGCGCTCGGTGATCCATCGCCGGGTGAGGAATCCCGCCAGCCCGTAGCATGCCGTCGCCGCCAGGCACGCCAGCGCGCCCAGCAGCACCTGTGGCGTGAAGGCCACTGGGCCGGTGCGCGTCAGCACGGCGACGCCCGCGACACCAATCACCACGCCGGCCGCCTTGGCAAGCGTCAATCGCTCGGCGAAGCACAGCGCGCCGATCACGACGCCCATCAGCGGCGTCATGGCATTGAAGACGGCAGAGTAGCCGGCCGGCAACCAGAGCGCGGCCACGGAATACATCACGAACGGAATCCCGGAATTGATGACGCCAAGCGCCATCACCGCGCGCCACTTCCCTTGCATCCGCCAGCGCATGCGCATCAGCGCCAGACAGCCCGCCAGCGCGGCCGCACCCACCAGCACACGTACGAACGCCGCAGGCAAGGGCCCAAGCACCGGCGCACCGATGCGGATAAACAGGAAGCTCGCGCCCCAGATGGCGGAAAGGGTGAGGAGGCGAACGAGATCGGAGGTGGCCATGATGGGTCCGGAGAAGCGGCGGCGCCGCCGGCAGCGGGATTAAACGCCGCCGCCGGATGCGCTGCAAGCCGTTTTCGGACATCTGCCCCTTCGCGGGGCCTCGCCCGCGGCGCCCGCGCCACACCGATGTGGCGGCTACGCTGCAGCCGGCTCCCCCGGAAGTAGGGAATGGCGTCACGAACGTGACAAAACGTATTCGATCAAATTAAACTCTGTACTGCGCCAGAGTTAATTGACCCCTCCGACGCATTCCCGACGAGCCGCCAGGCAACTGGCGGCTTCTTTTTTCTCCCGTTTCTTTCGTTCCGCCTCCGGTGATCGGCAGCATAGCGCCGAACAGCCGCCGGACGGAAGACGCCCTGTGGCGCAAATGCCTCTTGTCGCATGCCGCGCGGGCTTGTGGTACGGTAGGCGTCACGCGCGACTTCGCGTCCAGTGCCGGCCGGAATGCCGGCGGCACCGTTACGAACCAGAACAGCAGGCTGTGGGGGGCCAGCGGTCCACAGGACGTCGCCGGCCGCGAGCCCGCCGCCGTCGACCCGCGGAAGCCGTACTGCACGTTGTCGATGCAAAGACTCTTCACGCTTTCGCTGAAGACGCGAATAGCGCTGGTGACCACCTCCCTCGCCGCGATCATGGGCGGCGGCATCCTGCTGGCATCGCTGCATGCCGCCCATGAGGACCTGCGCCACGCGTTGCAGGAGCAGCAGGATTCCGTGGTCAAGCTGACGGCGGAGCAGCTTGACACCGCGATGCAGGCCCGGTTTGCGATGCTGTCCCATCTGGCCGGGCAGCTGTCGGGCAGCATGGATGCGCCTCCCGCGCTGCTGCAGCAGAAAATGCTGCACACCCTGCCCATACCGGAGACCTTTGACGCCGCGCTGATCGCCGACGCCAGCGGTCGGACGCTGACCCACCGGGGGGGACGCGCGTCCATCGTGGACCGCTTCTACTTCCAGGAAGTCGCGCGCACCAAGGCGCCGATCGTCAGCTGGCCGATCCGGGCACGCTCGGGCGAAGGCCGCGAGGGCGTGCTGATCGCCGTGCCCATTCTGTCGCGCGACCAGCGCTTCCTGGGCTTGCTGGGAGGCTGGATAGACCTGAGCCGGCCCAATTTCCTGGTCGAGGTCTCGCACAGCGCGGTGGGAGCCACCGGCTACTACTGCGTGGTGTCGGCCGGCGCGCGTCCCGTCTACGTGCAGCACCGGTCCTCGGAGCTGATCGGCCGCCCGGCCCGCGCCATCGGCGAAACCTGCGGCGCGGACCAGCGTCCTGGCGCATGGGAATTCCTGCGGCCGCGGGCACCAGTGATCGGCCGGTACCTGATGTCCACAACCGGATGGGAACTGGTGTCGGTGTTGCCGGCGGAAGAAGCCTTCCATCCTCTTCGCGGCATGCAACAGCGATTCATCACGTTGTCGCTGGCGGCGGTGGCGGTGGGGGCGCTGCTGAACTGGCTGTTCGTGCGCGGCATGCTGGCGCCGCTATCGAGGCTGCGGCGGGTGGTCGAGGACAGCGTGCAGGACCCGGCGGCCTACGAGCGGCTGTCCGCCGACCGGCACGACGAGATCGGCGTGGTGTCGGGTGCCTTCGCGGCATTGATGCGCAAGGTCCATGAACGCACCGAGCAGCGCAACCGGAGCGAGCAGCGACTGCGGGCGGTCACCGACACGCTGCCCTCGCTGCTCAGCTTCATCGACACCGACCAGCGCTACGTGTTCAACAACGCCGCCTACGAGCGCGCCTTCGGCATTCCGGTCAATGCCTTGCGCGGCAAGACCGTGCGCGAGGTCCTGGGCGAGGCGCGCTACGCGGCAATCCAGCCGCGCCTGCAACAGGCGCTCGCCGGCCAGACGGTGGTGTTCGAGACCGAGCATCCCGATCCACAGTACCACTGCCTGGAGACCAGCCTGCGTCCGGAGTGGAGTGCCGACGGCAGGGAAGTGACCGGCGTGCACATCCACGTGCAGGACGTGACCGAACGCAAGCTCGAAGCGATCCGGCTGGCGCAGATGTCGCGGCTCGATCCGCTGACGCAGGACTTCAACCGGGCGGCCTTCTCCACGTTGCTGCCCGAAGCGATGGCGCGCTGCCGGGCCGGCGGCAAGCTGATGGCGGTGATGTACCTCGACCTGGATCGCTTCAAGGCCGTCAACGATACCCACGGGCACGTGACCGGCGACCTGCTGCTGCAGAACCTGTCCAAGCGGGTGCGCCGCTGTGTGCGCGAGCGCGACGCGGTAGCGCGCCTTGGCGGAGACGAGTTCGCCGTGATCCTGGAAGACATCGGGGAGCCCCAGGCAGCGGAACGGGTTGCAGCGGCCATCCTGCATTCGGTCGGCCGGCCCTTCTTCATCGACGGCGTGTTCCTCAACGTCAACGTCAGCATCGGTATCGCGCTCTATCGCGACGAAACGATCGACGAACAGGAGCTGACGCGCCGGGCCGACGCCCTGCTCTACCGCGCCAAGGCCGCCGGACGCGGGCGCTACGAAATCGGTCCTGCTGAACCGGCCGGGCGCACGCCCGGCGAAATCCCGTCCTGACGGTCGGGACATGCGGCGGCCGCCGGTGCGGCGTATCCTACGGGACTCATCGTTGGAAACGCGATCACAGGAGCCCGCCATGCCCGAACCCGCCGTTGCCGCTACCCGCATCGAAAAGGACAGCCTCGGTGATGTCGCCGTCCCCGCCGACCATCTGTGGGGCGCGCAAACCGAACGCTCCCGGCAGAACTTCCGCATCGGCAGCGAGAAGATGCCGCCGGCGCTGATCGAGGCGTTCGCGATCCTGAAGCGCTGCGCCGCGCGCGCGAACCAGGAGCTGGGCGTGCTGGAGCCCAGGCTGGCCCAGGCCATAGAGCAGGCCGCCGACGAAATCATCGAAGGCAAATGGCCGCAGGAGTTTCCGCTGTCGGTATGGCAGACCGGCTCCGGCACGCAGACCAATATGAACCTGAACGAGGTCATCGCCAACCGCGCCATCCAGCTTCTCGGCGGCGAAGTCGGCAGCAAGCGTCCGGTCCATCCGAACGACCACGTCAACGCCAGCCAGTCGAGCAACGACAGCTTCCCCACCGCGATGCATATCGCGGCGGCGCGCGCGGTGCAGCGGCAACTGCTGCCGGCACTGGAGACGCTGCAGAAGGCGTTGGGCACCAAGGTCGAAGCCTTCGCCGACATCGTCAAGGTCGGCCGTACCCACCTGCAGGACGCGGTGCCGTTGACGCTGGGGCAGGAATTCTCAGGCTACCAGGCACAGGTGGCCGACGCGCAGGCGCGCCTGCACCAGGCCGTGCTGCGCGCGATGCCGGTGCCGCAGGGCGGCACCGCCGTGGGCACCGGGCTGAACGCGCCGGCCGGGTTCGCCGCCGCCTTCGCGCGCGCGCTGGCTGATTACACCGGCTTGCCGTTCGAGCCCGCGCCGAACCGCTATGCATTGCAGGCCGCGCACGACGCGCTGGCCGACCTGTCCGGCGCGCTCAATACCACGGCGTCGTCGTTCCTGAAGATCGCGCGCGACTTCATGCTGCTCGGCTCTGGCCCGCGCGCCGGCTTCGCGGAATTGCAGCTGCCGGCCAATGAACCGGGCTCTTCGATCATGCCGGGCAAGGTCAACCCGACGCAGGCCGAGGCGCTGGCGATGGTGTGCTGCCGCGTGATCGGCAACCACACCACCATCACGCTGGCCAACGGGCTCGGCACGCTTGAGCTGAATGCCTACAAGCCGGTGATCATCTACAGCCTGCTGCAATCGGTCACGCTGCTGGCCGATGCGGCCGCCAGCTTCGCCGACCATATGGTCGCCGGGGTGGAAGCGGACCGCAACCGCATCGCCGAACTGCTGGAACGCTCGCTGATGCCCGTGACCGCGCTCAATCCGCATATCGGCTACGACAAGGCCGCGGAAATCGCCAAGCTGGCGGTCAAACGCAACCTGTCGCTGCGCGAGGCCGCGATCGAATCCGGGCATGTCAGCGCGGAGCAGTTCGAGCAGTGGATCGACCTGCGGGGGATGACCAGGGAGGTTTGAGGAGATCGGGCCGCCGGGCGCGCGCCGATAGAAAAAAGCGCACCGCGCATGAGGTGCGCTGACCGGATATCGCCGCCATCGCAGGCTCAGCTGGCGAACAGCGGCTCCTGCATGCCCTTCACGCCCAGACCGGTGATCGAAAACAGCGCGCCGGCCAGCGGTTCCTTTTTTCTTTCCTCCTCGTCGAGGAACACCGTGCCGGACGTGACATACATGACGTCGAGGTTCTCGCCGCCGAATGCGCACATGGTCGGATGCGTCACGGGCACCGGGATGAACCGGTCGAGCCTTCCCGTGGGATCGAAGCGGCCGATGGCGCCAGCGCCGATCAACGCTGCCCAGTAGTACCCCTCGGCGTCGAAGGTCGCGCCATCGACGCGCCAGGGTACATGGCTGGTGTCGAGGAACGGTGTCTTCTCTCGAATCTCGCCGCTGTCCATGTCCAGCCGATAGCGCCACATGATGTCGCCCCGGCTGTCGCCGAAGATCATGGTCTCGTCGTCCGGGCTGAAGGCCATGCCGTTGGCGACAATAAAGCCCGTATCCATCCTGCGGCATGTCCGGTCAGGGTCGAGCCGGAAAAGACTGCCGCCGGGGTTGTCATTCCCGGGATCGCGCGAGCCGCACCAGTACCGGCCACGCCTGTCGCAGCGGCCGTCGTTGAGCCGGTTGTCCGGCTTGTCCGGTTCCGGATCGACAATCAGCGCGTGCTTGCCGCCATCGAGGTCCAGCTTGTGGAAGCCGGTCTGCAGCGCGGCAATGATGTCCCCCGACCTTGTGAACACATAGGAGCCGATGTTCGCCGGCATCTTCCACGTCGTGACAGATCCATCCGTCTCCAGCCGGTTGAGCGTCGGCGCGCGCGTATCCACCCAATACAGGCGCTGCTCAACCGGATGCCATACCGGCGTTTCGCCAACGATGTTCCGGCATTCGGCGACGACCTTGATCTCGTGGTCATTCTTTTTCATTGCGGCCTACTCCGGCTTGATATCCATCTTCTTCGCCTGGGCGATTTGCGCCGCGAACGAATCCATCGCGAGTTTCGTGAACGCGTCCTGATCGCGGTATGTGATCTGCTGCTGGAGGGTGCTCATCTGGGCCTTGAAGGACTCCGACTCCACGGTCTTGCGGCAGAGCTCGCCCAGGCGTGCCTTCACCTGCGCGCTCACGCCCTTCGGCGCGAATACGCCCACCTGGGCGGGGTCCAGCGACGGCAAGCCCGCTTCCTTCAGTGTCGGGGCATCGATACCGGGGACGCGCTCGTTTGCCACCACACCGAGAATGCGCACCGGTTTGCCGCGGCTGCCATTCAGTGTCCCGATGGCGAAATCAAGCCGCCTGGCCATCAATTCGGGATAGATCGGTGCCTCTCCCTTGTACGGCACTTCCACTGCCTGCAATTGCAGCGTATCGAGCAGATTGCGCCCCACCATATTGCCCAGGCTGTTCGGACCGAAATGGCCATAGCTGAGCTTGCCGGGCTTGGCCTTGATATCGGCAATCAGTTCCTGGATCGTCTTGTAGGGGGATTCCGCCGGCACCATGACGGTAAAGACGTTGTCGTACACCTTGCAGATGTACTGGAAATCCTTGGCCCCATAGCCGGGATGACGCATGGTGTAGCTGACGGCCGCGATCGGCGTGATCGGACCGAAGCCGATCGTATATCCATCCGGCTTCGCGCGCGCCACCAGCTGGGCGCCGATCATGCCCGATGCGCCTTCCCGGTTCATCACGACGAAATTCGCGCCGGACACCTCCGAGATGGATCGTGCGAAGGCGCGTGCGGTGGCGTCGATGATGCCGCCAGCCGACCAGCCCACGAGCACTTGCACGGGCTGATCGGGATACGTCTGCGCCGCCACGGGCGACGCGGCCAATATGCCCGCCAGCGCGGCGCAGGCGAGCGTGGAAAACGTGGTCTTGTATTGCAAGGCTGTCTCCTCCATTGCTGGATCGATTATGGGAATGGCTCGGCTAGATGCCGGTATTGCCGACCGTCAACCCGCCGCAGACATACAGCACCTGTCCCGTCACGAAAGACGCCTGCTCCGATGCGAAAAAGCCGACGGCATGCGCGACGTCGCGCGGCTCGCCGATCCGCTTCACGGGGATCCCCGCGACGATGGCCTTCGTGGTGGGGCTGTCGGGCGGATTGGAGCGAGCGAACAGTTCCGTGTTGATCGGACCGGGCCCCACGGCATTCACGGTGATGCCATGCTGGCCAAGCTCCAGCGCCCAGGTCCGTGTCAGGCTGATCAGGCCCGCCTTCGTGGCGCCGTATATGGAGCGCCCTTCCTTGCCGAGCGCGGCGCGGCTGGTGATATTGACGATGCGGCCCCAGCGCGCGCGCTTCATGGCGGGCAGCGCCGCCTGCGCGCATAGCAGGGCCGCCCGCAGGTTCGTGTTGTTGAGCCGGTCAAACGCTTCCACCGTGACTTGTTCCAGCCGCAACGGACCGCCCACTGCCGCGTTGTTGACAACGCAGAGGATCTCCTCTTCCCTGGTGAGGCTCTCCAGCGTGCCGGCAAGCGCATCGGCATCCGACAGGTCGACCTGCACGTGCCGTGACCGCTCGACCGCGGCCGCGGGCGCGTCACGGTCCAGATTGATCACGGACATGCCGGCGCCCGTCAGTTCCCTGATGATTTCCGCGCCGATGCCGCGGCTGCCCCCCGTCACGAGGGCCGTGCGGCCTCTCGCGTTGCTTGCTGTCGTTGCCATGGTGTTGTCTTCTCCTTTGCCCGCCGCTACAGCGTCGGCTGTTCTTCCAGTCGCGCGAGCCGCGCGTAGAGGTCGGTCGCGTCACCCACATAGCCGCCGTACGCCAGGCAATCGAGGAACTTGGCCTTGATGGCCGCCTCGGCAAGCGGATTCTGGGCGTGGCCGCTGGCGCGATGCACCGCGTTCGACCGCGTCGTGCCGTCCTTGCCGACCAGGGTCACGCGGTCTTCGTATGCCGCGCCGGGTGTCTCCGGGTCATAGCGCTCATCGATGACGACGCGCACGCGGCGCATCAGCGCCTGGATGTCCGGCCTCAGCACGAACTCGTCGGTAAGTTCGAGCAGACCGACCTTCCCGCTCACCACGGCGCAGGCCATCGCAAACTGCATGCTGAACTTCGCGGCGAGCGCGGTTTGCGGCTGGGCGTTGCGCAGCGCCAGCGCATGCTCCCTGCTGAGCGTTACCTCGATCCGTTCGACGGCGTCAGCGACGACGGCCTGCTCCTGCAGCATCGACAGCACAGCGTCCAGCGCGCGGTGGGTGTAGTAGCAGGTCGGATATTTCTTGAGATTGACGCGGCGCTTCGGCAGTTGCCACAGGGTTCCCAGTCCATCGGCCGCGCGCGTCGTATCGACCTTCCCTTCCGGGGATACCGCCATCAGGAAGCCGCGCGGGTGCTCGATGGCATCGGGCGATGCAGTAAAGCCGACCCTGGCCAGCCGTGCCGCCACGACACCGGCCTGCGCCGCGCGCCCCACATGGAAGGATTTCGACATGGCGCCGAAGTTGGACATCAGCCCGGCGCTCTGGCTTGCGGCCAGGCCCAATGCATGGGCCGCCTTGCCGGCGTCGAGACCGTACAGCACCGCGGCCGACGCCGCCGCCGCAATGGCACCGAAGATGCCGGTCGGGTGCCATCCCTTCATCTGGTGGAAGCCGGATTCGCGGTCGACAAGCTCCGCCCAGACTTCATAGCCGCCGACATAGGCATCCACCATCGCCGCACCGGACGCTTTCACCTCGTCCGCGATCGCCAGGATTGCCGGGATCAACACCGCGCTCGGATGTCCGCGCAGGCACGAGTCGTCATAGTCCAGTACGTGGGCCGCGATGCCGTTGAGCATCGCCGCGTCGGCCACGCCCGCCCGCTGGTCGGAGAACCACAGGCGCGACGATCCCGCGGCCTCCGGTTGAAACACCTGCATGGCCAGCGTGACCGCTTCGTCCCGACTGCCGGCCACCATGCAGCCGATGCAATCGATCATCCCTTCCTTCGCGGCCTGCCGCACGTTGTCCGGCGCGCCCTGCGATGCCACCTTCGCGAGGAAGCCCCCCAGCTCCTGGGTCAGTCCTTGAACCATCGTCGTCCCCTTGTTCTATATTCAGATCATCACGGCGCCGCCGTTGATGTCGATGGTCGCACCGGTGATGAAGCCGGCTGCATCGCTTGCCAGGAACGCGGCCAATGCGCCCACCTCTTCCGGCTTGCCCATGCGGCCAACCGGAATGCTGGCCACCATTCGGGCCTGCACCTCGGGCGCGGAGCCGCTGGTCATCGGGGTTTCGATGCGTCCCGGTGCCAGGGCATTGACGGTGATGCCATGCGGTGCAAAATCCTTGGCCAGCGAGCGCGTGAACCCGAGCATTCCGGACTTCGTCGTCACGTAGTGAATGGCCGCCACGCCGCCCGGCGATCTGCCACCCTTCGATGAGATATTCACGATGCGGCCCCACCGGTTCTTCACCATGCCGGGCAGCACAAGCTGGCTGAGGCGGAACGGCGCGGTGATATTGACCTTCAGGACCAGATCCCACTCGTCGAGCGACACGTCGATCGTCTCTACCCGCTTGCCGTTGCGCTTGGGCGAGATCCCCGCGTTGTTGACGAGAATCGCCACACGCTCCCATGCATCGCCAAGCCGCTGCGGCAATTGAGCGATCTGCTCGTCCTTCGCGAGATCGAGTTCGATGCCGCGCGCACGGATGCCTGCGGCGTTGAGCCTTGCCACGGCCTCATCGAGCGCGGCACGCTGGATATCCAGCAGCACGACCTCGTGTCCCGCGCGCCCCAGCGCCTCGGCGATCGCATAGCCGATGCCCATGGCGGCACCCGTGACAATGGCAATTCTTTCCTCTGCCCTCATTGGATCAGTCTCCCCTCGGTGTCATGTCGGCCGCGCGCCCGATCCCGTCCCGGCGCGTCGACAGATGGTCTTCGAATCCCGCTTCGGCGCGCTTCTTCAGCCAGTACCCATAGCTCGGCGGCACCTTCGAGTAAGCATCCGCGACCCCCAGCTTCACCGCGGCATCCAGCACCCAGTGCGGGTTGTGCAGCAGCTCGCGGCCAACGCCGATAAGGTCCGCCCGCGCTTCCTGCAACACGGCCTCGGCCTGATCCGCATGCATGATCAATCCAACCGCCATGGTCAGAATGCCGCTTTCCCGGCGGATCCTTTCCGCGTAGGGCACCTGATAGCCGAAGCCTTGCGGCGTGGCGTGCGATACGATGGATTGCGGCGTCATGCCGCCGCTGCTGCAGTCCACCACGTCCACGCCGCGCTCCTTGAGCACGCACGCCAGCGCGACGCTGTCATCCAGCGACCAGCCATCTTCGTCAACCGCCGAGGTGCGATAGAACAGCGGCATGTCGTCCGGCAACGCGCGACGCACCTCGTCGACGACTTCGATCACGAAGCGCATGCGGTTGGCGAGCGAGCCGCCATATTCGTCGGTGCGCTGGTTCGCCGTCGGTGAAAGGAACTGATGAAGGAGGTAGCCATGCGCCCCGTGGATTTCCACCACATCGAACCCCGCCTGCACCGCGCGTCTTGCCGCCTGGCCCCACGCCTCGACCTGGGACTGGATGTCGGCCCTGGACATGGCTCTCGGCACCGAAGCGCGAGGGCTGTGCGCGATGGCGCTGGGACCGATGATTTCCCACGGCTCGCCATGGTCCACGCCCGGACATTGATCCATCGGGGCGCGCCCTTCCCATGGAAGCGTGTTGCGCGCCTTCCGGCCCGAGTGCCCCAACTGGATGCCCGCTACCGCGCCAAATCGGTGGAGCACCGACGTCACCTGCCGCATGCCGTCGATGAAGTCGTCCTTCCACAGGCCCAGGTCGTTGGGCGTGGTGCATCCGCGGGGATCGACTTTCGTCGATTCCATGAAGACCAGACCCACGCCGCCGATCGCATACTTGGCAAGGTGGGCCACATGCCACTCGTTGATATAGCCGTTGGTTGCCGAGTAGGTCAGCATCGGCGGCAACACAATGCGATTGCGCAACCGGACACCGCGCAACGCGATCGGCGAAAAGAGGATGGGATGCGGCGTCATGGCTGCCTCACGCATCCCGGGAGGCAACCGCCGCGATCTGCGGCAACAGTTCGGCCGTGTGTTGCCCCAGCGCCGGAGCCCCGAGCCGGTAAGGCGGGCGCTCCCCGTCGAATGTGATCGGCAACCCCACGGTCGGGAACGCGCCGTCAGGCCCCTGCTGGATCATGCCGAGCGCCTGCGTCTGCGCGTCCTTCACGACCTGTTCGATGGTCTGCACCGGGGCGTTGGGCACGCCGGCGGCATCGAGAACCGCGGAAAGCTGTACCGAGTCGTGCCGCGCGGCAAACGCTTCGATGATCGGAATCAATTCCTGCTGATTGCGCACGCGTGCCGCGTTGGTGCGGAACCGCTCGTCGGTGGCCAGTTCCTCCCGCCCCATCGCCTTGGCGAGCTTGGCAAAGAGGCCGTCGTTGCCGGCGCCGACCACCACCCAGCCGTCGGTTGTCTTGAACGCCTGATAGGGAACGATGCCTGCCGCGCCCGAGCCCTGCGGCAATTGCGGCTTGCCGCTCATCTGCTGCCGGCAGATTGGCGTGGCGGTCCATGCCAGCGCGGTCTCGAACAGCGAGGTGCGGATATGGGTGCCGACGCCGGTGCGGCGACGTTCGATCAGCGCACCCATTACCCCGATGGCGCCCCACATGCCAGAGCCCATATCGATGATGGACACGCCCACGCGGATCGGCGGACGGTCGGGGCTTTCGCCCGTGATGCTCATCATGCCGCCGTAGGCCTGCATCAGCGGGTCATAGCCGGGCTTGGCCGCCATCGGCCCTTCGTGACCGAACGCGCCGATCTCACAGTAGATGAGCGCCGGGTTCTCGTTGCGCAGGCCGATCGGCCCCACGCCGAGCGCTTCGGCGGCGCCCGCGCGCATATTGCAGATCACGACATCCGCGCTGTCGATGATCATCCGCCGCAGCGCATCGCGCTGTTGCGGGTCCTGCAAATCCACGGCGACGCTTTGCTTGTCCCGGTTGAAAGCGGTGAAGTGCGGGCCAGCGCCCTCATGGAAGGGGGGCCCCCAGCCTCGGGCGGCATCGCCCCCGCGCGGGTTCTCCACCTTGATCAGTTCGGCGCCCATCGACGCCAGGATGAAGCCCGTATACGGCGCCGCGACGCTATGTCCGAGCTCAACGACGGTATACCCCGCGAGCGGTTGCGGATGTGACATGTCCTCTCCTGTTCTATGCCGCCGGTCAGGCGGAACCCTTGGCGCGTTCGAGAATCTGGTAGGCGCGATCGGCAACGGGCTTGTCGACCATGAGGTCTTCGAACTTCACCGCGCCCACGCCGCGCGACAGCCCTTCCTCGTAGACAGCGAGCATGGCGCGTGCGCGCTCGATGTCGGCACGCGAAGGGCCGAATGCCTCATTGAGCAGCGGCACCTGCGCCGGGTGCACGCAGGTAGCGCAGGCAAACCCGAGACCGCGCGACCGTTTCAGCATGGCCCTGTAACCGTCGTTGTCCGCCAGCGCGGAGACGCCGGCCAGCGTGCCGACCGGAAGGATTCCGGCGGCTCTGGCGGCGTGCACGCCCATCATCTTTGCCACGTACAGCGCGTCGGCGGTGGGCTCGGCATGCAGGTCGGTGGCGAGGTCCTCCCCGCCGACGGCAAGGCCGACCATGCGTGCATGCGCCCGCGCGATGTCGGGCAGCTTCTCCAATGCCGCGGCCGACTCCACCAGTGCGAGGATCCCGGTCTGTCCCGACGGCATGCCAAGCGCCTGCTCGCGCGCATCGATCAGTTCACTCAGCAGCTGCAGGTGTTCGGGGCCCATTACCTTCGGCACGACAAGCCCCTTCACGCCCGGCGCGACGGCGGCCTGGATGTCCTCCACGGCCAGATCGAGTTCGCGGTTGATGCGGACCAGCACGTCCGCGCCGCCCTGGCCCACCGTCGTCACGGCATTGCCCAGCATGGCCCGCGCGGCGGGCTTGTCCTGCGGCGCGACGGAGTCTTCGAGGTCCAGGATGATGGCGTCGGCGCCGCGCGTGTGCGCCTTGTCGATAAAGCGCTGACCATTGGCGGGGCAGAACAGCAGCGACCGCCATGCCGGAAGTTGGCGGGCGCGCATCAGGCCGCCCCGAACTTCAGCGTGCAGACCGCCGCCTGGTTGCCGGCATCGTCGCTGGCCCACACGTCCAGCGTGTCTCCGTCCAAGGCGCTCCCCGACACCACCAGCTTGCCGCCCACGAACAGCGGCTTGACCAGGCGCGCCGTCAACGAGTCGAGCCTGCGGCCGCCGGCGCGCTTCAGCGCCTCTTCGATGGCAAGGTGCAGCGTGAGCGCGCCGTTCATCACGCAGCCGGGATAGCCCTCTTCATTGCGCGCGTAATCGGCGTCATAGTGGATGCGATGGCCATTCCACGTCAGCGCGGAGTAGCGGAAGACCGTGACCGGATCCATGTCGAAGGACTCGGTCCATGCCGCCTCACGCGCGGGCTCCGCCGCCTTGTCGCTCTGGCTTGCACCGGTCGGCGCACCGCGATAGACCACTTCCTGCTGTTCGACGACCGCCGGCTTGCCGTCCACCTCGATCGTGTGGCGGACCGTCAGGAACACTAGCGTGCCGCTGCGGCCCTGCTTCTGTTCGATCCGAGCGATCTCCGACCGCTTGCAAGCGCGGTCACCCACGCGCAACACGCCGGGGAAGGAGACCTTGCGACCGACGAACATGCGCCGGGGCAGCGGAATCGGCGGCAGGAAGTCGCCCTTCCGGGGATGGCCATCATGACCGATCTGCGAGCGCCGGGCGTTGGCGGTGAAGAACATGGAGTACCAGTGCGGCGGTATCACGCTGCCGTGCCGATACTGGCTTTCGTCCTGGTCGAGCATGGCCGCCATGCGGCGCACGGCGGGCAGCGTGATTTCATCGTCGACGGAAATCGAGCGGCCGATCCAGTCCGAGAACCGGGCGGCGATGTCTTGATCTTGCGGGGCGGTCATGGCGGCTCCTCAGTACGAGCGCGGCATCCCCAGCACGTGCTGGGCGATGTTGGCCAGGATGAGGTTGGTGGATACCGGCGCAATGCGCGCCAGACGCGCCTCGCGCCATTTGCGTTCCACGTGGTACTCCCGCGCAAAGCCAAAGCCACCGTGCGTCTGCATGCACGCTTCCGCCGCATTCCACAGGCATTCGGCGGCGAGATAGCGCGCCATGTTCGCCTCCGCGCCACAGGGTGCGCCCGCCTCGAACAACGCGGTGGCACGGCGCACCATCATGTCCGCCGCCTCCATCTGTACGTAGGACTGCGCGATCGGGAATTGAATCGCCTGGTTGGCGCCGATGGGCCGGCCGAACACCACGCGTTCGGATGCGTAGGCCTTGGCCTTGCGCACGAACCAGCGCGTGGACCCGATGGCCTCCGCGGCCGTGATCATGCGCTCGGCATTCATGCCGTCCAGGATGTAGCGGAAGCCCTGGCCTTCCTCGCCGACCAGCGCGTCGGCGGGAACGTCGAGGTCTTCGAAGAACACCTCGGTGGCGTGATGATTGACCATGGCCTTGATCGGACGGATGGTCAGGCCATGGCCGAGCGCCTTGCGGATATCGACGAGGAAGGTCGACACGCCATCGACCTTCTTCTTCACTTCGGATGCCGGGGTGGTGCGGGCCAGTACAAGCATCAGGTCGGAATGCTCGGCACGCGAGGTCCATACCTTTTGTCCGTTGATGCGATAGCCCGTCGCGGTACGTTGCGCGCGCGTCTTCAGTTGCGTGGTGTCAGATCCGGTGGTCGGCTCCGTCACGCCAAACGCCTGGAGCCGCAGCTTGCCGGACGCGATGTCGGGCAGGTACTTGCGCTTCTGCTCTTCGCTGCCATGACGCAGTACCGTGCCCATGATGTACATCTGCGCGTGGCCAGCGGCAGCGTGGCAACCGGCGGCACAGATCTCTTCCATGATCACGGCGGCAGCCCGCAGGGGCAGGCCGGAGCCGCCATACTCTTCGGGAATCAGCGCTGCGAGGAACCCGGCTTCGGTCAGCGCCGCGATGAAGTCGGTCGGATAGGCGCCGCGTTCATCGAGGTCCAGCCAATACTCCTCGGGGAAGTTGGCGCAGACACGGCGCACGGCATCCCGGATGTCGGGAAAGTCTTCGCCGAGCTGCATGGAAATGTTCTGGTGCGAGACGCCCGGCTCGCTCTTTGCGTTGGACATTCGATTCGTCTCCGTGGTTGATGAGAAGAATCGTAGCTGCCATTACGTGCGCGTTGGACCTGTGCCCGCACATATCATCTGGCTGATGGCGATGTGATTACGTCTTGACGATCGCGTATCCCGACTGGCAAACCTGGACACGCGGGCGCTCCGGCGCGGCCGCGCGCTGCGGGAAATGCCTGTCGATGGACTCGCGCAGCAGATCCATCATGCTTTGCTGCAATGCCTCGCGCTGCCAGCTGTGCACGCCAATGCCAACCGCGAGCGCCTGGCCGCCCAGGCTCGCGGGTATCCGCGTGGCAATGACGGAGGAGCCTTGCGTCACGGAGTCGATGCTGAAGGCGAAGCCGGTCTGGCGACACTCCGCTATCTCGCGCATCAGCGCCTTGCTGTCCACGGGTTCCGGAAAGTCAATCTCCATCGCCGAGACATTGCGCACGATGCGCAGGATTTCATCGTCCGCCATGGTGCTGAGCAACACCTTCCCCACCGCGGAGCGGCAGATCGGACGAAGCAGGCCAGGCTTCAGCCCGACGCGCGAAGAGCGCGCCGACACGATGTGGATGTACTGCGCGTGAATGCCGTTCTGCATGGCAAGCATCACGACGTGGCCGGAGCGGCTCGCCAGCGTCTCCATGAAATCGAGGATGTTGCCTTGTGACAGCACGCGCTGATGCACCCACATGCCGAGAAAGCTAACGCGCAGCGTCGGCTGGAACGTGCGCGTGTGGCGATCGTAATAGAGATAGCCCAGATCGCTGAGACCGTGCAGCAGTACCGAGGTGCTCGACTGAGGATAGCCGAGCCGCTGCGCGACCTCGCCAACGGTCAGGTCCCGTTGCTCGACGGCAAACAGTTCGAGTACTTCCAGGCTGCGGTGTATCGATCCGACCGTCTTGCCATAAGGGAGGTCGGGTGCCACACGGGTCAGGGGAATGTCGTCTGTCGGGTTGGCGGGCTCCATTTGCGCGGACTCCTCGATGTTGGCTGACTCTACCTTCACGTTCGCGCCTTTGGACACGATGCGCTACGGGATTCCGGACATCGGCCCAAGACGCGACGGAGCGCACGTGCATTCGCACGAGCGCTCCTGCCTTACGCGACCACGGGGGCGGTGCCAATCACCCCGGCGAGAAATGTCGCGACCGGTTGGGTGATGACGCGCGCGGCGAACAGTTCGCGCCCCAGCGTCTTCGCACGCGCGGTGCCCACGCCAGCCGTCTGCAATCGCCGGTCCCAGATGCCGATCGCCGTTTCGGCATCGTGATACAGCCACGTTGCCGGCGCCTCGGACGCGTGGCGCACGAAGACGCGGCCACCCTTGGCGCGGACGGTAACCGTGGAGGCGAGCTTGCCGCCCTCATCGCTGGGCACGATTTCGATGCGCTTGACCAGATCGAGAATCGCAGGGTCGGCGCGCCGTTCCAGCGACACGTCGTACTCCAGATCGCCGAGCAGCAGCATCGCCGCGACGGCGAATGACGTGCTGGCCAGCGCCTGGATCGGCAAGTCGAACGGTCCCTTGTATTGCGTCCCCGGATAGTCGAAGAAGTCGCGCCACAGCGTGACCTCGACGCTTTCGATCTGGCTGACGTCGATGCCGTCGTCGTGCAGCAGCTTGGCGGCGCGCACTGACGCCATGTTGTCGCCAAGGGTCGACCACGGCTTGGCATAGATGTCGAGAATGGCATCGCGCCGCAGCGGCCGCGACCATGCCTGGGGGGTCTCCGTCAGCCCGGCAAGCGACTGGAGAAAGCCTTTCATGCCATCCAGGGCAGTCGCCGCACCGTTGATGCCGCGCTGCGCCATCCGGGCCGCCAGCAGTCCGCCCCGTGCCGCATGGGCATTCTGCATGCGCCATTCATCGGAACCGCTACGGAGCGGGGCCAACGTGCCGCCACTCATGCTCGCAGCCATCGCCAGCGCATTGGCCGTCTGTTGCGGGTTCAGTTGCAGCGCCACGCTGGCGGCGGCGGCGGCCCCGATGATGCCCAATGCCGGACTCGTTCTAATGCCGCGCTTGATCAGCGCCTTGGCCACATGCTGGTCGGCGCCGAGCCAGTTCAACACGGTGTAGCCAGCGATCAGGCTGCGCAGCGCCAGGCTTACCGAGCCGTTCTCGTGCTCCGTCACGCCGATGGCCACCGGTGCAATCAGCGATCCCGGGTGACACCAGGAGGAGGGATCGGAGTCGTCATGGAAATGCGCGTGCACGGCTACCGCGTTGGCCGTCACGGCCTCGGACAACGATGCGCGGGCACCCGTTGCCCATACCAGAACACCGTCGTCTCCCGCTTTCGGCTCGATGATTTCACAGACGGCGCGTGTGGTGAGCTCATGCTTCGCGATCTGCGAGAGGCCGATTGCATCGAGCATGCACGTCTTCGCCTTTTGCCAGACGTCGTCTTCGAGCGCGCAGGTTCCAAATTGCGCGACCTCGTGGCCCAGGCGGGCCAGCACGCTGTCCTGATCCTGCATCATTGGTTCGCCTCCTTGCTCTTTGCCAGAATGCCCGACCAGAAGCTGACCTGCTCCTTCAGGAAGTTGGCCGATTGCGCGGGCGAGTAATTCGCCACGGTCATGCCCTGCTTCTCGACCCACTGCGCCATTTCCGGCGTTTTCATGATGTCCTGTACCTGCTCGCGCAACCATTGCAGCCGGTCGGCCGGCACTTTCGCGGGCGCGGCCATGCCGAGCCAGCCGTCCACGACGTAGCCCTTGAAGCCCGCCTCCTGCATCGTGGGCACGCCTTGCAGGACCGGCGAGCGCTTGGCGGAGGTCACCGCGATGGCGCGCACCTTCCCCGCGCGGATCTGCGGCTCGGCAGTGGTAACGGCATCGAACATCATCGGCACCACGCCCGCCATCACGTCCGCCATGGCCGGACCGGCGCCGCGGTACGGCACGTGCTGCATGGGCACGCCGCTCATCTGCTGCAGCAGTTCACCGGACAGATGTGGGGTGGTGCCCTTGCCGGGCGATGCGTAGCTCAGGTGGAGCTTGCCGGTTTTCGCAAGGGCCAGCAGTTCGGAGAGATCCTTGGCCGGAACGTTCGGCGCGGTCACCAGGACATTGGTCGACAGCGTCAGCACCGAAACCATGGCGAAGTCCTTGATGACGTCGTACGGCGGCTTGGGCGGAAGGCTCACGTTGATGGCATGCGAGGTGATGATCATGCCCAGCGTGTAGCCATCCGGTTCGGCCTTTGCCACCACGTCCATGCCGATATTGCCGCCGGCACCCGCGCGGTTCTCGACGACAAAGGCGGCGCCGGTCCGCTCCGTAAGCTTCATGGCGATCATGCGGGCGAGTACGTCCGTGGTACCGCCCGGTGCGAATGGCACGACTATCCTGACCGGGCGGTCCGGATAGGCCGCGCTGGCTGACAGCGGCGCGATCTGAAGCACCAGGGCAGCACTCATCGCGGCGACGGTCCTGCCCAGCTTTCCAAGGCACATCATGGTTTGTCTCCCCTCACCGTATCCGGCGTTGGTGTTGTGTGAAATCGGATTCCGGCAGAGCCCTGCTGACCCCTCCTGCCACCGCCGTGGAACTATCGTGTACGGATTGCTTGTATTCGCTGTGCGAATACGCTAATCTCTGTGCAAATTAGAATACGGGATTCGTACCGATGGCGCAACAAGCTGAAACCGAAGGCGGGGAAGGAAAAGACCGTCAGTTCGTTACCGCGCTGGCGCGAGGCATTCGCATCCTGCAATGCTTCGACACCTACACGCCGGAACTGAGCTGCTCCGAGCTGGCGAAGAGGACGGGCTTGCCGCAACCGACGGTCTGGCGGCTCTGCCATACGCTGCTGGAGTGCGGGATGCTGGTGACCGTGAATGGCGACAAGCTGCGCCCGGGCCTGGCGGTGCTTCAGCTTGGCTACAGTGCGATTTCGGGATTGAGCATCCTCGAACTGGCTCGTCCAAAGATGCAGGCCCTTGCGTCGGCGCACGGCGCGGCCTGCGGACTTGCCATCCGCGACGGGTACAACATGGTGTTCGTCGCGCGCTGCGAGGGCGAGAGCCAACTCATCATGAACCTTCGGGTCGGGTCAACGGTGCCGCTCGCCACATCGGCACTGGGCTGGGCCTATATCGCGGGCCAGCGCGGCACCAACCGGGCGACGCTGCTTGCCGAGCTGCGCGCGCACGATCCCGCGGCGATGGAACGAGTCGCCGTGGATCTCGACGCCGCGCTGCGCGAGTACGACCGACACGGATACATCATCAATGAAGGGGTATTTCACAGGGCGTACACGACCGTGTCGGTGCCCATCATCGATGCCGACGGGTCGGTGGCCTATACGCTGAACTGCGGCGCCGCCACCGGTGCAGTGTCTGCCGAAGCGCAGAAACGCCTGATTGCCCCCGAACTGATCGCGCTGGCCAACTCCCTTCAGGCCGTTATCCGGCAAGGCCGGCTACAGAGCCCGGCCGAGCCCCAGGTGTAAGGAACGGCGCAATAGCAGCCCCGGCACGGCACGCCCATTGCACACACCCATTGCGATGCCACGCACTCCATGCTACCGTCCGCTCTCCAGGAGACTGCGACCGACCGCCGTGCCCGCACGGCCTCGCTGCTGCCGAAGGCGTACCCCCGAAACGCTCAGGACCACAGACTGGATAGGAAAACAAACTGGAGAGCGCCGTTGTCGCCATTGAGCCGATAGCGGCCGCCGAAGGGGCAAGCCGGACCCGGTGGCGGGGCGGCGAATCTCTCAGGCAAAAGGACAGTGGGGGCAGCCGGTTCCGGCCATCGACACGATGGCCCGTACCGGCTGCCCCTTTTTGCATCCTGGAGCCTGAAAAATGAAAGTCATCGTCATGGGAGCCGGCGTCATCGGCGTGGCCTCGGCATGGTATCTGGCCAAGGCCGGTCACGAAGTGGTGGTATTGGAGCGCAACGCCGGCGCGGCGCGCGAGACCAGCTTCGGCAACGGCGGCCAGATCTCGGTCAGCCATGCGGAACCGTGGGCCAATCCCACCGCGCCGTTCAAGCTGTTGAGCTGGCTGGGCCGCGAGGACGCACCGCTGCTGTTCCGGCTGCGTGCAGATCCGGCGCAATGGTCGTGGGGCCTGAAGTTCCTGCGCGAATGCTCGGCACGCCGCTCCACGCACAACATGATCCAGCTGCTGAACCTTGGCACCTACAGCCGGGCCAGCCTGCAGGCGCTGCGCGCCGAAACCGGCATCGAATACGATCATCTGGCCCGCGGCATCCTGCACTTCTACACCAGCCAGAAGGAATTCGATGCCGCCATCGAGCCGGCCCGCATCATGCGCGAGCTCGGCTGCGAGCGTCGCGTGATCGGCCCGGACGAGGTGGTGCGCATCGAACCGGCACTGGCGCAGATCGCACCGCGGCTGGCGGGCGCCACCTACACCAGCGAAGACGAGTCCGGCGACGTCCACCGCTTCACCACCGGCCTGGCCGAGCGTTGCCGGGAGATTGGCGTGACCTTCCGCTACGGAGTCCGCGTGCAGCGGCTGCATGCCGGGGGCGGACGGATGACCGGCGTCGAGATCGCCGACGAGACCGGGGCGTATGGCATCGAAAAGGCCGATGCGTATGTGCTCGCACTGGGCAGCTTCAGCCCGATGCTGGCGCGTCCGCTCGGGGTCAAGCTCGACATCTACCCGGCCAAGGGGTATTCGGCCACGCTGCCCGTGCTCGACCCCGGGCGGGCGCCCAGCGTCAGCCTCACCGATGACGAGTACAAGCTGGTGTTCTCGCGCTTCGGCGACCGGCTGCGTATCGCCGGCACCGCCGAACTGAACGGCTATTCGATGGACCTGAACCCGGTGCGCTGCGAAGCGATCGTGCGGCGCACGCTGGAGGTCTTCCCGGGCATGAGCCGGCCCGAGCTGGCGCGCTATTGGACCGGGCTGCGTCCCGCCACGCCGGGCAATGTGCCTTACATCGGCGCCAGTGCGATTGAAGGGCTGTACCTGAACACGGGCCACGGCACGCTGGGCTGGACCCACGGCTGCGGTTCCGGCCGGGCCATCGCCGACATCATCAGCGGGCGCCGGCCCGAGGTCGATTTCGCATTCTGCGGTCCGCTGCCGGCGGCATCGCGGCCGATGGTGGGCGGTGTTGGCATGGGCGTGGAAGAGGCGCTGCAATAGTCCGGGGAACCGGAGGCGTACCCGTTTCTGCGGACGCCTTCGTTCGCAGAAACGGGTACGGTGGGTGCTGTGACTGCCCTCTTCCCGCCCCCTCTCCCGCTGTGCGGGAGAGGGGGGAAAACCACGGGCATTTTCCAGATGCTGCCGGTGTTCTCCCCTCTCCCGCAACGCGGGAGAGGGGCGGGGGAGAGGGCAGTCCCATTCCTTCGCCACAACGCATCTCAAATTTCCCCATGTCCGCTTCCATGCGCGCATACATGGGTGTATTGCTGGCCAGCATGATCGTCGGTGCTGGCGGCGAGCCGAAGCACGAACCGCGGCCCGTAGTGAAGCAGACCAGGTTGGCGCCGCCGGCTATCTGGCCCGTGGCGGAAACGGGGTCGTAGCCCGGCGTATCCATGAATACCAGGCCGTGCTGTGTGACACGCTCCGCGCATTCGTAGACCTCCATCAGCGGAGCGCGCCGGGCGCGCTGCTGGCGAAGCCGGAAACTTCGGCGCCGACCCCGTGCAGAAATTGTTTCGCGCGTTCAATGGTAGGGGTTGGCTGGCACGTAGCGCTGTTGTGCCAGCCAAGCGAAACACCGCTCTCGGGGATGACAGGACGCAGACAGGAAGAGCCCGGCGGCTATCGGGAAATCGCCCCTGCGGTGGCGATGACAAGATCGGCAAAGCGCCGTTCGTCGTCGCTTCCTCGCCACCGCGGCTTGGCGACGGCGATGTTGACGGCAGCCTGCGCAATGCCGGTGTGATCGACCACCGGCGCGGCGGTGGAGTAATCGCCGAGCAAGTATTCCTCTTCGGTATGCGCATAGCCGCGCGCCCGCACTTCCGCCAGGCGGGCCAGGATGGCGGCGGGCTCCGTCACCGTGAAGCGCGTGTGCTGGACCAGCCGCGACTTGCGCAACACGTCGCTGACAGCGCCATCCGGCAGCGTGGCGAGAATGGCCAGCCCCGGCGCGGTACAGAACGCAGGCATGCGTGAGCCCACTTGGAAATCGCGCGACAGCACATGGCGGCTGACGATGCGGGACACGAATACCACGTCGGCTTCGTCGAGCACACTGAGATTGGTGGCCTCTTCCGTCTCGAGCGCGAGCTGTTGCACGAAGGGCAGCGCGCGGTCGAGCAACTCGTTGGACGCGACGTAGTGATAGGCAAAGTCGAGGAGCCGCGGCGAGAGTTCGTACTTCTTGGTGGCTTCGTCCCGGCGCAGATAGCCGAGGGAGGTCAGCGTAAACGCAAAGCGCTGGATGGCGCTGATGTCCAGGCCGGTCAGTGCGGAGATCTGCGACAGCGATAGATGGCGGCGCGACGCGTCGAACGCCATCAGCACTTTAAGGGCGCGCTCGACGGCAGTCACATACAGCTTGGACTGCGCCGGCGACGGCGCGCCGGCGTGGGTCTCGTCATCGGCACGGCTGAGGGACGGGGCTGCGTCCTGCCCGGGAGCGACGGTCTCGGCGTCGGGTGCTGCACCGGTTCTGATCTTCTTTGTCTTGGCCATGAGCCCGGAGTCTACAAGAGGAATCCGACATTTTATCGTCGTGCCGCCGATAATCGCCCTTCATGCCGTACAGCGCCGTGATGCAGCCGCGGCGATCAGCGGCCGATAAACACCGGTTTGCGCTTCTGCGCGAATGCCTCCGTGGCGTTGCGATAGTCCTCGCTGCCCTCGGCGCGGCGGGTTGCCTCTGCGATCGCGTCTTCGGCCGCGTCCAGCCTGCCGGCGGCGATGGCATTCAGTTGCAGCTTGATGCCGGCAATCGACAACGGTGCGCTTTCCATCATCGGCGCGCCGAAAGCCAGCGCGCCCTCCACCGTGTCGCTGTCGACCAGCGTATCGAGAAAGCCTGCGGCGTGGGCCTCCGCGGCATCGACCAGTTTCCCCGTGTACAACCAACGGCGCGCGGTGCTCAGGCCGATCAGGTGAGTCAGGCGGATCAGCTGGATGGACGGATACATCAGCCCCAGCTTCGCCACGGGCACACCGGCACGCGTGGTCGCATCGCCGACCCGGAAGTCGCAGCACATGGCGAGGCTCAGGCCGCCGCCCACACAGTTTCCGCTAACCGCAGCCACCACCGGCACCGGCGTGGATTGCACCGCCGCGTAAGCCTGCTGAATGCGGGCCCGGTAAGCGTCCGCGGCCACTGGATCGGTCAGCACCTCTCGGAACGCGATGATGTCGTCGCCGGCGCAGAACTGGCCGGCCGCGCCGGTCAGTACCACCAGCCGCAAGCTGGAGTCGTCGGCGAAGCCGCCAAAGGTGTCGCGCAGTTTCGTCCAGGCCTGCAGGTCGCAGGCATTGCGGCGGTAGGGGCGATTAATAGTGACGATGGCAATGCGTCCGCCGTCACGACGCTCGACCAGAATTTCAGATGACATGTTGGATTCCTGCGAGTGTGCGGCCGGCCGGGGCCGGCCGCTGCGATACATGGACCGGAACGCCGGGCACCCGACCGGCGCCGTCCAATGCCGGTCTCATTGCCCCGGATTCATTGTGAGGCGATGCGCGTTTCCTGGATGACCTTGGCCCACTTCGCCACCTCCTCACGCACGCGACTGTCGGCCTCTTCGGGCGTGGTGACAACCACGTCGATGCCCTGTGCATGGAAGCGCGCCTTCACGTCCGCTGTCTGCAGCGTCTTCTGCAGTTCGGCGTTGAGCCGGGTCACGATCGGCTTTGTCGTACCGGCGCGTACCAGCACGCCGTATGTCGACGGCACCTCGAAGTCCCGCAAGCCGGCCTCAGCGGCGGTCGGCACGCTGGGCAGAGCAGCCACCCGGCCAGGCGTCGCCACTGCCAAAGCCTTGACCTTGCCCGAGCGCAGGCTGCCGATGGCGGTCGGGGTGGTGGCGAACATCACCTGGATCTGACCGCCTAGCAGGTCCGCGATCGCCGGGGCCGCGCCCTTGTAGGGCACGTGCAACAGATCGACCTTGGCTTGCCGCTTAAACATTTCGGCGGCCACGTGTTCGATCGAACCGTTACCGGACGAGCCAAAAGCAATCTGCCCGGGCCTGGACGCCGCCAGCTTGACCAGGTCCTGCACGTTGCCGACGCCCAGGTCCTTGTTGACGAGCAGCACGATCGGTAGGTTCCCCACCACCGCTACCGGCGTGAAATCGCCGGTCAGGTTGTAGCCATTGCCGCCGCCCAGCAGGGTCGCGTTGATTGAGTAGGACGTCAGTGCCGCCATCAGCAGCGTGTAGCCGTCCGCCGGTGCCTTCGCCACCTGCTGCGCTCCAATATTGCCCGAGAAGCCCGGCTTGTTATCCACCACGACGGGCTTGCCCAGCCCCTCGGCAAGTTTCTGGGCCAGCGTGCGGCCCACCACGTCCACTGCGCCGCCTGCCGCGTAAGGAACCACGAAGTTGATGGGCTTCTGCGGCCAAGCCGGTTCCGCCATGACGTGCCCCGGGCCGGCCACGGCCAGGGTGGCGAGGACGGAAGCGAGACTGGTACGTACGAACGAGAGCATTTTCCTACTCACTCCAGATTGAGATTGCTTGCCTTGCAATGCGACGATCATCGGTCGCGCCGTGAGGGCGCGCCGCCTTGGGGTTGTGCCGGTCGCCGGAGAACGCAGGCTCAGGCTCTCTTCTTGCCGACTTTGTAGCCGGTCTGCTCCAGGTCCCACACGCCCTTCACGTCGCGCGAGAGCAACTTCTTTTGGATACGCTGAGTGGGCGTTTTCGGAAACTCGTCGATCAGCGCCACGTAGCGAGGAATCTGAAAGTAAGGCATGCGTTGTTCGCTCCACTGGATCAGCGCCAGCGGGTCGAATGGCGCGTGGCCATCGCCGGCACGCGGGCGGATGAATATCTTCAGTTCGTCCTCCCCCAGGTCGCTGGGCACGCCGACCAGCGCGCACTCTTCCACGTCAGGGTGTTCGGCGATCACGCGCTCGACTTCCCACGCGGAGATATTGATACCGCGCCGGCGCACCGTGTCCTTCTTGCGGCCAGCGAAGTAGAGAAAGCCGTCTTCGTCGCGGCGCGCCAGGTCGCCGGTGCAGAACCAGTCGTCGCGCATTGCCGTTATCTGGGCTTCCGGGTTCCGGAAGTAACCAAGGAACTCCAGCCCGGGCACGCGCGAGCGCACGACGATCTCGCCGGGTTCGCCGACGGCGACCGGCTTTCCATCGTCGTCGGTCAGGTCGACGTCGAAGTAGGCCAGCGCCTTGCCGATTGAGCCGGCCGGACCCGCTGGGTTCACCGTGACAAAGGTGATCATCTCGGACAGCCCGTAGCCTTCTCGCATCTCCACGCCAAAGCGTTCCGAGAAAGCTGACCATAGCTCCGGTGGGCAGCCGCCGCCCCACGCCACTCGCACCTTGTGCTGACGGTCATTGTCGCGGGGAGGCTGCTTGAGGAGCATCGGTACCACGCTGCCAAGATAGTGGATGTGCGTCACGCCATAGCGCCGTACATCGTCCCAAAAGCGCGAAGCGCTGAAGCGCTCGACCATGGCCAGCGTGGTGCGGCCGATCAGGGCCGAGATCACCACCGCGACGCCGGCGCCGTGATGCAGCGATTCCCACAGTAGGAATACATCGCCGGGCTGGGCCCCCGTCAGGCGCAGAATGCCCATCGGGCCGGCCCGCAACGTGCGATCCGACTTCAGCACGCCCTTGGGCGCACCGGTGGTGCCCGAGCTAGGGGTCAGCGCGAGAATAGAGTCGGCGTCCGGATGGCAGTCGGGCGCTTCATCCGCCAGCGCGCCGAAAGCGCCGAACTCGTCCTGCCCCTCGCGTTCACCCCGCCAGACGATGGTGCAGGCGTCGAGCCGGCTGCCGAGCGAGGCGACCGCAGGCGCGTATTCCACGTCCGCCAGCAGCGCTTGCGGCTCGAACTGATCGAACAGGTGTTCCAGTGCGGCACCGTGCAGATGCACGTTGACCGGCACGCGCACCAGCCCGAGGCGGCACAATGCGAAAATTGCGACGATGTGATCGGGATGGCTGGGCAGCATGAGGGCGACGCGATCGCCCATTTTCAGACCCCGCGCGGCCAGGCCATTGGCAACCTGATTTACGCGCCGGTTCAGCTGCGCAACCGTGATCGTCTCGTCGCCGAAATGACAGTAGATGTGATCCGGCGTCTCGCTGGCACGTCGAGCCAGTAACTGGGAGATGGTTTCGCTGCCCACGGGCGCGATGTCGATGTGGCGATCCAGGGTATTGGTCATGAAGGCTAAGGCGTCCGCGTGCGGCGCGCCGTGATGTCGATGGGCTCTTCCGATACGTCGTGAAAAGTGTGGCAATACCGGCTTCAGCTTGCCGCCGCGGCCGCACGGCGTCGCGCGCGCTCCTCGAAGAAGGCTTCCATCATGCGCGCCGGCTCACCCGAAGCGTAGGCCTCGCGGTGGTAGCGGATGCCCGCCTCGATCGACTGGCGGAAGCGCGCTTCGGTCATCTCGCGCAGCCATGCCTTGTCCAGTCTCATGGCCAGGCGTGGCTTGGCGGCGAGGTCCGCGGCTATCGCGAGCGAGCGCTCGAGCACCGTTTCGCGCGGCACCAGATGGTGAACCAGGCCGATATCGAAGCACTCCTGCGCCTGCATCATGCGGCCCGTCAGCGTCAGTTCGATCGTGCGCGACATGCCGAGCATTTCCTTCATGATCCACGGCCCGGTGATGCTGGCGATCCCGGCGTTGATCTCCGGCTGCCCCATTTGCACCTCGGGATGCGCGACGCGGATATCGCCCAGCAGCGTCACCTGGAACGCCGATCCCGCGGCAGTGCCGTTGAGCGCCATCACCAGCGGCTTGGACAGGCTGCGCAGCGTGTCGTAGAAGGTTTCCCACTCCCGCAGCCAGACTTCGGCACGCTCCTCGTCGAAATCATGGGCCTCTTCCAGGTCCTGTCCTGCGGAGAACGCACGCTCGCCGGTCCCGGTCATGACGATGGCCCCCACTGCGTCGTCGCGCGAAAACTCGTTCAGCGCGGCAAGGATCTCGGCACGCATGGCCGTGTTCCACGCGTTCAGGCGCTCGGGACGATTCAGGGTCAGGATACCCACCGCATCCGAATAGGCCGTCTTAATGTATGTCGCCATTGTGTTATTGCTTAGCAATAAAGTTGTGGTGATATGGAATATATTCGCGTCGGCCCGACGGTGCAACCTCGGTGTTGCTAGGGGTTTACCCGTTATGTTCGGCTAGGCTGACGAATCGGAAAGGGAAAGGTGCGACTTCGCTGGGGCAATAAAGCGCCAGGTCCAAACCGTCCTAAGTGGGATCGCTGATAGTTGGCAACGCTTTCTGGTGTCGTGTTGGAGAATCGGGGCGCGCGCACTTCGGAACGCTGCATTTGGCATGATGCAGTTAAGCCTCGACTCCATGACCCTCGCACGTAGCCAAGCCACTCATTCGCGCCCAGCGAGCGCATCTGGGCTCGACGCAAGAAAGGAGGTGACCGATTGCATGCGCGTCAGCCACCCGGCTTTATGCCAAGCAGGAGAACCCCAGCCAGCACCCAAGGGGACGCGACAGGAGAGTTCGGCCGCGACGGGCATCAATACGGAGTCGCCCCCTTGTATGGCACGTGGACGTAGCGCGCCTTCGCTGCCGTTTGCAGCAGGGCTGCGGACATATGGTTGGAGGTTCCTACGCCAGCGCTCCCATAGTTCAGCAGCGGCTCCCGTTGTCCCGCAGCAATCAGATCGGAAACGGAGCGGCGCGCCGCGGCGGGATCGAACATGGTGGTGGAGGCCGCGCTGCGCTGCGCGATGGTGCCGGCCGAGAACACGCTGCTGGGCCCGCTGGTCAACCGGATCAACCGCACGCCGATCGACACCATGCACGCCGAGGTCACCAATTCGGTGACAGTGATTGCCACCGCCTCCAGCGCAAGGCCACCATGCAGGAACTGGAAGACGCGCTGGCCGACGTGCCATTGCCGCCCGGGGATCTTGTGGTGGGATCGTTCGATGCGGAGGATGTTGCCATCGAGGTGACCTTGCTCGCCACCTCGGTGGAGGGAGGCCCATGGACGGACTGGTGGAACGGCTCGGTGCGTTGCCGTCGGTCCGGCAGGCGTTCTGGAGCCATAGCACTCGCGACCAGGCGCGGCCTTCATGCACGCTTCGGCCGATGGCCGCCCGGCCATCCGGCACGCCGCGCCTACTGCTCGGCGGCCTCGTCCTCGGCGCGCGCGCTCGCCATCAGTTCCCGCTTGGTATCCATGATGTGTTCCTCGAGCAAAGCCACCACGGTCGCGATATCGCGGCGGCGGCAGGCCTCAACGAGGCGGCGGTGATCGCGCTGGGGCTTTTCCTTGCCGGTCGCCATCGACATGGCCACATGGGTGTAGCGGTCGGTGTTCAGGCAGTACTCCTCGATCAGCCGGCGCAATCTGCGGTTATTGGCCGGCGCCGATAGCGCCAGGTGAAAGCGGCGGTTGTACTCGGCCCACTCGTTCAGGTCCGTGGAGGCCTCGTAGGCATCTAGGATCTGGTCCATCGTGTCGAAGTCGCGCTCCACCATATTCGGCACGCCCAGCTTGGCCGCATGGCATTCGAGCGCCACGCGGATGTCCAGCAGTTCGCAGATCTGCTCCACGTTCATCCGCACCACGGTGGCGCCGCGATTGGCGCGGTAGACCACCAGACCCTCCGCCTCCAGCTGGCGCAGCGCCTCCCGCACCGGGATGCGGCTCGCGCCGAAGCGCTCGGCCAGCGAGTCCTGGCGCAGCACCGCGCCGCCGGCGAGCACGCCGGTCAGGATTTCGCCGCGCAACACATTGCGGATCGTTTGATGCACGGGCTGCGCCCGCGAGGTCGTAGCCATGGCTCGTGAAATTAAAAAAACTGTTGCGATTTGTAACCACCGAATTATACTCGAATCCGATTCATCAAATCTGGATCCAATCCTTATAGTTTTGCTATCAATTCGACAACCTATTGCCTACATTTAACCGTTTGGGAGATTCCATGTCTTCGTCAATCCGATCCACCTTCGCCGCGCTGGCGGCGGGCGCCCCCCCCCGGCCGGGGGCCCCCCGCCTCGACCGTGCTGATGGCCCAGGCCGTGTCCGCACAGGAGGTCCAGATGGGCGCCGTGCTGTCGCTGACCGGCTCCAACGCCACGGTCGGAGAGGACGTGCGCCGCGCCGTCGCGCTGGCGGTCGAGCACGTCAACGCCAAGGGCGGCGTGCTTGGCAAGAAGTTCGGCGTGATCGTCGAGGACTCGGGCGGTAATGCGACCACGGCGCTGAACGCGGCGCGCAAGCTGGCCAGCGTGGACAAGGTGCCGGTGGTGATCGGCGAATACTCGTCGGGCATCACGCTGCCGATGGCGCAATACCTGGTGAAGGAAGGTGTCACGCACATCAATATCGCCAGCACCAGCGTCAAGGTGCGGGACCTGGGAGCGACCTCGTTCAACCTGATCGGCCTGGAAAACCTGGGCAACAAGTTCTCGGCGGCCGACACCTGGGCGCTGGGCTACCGCAAGGTCGCGGTGATCGCGCCGAACAATGCCTATGGCCAGGGCGTCGCGCACGGCTTCAAGGAGGAATTCGAGAAGCTCGGCGGCAAGGTCGTGGCCGAAGTGCTCTACACCCAGGGCCAGTCGACCTATCGCCGCGAGCTGCAGCAGATCGAGCGGGCGGCGCCGGATGCCTACGTGTACACGGCCTATGGCCAGGAATCGGCGGTGATCAACCGCGAGGCGTTCGAGCTGGGCCTGCGCGGCAAGCCGTGGTACGCGATCCTGCTCAGCATGAGCCTGTCGGACACGCCTGCGCAGATCGCCAAGGGCCAGCTGGGCATGGAAGTCGGCTCGGTACAGGGCGCCGCGGGCAAAGCCTATAGCGACGCCTTCGCCGCCAAGTACAAGGAAGGCCCCAAGACCTCCTACACCGGCTATGCCTACGATGCCGTGCTGATGACCGCCGCCGCCATCGAGCGCGCCAAGTCCACCGAGCCGGCCGCGGTACAGGCCGCGCTCAAGGAAGTGGGCAAGAACTACCAGGGCGTGACCGGTCCGATCACCTTCGATGCGGACCGCCAGCGCATCGACCCGCCCTACGCCAAGCTGAAGTACGACGGCAAGGTCGTGCCGCGCTGATCGGCCCGCTTTTCCGCGGCCGCTTTTTCGCGCACCGCCGCGCAGGCTCCCGGGCCCGCGCGGTGCCATCCCGGGCTTTCCTGCGCTTTCGGCGCTCTTCCCTGCATACGTCATGCTTCAATTTCTGGTCGACACGCTGCTCCGCGCGTCAGACCTGGCGCTGATCGCGCTGGGTCTCAGCATGGTCTACGGACTCGTGAAATTCCCCAACATCGCGCATGTGCAATACGCCATGCTCGGTGCCTATATCGCCTGGACGCTGCATGCGCTGGGCATCCCTCTCGCGCTTGCCATCGCGCTCGCCTGCGCCGCCACCGGCGGGCTCCGCTGTGCGTGGCCGCGATCGGGCTGACACTGCTGACGCACCAGCTGGTGTTCCGCCGCCTGCTGCGCTCCGGGCCGGCCATCGCCATGATCGGCTCGCTGGCGGTCGCCATGCTGGTCGTCGCCATCGCGCAGGGCCTGGCGGGCTCGTTCCCGCGCATGTTCGATCTGCCCATCGAGGCGCCGGTAATCGTCTTCGGCGCGCGGCTGTCGCACACGCAGCTGTGGTTCGTCGGCGCCACCGTGGTGCTGCTGGTGCTGTACACCGCGGTCCTGTTCTACACCCGCGTCGGCCGCGCGATGCGCGCCCTCGCCTGCAATCCGGCGCTCGCCGCGGCCTCGGGCCTGAATGCCCATCGGCTCACGCAGCTGGCCGTGTTCGGCAGCGGCGCAGTCGCGGGCCTGGGCGGCAGCATGCTGGCGCTGTCCACCGGCGCGCATATCAACCTCGGCCATGACCTGCTGCTGCCCGTGTTCGCCGCCGCCATTCTCGGCGGCCTGGGCAATCCGCTCGGCGCCGTGGCCGGCGCGGCGCTGATCGCGCTGACGGAGACGGCGGTGACCAACCTGAACTTCGGCTGGCTGCTGGGCCGCGACATCGCTTTCCTGCCGGTCGCCTATATCGGCGCGGCATCGTTCCTGATCCTGCTGCTGGCGCTGCTGTTCAAGCCCTACGGCCTGTTCGACCGCGAGGTGCGCCGTGTTTGATTTCCTGATCTCCTCCCTGACCGTGGCCGGCATCTACGCGCTGATGGCGCTCGGCCTGAACCTGCAGGCGGGGTATGCTGGCCTGCTCAACTTCGGCCATATCGCCTTCGCCGGGCTGGGCGCGTACGCGACCGGCATCGCGCTGCAGGCGGGCTGGTCGCCGGTGGTGGGCATCGCGGCCGGCGTGCTGGCGGCGATGCTGCTGGGCTGGTGCATGGCGCGGCTGGGCCGGCAACTGGGCTCGGACTACTGGGGCATCGCCACGCTGGCCATCGCCGAGATCCTGCGCACGGTGGCCGTCAACGAAGACTGGCTGACCGGCGGCGCCAACGGCATCAGCGGCCTGACCTCGCCCTTCGACGGGCTGGCCCGGCCTTGGAACGCGCTCGCGTTCCTCGCCGTGGTAATGCTGGCGGTCGCGGTGTTCGCGCTGCTGTGCCGGCGCCTGGGCAACGGCCGCTTCGGCCGCGCGCTGCGGCTGATGCGCGAGGAACCGCAACTGGCCGCCTGCATGGGCTACGACCTGCGCGCGCTCAAGACGCGCTCGGTGATGGCCGGCGCCGCGCTCACCGCGCTGGCGGGCACCTTCTACGCCTACTACATGAGCTTCGTGGGCCCCGACTACATGCTGGCCTCGGAGACGTTCCTGCTGTGGACGATGCTGATGATCGGCGGCCTGGGCAATACCGCGGGCGTGCTGGTGGGCGTGGTGCTGGTGCAGGCCGCCTACGTGCTGGTGCCTTTCGCCAAGGACCATCTGCAATTCAGCTCCGACCTGGCCGGTGCGCTTCGGCTCGGCCTGGTGGGCTTCATCCTGCTGGCCTGCCTGCTGTGGCGCTCCGAGGGTCTGGTGCCCGAACGATTGAGGAAGATCGCATGATCCAGGGAATCGACAAGACCGCGCCGGCGCTGCTGGACGTGCGCGGCGTGGCCAAGGCCTTCGGCGGCAACCGCGTGCTGGAGGATGTGAGCTTCAGCATCGGCGCGGGCGAGATCGTCGGCCTGCTAGGCCCCAACGGCTCGGGCAAGAGCACGCTGCTCAATACGGTGACCGGCTTCGAGGCCATCGACGCCGGCAGCATCGCCTTCGATGGCGAGCGCATCGACCGGCTGCCGGCCCATCGCATCGTCGGCGCCGGCATCGCGCGCACCTTCCAGCTGCCGTCGATGCCGGCCAGGATGTCGGTGCTCGAGGTGGCGATGGCCGCCGCCATCGGCCATCACGGCTTCTGGGGCACCCTGGCCGGCAGCCGCGGCACGCGCGAGGCCGAGCGCCAGGCGCGCGACAAGGCCAGCGCGCTGATCGACGAACTGCTGCTCACGCGCGTGCGGGACCTGCCCGCCGCCGCGGTCTCCGGCGGCCAGAAGAAGCTGCTCGGCATCGTCTGCGCGCTGATGGCGGAGCCCCGCATGCTGATGCTGGACGAGCCGACCGCCGGCGTGCATCCCAACCTGCGCCGCGATATCGTCGGCGCGCTGCAGCGTCTGAACGCCCAGGGAATGACGCTGGTGATCGTCGAGCACGACATGCATTTCATCCGCGAGGTATGCACCCGCTGCGTGGTGCTGGACCGCGGCCATATCGTCGCCAGTTGCGCCCCCGCCGACCTCGCCTCGCATCCGCGCGTGCTCGAGGCCTACCTTGGCGCCCCCACGCCCGCCGCGGCCGCCCCGCAACCGATGGAGTCCGCATGATCAAAGTAGAAAACGTGGTCGCCGGCTACAGCGCCGAGGTCGACATCCTGCGCGGCATGACCATGCATGCGCGGCATGCGGAGATCGTGACGCTGCTAGGACCGAACGGCTGCGGCAAGTCGACCCTGCTCAAGACCATCGCCGGCTTCCTGCTGCCGCGCGAGGGCAGCATCACCATCGATGGCAAGGACGTATCGCGCGAGCCGGTGCACCACAAGGTGCGCCACGTCGGCGTCGGCTTCGTGCCGCAGACCGAGAACGTCTTCAGCGCGCTGAGCGTGCGCGAGAACCTGCAGATCGGCGGGCAATTCCTGCCCGACGCCGAGGTGGCGGCGCGCATCGAGGAACTATGCACGCTGTATCCCGTGCTGCGGCGCAAGCTGGGCGCGCCCGCCGCTTCGCTCTCCGGCGGCGAGCGGCAGATTCTCGCCCTGGGGCGTGCGCTGATGCCCCGCCCGCGCCTGCTGCTGCTCGACGAGCCGTCCGCCGGCCTGTCGCCCAAGGTGCTGCTCGAAGTGTTCGAGGCGATCCGGCAGGTGCGCGCCAAGGAGGAGGTCACGATCCTGATGGTGGAGCAGAACGCCATGGAAGCGCTGCGCATTTCCGATCGCGCCTATGTGCTGTCGCTGGGCACAGTGGCGCTGACGGGCAACGCAGCGGATTTGATGGCCGACCCTAAGGTGCGAGAGCTGTACCTCGGCGGCCGGGTGGACTGAACACGCGATTCTCCCCCTCTCCCGCAAGCGGGAGGAAGAACACCCAAATACGGAAAGGCGCCGCGTCGCGCCTCGCACAAGCATGACGACTTTATTGCAAGCGGAAACCAACACCGCCGGGTTCTCCGTCGCCTTTATCGGCGGCGGCAGCATGGCTTCGGCATTGATCGGCGGGCTGATCCGGGGCGGCATGCCGCCCGCAGCCATCCACGTGGTCGAGCCGGTGGCGGCGACGCGGGAACGGCTCAGCGCCGAGTACGGCGTGGGCGTGGCGCCGCTGGCCGATGCCGCCCTGGGCGGCATTGACATGGTGGTATGGGCGGTCAAGCCGCAGCACTTCGCCGAGGCCGCGCGCCAGGTGACTCGCTTCACCGGGCAGGCGCTGCACGTGAGCGTGGCGGCGGGCATTTCGACGCCGAGCATGGCGCAATGGCTGGGTACCGGTCGCGTGGTGCGGGCCATGCCGAACACACCTGCGCTGATCGGCAAGGGCATCACCGGTTTGTTCGCCGCCGAGGGCGTATCGGCCGCGGACCGCGGCATGGTGCAGACCCTCGTCGCGCCCACCGGCGACCTGCTGTGGGTGGAGCAAGAGCGACTGATCGATGCCGTCACGGCCGTGTCGGGGTCGGGACCGGCCTACATCTTCTACGTGATGGAAAGCATGGTGGCAGCCGGGGTGCAGATGGGGCTGAGCGCCGAACAGGCGCGGCGCCTCGTCGGCGCGACCGTCGCCGGCGCGGCGGCGCTCGCCAACGCCTCGGGCGATTCGCTCAAAGCGCTGCGCGAACGCGTGACCTCCAAGGGCGGCACCACCTTCGCCGCGATTACCTCGCTGGCCAAGGCCGGTCTGCCGGATGCCTTCGTCGAGGCCATGTGGGCGGCCAACCATCGCGCGGCGGAGATCTCGGCCCAGCAGGGCGGCTAGCTGTCCACCGCGGTGGCGGCCCCTACTCCCGCTGCTCACCTTAGTCGACGACTCGCCCAACACCCACGCCATGGCGAGACCGACCGCTGCCGCTCGATGGCATAGTCGACGGAATCGGTCTGATGCATGCCAGGATGCTCGCCGGACTGTGCGGCCCGGTTCGCATCCGGATACATCGACTTGAACGTTGCATCCGTCAAGCGGCGCAGTTCCGGGGATCTTGCGGTTCGGCAGGCCATTCAATGATCCGGAAGACGGTGCCGCCAGAGGGCGGAAGCACAGCCCCAGTGGCGTACCCATTTCTGCGTAACAACACCCCGCATTCCCGCCGCAATATCACGCCACTCCACTGGACCGTACCCGTTTCTGCGTACGCCCCGCCGCCAGCACAGCACCACATCCCGCGACGCGCCGGTACAATCCACGATCCACAACCCGAGCGCACCGCCAGAGGTGCGCCGCCTGTCTTTTCTCCCTCGCCCGTCATCATGAAGCCCCTGCTGCTGATCCTGAACCCGCTCTCCGAAGACCATCTGGCCCGCATTGCCGAACACTTCGCCGTGCGCTACGCACCCGATGACGCAAGTCGCGCCGCCTGCGTCGCCGCCGATGGCCGCGACATTCGCGCCGTGCTGACCATCGGCGCGATCGGCCTGACCGCGTCCGAGATGGACGCCATGCCGCGGCTGGAGCTGGTATGCGCGCTCGGTGCGGGTTACGAGAACATCGACGTGGCGCACGCCCGTGCGCGCGGCATCGTGCTTGCCAACGGCGCGGGCACCAACGACAGCGCGGTGGCCGATCACGCCATGGCGCTGCTGCTCGGCGCCGTGCGCGCCGTGCCGGAACTGGACCGCGCCACGCGTGCAGGGATCTGGCGTACCGAGTTGCCGCTGCGGCCTGGCGTCAGCGGCAAACGGCTCGGCATCCTCGGGCTCGGCACGATCGGCCAGCGCATCGCCACGCGGGCCGCAAGCTTCGATCTGGAGATCGGCTATCACAACCGGCGCGAGCGCGCGGTGCCGTATCGCTATTTCGACAGCGTGATGGCGCTGGCCGATTGGAGCGACTTTCTGGTGATCGCGACGCCGGGCGGACCGGAAACGCGCCACCTGGTGGGCGAATCCGTGCTGCGTGCGTTAGGACCGAACGGTTTTCTCGTCAATATCGCGCGCGGCAGCGTGGTCGACAGCGAGGCGCTGGCGCAGGCGCTGAAGGACGGCAGCGTGGGCGGGGCCGGGCTGGACGTTTACGAAAGCGAGCCCGCGCCTCCCACGGTGCTGCTCGACTGCCCGAACCTGGTACTGACGCCGCATGTCGCTGGCTGGTCGCCCGAAGCGATCGATGCCACCGTGCGGCTGTTTCTGGACAATGCCCGGCGGCATTTCGCGGGGGAGGCGGTGTTGACGCCGATCTGACGGTTGGGGCATGGCGGATTTCTGATACTGCCCTCTCCCCCGCCCCTCTCCCGCGAGCGGGAGAGGGGAGAACACCGTTGGCGTTCGAAGCCCTGTCGGTTTGCTCCCCTCTCCCGCGTTGCGGGAGAGGGGCGGGGGAGAGGGCAGTCAACACCTCCAGCCACAGCCCCAAATCACCCCGCAGAAACGGGTACGCTACCCCTGCCCCCTCACCGCCGCGCCACACGGAAATACCACCCCCACCCGCAATCCCGGCGCGTTGTCCTCCAGCGAAACGGTCGCCCGATGCACCTGCGCGATCTCGGCGACGATGGCCAGTCCGAGTCCGCTGCCACCACTGGGCGCGTCGGGCACGCGATAGAAGCGGTCTAGCACACGCGGGCGCTGATCCGCCGGGATCCCGGGCCCATTGTCGGCCACGAACAGTTCGACGCGCGCGCCACCGGCACCGCGATCCGTCTGCACAGGCCGCACACCGACATCGACCCGCCCTCCCGCGGGCACATAGCGCAGCGCGTTGTCGACCAGATTGGTCAGCAGAATGCGCAGCGCATCGGCATCACCGTCGACCGTGCAGACATCGGCCTCATCGTGTTGCAAAGGCGTCTCCAACCCAAGGTCGATGCCGCGATCGAGCGCGCTCTGCGTCAGTTCCGCGACCACGTCGGCCGCCAGCGCGGGCAGCGCCACGGCGCCATGTGCCGGCCGCGTGGTGCCGGGTTCGTGCCGCGCCAGCGTCAGCAACTGCGTCACCAGATGCGTCAACCGGTGCAGCCCGTCGCGCAGCCGGGCGACGGCCTGCTGGCGCGCCTGCGCACTGTCGGCGCGTTCGACCAGCTGCGCCTGCAATTGCAGCGCGGCCAATGGCGTGCGCAGCGCGTGAGCCGCGTCGGCAATAAAGGCGCGCTGCGTGTCGATCGCTTCCGACAGCCGCGCCAGCAGCTGATTCAGCGCGGTGGTCAGCGGCGCGATCTCCGCCGGCATCTCGCTGACGGCCAGCGGCGACAGCGTGTTGGCGTCGCGTTGGCCGACCTGCCTGGCGATCTCGCGTACCGGACGCAGGCCGCGGCCCACCGCCAGCCACACCGCCCACCCGATCAGCGGCAATAGCAGCAGCAAGGGCGCGACGGTACGCAGCGCCATGCGCGCAGCCAGCTCACGCCGCGCGCTCAGCGGCTGCGCGATCTGCACGACCGCGGCGCCGAGCTGCACGCTGTAGATGCGAAAGTCGCCATGATCGGTCCGCACATTGGAGAAGCCCAGTTCGGCGCGCGGCGGCAGCGCGGGACGGGCATGCGACAGGTAGAGGCTGCGTCCGTTGCCATCCCAGATGTGGATCACCACATCCTCGTCGGAGCGGAACAGGCCGTCGCCCGCGGGCGGCGGCGGCAGTGGCAGCGGCGCGCCATTGAACTGCGCCGGCAGCGCCGCCGCCATCTGCCGCATCTGGTAGTCGAACAACGCGTTGGCCTCCTGGCGTGCCTGCCCGTAGATCAGCACCGACGCCGCCGCGATCCCGGCGGCCAGCCCGAGCGCGAGCCAGCCCAGCAGGGTCCGTTGGATCGAACGCATCAGCCAGCCTCTCCCGTGCCCGCGCCCGCCGCACCATCGGCGGCGCCATCGCCGTCCAGCTTCGGGCACACATAGCCGACACCGCGGATATTGCGGATCAACCCGGTGCCAAGCTTCTTGCGCAGGCCATGGATATAGACCTCGACGGTATTGCTGCCCACCTCGTCGTCCCAGCCGTACAGCTTTTCCTGCAGCTGCGCCACCGACCACACCTTGCCGGGACGGGACAGCAGCGCCGCCAGCAGCGCATACTCGCGCGCGGACAGCCGCACCGGGTCGCCTGCCAACGTGACTTCGCGCGTGGACGGATTCAGCGCGATCGCGCCATGGCGGACCACCGGTTCGGCCCGGCCCTGCGCGCGCCGGGTCAGTGCATGGATGCGCGCCACCAGCTCCTGCAGGTCGAACGGCTTGACCAGATAGTCGTCGGCGCCCGCGTTCAGTCCGGCCACGCGGTCGGACACCGCGTCGCGCGCGGTCAGGATCAGCACCGGCGTGCGAAGCCCGCGTGCGCGCATGGCGGTCAGCACGTCGAGCCCGGAGCGGCGTGGCAACCCCAGGTCGAGCAACACGAGGTCGTGGGCGGCCTCGGCGCCGGCACCGGGTGCGCCAGCGGCGTCCAGCGGCTGCGTCGCCGCGGACAGGCCGCTTTCGCCATCGCGCAGCCAGTCGACCGCAAACCCCTCCTGCCGCAGGGCCAGGCGCACGGACTCGCCGATCATGGCGTCGTCCTCGATCAGCAGAATACGCATGGTGTCAGCCCGCCATGACATCGGGCGTGCGCCCCGGTGCGTCGATGGCCTCGGCCAGCGCATGCGCCAGGCCGGGCAGCGCGGGATAGCGGGCCGTGATGACGTACACCGGCACCGGCTCCAGATAGGCCCGCATGCGCCCCTTGTCCAGAAAGCGCGACGAAAACGACGACGACGCCACCGCGTCGACAAAGCGCGGCACGATGCCGCCACCCACGTAGACACCGCCCCGCGCGCCCAGCACCAGCGCGATATCGGCGGCAAAGGAACCAAGCAGCCCGCAGAACGCCTCGAAGGCGCGGCGGCACAGCGGATCGCCGCCCTCCAGCGCGCCCTGCGTGACCTGCGCCGCCGACAGCGGCGCGGCCAGGGGCGTACCCGTTTCTGCGCACAGCGCCGCGTGAATATGCGATAGCCCCATGCCCGACAGCAGCCGCTCGGCCGACACGCGTCCGTGCTGCCGTTTCGCGCTGCGCCATGCGATCCATTCGTCGTCGGTCGCTGGCGCCAGCTCGACATGCCCGCCCTCGCCCGCCAGCGCAATCGGCGCGGCACCGTGCCGTCCCGGGATCAGGCCCGAGACACCCAGCCCCGTTCCCGGGCCGATCAACGCAAGCGGCGCGCCGGCCGCGGGCGTGCCGGAGCGCAAGCGGGCAAGATCGTCCGCGCGCAGATACGGCAGCGCGAGCGCCAGCGCGGTGAAGTCGTTCAGCGCCAGCAGCGTGTCCAGCCCCAGCGCCCGCCGCACCGACTCGATCGAAAAGGCCCACGCATGATTGGTCAGCTTGACCTGATCCCCGGTGACCGGATTGGCCAGCCCGATGGCCGCATGCCTCGGCGCGATGCCCGGCTGCCGGTCCAGATAGTGGCGCATCGCCGCTTCGATCGACGGGAAGTCGGCCACCTGCAATGCGGTCACCGCACCGATCGAGCCAGGCGCGGTTTGCAGGGCGAAGCGGATATTGGTGCCGCCGACATCGGCGAGCAATCGGGGATAGTGCGACATGATCAGAAGGGTCCGGCTTACGGCTTGCGTGATCGATCAGGCGGTGAAGACATCGAAGTCGTGCCGATGCCGCGTGGCAACCAGTCCGACCGGCAGCGCCGCGCTCGGCGCGGCGATCGCCCGCTCGAACACAGCCAGCTTGGCGGTACCGGCAATGGCGAGGAATGCCCGGCGCGCGGCCAGCAGTGCGGCCAGGTTCAGCGTGATGCGCGGGTGCGGGGCCAGCGTGGGCCGCGTCATCAGATAGCCCGGCATATCGGCGTCCAGAGCCTGCGCCAGTTCCGGCGCGTCGGGGAACAGCGACGCGGTGTGGCCGTCCTCGCCCATGCCGAGCACCACCACATCGGGCTGCCGGTAGCCGGCGTTCAGCCGCGCGACCGCGCTCGCCGGTTCAGCGGCCTCCTGCGCATCCGCGACCAGCGGCAGGAACGACGCGGCGGCGGCCGCCTCGCGCAGCAGGTGGCGGCGCACCAGGTCGCCATTGCTGTCCTCGTGCCCGGGCGGCACCGCGCGCTCGTCAACCAGCGTCACCGTCACCGCCTGCCAGCGCACCGGCCGAAAGCACAGCCGCTCGAACATCGGCACCGGCGATTTGCCGCCCGATACGGCCAGCACCGCGCTGCCCTGTTCGTCGATCAGCAGATCCAGCGCATGGCTGATCGCCATCGCCAGCGCCTCGGCCTGATCGGTCGTGGAAGGATGTTCGAAGCGTCGCATCGCCGGCCCCTATCGTCGCGCGTTGCGCATTCAGACCTCCTCGTGCCACAGCGCGTTGTCGCGCGACAGCAGCGCGGTGGCAGCGGCCGGGCCCCAGGTGCCGGCCGTATAGGGCTTGGGCGGCAGCGCGCTCTCGGCCCACGTGTCGATGATCGGCTCGACCCAGCGCCATGCCTGCACCTGCTCGTCGCGCCGCACGAACAGGCCCAGCCGTCCGCGAATCACGTCGAGCAGCAGACGCTCATAGGCGCCGGCACGGCGGACCTTGAACGAGTTGGCGAAATCCAGGTCGAGCGATGTCGGCGTCAGCGCCACCGTATCGCCGGGCTGCTTGACCAGGAAATACAGCCGGATGCTCTCCTCGGGCTGCAGCCGGATGACGAGCCGGTTCTGCGGCGACACCGTCATCGGTCGCGGGAAGATGGCGTGCGGCACATCCCGGAAGTGAATCACGATCTCGGCCACGCGCGACTGCATCCGCTTGCCGGTGCGCAGATAGAACGGCACGCCGGCCCAGCGCCAGTTGGCGATCTCGGCCTTGATGGCGACGAAGGTCTCGGTGCGGCTGTCCGGCGCGATGCCGTCTTCCTCGAGATAGCCCGGAACCGGCTTGCCACCCACCGCGCCAGCCCGATACTGGCCCCGAACGGTCTTTTCCGCGACCTCCTGGGGCGAGATAGGCTTGAGGGCCTTCAGGATCTTGATCTTCTCGTCGCGGATGGCGTCCTCGGTCAGGCTCGCCGGCGGCTCCATGGCCACCATGCACAGCAGCTGCAGCAGGTGGTTCTGCACCATGTCGCGCAATGCGCCGGTGCGATCGTAGAAGTCGCCCCGCGTCTCGACGCCCAGTTCCTCGGCGATGGTGATCTGCACGTCCTGCACCCACTCCCGCCGCCACAACGGTTCGAACAACGCGTTGCCGAAGCGGATCGCCATCAGGTTCTGCACCGACTCCTTGCCCAGGTAATGGTCGATCCGGTAGATCTGGTCCTCGGCGAAGTGCTGCGCCACCGCGGCGTTGATGGCCTCGTTGGAGTCGAGGTCGTGCCCCAGCGGTTTCTCGAGCACCACGCGCACGTTCGGGTGGTTCAGCCCGGTGCGGCCCAGCTGCTCGCAGATCGGCACGAACAGATGCGGCGCTGTTGCGAGATAGCAGACCACGACTTCGGGATTGCGCGCATGCACCTTGCGGGCCAGCGCATCGAAATGCCCGGGTACGCGCGCGTCGGCCTGCACGTAACAGATACGGGCCAGGAACGACGCCCAGCTGTCGGGCGGCGCGTGCTCCAAATGGGGACGCATACCCTGCTCCAGCGTGGCCACGTATTCCTCGGTGGTCGAATCGTGGCTGCCGGTGGCGAGGATGCGCGCCGACGGATGCAGCAATCCGGCGCGGTGGGCGTCGAACAGGGCCGGCAACAGCTTGCGCCGGGCCAGGTCGCCGGTGCCGCCAACGAGCACCATGTCGAAATCGGGCATGCTCACCCTGAACTCCTTAACGCCTGGTGGGGTCTGTGAGGATGTGCGCGATCGTTTGTATGACCGGCGCGCATGGGCACTGAACCGATGGGGGCAGTTTACGTGAGTCGCGGGCGCATTGCGAGCCACGCACATGACGCTCCCCCGTCGCCGGCATGCGGCCCGTGCACCGGTCGCCGATCTGCGCTAGCCTGAATGTGACCGCCAGAGCCAGCGCGCGTTGCATGTCTGACGCCATCGCGGCTGGCCTCACTCCCCCCAGGAGAACCATCGCATGCCTTGCCATCCCGTATTGGAACAGGTCACCGCGCGCATCGTCGCGCGCAGCGCCGCCGCCCGGCAGGCCTATCTGGCCCGCGCACAGGCCATGGCCGGCAGCAAGGTGGAGCGCGCCCAGCTGTCTTGCACCAATCTTGCCCACGGCGTCGCGGCCATGCCCGAAGCCGCCAAGATCCGCCTGAAGGAGCAGCAGCGGCCCAACCTGGCCATCGTCTCTTCCTACAACGACATGCTGTCGGCGCACCAGCCGCTGGGCGAGTTTCCGCCGTGGCTCAAGGAGGCCGCGCTGGAAGCCGGCGGCACCGCGCAGTTCGCGGGCGGCGTGCCGGCGATGTGCGACGGCGTGACGCAGGGACAGGTCGGCATGGAGCTGTCGCTGTTCTCGCGCGATGTCATTGCGATGGCGACCGCGGTGGCGCTGTCGCACCAGATGTTCGACGCCGGCCTCTATCTGGGCATCTGTGACAAGATCGTGCCGGGCCTGGTGATGGGCGCGCTGTCGTTCGGCCACCTGCCCGCGGTGTTCGTGCCCGGCGGCCCGATGACCACCGGCCTGCCCAACGAGGAGAAGGCGCGCATCCGGCAGCTGTACGCACAGGGCAAGATCGATCGCGCCGGGCTGCTGGAGGCCGAAACGAAGTCCTACCATGGGCCCGGCACCTGCACCTTCTACGGCACCGCCAATTCCAACCAGATGCTGATGGAGATCATGGGCCTGCATCTGCCCGGCACGGCGTTCATCAACCCGCATACGCCGCTGCGCGAAGCGCTGACGCGCGAGGCCGCGCGGCAGGCGCTGCGGCTGGTGCACGGAGGCGAGCGCTATACGCCGATCGCCAAGGTGCTGGACGAACGGGCCTTCGCCAACGGCATCGTCGGACTGCTGGCCACCGGCGGGTCGACCAACCACACGCTGCACCTGATCGCGATGGCCCGCGTGGCCGGCATCGTGCTGACCTGGGACGACTTCGACGCGCTGTCGGCGGTGGTGCCGCTGCTGGCACGCGTCTATCCGAACGGCCAGGCCGATGTGAACGGCTTCCAGGCGGCAGGCGGCCTCGCGTTGGTGATCCACGGGCTGCTGGAGCGCGGCCTGCTGCATGAAGACGTCACCACCATCGTCGGCAACAGCCTGCGCGACTACACGCGCGAGCCGGCGTTGCGCGACGGCCAGCTGGTGTGGATCGACGGCCCGCGCGAATCGCTGGACCCATCGGTGGTCCGCGGCACGGGCGAACCGTTCGCGCCGGAGGGCGGCATCAAGGTGCTGGACGGCAACCTGGGCCGCGCGGTGATCAAGACGTCGGCCGTCAAGCGGGAACATCAGGTGGTGCAGGCCCCGGCGCGCGTATTCCTCGACCAGGACGACATGCTGGCCGCGTTCAAGCGCGGCGAACTGGAGCGGGATTTCGTCGCGGTACTGCCGTGGCAGGGACCGGCCGCCTGCGGCATGCCGGAGCTGCACAAGCTCACGCCGACGCTGACGGTGCTGCAGGATCGGGGCTTTCATGTCGCGCTCGTTACCGACGGGCGCATGTCGGGCGCGTCGGGCAAGGTGCCGGCGGCCATCCACGTGTGCCCGGAGGCGGTCAAGGGCGGCGCCATCGGCAAGATCCGCGACGGCGACATCGTCCGCGTGGACGCACCAGCCGGCGTGCTGACCGTGCTGGTGCCCGATGCCGAGTGGACGGCGCGGACCATCGAGGTACCGGACCTCACGCGCCACCAGCACGGCGTGGGACGCGACCTGTTCGCGACGTTCCGGCGTGGGGTCACCACGGCGGAGGAAGGGGCTTGCAGTTTGTTTGGGGAGGGGTAGGCGGTTGGGGGAGAGGGCAGTATCAGCCCACCGAAAGCATCAAGACACCGCCCGCTCCTCCCGCCGCCCCGTCAACGCTCCGTGGTCCCCCGGCTGGCGAATGCGCATCTCCTGCACCGGCACCGCGATACGGATGCCCTCCGACTGCAGCACATCCTTGATGCGTTCATAGAACGCAAAGCGGACATTCCAGTAATCGTCATTGGTGGTCCAGCACCGCACGTTCAGCGTCACACCCTCGTTGGTGAAATTCACCGCCATTGCCTCGGCGCCGGGCTCGGGCAACACGCGCTTCTCGCTGGCCAGCATGCCGCGCAGCGCGTCCAGCGCCGATTGCACATCGGTTCCGAACGGCACCGTCACCTCGATATCGAGCCGGCGCGTCGGATTCTCGCTGTAGTTGGTGATCGCGCTGCCCCAGATCTTGCTGTTCGGCACGCGCAGGCACACGCCGTCGAACGTGGTCAGCTCGGTCATGAAGAGCCCCGTCTCGCGGACCGTGCCGGCCACGCCCTGCGCGTCGATATATTGGCCGACGCGATACGGCCGCAGCAGCACCAGCATGATGCCCGCCGCGATGTTCTGCAGCGTGCCCTGCAGCGCGAGACCGATCGCCAGGCCCGCCGCGCCAAGCATCGCGATGATGCTCGCCGTCTGCACGCCGAACTGCGACAGCACCAGCACCACGGTGACCACGCGGACCACCCATTGCGTGGCGCTGCCCAGCATGGGCCGCAGCGTGGCGTCGACATGCGGGCCGTCGAACAGCCGCAGCACCGCGTTGCGCGCCCGCGTGCTCAACCACCAGCCCACCAGCAGGATCGCGATGGCGGCCAGCATGTTCAGGCCCTGTTTCACCGCGAACTGCGTCAGATAGGCCCACGTGGCCTCCAGTTTGTCGGCGTCGATGAATGTAATGTCCATGGGTTTCCTTCGCTTCCCTTAGCTTCGTTCGATTCGATCAGCGGTCGTCGTCGCGACGCTGATGCACCAGTTCCCCCGCGTCCGGCAGCGGCGTGTCGCTGCGCGACAATTGCCCCGGATCGAGCTGGTGCGAGAAGCCGGCCACCGAACCCATGCGTCGCTGCCGGTCTTCGGGCAGCGTGGGGCCGCTCTGGATATAGACGGTCAACAGCTCGGCCAGATGGACCAGCACATCCAGATGCGTGCGCTCGTAGCCGTGCGAAGCATCGGCGCCGAAGCACAGCAAGGCGGTGCGCACATCGTGGCCCGCGCTGACCGCGGCGCCGGCATCGGAATGATAAAAGCGAAAGACGTCCCGATGACTGGGGATGCCATGTTCATCGCAAAGCTGCAACAGGCGCCGCGTCAGGTGGTAATCGTGCGGCCCCGCCGAGTCCATCAGCGGAATGGTGACCCCGTTCTCCCGCGCGCCCTGCCCGGGCGCCACCGGACCGATATCGATGCCGATCACTTCGCTGACATCATCCTCGATCACCGCGCGCGCGCCCGAGCCCACTTCCTCGGTCAGCGTGAAGACCGCGTGGCAGTCCATCGGCACCGAGGCGCCGCTTTCGCGCACCGCCTTCAGCGCGGCCAGCACCGCCGCGACACCGGCCTTGTTGTCCAGATGGCGCGACACGATATAGCCGTTGTCGAGCATCTCCGGATTGGCGTCGAACGCGACGAAGTCGCCGACCTGGATGCCGAGCCTGCCGGTGTCCTCGGCGTTGGCGACCGGTTCGTCGACGCGCAGCTCCAGCTGGTCCCAGTTGACCGGCTGGGTGTCGACAGCCTCGTTATAGACGTGGCCCGAAGCCAGCAACGGCAGCACCGAACCGCGATGCCGGCCGCGCTCGGTGAACACGGTCACACGGCCGCCCTCGGCCCAGCGGCTCGACCACGTGCCGATGGGCGCCAGCGCGAGCCGGCCGTTGGGCTTGACCTCGCGCACCATCGCGCCCAGCGTATCGAGGTGAGCCACGATGGCGCAGTCGGGCCCCATGCCGCTGTTGGCGCTGTTGCCGCGCAGTGTCGCGCGGATGGTGCCGCGCCGCGTCAGCTGGTAGGGGATCTCGAGGCTGTCGAGCACGTTAGCGGTGTAGTGCACGATCTCGTCGGTCAGCCCGGCCGGGCTCGGTATCGACAGCAGTTCGAGCAATACGGTCTTCAGGTACAGGGAATCGATGGGCAGCTTCTGCATGCAATGAATCAGGCGGTGAAAGGGAACAACAGATCGATGAAGCGTTCCGCGGTGGGCTGCGGCTCATGGTTGGCCAGCCCCGGCCGCTCGTTCGCTTCGATGATCACGTAGTCGGGCTGGTCGGCAGCCGGTACCAGGAAGTCCAGGCCAACCACCGGAATGCGCAGCGCGCGCGCGGCGCGTTGCGCGGCGTCCTTCAGCACGGGATGCAGCTGGTCGGTGACATCGTGCAAGGTGCCGCCCGTATGCAGGTTGGCGGTCTTGCGCACCGGCACCCGTTCGCCGGCGGCCGGCACGGACTCGTACGACAGTCCTTGCGCGGCGAGGCAGCGCTCGGTCTCGGCATCCATCGGAATGCGGCTCTCGCCGCCGGTGGCCGCGCTGCGCCGCGCGCTGTGCCGCTCGATCAGCGTTCTCAGGTCGCTCTGGCCGTCGCCGACCACCTCCGCCGGCTTGCGGATGGCGGCGGCCACCACCTCATAGCCGATCACGACGATGCGCAGGTCCTGTCCGGGGCAGAACGCTTCCAGCAGCACGTTGCCGCCCTCCTTCCGGGCGGCGTCAATCGCGCTTCGCAGATGGTCTTCGGTGCGCACGTCCACGCTGATGCCGCGGCCCTGCTCGCCGAATGCCGGCTTGACCACCACCGAGCCGTGCTCCGCGAGGAAGGCGCGGTTCTCTTCCTCGGTGCCGAGGTGGCGCTGGGCCGGCACCTGCAGGCCCGCCTGCACCAGCCGCTTGCGCGTCAGCGCCTTGTCCTGGCACCACGTCATCGCCACCGCGCCGGTCAGCTCGGACAGCGATTCGCGGCACATGACCTCGCGGCCGCCAAAGCGCAGGCTGAAAATGCCGCATTCGGCGTCGATGATGTCCACGCCGATGCCGCGCCGCCGCGCCTCCTTGACGATCAACGCGGCATACGGATTGAGGTTGTCGCATTCGCTGGCGCCGGCAAACAAAGGCTCGTTGATCGCGTTCTTGTGCTTGACCACGAAGCCGTCGACCTGCACGAAGCCCAGCTTGTGATACAGGCCGATCGCATGCTGATTGTCGTGCAGCACCGACAGATCGAGGTGACGGCGGCCACGCGATGCGAACAAGGCAATCAGCTCGCGCACCAGCGCCTGCCCGACGCCAGCCACATGCGTCTGCGGATCGACCACCAGGCACCACAGGCTGCTGCCGCCGCGCTCGTCACCGAAGGCGAGCAGATGGTCCACGCCCATCGCCGAGCCGATGATGTCGCCGGTGTGCTCGTCTTCGGCCACCAGGTACACGACCGCGTCGTGATCGCGCTGACGCCACACCGTGGCCGGGTCCAGCGGCACCATGTGCCGCGACGCGTAAAGCCGGTTGATCGCGGCGATGTCGGCGCGTGTCGACAGGCGGCGAATGGTCGCCCCGGCCGCGCCCGCGGGCGCCACGGCGTCCTGCCCGGGCTCCAGTGCACGGCGGAACAGCAGCGAAGGATCGAGGAAGAGCGTCTGCGGGGCCTCGGCCAGCACCAGCTGCGGCGCTTCGACATAGAGCGCGATATCGCGCCGGCCCGCGGCCTCCTGCTGCAGTTCGGCCGCCAGCCGCGCCGGCGATTCGAACGACGGCGCGAACATCAGCCGACCCCAACCGCAGTCGATCATCGCGTTGGGCCGGGCGGACACCGGCGCGGGAGCGGGCGCGGCCGGCCCGCCTCCTTCGGCGGGGGTGTCCTTGCCGGCGTCGTGCATCGCGCCGCCACGGCGGGAGCGCGCTGCGGCGCCCATCGCGGCGTTCAACGGCGATTGGGTGTGAGCGGTTGGCATCAGGGTTTCCTCCTCAGGTTATGACGGCGCGAAAGCCGTCGCCCGGACTGGCGGACGGTGCGCCCGCGCCGGTTTCATCGTGTATGCGTCTGCAGCCACGCCTCGAGCAACGCGACCTGCCAAAGCTTGGAGCCCTTCAATGGCGTGATATGGGAATCGGGTGCATCGAGCATGGCCTCCACCACGCCGGAGCGATACAGCCCCCGCTGCCGCGCGCGATCGCTGGTGACCAGATCGCGCACGTAGTCCAGGAACGGTCCGCGCAGATACTTCAGCGCGGGCACCGGGAAATAGCCCTTGGGGCGGTCGATCACCTCGGCGGGGATCACCTGGCGCGCGGCTTCCTTCAGCACGTGCTTGCCGCCCGCGGCGATCTTGTGACGCGCCGGCATGCGTGCGGCCAGCTCGACCAGACGGTGGTCCAGGAACGGCACGCGCGCCTCGAGCGCATGCGCCATCGTCATGTTGTCGACCCGCTTGACGGGGTCCTCGACCAGCATGACGGTGGTATCGAGCCGCAACGCGCGGTCGATCGCGCTATCGGCGCCCGGCATCGCGAAATGCGCGGCCAGAAACTGCCCCGTCGGATCGTCGCGCAGCCATTCCGGCGCGAGCAGCTTGGCCATTTCGGCGGGCGTTCGATCGAAGAACACCTTGCGGTAGGCCGCCACGCCGCCATCGGCGTCCTGGTTCGCGGCCAGCGGCGGATACCAGTGATAGCCGCCAAACACCTCGTCCGCGCCCTGCCCGCTCTGCACCACGCGGCTATGGCGCGCCACCGCGGCGGACAGCAGGTAGAACGCGACACAGTCATGGCTGACCATCGGCTCGCTCATCGCGCGGATCGCCTCTGGCAGCGACGCCAGCAGCTCGTCGCCCGGGATCATCATCTTCTCGTGCCGCGTGCCGAAGTGGCGCGCCACCAGATCGGAATAGTGGAACTCATCGCCAGCCTCGCCGCCGGCCGCCTCGAAGCCAATGGCATAGGTACGCAGGTCGGGCGTACCCGTTTCTGCGAGCAAACTGGTGATCAGGCTGGAGTCGACGCCACCGGACAGCAGCACACCCACGGGCACGTCGGCCACCGTGCGAAGCCGCACCGCGTCGCGCAGACCAGCCAGCGTCAGCTCGCGCCATTCCTCGAACGTGCGCGCCTCGTCGGCCGCGTCGCGGGTAAAGTCAAGCCGCCACCAGGTACGCATGTCGGTGCGCCCGTCCGGCTGCACCGTCATATGCGTGGCCGGCGGCAGCTTCCGTACCCCGGCCAGCATCGTGTGCGGCGCGGGCACGACCGCGTGCAGGTTCATGTAGTGATGCAGCGCGACGGGGTCAAGCGTGGTATCCACGTCGCCACCAGCAAGCAGCGCCGGCAAGGTCGACGCAAAGCGCAGACGCTGCCCGTCCTGCGTGTAGTACAGCGGCTTGATGCCGAGCCGGKCGCGCACCAGGKGCGTGACGCCGCTGTCGCGCTCCCACAGCGCGAAGGCGAACATGCCTGCCAGCCGGTCCAGCGCGTCCGGACCCCAGGCATGCCAGGCTTTCAGGATGACCTCGGTGTCGCCGGTGGACGAGAACTGATAACCCAGCGCCGTCAGCTCATCGCGCAGCGCATGGTGGTTGTAGACGGCACCATTGAAGACAATGCCCAGGCCCAGCACGTTGTCGACGAAAGGCTGATGCGCTCGCTCGGAAAGGTCCATGATCCGCAGCCGCCGGTGTCCGAACGCGCGCCGGCCCAGGCTGAACAGTCCCTCGCCGTCGGGCCCCCGCACCGCCTGCGAGCGTGCCATGTTGGCGACGGCATGGACGTCAGCCATCTGCTGATCAAAACGTATTTCTCCTGCGATACCGCACATCGATGGTCTGCTCCTTCCCGCAGGCCCGCGGGGCTCGCCGGTTATCGCATGGCGCGTGCCCGGAGTCTGCCCGCGACGATCCGACGTCTTGTCGGACTTTCGCCTACAGATGATCGAAATTGACAATTAAATCGAGACAGATCGCAGCGAGATTGGTTTCAGCGGATTTTTGGGAAGGGAAGGGTGAAGCCGCGCCAGCCCTTGTCGGATAAGGGCTGGCGGGAAATTGAAATTTTTTCGCCGTAGTGCAGCGGAAGGCTCTTCTTGCGTTCCGGGACGACCAGTCCCCGCAGAAACGGGTACGCCCCGGCCTGCAAGCAGACGCCGATTTCTCCCCTCTCCCGCAACGCGGGAGAGGGGCCGGGGGAGAGGGCAGTATCAGTAGCGACTTCTCTCCCCTCCTCCCGACTTGAGGGACAGGCGCGGGGGAGAGGGCAGTATCAGGCATTACAGTATCCCGACACCGCAACAATGCTACTGCCCCCGCTCATACAACCTGTCCCGCTGCGCCAACGCCGGAAACAACCGCATCCACACCACCACCACCAGCAGCGTGCCGACGCCGCCCAGCAGCACCGCGCCCACCGGCCCGAACCACGCCGCCGTCACGCCGGACTCGAACTCGCCAAGCTGGTTGGACGCCCCGATGAAGACCGAGTTGACCGCCCCCACGCGCCCGCGCATGTCGTCCGGCGTGTCGAGCTGCACCAGCGTCGAGCGCACCACCACGCTGATCATGTCCGACGCGCCCAGCACCACCAGCGCGAGCATCGACAGCGGCAACAGCGGAGACAGCGCGAAGCACAGCGTGGCAAGCCCGAACATCGCCACCGCACCGAACATCACGCGCCCGACCCGCCGGTCCAGCGGATGGCGGGCCAGCCAGATCGCGGTGGACAACGCCCCGATCGCCGGCGCGGAGCGCAGCAAGCCCAATCCCCATGGACCGGTATGCAGGATGTCACGCGCATAGATCGGCAGCAGCGCCGTCGCGCCGCCCAGCAGCACCGCGAAAAGGTCCAGCGAGATCGCGCCCAACAGCACCGGCCGGCTGCGGATATAGGCGATCCCGGCAAACAGCGTGGAAAGGCTGACCGGCGCCGTGAGCCGCTGCTGGCGCTGCCGCAGGCGCAACGCGGTAATCAGGCCGGCCGCCACCAGGAAGAGCACGGAAGCGATGCCATACACCACGCCCGGTCCCGCGACATAGGCGAAGCCGCCCAGTGCCGGACCGACGATGATGGCCGTCTGCGTCGCCGAACTCGACAGCGCCACGGCTCGCGCAAGCTGCCTCGGCGCCACCACGCTCGGCAGCAGCGCCTGCAGCGTGGGCGTCTCGAATGCCCGGCTTGCGCCGAGCAGCGCGACGAAGACGAACAGGTGGTCACGCGAAATCCAGCCGGTCAGGCTCGCCACCGCCATGCTGACCGCGATCACGCATTCCGCCAGCTGGCAGGCGCGCACGATATGGCGGCGGTCGAAGCGGTCCGCCACATGCCCGGACATCAGCAGCAGCACCACCGACGGCAGGAACTGGACCAGGCCCACCATGCCGAGCATCAGCGGATCGTTGGTGAGCTCGTACATCTGCCACCCTACCGCCACCGTCAGGATCTGGTAACCGATGGTGGTACACAGCCGCGCGCCCCAGAACATGCGGAATCCGGGGTCGCGAAATACGGAATCGGGATCGGCGCTGGCCGGGTCGGTGGAAGCGGAGGAGACGGACATGGACGGACACGAAGGCCGTTCGCCACCACGCGGCAAGCGCCCACGGGGCGTGTACGGACGGATCAGGATGAGGGAAAGGAAGAGAAGCCTGCGGCGCGACAGGCGATTCGGGCCGTCGCGCCGCAGCGTGCGATTCTAGCCGAGCGGCGTCAACGCTGCAGGCGGGGGAATCCGGGCGACATGAGGCGCGCGGCCGGGACAAGCCGCGCCTCACACGATTTCGCGCGTCTCCAGGAACTGCAGGTTCGGAAAGCGCTCCTGCGTCAGCCGCAGGTTCACCATGCTCGGCGCCAGGTAGACATGGTCGCCGGCGCCGTCCAGAGCCACGTTGTGCCCGGCCTTCTCGATCAGCTTGTCGATCTCGACCGGATCGCCCTTGAGCCAGCGGGCGGTGGCGCATTCATGCGATTCGAAGATGGCATCGACGCCGTACTCGTGCTCGAGCCGGTGCGCCACCACGTCGAACTGCAGGATGCCCACGGCGCCCAGCACCAGCTCATTGGACGCGATGGGGCGGAACATCTGCGTCGCGCCCTCCTCGGCCAGCTGCTGGAGGCCCTTCTGCAATTGCTTCACCTTCAACGGGTTATTCAGCCGGGCCCGGCGGAAATGCTCGGGCGCGAACGACGGAATGCCGGTGAACTTCAGCGCCTCGCCCTCGGTGAACACGTCGCCCAGCCGGATCGTGCCATGGTTGGGCACCCCGATGATGTCGCCGGCGTACGCTTCTTCGGTGGTATTGCGATCCTGCGCCATGAACGTGATGGCGTTGTTGATCGCCACCGTCTTGCCGGCCGCCACGTGCAGCAGCTTCATGCCGCGCTCGAAGCGGCCCGAGCAGACCCGCACAAAGGCGATGCGGTCACGGTGGCGCGGATCCATATTGGCCTGGATCTTGAACACGAAGCCAGTGAACTTCGCCTCTTGCGGCTCCACGGCACGGGTGTCCGTCATGCGCGCCTGCGGCGGCGGCGACAGGTCGCACAGCGCATCGAGCAGCGACTGCACACCGAAGTTGTTGATCGCCGAGCCGAAGTAGACCGGCGTCTGCTTGCCGGCAAGGAAGGCCGCCTTGTCGAACGCGTGCGAGGCCCCGCGCACCAGTTCGATTTCCATGCGCAGCTCGTCGGCCTGCGACCCCAGCACGCGGTCCAGCTCGGGATTGTCCAGCCCCTCGACAATGGCCGACGTTCCCTTGTCGCCGCGAGGGTCGAAAAGCTGCACGCGATCGTCGATCAGGTGGTACACGCCGCGAAACGACTTGCCCATCCCGATCGGCCACGTCATCGGCGCGCACTGGATCTTCAGCACATCCTCGATCTCGTCGAGCAGTTCGATCGGCGAGCGCCCTTCACGGTCCAGCTTGTTGATGAAGGTCAGGATCGGCGTGTCACGCAGCCGGCAGACGTTCAGCAGCTTGATTGTCTGCGCCTCGACGCCGTTGACCGAGTCGATCACCATCACGGCGGAATCCACCGCGGTCAGCGTCCGGTAGGTGTCCTCGGAAAAGTCCTCGTGGCCCGGCGTGTCCAGCAGGTTGACGATGTGGTCCCGATAGGGGAACTGCATCACCGATGACGTCACGGAAATGCCGCGCTGCTTCTCCAGCTCCATCCAGTCGGAGGTGGCATGGCGGTCGGCCTTGCGGGCCCGGACTTCACCGGCCACCTGGATGGCGCCGCCGAACCACAGCAGCTTCTCGGTCAGCGTCGTCTTACCGGCGTCAGGGTGGGAGATGATCGCGAAGGTGCGGCGACGCGCAATTTCAGATACGAGCGAGCTCACGGTGCGGATGCGTACGGCAGGAATTTGGAGGAAGCGGCCGGCACGCGCAATGTGGGCGCACGTGACCGGGCGGAATGGGCCGCCATTTTACCGGTTCGGCGCGGCCCCGGTCTCTTCGTCACGCCCGTGCTCTCGCAGGCTGCCGAATTGCAGCGCGTATTGATGGGTCAGCTCGGCGCCAAAGAAGAAGATCTGCGCCGAGTAGTACACCCACAGCATCAACGCCACCACGGAGCCCGCCGCCCCGTACGAGGACGCCACCGCGCTATGGCCGAGATAGATGCCGATCAGTCGCTTGCCGACCGAAAACAGCACGGCGGTGATGATCGCCCCCATCGCGACATCGCGCCAGGCGACCTTCACACGCGGCATCATCTTGAAGATCACCGCGAACAGCACCGTCACCACGGCGAAGGAGAAGGCATCGGATATCGCGCTGGCGATCGGCGCGATCCATGAGCTTCCCCACATATCGCCCCAGAACCGCTGCACCATCGCCAGCGCGGCATTGACCACCAGCGACACCAGCAGCATCAGTCCAAGCACCAGCACAAGGCTGAAGGACAGCAGCCGCGTGCGCAGCAGCACCGCCCAGCCCGCGCCCCTCGGTTCGCCCGCGCCCCATATTTCGTCCAGGCTGGTTTTCAGTTCCGAGAATGCCGTGGTCGCGCCGACGATCAGGATGCCGGTGGCGACGATGGTGGCCATGGCGCTGCCACCGGCGCGATACGTGGCGGCAAGGACCTGCTCGATCGCGCGGGCGCCCTGCGCCCCCAGCAAACCCTCCAGTTGCGCGAAGATCTCGCCACGCGCCGCTTCGGCGCCGAAGAACAGCCCGGCAATCGAGATCACCAGCACCAGCACCGGGGCCAGGGAAAACAGCATATAGAACGACAGCGCCGCCCCCTTGCTGGCGGCCCGGTGGGCGAACCAGGCCTGCACCGCGCCGATCACGACCATGCCGGTCCGCCGCAAGGTGTAACGGTCGGGCAACCAGCCACGGATGCGCGCCTGGACGGAAGAACGGAAGGTCTCGTCCCGTCTCATTGAGGACTCCTGGCGGCGAACGGACCGGAAAGGCGGTGCAGGGGCATCATGGGAGACACGAAAAACACGAGGTGGCGGATCGCACCGGCAAAGTGACGGCGTCGTGACGGTGGGTGCAAGCATACCGCCGCTGGCGGCCGCATTGCCAGCCACATCGGGGCCAACTGCTACAGTAAAGGCACCGGCACACATCGCACCGCGTGATGCCAACCCACCCACAAGGAGGCCCCGTGACTAGCAAGCACTTCGCTCGCATCGTGATTCTCTGCGTGTGTACCGCGGCGGCGCTGGGCAGCGCCGGCTGCGAACGCAGCCAGCCGGGACCCAAGCCCATCTCCAGCGAGCAGCAGGCCGGGAATCGCTGACCGCCGGGGATTTCATGGGCTTGGGAGTGTTTGGTGACGGCCCTCTCCCGCGCCCCTCTCCGCCCGCGCGGGAGCGGGAGCATACCGCCGGCATTTGAAACACCGTGGGGGTTCTCCCCTCTCCCGCAAGGCCGGAGAGGGGGGGGAGAGGACAGTCACACCACCCCGACCGGCCATTGCGCGTACCCGTTTCTGCGTATCCCCTTCGCCAAAGTCGACCCGCCGCGCCCCGCTTGCTGTTTCAGCACCGCGACAGATTGGACCGATGGCAAGGATCGCGAGGCCGCCGCCGTAACGGCGACGCGCCGCCAGCCCCGCTCGCGCAAGGGCCCGTGGCATCTGGCATGGATATCGCGACAGCAAGGGCCGGGCCGCAAGCGCGGCCCGATCTCATCCACATCGCGGGAGCCAGCCGATCATGCGCAACCCTCCAACCCGGATGACCGCCCGTCGCCGTTCGCTGCGACCGCCCGGTTCCGCCACGGCCAGGGACCGCTGGGCGCCCCCGCTGCTGCCATCGCGCTGCCGGCACCTCGTCCGCGCCGCCCGCTTCTGCACGGCATCGGACCAGCCGCTGCCCCTGGCATCGCACCGGCGGCGCGACCAGCGATAGCAGCGATCGCCGTTTGGCTGGGCTATTCCGCGTGGCCCAGTTGCGCTTCGACGCGGATGTTGTGCTTGTGCATCAGGCGATAGAGCGTCACACGCGACACGTTCAGTTCGCGCGCGGCGGGCACCACATGGAAGCCATGACTTGCCATCACGGTGCGGATGGCCTCGCGCTCTGCCTCCTCGCGGATGGCGTCCAGCGTCTTGCGTGGCGCCTCGGTATTGCCGCGCAATTGCAGGTCCTCGGCAGTGATCTTGCGATTGTCGGTCATCACGATCGCCCGGCGCACCCGGTTGATCAGCTCGCGCACATTGCCGGGCCAGGCGTACTGCATCATCGCCTGCGTCGCGCACGACGAGAACCCGCGGATGCGCCGGTGCGCCTCGTGCCCGTGTTCGGCCAGCACCGCATTGGCCAGCAGCAGAATATCCTCGCCACGCTCGCGCAAGGGCGGGATGGTCAGCGTCAGCACGCACAGCCGGTGAAACAGGTCCGAGCGGAACCGGCCCTCGGCCTGCGCCGCGACGAGGTCCACATGGGTCGCGGAGATGATGCGCAGGTCCAGCGGTATCGACTGATGGCCGCCGAGCCGGTTGATGGTTCCCTGCTGCAGAAAGCGCAGCAGCGCAACCTGGCTCTCCAGCGGCAGATCGCCGATCTCGTCGAGAAACAGCGTGCCGCCCTGGGCCTGCTCGATCCAGCCGATCTTGCGTTGATTGGCCCCGGTGAAGGCACCCTTTTCGTAGCCGAACAGTTCGGACTGGATCAGATGCGGCGGAATCGCGCCGCAATTGATGGCAACGAACGGACCCTTGCGCCGGCTCGATGCCTCGTGGATCGCTTGTGCGGCCAGCTCCTTGCCGGTGCCCGATTCACCGGAGATAAATACCGGGGCCTCGTTGTGAGCGACCTTCGCCAGCGAACGGAACATGGCCCGCATGGCCTGGCATTCGCCGATCATCCGGCCCGGCGCGCTCAACGACTGCTCTCGCGCGCCGTGCAGCGAAGCCATGCCGTGCGCATGCTTGAGCGTGTAGAGCAGTTCGCTGTACGAAAACGGCGCGCGCACGAAGTCGATGCAATAGTCGCGGATCAACCGGCGCACGCGCTCGTCTTCCAGGCGAGCGGCATTGGTGATCGCAACCCATACCACATGGGGATACTGCAGCCCCTGCTCCAACACCGCGATTTCCGCGTCGGTGTATTCGTTCTCCAGATCCAGCAGGGCCACCATCGGCGCACCGGCCTTGACCACGCGTGGCACGTCGCGCAATTGGCCGACATGCCGCAACTCCCATTCGGCGCCGAACTGCGCCGCATCGATAACCAGGTTCTGCTGACGGGACACCACCAGGAGCTGGGCGGGCCGCGTCGTCCCATTGCATTGTCTTTCCATCCCGTTCTCCCTGACGTTTTGCGGCATCGCATGCCGATGCGCCGGCACTGCCCTGCCGGCCGTTGGCGACATGCGGCGATCGACCCGACTGGGCTGGGGCACTTGCCCCGGGCGCGCAGTGGGCATCACGACAGGGAAACGGGATCAACGGAATGGCTGGGAATCGCGGCGGGCGCCAGGCCCTCGCGCAACTGATCGCGGATGGCGCGCCGCATGCTGTCTTTCTCGCGCATCAGCCGGTCGTTCGGTTCGTGCGGCGACTGTCCCGAATAGCGCTCGAACAGCGCCTTGTAGGTCAGTGCGCTGACGATCCACTCTTCGCGCTGTTGGCGCAGGCGCGCCACGTCGGCGACGAGCTGGCGATGTCGTTGCAGCAGGGCATCGATGGCCTGGCGCGAGGTCGCGCTGATCGAGGGCTCGGCGGCGATCAGCGCGACCAATGCGTCGGCGAGCGCGGTGTCGCCGTGGCCGCGAAGGCATGGCGCGGCTTCAGCCTCGCCCAAGGCCGGCAAGCCGCGTCGGATGGAATGCGTGGCGGAACGGCCGGACGGCGCATCGCCGGCCCGATGGACTTCTCCTGCAGTCAGGATTCTTCCCCGTTGAACAACATCCCCCGGCACTACACGTTCGCGATTACCACATTGTCCGCTTGTTGTACCGGCGCGCGTCCGTGCGCGCGCTCTCTTCGTGGTGGCGAAGCCGCCTGATGGCGGTCTGGATCAGTATGTCCGCTGGTGCAGATCGAATGCTTGGATTGCGCTGCCATTTACCCCGGGGCGTCCGGAGTCGACAAGGGGCGCTTGCAAGCGCCCCCGGATTTGCCACGCCTCTAGTTCAGTGCATTTGCCCGCTTTTGTCTAGCCCCTTGGTGGGGGACTGCCGCCAAATTCATCCTTCCGGATGGGCTATGGTGGGAATCGGCAACAGCCCCGCATCTGGTAAATAAACGCTTACCGCGCACGCAGAAACAGGTACGCCCCGGAAAGCGCGAATGCACTATTGCAGGCCACCAGGCGGCAGCCCTCCACCCAATGGTGCGGCGGCCCACCGCGCGCAGAAACGGGTACGCACCCGGCCACGGATGCGGATGCGCTCACGGGGTCCGCCGCACGGCGGCATCAATGGCCCGGCAAGTAGTAAAACTTGAAGATGAAAACGGCTGCGATGATCCAGACCATCACCGGCACGTCCCTCGCGCGGCCGGTCAACAGCTTCAGCGCCGCGTACGAGATAAAGCCAAAGGCCACGCCATTGGCAATCGAGTAAGTGAACGGCATGCCGAGCGCGGTCAAGACCGCGGGCACGACTTCGGTGGCATCGCTCCAGTCGATCTCGACCAGCTCGCGCAACATCAGGCACGACACATACAGCAGCGCCGGCGCGGTGGCATAAGCGGGCACCGTGCCGGCAAGCGGAGCAATGAACAGACACGCGAGGAACAGCAGCGCCACCGTCACCGCGGTAAGGCCGGTGCGGCCGCCCGCCTGCACCCCCGAAGCGCTCTCGATATAGGCGGTGGTGGACGACGTGCCAAGGAAGGAGCCGGCCATGATGGCCGTGCTGTCGGCCATCAACGCCTTGTTCAGGCGGTCCATCCTGCCCGCCTTCAGCAGCCCGGCGCGGCTTGCCACGCCCATCAGGGTACCCGTGGCATCGAACAGCTCTACCAGGAAGAACACCAGCACCACGTTCAGGATGCCGATCGACAGCGCGGTGGAGATATCGAGCTTGAACAGCGTCGGATCGATCGACGGCGGGGCCGACACGATGCCGTGGAAGGTATTGCCACCCACGAGAAAGCTCAGCACCGTGGTCAGCAGGATGCCGATCAGGATGGCCCCCTTGATCTTCATGCGGTCCATCGCGACCGTGGCAAAGAAGCCGATGATGGCCAGCACCGGCGGCACCTGGTGCAGATCGCCGAGGGTCACCATGGTGGCAGGGCTGGACGTGATGATGCCGGCGTTCTTCAGCGCGATGATGGCAAGGAAAAGGCCGATGCCGGCCGTGATGGCAACCCGGATCGCCTGCGGGATGCCGTTGACGATCCATTCCCGGATGCGAAACAGCGTCACCAGCAGGAACAGGCAGCCCGAGATGAACACCGCACCGAGCGCCGCCTCCCAGCTGAACCCCATGCCCTTGACCACCGTATAGGCGAAGTACGCGTTCAGGCCCATGCCGGGCGCCATGGCGATCGGGTAGTTGGCATACAGGCCCATGATCATCGTACCGATGGCCGCAGCCAGGCACGTGGCCACGAAGACAGCGTCCTTCGGCATGCCCGCATCGCCCAGGATGCTGGGATTGACGAAGATGATGTAGGCCATCGTGAGGAAGGTCGTCACACCGGCCAGCAGCTCCGTGCGCACATCGGTCTGATGCTCGCGCAGCCTGAACAGCCGCTCCAGCAGCGAGCGGCGCAATGCGGGATCGGTCGGCAAGGTGGCGTCCTTGGGTTCGGAATACGGTTCCGGTGTCGACATGCTGTGTCTCCTGAATCTGTCTTATCCGTCGGTGCAAGCCGCGGGCCGCCCGGACGCGTGTCCCGGCAGGCAAACGTAATGTCTTACAGATTTGTTAACGCTAGCGCGCCAACCGGCGAATAAGCTCTATGCAAGATCGATGATGATCGCATGAGGGCACTCGCGTGATCTAGCGTGCAGCCAGGCGGCTGGCAGTCTTGACGCCGCCCCGGAACCCCCGTATAAAGCCCGCTAGATTCAAGCGACGAGGCAACAGCACATTCGTTAGCCACCGTCATGGTACTTCGGTTGTCCATGGTGTCCTTTCCTTGAGTTGCACTGCCGGAAGCGTTCGCGCGCCTCCGTTTTTTTAATTTTTTTCAGGAAATGTACGACCATGGCCACGCAAACTGGTACCGTCAAATGGTTCAATGATGCCAAGGGCTTCGGCTTCATCAAGCCGGACGCAGGCGGCGACGATCTGTTCGCTCACTTCTCGCAGATCCGTTCCGACGGTTTCAAATCGCTGCAAGAAAATCAACGGGTTTCGTTCGACGTGGTGGAAGGGCCGAAGGGCCAACAAGCCGCGAACATCACGCCGCTGTAAGCCTGCACGGCTTCGGCCGCTGAGTGCGAGCCTTGCCCCCGGGCAAGGCGGCGCCAAAAGCCCCGCTTTTGCGGGGCTTTTTTGTTTTTCGACTCCCTTGGTGCTGGACGGACCGGCCGCCCTGGGGACAATGATGGTCCCAGCCTGTCACCAGTCGCCGTCCAACGGCGCGCAGCGCATCGGCTCGTGCAACACCCCCTGCCGCTGTTTCTGCTTTCCTCCTCGCCTTTTCTTTTCGCTGCCCTCGCGTCCCCCCGTATGGCACGACGCAGAAACGGGTACGCCTTCTGACCCGGCACATGGCAATCCGCAGAAACGGGTACGCGATGGCACCCTGCCGGGCGTCGTCCGCAGAAACAGGTACGCCCGCCGGGTCCGCCTGTTTCGCGCAGAAACGGGTACGGTACCCAAGACAGCCCGGGACGGAACCCCACGCGACGCGCAGAAATGGGTACGCGTCAGGTGTTTTCACCGACCTACGCAGAAACGGGTACGGTTCCTCGGCAGTTCCCCGTCTAGCCGACCCGGACGGGGCACGTCGCAGAAACGGGTACGACCCGCATTCGGCGACGACCATTGCGAGCGACGCAGAATCGGGTACGGCTTGAGCCTTGCTTCTATCCGCGTTTCATCTCGCCGTCACTTGGGCCCGCAGAAACGGGTACACATCTTCGCCGGCGTCAGATCGCGGTCGGCATTGTGTGTGAGCACTTGCTTTCTTGGAGATCGTTTGGTATCATTACGGTAGCGGTGGTCCGTTCGGAATTGCAGCGGCGAAGCGCACGCAGAATCGGGTACGGTCGCGTTCACCGGGGCCATGCCAGGTACGCAGAAACGGGTACGGCGTGGCACCGTCTCCGAGGCCCCGATGCCACGCAGAATCGGGTACGCCGCAGAAACAGGTACGGTGGCACGGCACCCAGGAAGCCAATGGCGGTCCGCAGAATCGGGTACGCATCGAAGTCCACGCGCGATTACCCGCCGTGGACGGGCAAGATCGAGGTGTGGCGCGCAGAAACGGGTACGGTTTCGGGTGGGCGGACAGCGGTGCCTGTGGATAAGCCTGTGAACGGCCCCGGTTATCCCCGCAGAAACCGGTTCGCGCCTTGCGCTGAAACGGGTTCGGTTATCCGCAGAATCGAGTACGGCCGCCCGCAGAATCGAGTACGCCCTGTCGCAGAATCGGGTTCGGAAGAGGCCCGTTTGCGCCGTGGAATCAATCAGTTAGGACGTCCGTATACGGTTTACGAGTAGTTAACCGTAAAGGTATGTTCATCCTGTAGTTGATGCTCGCGAGAGCGTGGACAACCCTGCGGGTTGCCCACCCCCGCGCGGCATGCGAGCTGGTCGTGACAGAGCAATCAGAGCGTAAACCCGGGGAAAAGCGATCCGTACCCGTTTCTGCGTGACAAGGGGGGTGGCATCAAGTAAAAAGGCGGGTAATTCGAAGCACGCCCGCTATGCCGATCAAACGCACCCTGGTTACTCCTGGGGACCGCAACGTCGTTGATGTCGACACCGGTCCCTCGCGCATCATCGTTCCTGGCAACGAGGCGTCATTGGTGCCGTCCGAGAAATTCCAGCGGCTCTTTGACGAAGCCCAAGCCATGGAGCGCGAAGACGCATGGCAAAGCGGCGAAGTCGGCTTCCTGAGCCGCGCGAGCGTACAGGTCACCCTGCCCTATCGGGCGCCCAAGGGCGCGCCGCCGGTATGGACGCGTACCAGCGGCAATATCTCGCTGATGATCCAGCCGGGGTACTTCACCCAGCAGCGTTCGGAGCGCGCCAGCAATGGCCGCCAGAAGCTCGTGTCCGAAACGGTTTCGCTGGGCTATCCCTATGGCTCCTATCCGCGCCTGATGCTGGCCTGGATCGGCAAGGAGATCATGGCGAAGAAAAAGCGCGGCGAGTTCACCGGTACCGTGGAAGACCGTCGCATTTCGCTCGGTAACTCGCTATCCGAGTTCATGTATAACCTCGGCATCCCGATGGCCACCGGCGGCAAGCGCGGCACCATGACGCTCGTGCGCCAACAGATGATCCGGCTGTTCTCGGCGACGATCGCCATCGTCCAGAACAAATCGGCGCCGAGCCAGAACCAGAATCCGAATCACGAACCGCTGTCCATCGATCGTGTGGGCTATCTGCTGGCCGACCAGCTGTCGACGTGGTGGGACCCGATGCAGCCTGGCCAGGGCTCGATGTTCGAGAGCTTCGTGGTGCTGTCCGAGCCGTTCTTCAACGAGCTGGTGAACCGGCCGGTTCCAGTCGATATGCGCGCGTTGAAGGCGCTGAAGCAGTCGCCCTTCGCGCTGGACGTGTACTCGTGGCTGACCTACCGCTTTTTCACGATCCAGCGGCGTACCGAGATTCCGTGGGAAGCGCTGCAGATGCAGTTCGGCACGGAGACCGAGAGCGAGCGCAAATTCCGGGCGCTGTTCCGCAAGGCACTCAAGGACGTGCTTGTGGTCTATCCGGATGCCAAGGTGGATGCCGACTCGTCGAAGGCGCTGATCCTGCAGCCTTCGCGCACGAGCGTGCGTAAGCTGGCGTGACGAACGATGCGGCGCTGATACTCCAGGAGCGCGGTGTCGCGGTGCGCGCTCACTGCCCGGACCGCCAAAAGAAAAAGGCAAGTGCGCGCACTTGCCTTTTTTGCGCCGGCAGAGCCGGTGCGGGACTTCTCGACGAGCTTAGGCCGGCTTGATGCCAGAGGCCTGCTTGCCCTTCGGACCTTGCTTGACTTCGAAGGTCACACGCTGACCGTCCTTGAGGGTCTTGAAGCCGGAGCCCTGGATCTCCGAGAAGTGGGCGAAGAGATCGTCGCCGCCCTCGTCCGGGGTAATGAACCCGAACCCTTTGGTTTCGTTAAACCATTTGACCGTACCGGTTGCCATGTGAGTTTCCTTTCGAAGCAAGTTCTTTGTACAACGCTAACAACCGTTCAAGCACGTTGAGTTCTCGTAGATACCGAACGGAAGCCGACGAGGTGGACACGACTTGACTCGACTGTAGCGGCATCATATCCAGTTTATCGGGTCGTGTCATGTGCGGCGTACAACGCACAACTATAAATGTAGGCGCATTTGCGCTGGAATTTCAAGAACGACTTTTGGCCAATGGACGAGCGGCTTTTGCGATGCCTATGCGCCCTTTGGTATTCTGATCTAACAAAAATAGTGAATTGTATTGCGGGCGGAAAGGCAATTGTCTAAAGTTTCGCCTTGTGTCATGTCGCGCTTTCAGCGCTGAAAGAAGGGGTCGCTAGTGTCTGCCAAGATCATCACCGTGTTCAACCAAAAGGGCGGCTGCGGAAAAACGACCGTCAGCATGCATCTTGCAGGCACTCTCGGCCTGAGGGGCGCTCGCTCGCTGCTTGTCGATATGGACGAACAGGGCACGGCGACCCGCTGGGCGGCGCAGGCCAGCGATGATCGTCCCTTCCCGGCTTCTGTGATCGGTCTGGCTGCATCGGGCGGGGCGATGCATCGGGAAGTGCGGAAGTTTGTTCAGGACTATGACTATATTGTCGTGGACTGCCCGCCCGCCGTGCATTCGGCTGCGCCTTCGAGCGCACTGTTGATCTCGGACCTTGCTGTCATTCCGGTGGTCCCTTCCCCGCCCGACCTTTGGGCGGCAGTGGCAGCCAAGACGCTGGCCCAGCACGCCCAGGTCCAGAACGAGACACTGAAGGTCCGCGTCATGGCCAACATGGTTCAGCGCCGTGTGTCTATCGCGCGCCAGGCCATCGAAATCCTTGGCGACGACGGCGATTTTCCCTTGTTCCAATCGATGATCGGATCCCGCTCCGCGTTCCGCGAATGCCAGGCCATTGGTTGCACCGTACACGGGGTGGCAGGKGCCCGGGAGGCAGTGCAGGAAGTGGATCTGATGGTGGACGAAGTCCTGTCTCTGATCGAGTCTGAATAATGGCAACAAAGTTAAAGAACCTTCGCGCCGGAATGCTGGCTGGCATGGCGGCGGAGAAGCAGCGCACCGATAGGCTGGATCGTTTCGCCCGCGCCGAGGCGGCCATCGCGCGACATCCCAATGGACTGCTGCAGGCTAACGGCGACGACAAGACGGCCGTTTTCAGCGCTGAAAGTCAGTCCGCGGACGCCGGCGGGAGGGTGCTCAAACGGATTCCGCTCGCACAGCTGCACGATAACCCGCTCAACGCCCGTCGGATTTACGACCCGGCCGTAGTGCAGGAGCGCGCCGCCTCTATCGCTACGCACGGGCAGAAGACGCCCGGCCTCGCGGCGCCAGACCCGTCCCGTCCGGGCCATTACATCCTGATCGACGGCCATTACCGCAAGCGCGCGCTGGCCGCCGCGGGAAAGCTCGAGATGGAGTGCTTCATCGAGAGCGACCTGAGCGATCTCGACTTCTACCGGCTTTCGTTCCTGCTGAACGAGCAGCGCTCGGACCAATCCGCCCTGGACAACGCCATTGCCTGGCGTCAGTTGCTGGACGAGGGCAAGGTCGGAAAGGAAGAAGAGATTTGCGAGCTGACCGGTATGTCGGCCGGAACGGTGAACAAGACGCTTGCGCTGTTGAAGCTGCCCGAATCCGTCCTGTCGGTCATGCGGGAACGGCCGAGCGCCATTGGCATTGCGACAGGGTACGAACTTACGCTCTTCCACAAGCATGCCGGTGAGGAGAAGACGCGCGACCTGGCGCTGCGCATCATGAACGAAGGGCTTTCCAGCCGTGAAGTGGAAGCCATTCGCAAGCAGGCCCAGGAAGGGAAAGCACGCAAGGTCAAGGAAATCAGCCGTCAATACAAAATCAAGACCAGCGACGGCAACCTGCTTGGCACGATCAAGGAGTGGGATTCCGGTCGCGTCGTGCTGGATGTACAGCTCCCCGACCGCGATGCGCGCGAGGCCCTGGTCGAAGCGCTGAAGGCCCGGTTTGGCCTGGACAAGTCGCTGGTCTGACCGCCGGCATCTATCCGGCGTTCGGATCGAGCCGAGTCTTTATCGCGTTTTGCAGTTGCTTGGGCGTGAAGCGCAGATTCCCCAGTCCAGCCGAGGCCGCGAACCGGGTCCAACTCCACCGGAGCAGCTTTTCGAGCCCCGCCGGGCTATAGCCCGCATCTGGACGTTCGAGGCGCTTGGTGCGCGCTCGCGCGGTGTCGGGCAGGGTCAGCGGGGCCAGCAGCGCGGCGTTCCCAGCGGGTCTCATGCCGGCTTCGCTACGGTCTTCCCAATGCAGGCGGACCGCCACCGCGGTCAGCGGGTGTAGCGCGCAACCGCCGCGGTCGCCGGTGCCCGCGTGCCACGCGAGCGCGTCAATGCGATAGGTGAGATCGGCACAGCGCGCTTGTGGAATATGTTGCAGACGAAATTTTTCGTGGCGCAGCAGGCAGGCCGCCAGTAGCGCGGCACGAAGGCGTGCTGATGTCTCGCGGGCTTCGAAGAGCCAGGCCACGAAGGCGTCCACCTGTGCCGCCGACGCTGTATTCCGCGCATCATCCCGGCCCTCGGTGCGGGGCGGGAAGCGGGCGTCCAGTCGTGAAGTCGCGCCCCGCATCGCGCGCCGGGCGATCGTCTGGCCGGCCTCCCTGTCCCGGGCCCGCAGCAGTGCCGCGATCACGCGCAACGACGCTTCCGCCGAGGCAGGCGATAGCGGCCCCTCGAACGGCCGCCAATGCAGATGTGCGCGCATTGCCGCCGGACCGCACCAGAAGTCGTACGGTTCGGGAGCGGCAAGGAAGCGGCCATAGCGCGCCAGTTGGGCGTCCGTCAGCGCATCGAGGGTGAGTCGCTCGCGGGCCAGCCAAAGCAGCAGGCGCTCGGCTTCCCGGCGATAGCTCGCCAGGGTATTGGGTTGCCGCGGGCGCTCGTACAGCCACCGGCGCACACTCTGCAGATCGGCCGCCAAGGGATGTCCCGCCGGCGGCAGCATGCGCTCCAGCGGGACGGGGTGTGGCATCGATGCCGACAGGGTCAGGCTTGGTCCGGGGATGACTTTCCCGGCCTCGGATGGCGGTCGTACGTAGGGATTTACAGCGGCGCCTTGTGCGACCATGCCGGGCGCCTGCCGTGCCAGCAGCCACCGGGTGACAACTTCCGCCGAGGCCGGACCGATGCCCGGGGCCCAGCGCCACCACGACGAACCGCGCGTATTGGCCAGCGCGACGAGATCGGAGATGCGGCGGATGCCCGCAGCGGTCAATCGACGGCCAAGACTGGGACGAAACCATAGACCGACTTCGTGCTCTGGCTGCGGCCGCGTCTGGCCGAGTCCCTCCAGCGACGTCAGCGCGTCGACGCGCCGGGTCATGCCGACGTCGGATCGCGCACGCAGCGCCTCGAACATCTGGGCGATGTCGGGCCGGCTGTGCTGGAGCGCGAACTGGATCAACCGGTCGCGCAAGGCCATGATCTTGCGGATCGCCTCGGCTTCGGTCAGGTGGTCTTCGTCATCGGGATCGCTCAGATAGCGATGCGCGATGTCGACCGGCGACATGCCCTGTGCGTAGGCACGGATGACGGCGAACTCCGTGCGCGTGAGCTTCGTCTCTGCAGTGGTTGCCGCTGTATCTCGCATGCCGTCGGATGCCGCTAAGTGATTGATATACAACCAGAATTGAACGCGCTTAGTTCGATCCGGGTTATTTTACCTGCCTTTTGGAAGTACAAATTATTTTTATGCGCGGCGCAGGTTCGGCGTGTGCGTACGCAGGGACTCCTTGACCACGCCTTCGGCAGCGCTGCCGGCGCGCGGGCTACGACCGCGCCGGCCCGGAGCGGGGTGCCGCAATCGCGTCCGCGCTGCGGTGCGGCATGTCCGCGACGGCCGGCGCGCACGGGGGGCGGTGGGAATCCGTTAGCGCGACGCACAATGCTTGACGGCTGGAGGCGACAGCCATGCGGGCCAGCAATGCGCCGTTCTTGCTTTCGACCGCTGCCGTGCCTATGCTGAACCGCAGAATAAATGAAAAGTTATGTCTGCCTTTACAGATATCAATAGCGTGCAACAACGCAAACGGGGCGGTTCGGCAAGACTTCTTGGGTAGGTGTCGGCAAGGGCGCGCCGCCGCGCGTCGGGCGACTGAAGAGGCCGGACTGTAGGGATGTGCAGGCGCTGCAAAGCACCGCGCTTCCAGTCCTACGTGCGGCTCAGTCGCGGGCCGCTCGTAGTCCAACAAGAACGAGAGCGGCATGTCCACCATCCTTCTGATCGAGCCTCATCCGTTGCTGCGCCTGGGCCTGTGCCAGCTTTTGCGCCGCCTGCCCACTGCCGGCCCCATCATCGAAGTCGATCCCGCCGATGCGCCGCCGGCCAACGACCTTCCGTTGCGCGACGCGGCCCTGCTGATTTACGGCTTTCCCGAACGCCAGCCGAAAAACTGGAGCGTCCTTGAAAGACTGTGCGTACGTCTGCGGCCCCGCAGCGTGCTGATCCTCGACGACAATGCGCCGCAGTTGCCAGAACCCGCCGCGATGCCGGAGTTCGTGCGCGGCTGGGTGTCCAAGTCGAGTTCGCCGGAAGCGCTGGCCGCGGCTATTCGTCTGGTACTGGCCGGTGGCGAATGTTTCCCGGCACCATCACAGGCGCAGGCGGTCCGCGACGACCGCGATGACAGCCTCGACACCGGCACGCTGGCGCCTTTGCCGGCGTCCGTGGCGCCGCTGGCCTCCGTGGTTCGCGCCGCGGCGCTGCGTGCGAGTTTCGACATCGACGCATCGCTGGAGACCGATATCGAAACGCCTTCGCTGGGTGCGCATCGGCTCAATATCACCGAGCGTCAGTACGAGGTACTGGTCTTGCTGGCGCGAGGCTACCCGATCAAGACGGTCAGCCGCGTGCTCAATATCTCGGTTGCTACGGCGAAGACCCATGCTTGCACGCTGTACCAGCGCTTGCAGGTACGCAACAAGGGGGAGGCCGTCTACGAGGCGTTGCGCCGCGGCGCCAAGCTCAACTGGCCGGGACCCGCTGCCCCGGTGGGCGCCGTGCCACGCCGCGCGCCGCCGGCGCTTGCCGAAGTGATTGAGGCCGCCTAGGCGATACGGCGCCGTCCGTGCCGAGTTCCCCGGACCGCGCGGGAACGCAGAAGGGATCATGACGGGACGGCACATGTTGGACCGCGGTGGCATGTGGCGGACCGCGACCTGGCTCATCCATTCGGGGGAGGCGTTTCATCCGAATGGTCGAGGCGCCGGCTGGGGCCGGTTGCTAGGCTAGTGGACATGCATTCCCGAAGTCGCCCTGTCCCTCTGACCCTCCCGCAGTCGATGACGACTCTTCTATTGGCGGACAACGCCATCATGCTGCATGGCCTGTCCCGCTATCTGGATTCTCAATCCACCTCCGACCGATTCCAGCTGCATTCACCAGAATGGTTGCTGACCGGTGGCGCGGGCGACATGCCGCGTCACCCGATCGATTTCGCGCTGCTCGATTGCAGCGGTACGGACGTCAGCCCTGGCACGCTGATGGAAGCGTTATGCCGGCGTATCCGTCCACGCAGTTGGCTGGTGATCGCGCGGCCGGACGCGCATGAATGGATGCGTCGCGCGGCTTGGCTKGGGGCCGGCGSCTGCCTGCTCGCGCCGGCATCGCCCGAACTGGTGGCCGCCGCCGTGGCACTGGTGAGCGCGGGCGGGCAGTGCTTTCCGCGTGCCGCGCTGAAGTGGCTCCTGTCGCCGGCCGTCTCCAACTTTCGCCTACCCGGTTCTACGGCAAGCGGATGATGGCCTAGCCACACCCTGGCGCTCTATGCTGGCACTACGCGGCGGACTTTGGCCGGGTCCGACCAGAAGGCCTGCCCCGCCGCGCAGTCGAGGGGCATATGGAAGCTGGGATGGCTGTCCTGATCGTGCACGGCTTTGCGTTGCGCGAAGGCAGGAACAAGTGGGCGTGTTGCTACGAGATCCGCGTTGCGAGCGGCCGCGAGCAGGCTTTGCTCTATCGGGGCGAGCTGCACGGGCGTGCATTCGTCAGCGAGCAGGCGGCGATCGTCGCGGCACGCGAGGCGGGGGAACTTGAGGCCCGCCGACGCATCGCGGCGGGGCTGGCGGCAGCCCTGGCGCACGACGACGAGATGCCGCCGACATTGGCATCGTCGGCGCGGCCAACATCGTAACGGGATACAAACAGGGGGAAGCAGAAGCACCGCGTGCGTTTCGGGGGAGCCGGCATGCCGGCCACGCACGGCGGCAAGTCGCGTGGATGCGCACGCGCGCGCCCGGTTGATGCGGTTGCAACCGGACCTGCGGCCATGGCGAGGGCCGTCGATTCTTCGGCGCGCCATGGTCGATTTTTTTTCATTCTCGACGACCGGAAAAAAGGAAGCCCGCAGACCGGGGGACCATGCGGGCTCCAAAGTGACGGGGCCGATTCCGCTTGGCCACGCCACAGAACGGACGATATCCAATCGCCCCCACGACTTCCATCAACCAAAAGGACAAGGGTGCGCCGCGGCATGCGAATCCGCGCGATCATGGCGCACCCGGAAAGGCGCGCGAGCGCTTTGCCGGCCCTTCCGTCATCACCGTCCCCGGATGCACCTTCATGTGGCATTGGTCCCTGATTTCCCGCTTTGGCGAAACGTCGCTGCTGCTGCCATGCGCATTGCTGCTCTATCTGTGGCTGCGCCATGGTGGCGAGCCGCGTGCCGCGCGGCTCTGGCTCGCCTGCTTTACGGGCGCGGCTACGGTGACGTTGCTGTCCAAGCTGGCCTTCATGGGCTGGGGCATTGGCATGCGCTCGCTCGACTTCACCGGACTGTCAGGGCACAGCATGATGGCGTCGGCGACGCTTCCTGTGCTCCTGCACCGCTTCGCTCCGCCGCAGCGGGCATGGCTGGCGGCGTTGTGCGGCCTGGCCGCCGCACTGCTGATCGGCTACTCCAGGCTGATGCTTCAGGTGCATAGCCCGAGCGAGGTCGCGGGCGGCCTGCTGACCGGCATGAGCGCAAGCATTGCCTTCCTGTTGCTGAGCGCGAGGACACCCCGCCGTGGCGCCCCGGTGCCGCTGTCCCTGGCCATTGCCACGCTGATGCTGGCGCTGCCGGCCAGTGGCCTGCATGCGCCCACCCATGCCTGGCTCGAGCAGTTCGCCATGTACCTGTCCGGGCGCGATCGACCGTTTCGCCGCGAGGATTGGCCGGCACGGATCGCGCGGGTCGAGCCAGCCAGCATCGCGGCGCACCTGCCGCGGCACGCGGCTGTTATCGCCGGCCCCCCTGGCGTTGCGCGCCGCTGACCTGTACCCATGCCGGCGTGCACGCGCATGTGCCGGCGCTCTGTGACCGCGCCCACAGACGGCGTGAATCGCAACGATGACCATGCTGCGAGATCGACCTTGTCGATGGCAATGGAGGAAGGCATGGCAACGGCAAGCGCTTACGCGGTCGAGGGGCAGACCGCGCTACAGGTTCTTTATCGCGCGTCGGACGCGCTGATCGTGGCGTTCTGCGGCATTCTCGTGGGCGAATTCTGGTTTCCGCAGGGCGGCCTCGATGCCGCCGCCCCGGTGCACGGCTTCCTCACGGCTTTCTGCGCGCTTGCCACGCTGGTCGTGTTTCCGGCATGCGGGCTGTACGGATCGTGGCGCGGCCGCAGCCTTGCCGAGCTGGCGTTGCGCACGCTGGCCGCGTGGAGCCTGGTGGCTGTCAGCGGGCTGGTGCTCGCCTATCTGATGCATCAGGTGGGCGCGGTATCGCGGCTATGGTCGACCACGTGGTTCGCCACGGTGCTGGTGGTGGTGATCGGCTCGCGCCTGTTCCTGTTCCGCATGCTGGGAAACGTGCGGCGCCAGGGCATCAATGCCAAGCGCGTGCTGATCTTCGGCTACGGTCCATTGGGCAATGAAATGTACCGGCGGGTGCAGCAGATCCGCGCGGCCGGCTATCACGTGGTGGGCATCTACTGCGACGAACCCGACGAGACGCTGCCGGCGGGCATCCCGGTATTGCGATCGATGGCTGACGTCACGCAGTTCGTCCGCACGCAGGACGTGCGCGAGATCTGGCTGACGCTGCCGATGGCGGCGTGCCGCGACCTGTGCGATGTGGTCTACCAGTTCCGCAACGACCTGATCGACATCCGGTGGGTGCCGGACATCATGTCGGTGGAGCTGCTCGGCCATCGCTTCAGCGAGTTCCTCGGCCTGCCGGTGATCGACCTGAACAGCCCGCCGGACTCGCGCATCACCGGCCTGCTGAAGGCCAGCTTCGATCGCGTCTTCGCCGCGATGGCGCTGCTGGGTCTTTCGCCGCTGCTGCTCGCGATCGCGCTGATGGTCAAGTTGTCATCGCCCGGGCCGGTGCTTTTCCGTCAGAAGCGGCTTGGCATCGATGGCAAGCCCTTCGATGTATTCAAGTTCCGCACCATGGTGGTTCACCAGGACAAGGGCGTGACGCAGGCCACGCGCAACGATCCGCGCGTGACGCGCATCGGCGCCTTCCTGCGCCGCACCAGCCTGGACGAGCTGCCGCAGTTCATCAACGTGCTGCGCGGCGAAATGTCGGTGGTGGGCCCGCGTCCTCATGCGCTCGAGCACAACGAGATGTACAAGGAGCTGATCGACCGCTACATGCTGCGCCATCGGGTCAAACCGGGCATCACGGGCTGGGCGCAGATCAACGGGCTGCGCGGCCAGACCGATACCGTCGAGAAGATGCGCGCGCGTATCGAGTTCGATATCTACTACATTCGCAACTGGTCGTTCCAGCTGGACCTTCGCATCATCGCCCGCACGGCGCTGCACGGGTGGACCGGCAAGAGCGCGTTCTGATGAGGAGGACGTGCGAATGATGGCCGCCGATCGGCACAGGACGCCCGCGCCGCGAATGGGTCAGGACCGGGCCGCCGTCGCCGCGAGGGCGGCCCCGCCGCCGGCGCATCGTCGCGATACGGCGCCCGTGGTGGGGGCCCAGCATGTATGACGATATGCGCGGGACGTCCCAGGCGGTCCACCATTCGCATCCGCTGCATACCGAGCAGGCGGTCTGGCCGCAGACCAATTGCCACGTAGACCTGTGGATCGAACTGCTGCATGGCTGGCATCTCGATCCGCTGGCCGCGCTGGCCTTTACGGTGACGCAGGATTTCGAGGGCGACCATTTCACCTACTTCAAATATCCGCCGCACGACCTCGAGACGCTGTACGGCATCGTGGTGCAGGAGCTGTCGGTGTACGACGCGCTGGAGCGGCACGTGGCGACGCAGACCACACGCGGTCATGTGGTGCTGCTTGAAGTCGACGGCTATTACCTGCCGGACAATCGGGCCACCTCGTATCGCCGTCATCACGGCAAGACCACCATCGGCATCGATGTACTGATGCCGGAAGCGCGGGCGGTCGGTTACTACCATCGCGACAGCTATCACGTCGCGCGCGGCGACGACTACGCCGGAATCTTCAGGCTGCTGCCGGAGCAGAGCGGCGACCCGCATCTGTTGTCGCCGTACGCGGAGGTGGCGCAGCGCCGCTTTCCGCCGCTGAACGGACCGATGCTGCTGCGCAGCTCTCTCGCGCTGCTGCGCTGGCACCTGTCGCGGCGGCCGCGGCACAATCCGTTGAGCGCCTACCGTCTCGTGTTTCCTCAGCATCTGGACCAGCTCGCCGCTCGAGGCGAGGTGGCCTTCCACCCGTACGCGTTCCACGTGCTGCGGCAGCTGGGCGCGAACTTCGAGCTGCTTGGCAAGTATCTGCGCTGGCTGGCCCTGCAGGGCCAGCCAGCGCAGATACTTGCCAAGCAGCTCGAAGTTCGCGCCCAGCTGCCGCAGCACGTGGAACGCGTACGGGTGGAAGGCCACCTCGCCTCGAGCGGCGAGCTGGTCCAGATGCTGAGGAAACACGAGACGGTAGGCGCTCAACGGATTGTGCCGCGGCCGCCGCGACAGGTGCCAGCGCAGCAGCGCGAGAGAGCTGCGCAGCAGCATCGGTCCGTTCAGCGGCGGAAAGCGGCGCTGCGCCACCTCCGCGTACGGCGACAACAGATGCGGGTCGCCGCTCTGCTCCGGCAGCAGCCTGAAGATTCCGGCGTAGTCGTCGCCGCGCGCGACGTGATAGCTGTCGCGATGGTAGTAACCGACCGCCCGCGCTTCCGGCATCAGTACATCGATGCCGATGGTGGTCTTGCCGTGATGACGGCGATACGAGGTGGCCCGATTGTCCGGCAGGTAATAGCCGTCGACTTCAAGCAGCACCACATGACCGCGTGTGGTCTGCGTCGCCACGTGCCGCTCCAGCGCGTCGTACACCGACAGCTCCTGCACCACGATGCCGTACAGCGTCTCGAGGTCGTGCGGCGGATATTTGAAGTAGGTGAAATGGTCGCCCTCGAAATCCTGCGTCACCGTAAAGGCCAGCGCGGCCAGCGGATCGAGATGCCAGCCATGCAGCAGTTCGATCCACAGGTCTACGTGGCAATTGGTCTGCGGCCAGACCGCCTGCTCGGTATGCAGCGGATGCGAATGGTGGACCGCCTGGGACGTCCCGCGCATATCGTCATACATGCTGGGCCCCCACCACGGGCGCCGTATCGCGACGATGCGCCGGCGGCGGGGCCGCCCTCGCGGCGACGGCGGCCCGGTCCTGACCCATTCGCGGCGCGGGCGTCCTGTGCCGATCGGCGGCCATCATTCGCACGTCCTCCTCATCAGAACGCGCTCTTGCCGGTCCACCCGTGCAGCGCCGTGCGGGCGATGATGCGAAGGTCCAGCTGGAACGACCAGTTGCGAATGTAGTAGATATCGAACTCGATACGCGCGCGCATCTTCTCGACGGTATCGGTCTGGCCGCGCAGCCCGTTGATCTGCGCCCAGCCCGTGATGCCCGGTTTGACCCGATGGCGCAGCATGTAGCGGTCGATCAGCTCCTTGTACATCTCGTTGTGCTCGAGCGCATGAGGACGCGGGCCCACCACCGACATTTCGCCGCGCAGCACGTTGATGAACTGCGGCAGCTCGTCCAGGCTGGTGCGGCGCAGGAAGGCGCCGATGCGCGTCACGCGCGGATCGTTGCGCGTGGCCTGCGTCACGCCCTTGTCCTGGTGAACCACCATGGTGCGGAACTTGAATACATCGAAGGGCTTGCCATCGATGCCAAGCCGCTTCTGACGGAAAAGCACCGGCCCGGGCGATGACAACTTGACCATCAGCGCGATCGCGAGCAGCAGCGGCGAAAGACCCAGCAGCGCCATCGCGGCGAAGACGCGATCGAAGCTGGCCTTCAGCAGGCCGGTGATGCGCGAGTCCGGCGGGCTGTTCAGGTCGATCACCGGCAGGCCGAGGAACTCGCTGAAGCGATGGCCGAGCAGCTCCACCGACATGATGTCCGGCACCCACCGGATGTCGATCAGGTCGTTGCGGAACTGGTAGACCACATCGCACAGGTCGCGGCACGCCGCCATCGGCAGCGTCAGCCAGATCTCGCGCACGTCCTGCGTGCGGACGAACTGCGTGACGTCAGCCATCGATCGCAATACCGGGATGCCCGCCGGCAGCGTCTCGTCGGGTTCGTCGCAGTAGATGCCCACCACGTGATAGCCGGCCGCGCGGATCTGCTGCACCCGCCGGTACATTTCATTGCCCAATGGACCGTAGCCGAAGATCAGCACGCGCTTGGCATTGATGCCCTGGCGCCGCACGTTTCCCAGCATGCGGAACAGGAACAGGCGCGAGCCGATCACCACCACCAGCACCGTGGCGAACCACGTGGTCGACCATAGCCGCGATACCGCGCCCACCTGATGCATCAGATAGGCGAGCACCAGCCCGCTGACAGCCACCAGGCTCCACGCGGCCAGCGTGCGCAACGCCAGCTCGGCAAGGCTGCGGCCGCGCCACGATCCGTACAGCCCGCATGCCGGAAACACGACCAGCGTGGCAAGCGCGCAGAAAGCCGTGAGGAAGCCGTGCACCGGGGCGGCGGCATCGAGGCCGCCCTGCGGAAACCAGAATTCGCCCACGAGAATGCCGCAGAACGCCACGATCAGCGCGTCCGACGCGCGATAAAGAACCTGTAGCGCGGTCTGCCCCTCGACCGCGTAAGCGCTTGCCGTTGCCATGCCTTCCTCCATTGCCATCGACAAGGTCGATCTCGCAGCATGGTCATCGTTGCGATTCACGCCGTCTGTGGGCGCGGTCACAGAGCGCCGGCACATGCGCGTGCACGCCGGCATGGGTACAGGTCAGCGGCGCGCAACGCCAGGGGGGCCGGCGATAACAGCCGCGTGCCGCGGCAGGTGCGCCGCGATGCTGGCTGGCTCGACCCGCGCGATCCGTGCCGGCCAATCCTCGCGGCGAAACGGTCGATCGCGCCCGGACAGGTACATGGCGAACTGCTCGAGCCAGGCATGGGTGGGCGCATGCAGGCCACTGGCCGGCAGCGCCAGCATCAGCGTGGCAATGGCCAGGGACAGCGGCACCGGGGCGCCACGGCGGGGTGTCCTCGCGCTCAGCAACAGGAAGGCAATGCTTGCGCTCATGCCGGTCAGCAGGCCGCCCGCGACCTCGCTCGGGCTATGCACCTGAAGCATCAGCCTGGAGTAGCCGATCAGCAGTGCGGCGGCCAGGCCGCACAACGCCGCCAGCCATGCCCGCTGCGGCGGAGCGAAGCGGTGCAGGAGCACAGGAAGCGTCGCCGACGCCATCATGCTGTGCCCTGACAGTCCGGTGAAGTCGAGCGAGCGCATGCCAATGCCCCAGCCCATGAAGGCCAGCTTGGACAGCAACGTCACCGTAGCCGCGCCCGTAAAGCAGGCGAGCCAGAGCCGCGCGGCACGCGGCTCGCCACCATGGCGCAGCCACAGATAGAGCAGCAATGCGCATGGCAGCAGCAGCGACGTTTCGCCAAAGCGGGAAATCAGGGACCAATGCCACATGAAGGTGCATCCGGGGACGGTGATGACGGAAGGGCCGGCAAAGCGCTCGCGCGCCTTTCCGGGTGCGCCATGATCGCGCGGATTCGCATGCCGCGGCGCACCCTTGTCCTTTTGGTTGATGGAAGTCGTGGGGGCGATTGGATATCGTCCGTTCTGTGGCGTGGCCAAGCGGAATCGGCCCCGTCACTTTGGAGCCCGCATGGTCCCCCGGTCTGCGGGCTTCCTTTTTTCCGGTCGTCGAGAATGAAAAAAAATCGACCATGGCGCGCCGAAGAATCGACGGCCCTCGCCATGGCCGCAGGTCCGGTTGCAACCGCATCAACCGGGCGCGCGCGTGCGCATCCACGCGACTTGCCGCCGTGCGTGGCCGGCATGCCGGCTCCCCCGAAACGCACGCGGTGCTTCTGCTTCCCCCTGTTTGTATCCCGTTACGATGTTGGCCGCGCCGACGATGCCAATGTCGGCGGCATCTCGTCGTCGTGCGCCAGGGCTGCCGCCAGCCCCGCCGCGATGCGTCGGCGGGCCTCAAGTTCCCCCGCCTCGCGTGCCGCGACGATCGCCGCCTGCTCGCTGACGAATGCACGCCCGTGCAGCTCGCCCCGATAGAGCAAAGCCTGCTCGCGGCCGCTCGCAACGCGGATCTCGTAGCAACACGCCCACTTGTTCCTGCCTTCGCGCAACGCAAAGCCGTGCACGATCAGGACAGCCATCCCAGCTTCCATATGCCCCTCGACTGCGCGGCGGGGCAGGCCTTCTGGTCGGACCCGGCCAAAGTCCGCCGCGTAGTGCCAGCATAGAGCGCCAGGGTGTGGCTAGGCCATCATCCGCTTGCCGTAGAACCGGGTAGGCGAAAGTTGGAGACGGCCGGCGACAGGAGCCACTTCAGCGCGGCACGCGGAAAGCACTGCCCGCCCGCGCTCACCAGTGCCACGGCGGCGGCCACCAGTTCGGGCGATGCCGGCGCGAGCAGGCAG
>NZ_VLJN01000010.1 GCF_007829435.1 Cupriavidus gilardii J11
GGACCAGCGTCTCGGCGAACTGCGGCAGCTCCCGGCGGGCCCAGTCGTCCTCCAGCCGGATGAACCGCAGCACCTTGCGGCTGGCGTAGCGACGGGCGCAGCTGTTTGGAACGATGGCGATGCCGGCGCCGGCTTCCACCATGCGGCAGACCGCATCGAAGCTGCCCACCTGGATGCGCAGGCTGATACGCTTGCCCATGCCGGCAGCGATGCGGTCCAGAAACGACTGGATCGCGCTGAACTGGTTCAGGCCCACGAAACGGCATGAATCCAGCAGCTCGGCGAAATGAAGGCGCTTGAATTGAGGCAACGGGTGGTTGACCGGCGCGATCACGATCAGCTCGTCGCTGCAAAGCTGCATGACGTCCAGGTCCTCGGTGGCGACCTCGCCAGCCACGATGCCAAGATCGGCCGCACCCGCTCCGATCGCCGACACGATCTGCTGCGACAGGTGTTCCTCCAGCTCGACGTCGACATCGGGATTCTCCGACAGGAAGCGCGACAGCGCCGTGGCGAGGAAGGAGTTGGTCGCGGTGGTATTGGCCAGCAGCCGCACCTTGCCCTTCACGCCCTTGGCATAGGGACGCAGGTCCGCGTGCAGGCATTCCAGCTCGCGGAAGACCTCGCGCGCATGGCGCAGCAACGCATCGCCTGCCGGCGTCAGCTGGACGCCCTTGACCTGCCGGATCAGCAGCTGGGTCTGGAAGGCTTCCTCCAGCTGCTTGATCCGGGTGCTCGCCGCGGGTAGCGACAGGAAGCTGCGCTCGGCCGCGCGCGTCAGGTTTTGCGTTTCGCCCACGTTCAGAAACAGGCGCAGGTCGGTCAGATCGTAGTGCATCGTTGTCCGAAAGATTGAAGATGGAAGTCTCGTTCGGGCCGCGGCGTGGCGATATGTTGGCCGTGCGATCCCGGTCCCGGGGACCGGTCGCCCGCAATTGGCCCGGCGGGACAGGTAGCGATCTATCGTATCCTCACTTGCGCCTTCGACGAAGGAAAGCGCAAGTGTGCAAGGCAACTTCTACCGAGGGCGCGCGCGTCCGACGCGAATGCGGGGCACCGCGACGGGGCCCTGCCCCAGTCCCGGGCGTCGGGATTTTCCCTGACCGCCGCGGTTTCTCATGGCCGTCCATGCGGTGTCGCCATGCCGCCCGGCAGCAGGCGCGGCCGTCTGCTGATTCGAGGCGGGACAAGGCATGCACAGCCGGCAAGACGCTTGCGCGCGGCTGGCAACGAGCGGCTCGCCCTTGCGGCCGCGCCGTTGACCGGCGCATGGCGGAACGGCGCCGAAACGGCAGGCATCGCCTGGATGGCGCGCAAATTGCTGCATCGATGATGGAGCCTGACCATCCCGTCGCGTCCAACGGCGGGACAGCCGCTTCCATGGCGGGACCGGCGTGGCCACCCGCCGGAACCCCGCCCGGGTTTCCCGATTCCAACAGGCACGCACCGGCCCGGTGCGCCGATGGTCGAAGACAGGAGACGCGATTTGCATCGACGGCGCAACGACAACATCGACGGCGATACGTTCGTGGCCATGGCCGCGATCGCGAACGTCGGGACAGCTATCCACCAGGGCTCCCTGCCGGTCCTTCGGCGGCCCTTCCGCAGCCATGCATCGCCGCGAAGGCGCTACGCATTCCAACCCGTCCCATTCCGATGTTGCCGACCGCGATGGCCGGGTCCGGACACATGCGCGCGAGCCTTGCGAACGATGACGATGCAGGGCGCCGACGCGACGTCGCGATGCGACCAAAAACCTCGACTGGCACAGCGCGCGCGATGGAAGCAATCGTTACAAAGCGTCGAGTGCAGCAGTGTGCGGAAAGGTGTATGGTGTGTCCCAGAAGACGATCGAACAACCGCCATCGCGGCCGCGCAATCGGCGAAGCGCGCGCAGTCGGCAATGGCCCTCTGGGGGGCGACGTGGCGCTTGCCACAGGCAGGAAGCCCGTCAACGAGCTCTTCCCCCAGCACGTTCTTTGACTATGATGAAGTAAAGCCTTCGCAACATTGTCAGTCTTCCGCCAAGCCGGGGTGGCGGTGTCAAAAGGCTGATGCGTGGTATGAGGTAGGGCATCTACCTGCAGACGTACTGCGTTCGCCTCGGACGAGACTCTGACGGGAGTGAGGTATGGACATTTTCGGCCACTACGCCACACGCTTCGAAGCCCGCAAGGAAGAGGAATACAGCATCCAGGAATACCTGGAGATCTGTAAGAAGGATCCCACCGCGTATGCCACCGCCGCCGAGCGCATGCTCGCCGCGATCGGGCAACCCGAGCTGGTGGACACACATCACGATCCAAGGCTGTCGCGGCTGTTCTTCAACAAGGTCATCAAGATCTATCCGGCCTTCCGCGAGTTCTACGGCATGGAGGACACGATCGAACAGATCGTCTCGTTCTTCAAGCACGCCGCGCAAGGCCTGGAGGAGCGCAAGCAGATCCTTTATCTGCTGGGGCCTCCCGGCGGCGGCAAGTCCTCGCTGGCGGAGAAGCTCAAGGCGCTGATGGAGCAGATCCCCATCTACGCCCTCAAGGGCTCTCCGATCCATGAATCGCCGCTCGGCCTGTTTTCGCCCGAGGAAGACGGCAAGATTCTGGAAGAGGACTACGGCATCCCGGTCCGCTACCTGAACACGATTGCATCGCCATGGGCGGTGAAGCGGCTGCACGAGTTCAACGGCGACATCACGCGGTTCCGCGTGGTGAAGCTGCGGCCCTCGGTGCTGTCGCAGATCGCGATCGCCAAGACGGAACCGGGCGACGAGAACAACCAGGACATCTCCTCGCTGGTCGGCAAGGTGGATATCCGCAAGCTCGAGGACTTCCCGCAGGACGACCCCGACGCCTACTCGTATTCCGGTGGCCTGTGCCTGGCCAACCGTGGCCTGCTCGAGTTTGTCGAGATGTTCAAGGCGCCGATCAAGGTGCTGCATCCCTTGCTGACCGCCACGCAGGAAGGCAACTACAAGGGCACCGAGGGCTTCGGCGCGATTCCGTTCGACGGCGTGATCCTCGCGCACTCGAACGAGGCGGAATGGCAATCGTTCAAGGCCGACAAGAACAACGAGGCTTTCCTCGACCGGATCTACATCGTCAAGGTGCCGTACTGCCTGCGCGTGTCGGACGAGGTCAAGATCTACGACAAGCTGCTGCGCAGCAGCTCGCTGTCGGCCGCGCCCTGCGCACCGAGCACGCTGAAGATGATGGCGCAGTTCGCGGTGCTGACGCGGATCAAGGAGCCGGAGAACTCGAACATCTTCTCGAAGATGCGCGTGTACGACGGCGAAAGCCTGAAGGACGTCGATCCCAAGGCGAAGTCCTATCAGGAATATCGGGACTACGCCGGCATCGACGAGGGCATGAGCGGGCTGTCCACGCGCTTCGCGTTCAAGGTGTTGTCCAAGGTCTTCAACTTCGACAATACCGAGGTGGCCGCCAATCCGGTGCACCTGCTCTATGTGCTCGAACAGCAGATCGAGCGCGAGCAGTTCCCGCCGGAGCAGGAAGCCAAGCTGCTGTCGTACATCAAGGAGTACCTGGCGGCACCGTATGTCGAGTTCATCGGCAAGGAGATCCAGACCGCCTATCTCGAGTCGTACTCGGAGTATGGCCAGAACATCTTCGACCGCTACGTGGTGTTCGCCGACCTGTGGATCCAGGACCAGGAGTACCGCGATCCCAATACCGGCGAAATCCTCGATCGCAATGCGCTGAATGACGAACTGGAGAAAGTGGAAAAGCCGGCGGGCATATCGAACCCCAAGGACTTCCGCAACGAGATCGTCAACTTCGTATTGCGGGCGCGGGCCAACAACGGCGGCAAGAACCCGAACTGGACCAGCTACGAGAAGCTGCGCATGGTGATCGAAAAGCGGATGTTCTCGACAACCGAGGACCTGCTGCCGGTTATCTCGTTCAACGCCAAATCCTCCCGCGAGGACCAGGAGAAGCACGAGAACTTCGTCAACCGCATGGTGGAAAAGGGCTATACGCCCAAGCAGGTCCGGCTGCTGGTGGAGTGGTACTTGCGCGTCAGAAAATCGTCGTAAGGGCGCCCCGCGAGGGGCGCTGAAGCGGGGACAAGCCCATGGCACAGGTCATCGATCGGCGGGAGAATGGCGGCAACAAGAGCGCTGTCAACAAGCAGCGCTTTATCAAGCGCTATCGCGAGCAGATCCGGCAAGCGGTGGCGAAGGCCGTGTCCGGCCGCAAGATCATGGACATCGAGCAGAGCGGCCAGGTGTCCATTCCGGTCAAGGACATTTCCGAGCCGGTCTTCCACCACGGTCACGGTGGCAAGCGCGAGTGGATTCACCCCGGCAACAAGAAGTTCGTCCGCGGAGACAGTTTCGACCGGCAGCAACAGGGGTCGGGCGGAACCGGCTCCCGGGCGAGCGACTCGGGCGAGGGCGAGGACGACTTCGTCTTCACGCTGTCGCGCGAGGATTTCCTGAACTTCTTCTTCGAGGACATGGCGCTGCCCGACATGGCGAAGCGCCATCTGGCCAAGATCGCCGAGGTGCGCAAGGTCAGGGCGGGGTACTCGATCGACGGCACGCCGTCGAACCTGTCGGTGCTGCGCACCATGCGCAGTTCGCTGGGCCGCCGCATTGCGCTGTCCAGTCCCTACCATCGCAAGCTTCAGGCGCTCGAGCACGAGTACAACGAGGTCCTCGATGAAGACGGACCGTACTCGGCCCGTGCGCTGGAAATGATGAAGGAAATGCGTCATCTGCGTGCGCGCATCGACCGTGTCCCTTTCATCGAGAAGCTCGATCTTCGCTACAACAACCGCGTGCTGAAGAAGCGGCCCCAGGCCCAGGCGGTGATGTTCTGCCTGATGGACGTGTCCGGATCGATGGACGAGAGCCGCAAGGACCTGGCCAAGCGCTTCTTCATGCTGCTCTACCTGTTCCTGAAGCGGAATTACGAGCGCATCGACGTGGTGTTTATCCGGCACCACACCGTCGCCAAGGAAGTCGAGGAAGACGACTTCTTCCATTCGCGCGAGTCGGGCGGCACGGTGGTGTCCAGCGCGCTGAAACTCATGGTCGAGGTGATTCACAACCGGTATCCGCCAAGCCAGTGGAATATCTACTGCGCGCAGGCGTCCGATGGTGACAACTGGGCCGGTGATTCGGAGCTGTGCGGACGGCTGCTGCGCGAATCGATCCTGCCGCTGGTGCAGTACTACGCCTATGTCGAGGTCGCGTCGGAGGAACCGCAGAACCTGTGGGAGGAATACATGACGGTCAAGGGCGCGCACGAGAATTTCGCGATGCAGCGCATCATCGGCGCGGACGAGATCTATCCGGTATTGCACGACCTGTTTCAGAAGAAAGCGGCCTAGCGGCGCCCGCCCGCGCCGGAACGGCCTCACGCAATCATGGCGGTGCGCCCGCGCGCCGTCCCTGGGGGTGTAAATGGCATACCTCTCTACCGGCTCGGAATGGACATTCGAGTTGATCCAGCGCTATGACCGTGAAATCGCGCGCATCGCCGCCGATTTCGGGCTGGACACCTATCCCAACCAGATCGAGATCATCACGGCGGAGCAGATGCTGGACGCGTATGCGTCGGCGGGGCTGCCGGTCGGCTACAACCACTGGTCCTACGGCAAGCATTTCCTTGCCTCCGAGCGCAGCTATCAGCGCGGCCATATGGGGCTGGCCTACGAGATCGTCATCAATTCGAACCCCTGCATCGCCTACCTGATGGAGGAGAACACGATGCCGATGCAGGCGCTGACGATCGCGCACGCCTGCTACGGGCATAACTCGTTCTTCAAGGGCAATTACCTGTTCCGCACCTGGACGAACGCCGACGCCATCGTCGACTATCTGCTGTTCGCCAAGAACTATGTCGCCGAGTGCGAGCAGCGGTATGGCGAGCAGGAGGTGGAACTGCTGCTCGATTCGTGCCACGCCTTGCAGAACTATGGCGTCGACCGCTACAAGCGCCCGAAGAAGCTGTCGATCACCGAAGAGAAGGCCCGGCAGGCGGAGCGTGAGAATTATCTGCAGATGCAGGTGAACGACCTTTGGCGGACGCTGCCGCACCAGCATCGCGCACGCGTGTTGGAGCCCGAAGAGGAGGCGCCGGAGCAGGAAGCGACCTTCCCGCCGGAGCCGCAGGAAAACCTGCTGTATTTCATCGAGAAGAACGCGCCCAAGCTGCAGCCGTGGCAGCGCGAGATCGTGCGCATCGTGCGCAAGATCGCGCAGTACTTCTACCCTCAGCGCCAGACCAAGGTGATGAACGAGGGCTGGGCCACGTTCTGGCACTACACGATCCTGCATGAGCTGTACGAGCAGGGGCTGGTCAATGATGCGTTCATGATGGAGCTGCTGCAGGCGCATACCAACGTCATCTATCAGCCGCCTTATCACAGTCCGTACTACAGCGGGCTCAATCCGTACACGCTGGGCTTCCTGATGTTCCGCGACCTGCGCCGGATGTGCGAGCAGCCCGACGACGAGGATTACCGCTGGGCTCCCGAGTTCGCGGGCAGCGACTGGCGCAAGACGCTGGACTTCGCGATGCGCAACTTCAAGGACGAGAGCTTCCTGCTGCAGTTCCTGTCGCCCCGCGTGATTCGTGAGCTGAAGCTTTTCTCCGTGCTTGACGACGACCGGGAAAGCAAGCTGCGGGTGACGGCGATCCACGACGACGAGGGTTATCGCCGCATCCGCCAGCTACTGGCCAGCCAGTACGACCTGTCGAATATCGAGCCAAATATCCAGGTGACCAATGTCGACGTCGGCGGCGACCGCTCGCTGACGCTGCGTCATCTGCAGAGCGACCGCCGGCCGCTGGCGCCGACCTTCGAGGAGGTCGTGCGTCACGTGACGCGCCTGTGGGGTTTCACCGTGCGGCTGGAGGTGGTGTACGAGGATGGCCGGCACGAGATCAAGTACGAGTGCAGGCCGGAGCGGCGGCATCACCATCAGCGGAAGGTGGCTTAGGGCTGGGTGGTATTAAGAACGACTGCCCTCGCCCGCCGGGCGGGAGAGGGGAAGGGTGCGCGGCAGTGTCGGTTTACTCCCCTCTCCCGCTCGCGGGAGAGGGGCCGGGGGAGAGGGCAGTCCCGGCACTCATCCCCGCCAACGCACTCGCCTGCTCCCCATCCGCCCCCAGCAAGCCCGACCCCCCACGATCGATCTGCAACGTCATATACGGCGTTGCCATCCGTATCCCGGCCGCGTCGAACTTCTGCTTGATGCTGGCATTGAAGGCGCGCGTGATTTCGAACTGGGCCAGCGGCCGGGTCTTGAACTGGGCCATCACCACCGGGCCGTTCGGATCGAAGCGGTCCAGCCCGAGGATGTCCAGCCCGGACAGCAGCTGGTGGGCATAGCGGACGTCTTCCGCGATCTCGGCGCCGGCCTCGCGCATCAGCGCCACGGCGCGGTCCAGGTCGCTGTCGTAGCGCAACGCGATCTGGAATACCGCGAAGGCGTGGCCGCGCGACAGATTCTTCACCACCTTGATCTGGCTGTAGGGAAGGATATGCAATGCGCCCTTGCCATCGCGCAGCTTGACCGTGCGGATAGTCATGCCCTCCACGACGCCGCTGTGGTCGGCCAGTTCGATGACGTCGCCGATCGCGACGGAGTCCTCGATCACGATGAAGAGCCCGGTGATCAGGTCTTGCACCAGCGTTTGCGCACCGAAACCGATCGCCAGGCCGACCACGCCGGCACCGGCCAGCAAGGGCGTCACATTGACGCCGATATTCGCAAGCACCGCGATCAGCACGATGGTGAGCAGGCCGACCAGCAGCGCGTTGCGCAGCAGCGGCAGGATGGTCTTGGCGCGCAGGCTGGGATGCGGTCCGCGTCCGTGGCCGGGCGACAGCGCCTGCATGATCGCAGTGTCGATCACCAGCCAGAACAGCCACGCCAGCAATACGGTGGCCAGCGCGCCGAACACGGCATCGCCGAAGCGGCGTCCGAGTTCGGTGGATCGCATCAGGTCGTATAGCGAGTGCCCCCAGACGCGGCTTGCGATTTCGAGGAACGCGATCCAGATCGCCAGCCGCAGCAGCACCATCGCGAAGCGTCCGAAGCGCGCGACATAGGCCGAGCGCCGTTGCCAGCGGCGTGGCTGGCCGATCTGGACGGAGCGCGGTGACCGGCCCGTGAACACGGTGAGCACCATCGCGGCGACGATCAGCGCGACCGAAATGATGGTGCGGCGCAGGTAATCGTCGGCCTGGCCGGCAGCGAGCAGGGTGCCGGTGACCGAGGCGATTACCACCAGCAGCACGGGCAGATACCAGGCGCCGCCGGTGAGCCGCAGCAGATCGGTGATGGCAGGGTGCGTCTGCCGGAAGGCGAGGGGTCGGTTGGCGATAAGGTGCCCGATCTGGCGCCGGAAGCGCACGCAGAACCATGCCATCAGCAGGGCGGCCGCGATATTGCACACATTGCCGGCCACGGCGGCAAGGTTCGGCCCCAGCGCGCCGATGACCCGGTTGTTGGTGCCGGCGTCGCCCAGCGCCGCCAGCGTGCCGATGGCAAACAGCAGCGGACGGGAATGATCGTGCAGGTCGCGCACCGCGCGCGCGCGATGCGCGTTGCGGAACACCGCGAACAGCGTTTGCGACACGGCCGACAACACCGCGCCGGCCACGAGGGCATACGCGATGGCCATGGCGGCGACACCGGCGGGTAACTGCAGGCCCAGCCCTGACATCGTCCACGCGGCTGCGCCGAAGGCGACGGCCCATGGACCGACCCGGCGCAGCATATAGATGCCGACGTCGGTCCAGGATGGTACCGTCGGCAGCCGGACCTTCCCGGCATGGTGAACCCTGGGTCCCGGGGCGCGGCGCGCCAGCATGTGCAGCGCCAGACCGGCGGCCGCCCACCCGCCCAGTACAGCGGCGAACAGCAGGGCCGCGTGGGGGGCGCCGGGCTCGGTCTCGCGGGCGAACGCAACTTGCCATTCCTCGCCGGCGAAACGAAGACGCCAGCTCCAGTAGTGCCACGGTCCCTGGTCCTTGCGCAGGCGGTCGTCCACCTGCTCAACCGCGTCCGCGATGGCGCCCACCAGGCCGGGCGCGGAGTCGTCGGCCGCCACGGCCTCGCTCGCCGGCGCCGCTCCAATCCCGGCGCGCACGGCTTCGAGCTGGTGCAGCAGTTCGCTGCGCTGGGTGTCGTCTTTCAGCGTGCGAATCACCTGGTCCAGCGATTGCGCCAGCGGCGCGCTGGCGGGCGGCGAGGATGCGGTGGCGTCGGCATTGACGGGCGGTGTGGCGGCATGGGCCGTCCAGGCAGCGAGGGCCAGCCCGGCCAGCGCCAGCCAGATCAGTCGTGCAAGCGTCATCGTCGGTGCGGATGGAAGCAAGGAAGCCAATCCCGCGCAGGGCGGTGCCTGCCCGGTGCGCCACTGTACCGCAGCCCGCACGCGCCGCACACTGGAAATCGCGGGAACGGTCCCCACCTGCCGAACGTAAAAGTGCTACTCTAGTTTCCCACTTCCCGCAGGAGGTTTGTCGTGGCCCGCAAGACCCCCATCGAGCGCTACCGCAATATCGGCATCAGCGCCCATATCGACGCCGGCAAGACCACTACCACCGAGCGGATCCTGTTCTATACCGGGGTCAGCCACAAGCTCGGCGAGGTGCACGAAGGCGCCGCCACCATGGACTGGATGGAGCAGGAGCAGGAGCGCGGCATCACCATCACGTCGGCCGCCACCACCGTGTTCTGGAAGGGGATGGGCGGCAACTATCCGGAGCACCGGATCAACATCATCGACACGCCCGGCCACGTCGATTTCACCATCGAGGTGGAGCGGTCGATGCGCGTGCTGGATGGCGCCGTGATGGTCTACGATGCCGTCGGCGGCGTGCAGCCGCAGTCCGAGACGGTCTGGCGGCAGGCCAACAAGTACCGCGTGCCGCGGCTGGCCTTCGTCAACAAGATGGACCGCGTGGGTGCCGACTTCTTCCGTGTCCGCGACCAGATCGCAGAGCGGCTCAAGGGCGTGGCGGTACCGGTGCAGGTGCCCATCGGCGCCGAGGACAAGTTCCAGGGCGTGATCGACCTGGTGCGCATGCAGGCCATCGTGTGGGACGAGGCGACGCAGGGCGTGCGCTTCGAATACCGCGAGATTCCGGCCGAATTGCTCGACACCGCGCAGTTGTGGCGGGAGCGCATGGTCGAGGCCGCGGCCGAGGCCAACGAGACCCTGCTGGAAAAATACCTGGGCGGGGAGGCGCTGACCGAAGCCGAGATCAAGGCCGGCCTGCGCCAGCGCACCATCGCCAACGAGATCGTGCCGATGCTGTGCGGCAGCGCGTTCAAGAACAAGGGCGTGCAGGCGATGCTCGACGCGGTGGTCGACTATCTGCCTTCGCCCGCCGACGTGCCTGCCATTCTCGGCCACACCGAGGACGACCGGGAGGCCGAGCGCCATCCGAGCGACGACGAGCCGTTCTCGGCGCTGGCGTTCAAGATCATGACCGACCCGTTCGTCGGGCAGCTGATCTTCTTCCGCGTCTATTCCGGCGTGGTGAACTCCGGCGACACGGTCTACAACCCGGTCAAGGGCAAGCGCGAGCGGCTGGGTCGCATCCTGCAGATGCATGCCAACACGCGCAACGAGATCAAGGAGGTGCGCGCGGGCGATATCGCGGCCGCGGTGGGGCTGAAGGAAGCGACCACCGGGGACACGCTGTGCGATCCGGCCAACGTGATCATCCTGGAGAAGATGACCTTCCCCGATCCGGTGATTTCGCAGGCGGTGGAGCCCAAGACCAAGGGCGACCAGGAGAAGATGGGCATCGCGCTGAACCGGCTCGCGCAGGAAGATCCGTCGTTCCGCGTGCGGACCGACGAGGAGTCCGGCCAGACCATCATCTCCGGCATGGGCGAGCTGCACCTGGAAATCCTGGTCGACCGCATGAAGCGTGAGTTCGGTGTCGAGGCCACGGTCGGCAAGCCGCAGGTGGCCTATCGCGAAACGGTGCGGCAGGCGGCCAGGGATGTCGAAGGCAAGTTCATCAAGCAGTCGGGCGGCCGCGGGCAATACGGCCATGTGGTGATCGACCTCGAACCGCAGCCGCCGGGCAAGGGCTACGAGTTCGTCGATGCGATCAAGGGCGGCGTGGTGCCGCGCGAGTACATTCCGGCGGTGGACAAGGGCATCCAGGACACGCTGAATGCCGGCGTGCTGGCGGGCTTTCCGGTGGTCGACGTCAAGGTGACGCTGGTGTTCGGCTCATACCATGACGTGGACTCGAACGAGAATGCATTCCGCATGGCCGGGTCGATGGCGTTCAAGGAGGCGATGCGGCGCGCCAGGCCGGTTCTGCTCGAACCGATGATGTCGGTGGAAGTCGAGACGCCGGAAGAGTTCACCGGCAATGTGATGGGCGACCTGTCGTCGCGCCGGGGCATCGTGCACGGCATGGAGGAGATCGCCGGCGGCGGCGGCAAGCTGGTGCGTGCCGAGGTGCCGCTGGCCGAAATGTTCGGCTACTCGACGTCGCTGCGCTCGTTGACGCAGGGCCGCGCCACCTATTCGATGGAGTTCAAGCACTACGCGGAGGCGCCGGCGAATGTTTCGGAGGCGGTGATTACCACGCGGCGGTAGTGTTTTGGCGTTGTTGGCAGTGCTGCGACTCCCTTCTCCCCCGGCCCCTCTCCCGCTTTGCGGGAGAGGGGAGATTTGCGGGAAAGGGGAGGTATCAGGCGAAGGTGATTGCTTGGCGTCGGTCGGCGCGGTCCAGGTGCGGCACGTTGTTGAAGCTCAGCAGGCGCTGGGTGTTGCGGCCGCAGATGATTTCGCAGAAGGCGGTGTTGCGGAACTGCAGGTTCAGTTCGATGGCGGTTTGGGCCGGTGCATGCAGCATATCGGCGATGGCGCGGCCGATGGCGCCGCCTGAACTGACCACCAGGATCGCGTCCTCGCGGCCGGCGCCCTCGGCGCCGTGCAGCAAGCCCGCCGCCACGCGGCGGCCGAAGTCCTCCCAGGTTTCCGGCATGCCGTTCAGCGTGCCGGCCGTCCACGCGGCGAAGGCAGCGCGGAAGGTTCGCCAGTAATCCGCGTAGTCGCCGTTCTGGTGCGCGCGGTGGTCGGCGCCGCCGGTATGCGCGCAATACAGCGCTTCCCCGTCATATTCATTGAAGCCGGGATGGGTCTCGATCTCGAGGCCCGGTGCCGCGTCACCCATCGCGGCCAGGATTTCGCTGGCGGTGTCCTGCTGGCGCACCAGCGAGCCGGCGATCACGCGACGGAAGCGGACGCCCCGCTCGACGAAATACTCTCCCAGCCAGCGTGATTGCTGGCGGCCGGTGGCCGACAGGCAGTCGTAGTTGGCAGCGCCGAATGACGCCTGGCCGTGGCGGACGAGGAAGAGCATTGCCATGATGGGAGCCCGATGGAGGTCGATCGGGCGATTGTAGGGGAGGGGGCTGGCGGGACCAAGGCTGGGGGGGTGTCATGCATGGGGGGTATGGGTTTGGTGCATGACGGGTGGTTTTCCCCCTCTCCCCCGGCCCCTCTCCCGCTCTGCGGGAGAGGGGGACAGTCACGTGGGGCGGTTGCCCATGCGGAAGGCGATCTCGCCGATGCCGGCCACGCCGGCGGTGACTTCATCGCCCGGTTGCAGGGCGCCTACGCCGGCGGGGGTGCCGGTGAAGATTACGTCGCCCGGGGCGAGCGCCACGCTTTGCGAGATATAGGCGATCACATCGGCCACCGGCCAGATCAGCTCTTCGAGGTCGCCCTGCTGGCGGATCTCGCCGTTGACCGACAGCCAGATCCGGCCGCTGGACGGATGGCCTATCGATGCAACCGGATGCAGCGGGCCGCACGGGCCCGAGGCGTCGAAGGCCTTGGACCAGTCCCACGGCCGGCTCATCGCCTTGGCGGTGTCCTGCAGGTCGCGACGGGTCAGGTCGACGCCGACGCCATAGCCCCACACCAGGTCGAGCGCGCGCTCGGCGGGAACGTTGGCGCCGCCCTGGCCGAGCGCGACCACCATCTCGATCTCGTGGTGCAGATTGCTGGTCAGCGGCGGATACGGAACCGTGCCTTCGGCCGGCACCACGGCGTCGGCCGGCTTGGTGAAGAAGAACGGCGGCTCGCGGGTAGGGTCCTTGCCCATTTCACGCGCGTGAGCCGCATAGTTGCGGCCCACGCAGAACACGCGGCGGATCGGGAAGCGGGCGCTGCTGCCGGCGATGGCGATGCTGGCCTGGGCGGGCGGCTGAATGACGAATTCGGTCATGGATCTGGCTCCGTGCGGGGAGAACGGGGAGAGCGGGGATTTACTTCGCGAAGACCTGGCTGAGGTCGCCGAACGCCTTGAACTCCAGCGCGTTGCCCGACGGGTCGAGGAAGAACATCGTCGCCTGCTCGCCGACCTGGCCCTTGAAACGCACATGCGGCTCGATCACGAAGCGGGTATTGGCCGCCCGCAGGCGTTCGGCCAGCGCCTCCCATTCGGCCATTGGCAGGATGGCGCCGAAATGCCGGACCGGCACGTCGTCGCCGTCGACGGCGCTGGTGGAGCGGTGGCCGACTTCGTCCGGTGCCAGATGCGCGACCACCTGGTGGCCGTAGAAATTGAAGTCGACCCATGCGTCGGAACTGCGGCCCTCGGGACAGCCGAGCAGCTCGCCATAGAAGCGGCGTGCTTCGGCGAGGTCGTGGACGGGGAAGGCGAGGTGGAACAGCGGGATGGATTGGGCGGGTGCGGACATGGGGCCTCCTTGCTGGGGACGTGTTATGGTCGCGAAAAATTGTACTGACCACGAGTCGTAATATGAAACGAATGATTTCGGTGCTGAGCATCGAAGTTTTCGATCGATCCGCGGTCCGGTTCCTGGCCCCACTGCTTGCCCCATTCATTGCCCGATGATCCGCTATTTCCGTACCTTTCTGGTGGCTGCCGAGACCGCGTCGTTTTCAAAGGCCGGCGACCGGCTGGGACTGACGCAATCGGCGGTCAGCGCCCAGATCCGCCGGCTGGAGGAGGAACTGGGCTGCGCGCTGTTCGATCGCACCGGCAAGTCGGTGGCGCTCAGCGAGCAGGGCCGGCGCCTGCTGCCCGATGCCATCCGCTTCGTCGATCTGTACGAGACCATGAAGGGACACGCGCACCGTCCCACCGATCTGGCGCCGATCGACCTCGGCGCGGTGTCCACGGTGCAGTCAACCTTGCTGCCGCGCGCGATGCAGCGCTTCCGGGCCCACTATCCGCTGACACACGTGAACATCATTCCGGGCATGTCGACGCAGCTGCTGACCCAGGTGGATGCGCGCGAACTGGAAGTGGCGGTGATGATCAAGCCGCGCCTGGGCATTCCCGCCGAACTGAAGTGGATACCGCTGATGCGCGAATCCTTCGCCGCGATTGCGCCCCTGGGCGCGCCGGACGAGCTGAAGGCGTTGCTGGCGGCCATGCCGTTCATCCGCTACAACCGCCACTCCGCGGGCGGCCATATGGTGGACCGGTATCTGAAACGGCACCGGCTGTGGGTCAACGAAGGCATGGAGCTGGACGAGCCGGCGGTGATCCTGCAGATGGTGGAGCAGGGGCTGGGCTGCGCCATCATTCCGGCTCGGCTGGTGCCGCTCGGGCAATGCCGTCACGTGCAGGTGGTGCCGATGCCGGGGCGGCCGTTCCATCGCGAGGTGGGCGTGCTGGCGCGCGCGTCGGCGCTGGCACGACCGACCACGGCGGCCCTGATCGACGCGTTCGTCGACACCGCGCGGGCCTGGGGTGCCGAAACGGCTGCCGATGGCAACCCGGACGGTGGCGGACAACAATAATTTTGTTGTTTATCGATCCCGAAAGCCGCTGTTTTTTAGGTCCGGCTGTCCCGAGAATCGGGTTGGCGCCACCGCGGCGCCATCGTCCGTCCGCGCGCCGGCTCCTCGGGATGCCTCATGCCGTAGCGGCCGAGCCTGGGCGACCACAGAACGACAAGATTCAGGAGACGCCATGCCCACCGCTTCATTGCTTGCCGACGTCGGTCCGACGTCGCCGTGTCCACACGCGACCGCACGCCGGCGCACGCTGCGCTCGCTGGCGGCCATTGCCGCCGGCGCCACGCTCGCGCTGACGGCGCTGACACCGTCCCCGGCGCTGGCCGCCTATCCCGACAAGCCGATCCGGCTGGTGATTCCGTATCCGCCGGGCGGGGCGACCGACGTGATCGGCCGTATCGTCGCCGCGCGCCTGGGCGATGCGCTGGGGCAGCAGGTGGTGGTCGAAAACCGTGGCGGCGCCGGCGGCAATATCGGCGCCGAAGCCGTCGCCCGCAGCGCGCCCGACGGCTACACGCTGCTGATGGGCGCGCTGACCTCGCATGCCACCATCGCGACGTTGGAGAAAGGCCGGCTGCGCTACGATTTGCTTAAGGATTTCACCCCCGTGATGGTGGTCGGGTCGGTGCCGCTGGTGGCGGTGGTCAATCCCAAGGTGCCGGTACACAGCCTGCGTCAACTGGTGGAATACGGCCGGGCCAATCCGGGCAAGCTGAACTACGCGTCGTCCGGGCCCGGTGCCCCGCAGCGGATGGCCGCCGAAATCTTCCGCAAGGAAACCGGCATCGACATGGTTCATGTGCCGTACAAGGGCAGCGGTCCGGCGATGACGGATCTGGTGGGCGGGCAGGTCAACATGATGATGGAAACCGTGCCGGCGGCGCAGCCGTTCATCAAGGCGGGCCAATTGCGCGCGCTGGCGGTCACCACGCCGCAGCGCATCTCGATGCTGCCCGACGTGCCGGCCGCGGCCGAGCAGGGCATGCCGCAACTGGATGTCAGCTCGACCTTCGGCGTGCTGGCGCCGGCCGGCACGCCGGCACCGGTGATCGCGAAGCTCAACACCGCGCTCGCCGGCATGCTGCAGATGCCCGAAGTGAAGGAGCAATTCCTGAAGCAGGGCGTCTACGCGGCCGCGCCGACCGATCCGACGCAGGCCGCATCGCGGCTGCGCGCCGAAGTCGCGCGGTGGCAGAAGGTGATCGCCGACGCCGGGGTCACCGCGGGAGATTGAGCTGTGTTTCCGCCGGCGATGGCGGTTCGTCGGCAAGACGCTGGGTCCCTGCCTTCGCGGGGACGATGTATTTGCACGTTTCCATTCACGCTTTGTTGTCGCACCCACATCCTCCATGACAAAACCCTCTTCCTCCGACAAGCCGGCCAGCGGCGATAGCGGCCTGCGCAAGGGCCTGACCAGCTACGGCGACCAGGGCTTCTCGCTGTTCCTGCGCAAGGCCTTCATCAAGGGCTCCGGCTATACCGATGCCGCGCTGGACCGGCCGGTGATCGGCATTACCAACACGGGCAGCGCGTTCAATCCCTGCCACGGCAACATGCCGCAACTGCTGGAGGCGGTGAAGCGCGGCATCATGCTGGCCGGSGGGCTGCCGATGGACTTTCCGACCATCTCGGTGCATGAAAGCTTTGCCGCGCCGACCAGCATGTATTTGCGCAACCTGATGTCGATGGACACCGAGGAGATGATCCGGGCGCAGCCGATGGATGCCGTGATCCTGATCGGCGGCTGCGACAAGACGGTGCCGGCACAGTTGATGGGTGCGGCGTCGGCGGGCTTGCCCGCGATACAGCTGGTCACCGGTGCGATGCTGACCGGCTCGCATCGCGGCGAACGCGTCGGTGCCTGCACCGATTGCCGCCGCTACTGGGGCAAGTACCGCGCGGCGGAAATCGACGACGACGAGATCGCACACGTCAACGACCAGCTGGTGTCGAGCGTCGGCACGTGTTCGGTGATGGGCACGGCCAGCACCATGGCGTGCCTGGCCGAAGCGCTGGGCATCGCGCTGCCCGGCAGCGCGACGCCGCCGGCGGTGACGGCCGACCGAATCCGCATCGCCGAGCAGACCGGCGCGCGCGCGGTCGAACTGGCGCGCGAGCGCCTGACCATCGACCGCATCCTGACGCCCGAGGCGTTCGAGAACGCGATGCGGGTGTTGCTGGCGATCGGCGGCTCGACCAACGGCATCGTGCATCTGGCGGCGATCGCCGGGCGCATGGGGCTGGAGATCGATATGCAGGCGCTCGACCGGCTCGGCCGCGAGACGCCGGTGCTGCTCGATCTGAAGCCGACCGGCCAGCACTATATGGAGGACTTCCACAAGGCGGGCGGCATGGCGACACTGCTGCGCGAATTGCGTCCGCTGCTGCGGCTGGACGCGCTGACAGTGACCGGCCGCACGCTGGGCGAGGAGATCGAGCGGGCGGGTCCGGGCTTTCCCCAGCAGGTGGTGCGGCGGCGCGACGATCCGATCTATCCGCAAGGCGGCATCGCGGTGCTGCGAGGCAATCTCGCGCCCGGCGGCGCGATCATCAAGCAGTCGGCGGCGGACGCCCGGCTGATGGAACACGAGGGTCGCGCGGTGGTGTTCGACAATGCCGCCGACCTGCTGGCGCGCATCGACAGCGACGACCTCGATGTGACGGCCGACGACGTGCTGGTGCTGCGCAATATCGGACCCAGGGGCGCGCCCGGCATGCCGGAGGCCGGCTATATCCCGATCCCGCGCAAGCTGGCGCGCGCCGGGGTCAAGGACATGGTGCGGATCTCCGATGGGCGCATGAGCGGCACGGCGTTTGGCACGGTGGTGCTGCATGTCACGCCCGAAGCGGCGATCGGCGGGCCGCTGGCGCTTGTGCGTAGCGGCGACCGCATCCGCCTGAGCGTGTCGCGCCGGGAGTTGTCTTTGCTGGTGGACGAAGCCGAACTGGCGCGCCGCGCAGCCGAGGCACCGGTGACCGTGCCGAGCGCGCCGCGTGGGTATCTGAAGCTGTTCCTGCAATCGGTGACGCAGGCGGACCAGGGTGTGGACTTCGACTTCCTGCGGGCGGCGGAGTCGCGGGGCAAGACACCGCGCTGAGGCTTCGTCGCCCCCGCGAAGGCGCGGGGGCTCGCCTCTCCCGCAAAGCGGGAGAGGGCGGGGGAGAGGGCAGTCACAGCCGAACCAAACTCACCCACCGCACCCACCACCTAACGCCGACGCCTTCCCGCACTTCGCAGCGCCTGCTCCAGAAACAGTCGCGACAGCGCCGCGTGCGGCGCATGCGGCGACCACAGCAGCCCAACCTTTCGCACCGGCGCCGGACGCGGCAACGGCACGCGGGCCAGCTGCAGCCCTTCCGGCCAGGGCGGCGTCCAGTCCGGCACCAGCGATACGCCGATGCCACGATGCACCATGGCGGCGATCGCATTGAGCGAATCGATCTCCAGCCGCTCCTGCGGCACGATGTTGTGCTCGTGCAGATAGCGGTCGGCCAGCATGCCGCCCCACATGCCGCGGTCATAGCGGATGAACGGTTCGGTGGCGAGCAGTTCGTGGGGATGGCGGTTGCCCATCCGTGGCGGCGCCAGCACGATAAAGGGCTCTTCCACCAACGGTCGCCATTCGAATGCCTTCGGTATCGCGAACTGCGGCGCGACGATGATGCCGGCATCGAGCTCGCCCGCGACGATGCGCCGGTACAGATGCGACGACGAGCCCGGCTCGACGTAGATCTTCAACTGCGGATGCGCGGCATACAGGCGTTCGAGCACGGGCGGCAGCAGGCCGGTCAGGGCCGATGTCGATACGCCGAGCCTCAATTCGCCGAGCAGCGTGTCGTCGTTGGCGACGGCGCGCAGATCGCGCACGTCGCGCGCGACCGCCCGCGCCTTGGGCAGGATCTTCAGGCCGGCCTGCGTGGGCAGCACCGTGCGGCCGGCGCGTCGCACCAGCACGGTATCCAGTTCGTCCTCCAGCGCCTTCACGCGCGCCGCGATCGCGGCCGGCGTCAGGCCGAGCCGGCGCGCGGCTTCGGCGAAGGAGCCGTGTTCGACCACGGCGACGAAGCTTTGCAGGTAGCGGATGTCCATGGGGGGTTGTGTGTGGGGGCGACTGGAAGCGGGGAGGGGCGGGTGAGAGGGCAGTCACGACATTAGACGAAGCCAAACGCCAAAACAAAAAATTATTGTTGTCTGAAGCAGCCCATCAATACTGTTTTTGCATTCTCGCAAAACCTAGAATCGCCCACAACCTCGACATTCCAGATCGACGCCACAAGAGGAGACCGCGATGACCCCCGCCACCCCTGGCGTGTTTTCCCCGGTACTGACGCCATTCGACAGTGCCTACCAGCCCGCCGCCGACCGCTTCGTGCGCCATTGCCGCTGGCTGACGGCACATGGTGTCGGCCTTGCCGTGTTCGGCACCAACTCCGAAGCCAATTCGCTGTCGGTCGATGAAAAGCGCGGGCTGCTCGATGGACTGCTCGATGCCGGCATCGCGCCGCCGCATCTGATGCCGGGCACCGGGGCCTGCGCCTTGCCCGACGCGATCGCGCTGACGCGCCATGCCACGCAGGCGGGATGCCTGGGCGTGCTGATGCTGCCGCCGTTCTACTACAAGGGCGTCTCCGACGACGGGCTGTTCCGCGCCTTTGCGCAGGTGATCGAAGGCGTCGGCGACCCGCGGCTGCGCATCTATCTCTATCACATCCCGCAGGTGAGCCAGGTGCCGCTGTCGGCCGCGTTGATCGAGCGGCTGCTGGATGCCTATCCCGGCATCGTGGCCGGCATCAAGGACAGCTCGGGCGATTGGGATCACACGCACGGCCTGATCGAGCGCTTCGCGGCGCGCGGCTTCCAGGTCTATGCCGGCACCGAGACGCTGCTGCTGAACACGCTGCGCGCCGGCGGAGCGGGTTGCATCACGGCGACCGCCAACGTCAATCCCGGTCCGATCATGGACCTGTATGCGCACTGGCGCGATGCCGATGCCGACGAGCGGCAGGCGGCGCTGAACCGCACCCGTGCCGCGTTCCAGCAGTATCCGATGATCGCGGCGATGAAGGAGGCGATTGCCGAATCGAGCGGCGACGCCAGCTGGCGTACGGTGCGGCCGCCGKTGACCGAGCTTGCGCCGGCGCAGCGCGCTGCCCTGCATGACGGGCTCGGCGCGCTTGGCTTTTCGATTGGGGATGCGCGGCAATTGGCGGGATGAAGTGGCATTGGTTTGCGGTGGGGTAGGCAAGAGCGGTGACTGCCCTCTCCCCCGGCCCCTCTCCCGCTTTGCGGGAGAGGAGAGCAAGCCGGCAGCGTTTGAAACCCCGGCGGTGTTCTCGATCTCCCCCGAGCGGGAGATGGAGAGTATTGGCCGAGAAGGGCAATCAAAAAAACAAAGCAAGAGGAGACACCCATGAAAAAGATTCATTTCACTCGCCGGGCGCTGTTGCGCGCCAGTGTTGCCATGGCCGCTGCCATGGCTGTGCCGTTCGCGCATGCCGATAACTATCCGAGCAAGCCGATCCGCATCGTGGTGGGGTTCGCGCCGGGCGGCGGAGCCGATATCGTGGCGCGCCAGATCGGCAATCAGCTGTCGCAGCAGATGGGGCAACCGGTGGTGGTGGAAAACCGTCCCGGCGCCACCGGCACCATCGCCGCGGCCAACGTCGCGCAATCGGCCAACGATGGCTATTCCATGATGCTCGCTTCGCAGTCGACCATGGTGATTGCGCGGAGCATGTATCCGAAGCTTCCGTTCGATCCGCTGAAGGACTTCGTGCCCGTGACGCAGATGGTGTCGATGCCGCTGGTGATGGTCACGCATCCGTCGGTGCAGGCCTCCACCGTGCAGGACGTGATCGCGCTGGCGCGTGCCGGCAAGCTGGCCAGCTTTGCCTCGTCCGGTGCCGGCGGGCCGCAGCATATCGCCGGGGAGCTGCTCAACTCGATGGGCGGGATCAAGCTGACCCATATCCCGTACAAGGGCGAATCGGCCGCGCTGACCGACGTGATGGCCGGTACGGTGCCGGTGATGTTCGCCAACCTGCCGGTGGTCGCGCCGCTGATCAAATCGGGCAAGCTCAAGCCGATCGCCGTTTCCAGCCTGCAGCGTGCGCCTGGCCTGCCGCAGGTGCCGACGGTGGCCGAGACCGGCCTGCGCGACTTCGAGGTGCTGACCTGGTATGGCCTGTTCGCGCCGGCCGGCACGCCGCGCTCGGTGACCGGCAAGATCAGCGATGAAGTGCTGCAGGCGCTGAAGGCACCCGCCATCCGCGACAAGTTCGCCGAACAGGGCTTCACCATCGTCGGCGCCAATCCCGACCAGTTCGGCAGATTCATGACCGCCGAGGTGCCCAAGTGGGCCAAGGTGGTGAAGGCGGCCAATATCAGGCCGGAGTGATTTTTCTCTTGGGTGGGGATGGCTGTTAGTGCCCTCTCCCCCAGCCCCTCTCCCGCCTTGCGGGAGAGGGGAGAACACCGACACGACAACCATGACCGCACGCCACGAGAAACGCATCATCGGACCCTGCATCCGCCTGCACCCCAACGACAATGTCCTGGTCGCCCGCATGGACGTCGGCATCGGTGCCGAAGTGCCAGGCGAGACCTGGACCACGCGCAGCCAGGTGCCGGCCGGGCACAAGATCGCGGCACGGTCCATCCGCGCCGGCGAGCCGATCGTCAAGTACAACGTCTGCATCGGCTTCGCGGCCACCGACATCGCGCCCGGCAGCTACGTGCACTCGCATAACGTCAGCTTCCAGGAGTACGAACGCGACTACGCCTACGCGCGCGACTATGTGCCGGTGGTTCCGGTGCCGGCGCACGAGCAGGCCATGTTCGACGGCATCGTGCGCGCCGACGGACGCGTGGGCACGCGCAACTACGTCGGCATCCTGTCGACGGTGAATTGCTCGGCCACGGTCGTGCGCAAGATCGCCGACTGGTTCACGCCCGAACGGCTGGCGGCCTATCCGAACATCGATGGCGTGGTGGCGTTCAGCCATTCGCTGGGCTGCGGCATGGAGATGACCGGCGAGCCGATGGACCTGCTGCGCCGGACCATCGCCGGCTATGCGCGGCATGCGAACCTGGGCGGTGCGCTGATCGTCGGCCTTGGCTGCGAGCGCAACCAGTTGCCGGGCCTGATGGAATCCCAGGATCTGCGGGACAGCCCGCTGCTGAAGACCTTCGTGATGCAGCAGAGCGGCGGCACGCGCAAGACCATCGAGGCCGGCATCGCCGCCGTCGAGGCCATGCTGCCGCAGGTAAATGCGATCACGCGCCGTCCGGTGCCGGCCAGCCACCTGACCGTGGGGCTGCAATGCGGCGGCTCGGACGGGTTCTCGTCGATCACCGCGAATCCGGCGTTGGGCGCCGCCGTCGACCTGCTGGTGCGCCATGGCGGCACCGCGATCCTGTCGGAGACGCCGGAGATCTACGGCGTCGAACACACGCTGACGCGTCGCGCGGCCAGCCGCGCCGTGGGCGAGAAGCTGGCCGAACGCGTGCGCTGGTGGAAGGAGGAATATTCGGTCGGGCGCGACGTGCAGATCAACGGGCAGGTCAGCCCGGGCAATCAGATGGGGGGGCTGGCCAATATCTTCGAGAAGTCGCTGGGCAGTTCGATGAAGGGCGGCACGGGGCCGCTGATGGAGGTCTACCGCTACGCCGAACCGGTGACGCAGCATGGCTTCGTGTTCATGGATACGCCGGGCTACGATCCGGTCTCGGCGACCGGGCAGATTGCGGGCGGCGCCAACCTGATCGCCTTCACCACCGGCCGCGGCTCGATGTTCGGCGCCAAGCCGGTGCCCAGCATCAAGCTCGCCACCAATACGCCGATGTATCGGCGGCTGGAGGAAGACATGGATCTGAACTGCGGCGTGATCCTGGACGGCGAGAAGTCCATCGAGGAAGTCGGCGAGGAGATCTTCCGCCTGATGCTGCGCACGGCCTCGGGCCATCGATCGAAGAGCGAGTTGCTGGGGTTGGGGGATAACGAGTTCGTGCCTTGGCATATTGGGATCATGAGTTGATTGGGATGGCGGGGGGTATTGGGTAAGGCGGTGACTGCCCTCTCCCCCGCCCCTCTCCCGCCTTGCGGGAGAGGGGAGAAAACCGGCAGCGTTTGAAACCCCGGCGGTTTGCTTCCCTCTCCCGCTCGCGGGAGAGGGGCGGCGGAGAGGGCAGTAACCGCCCCGGCAAACACCCCCAAACTCGCATGTCCGATTCCAGCCACCCCCCATCCCGCCGACGCGGTAGCATGGGTGCCATGGAACTCGATCCCGACACCTGTTACCGCGCCGTGCTGTCGCACGACCGCCGCTTCGATGGCCGCTTCTTTGTTGGCGTGTCGTCCACGGGCATCTATTGTCGGCCGGTGTGCGCGGTGCGCACGCCCAAGCGCGAGAACTGCAGCTTCTTCGCCACCGCCGCCGCGGCCGAGAAGCAGGGGTATCGGCCGTGCCTGCGTTGCCGCCCCGAGCTGGCGCCCGGGCATGGGTTGGCCGACCTGTCGGGACGCCTGGCGCAGGCCGCCGCCGTGCTGATCGACGAGGGCTTTCTTGCTGATGCCGGCGTGCCCGAGCTCGCGGCCCGCATCGGCATTACCGAGCGCCATCTTCGGCGGCTGTTCGTGGCGCAGTTCGGCGTATCGCCGCTCGAATACGCGCAGACCCAGCGCCTGCTTCTGGCCAAGCGCCTGCTGACCGATACCGCGATGCCCGTGACCGAGGTCGCGCTGGCCGCCGGTTTCGGCAGCGTCCGCCGCTTCAACGACGTGCTGCTGCATCGCTATGGTCTCGCGCCCACCGCGATGCGCAGGCGCGCCGCCGCGGCCACGCCCGCCGAACGTCTGGTCTTCGAGCTGGGCTATCGTCCCCCGCTGGCATGGGATGCGCTGCTGGCTTTTCTGGCCGCGCGCGCGGTCGAAGGCATCGAGCGCTTCACGCCGGGAGCCCACGGCGGCGAATATGCGCGCACCGTCAGCGTCGACGTGGCGGGGCGCGTCCACCGGGGCTGGTTTCACCTGGCGCTCGATCCGCGCCGCCATGTGGTGCGCGTGACCGTGTCGGGCTCGCTGGCCCATGCGATTCCCCAGGTATTGGGCAAGGTCAGGCGCCTGTGCGATCTTGGCTGCCGCCCCGATGTGGTGGACGCCCACCTCGGCGCACTGGCGGCCGGCGTGCCGGGCATGCGGTTGCCCGGCGCCATCGATGGCTTCGAAATCGCGGTGCGCGCGGTGCTGGGTCAGGTGGTGTCCGTGGCGCAGGCGCGCGCCGCGCTGGCGCGGCTGGCGCTGGCGCATGGCGCCGAACTGCCCGCGCCGGAGGGGCCGCTATCGCGGTGCTTTCCGGATGCCGGCACGCTGGCCGCCGTGCAGCCCGACGCGCTGCGCGCGCTTGGCATACCCGCTGGCAAGGCGCGTGCGATCCATCGCATCGCCAGCGACATCGCGGCCGGCACGCTGTCGCTTGAACCCGGTGCGGCACCGGACCAGGCGATGGCGGCGCTGCGACGCATCGATGGCGTGGGCGACTGGACCGCGCAATACGTGGCGATGCGCGCGCTCGGCTGGCCCGACGCCTATCCCGCCACCGACTACGCATTGCGCAAGGTGCTGGGCATCGAGCGCACCGGCGCCATGCTGCGTCACGCGGCCCAGTGGGCGCCATGGCGTGCCTATGCGGCCATGCATCTGTGGCATCGCTACCAGCAGGGCGAGCTTGCCGGCGAATCCGGTCCGGCGGCCGGTCCCGCCGCGGCGGCGGCCAGGATTTCCACCACCGGAATTCCCGGCGCCAACACACTGAATCCGGAGTTGTCCTCATGATCCACTACCGAACCATTACCGGCCCGCTTGGCGATGTGCTGTTGCGCGCCGAGGCTGGTTGCCTTACCGGGGCCTTTTTCGCCGGGCAGAAGTACCATCCCGGCGTGTTCGCCGACGCCGCGGCGCCGGACACGGATGCCGCCCGGCTGTTCGACGCGGCGACCCACGAGCTACAGGAGTATTTCGCTGGCGTGCGCCAGCGCTTCACCGTGCCGCTCGCGCCGGTTGGCAGCCGCTTCCAGCAGGATGTGTGGCGCGCGCTGCTGGCGATCCCCTTTGGCGAGACCACGACCTATGGCGCTTTGGCGGCGCGGCTGGGCCTTCCCGGCGGCCACGCCCGTGCGGTCGGCGGCGCGGTGGGCCGCAACCCGATTTCGGTGATCGTGCCATGCCACCGCGTGCTGGGCAGCCAGGGGGCGTTGACCGGTTACGCCGGCGGCGTACCGCGCAAGCTGGCCCTGCTGCGGCTCGAAGGCATCGGCATTGCCATGGCCGGGGCGCACGACACGTTGCCCATCGCCGCGTGACGGCACATGACAGGAGCGGCCATGGTGCGGCTTTTCGTGGCGATGGAAACGCCGGCCAGCGACGCTGCCGCGCTGTTGGCCACGCTGCCGCGAGGTCGGGCCATCCGCCCCACGCCAGCGGCGCAAGTCCACATGACGCTCCGCTTTATCGGCGAAGTGAGCGACGAACATGCGCGGCGTATCGAGGCCGCGCTCGCCGGGCTGACGACGGCGCGCTTTGCGATGCGGCTGGCGGGCGCTGGCCGCTTCGGTCGTGGTGGCGGAGTCCTGTGGGCCGGCGTCGAAGCGCCGCCCGCACTGGGCGAACTGCAGCGCGCCATCGAGGCGGCGGTGGTCGCAACGGGTGTCGCGCCGGAGCCCAGGCCCTTTCATCCGCATGTCACAGTGGCGCGCTGCCGCCCCGGGGTGTCCGACGCCATGCTGCGCGACTGGACGGATCGGCAGCGCGATTGGCGCGGTGCGCCGTTCACGGTCGAACGGTTTCTGCTGATGGAAAGCCGGCTGCTTGCTGGCGGCGCCGAGCACCGGTGCCGGCGGTCCTTTCCGCTGTCGCAAGGGCGCAACCCTACGTAAGTCGGGCTAAAGTTTGGCCCCCGGATGCCGTTTCTGTACTAGAGTCACCCCCGCGCGCGAAGCGCGCCCACGGTATCGACCGCTCGTCGCCGCGACCGCTGCAAGACCGGGGCGGGCGGGGCACACCGGCGTGCATCTGACCATCCAGGCTTGCGTAATCCATGAGTACCGAAGAAACCATCGTCCCGTCCGAGGCCGCTGCATCGGAAGAGCAATACCGGCTGACGCATTCGTCCCAGATCGGCACGGTGTTGCGCGATCTCGCCTGGCAGAAATGCATCCTGAACGTACGCGCGGCGCGCGGCCATGAGACCGTGTCGAGCGTGCTGCGGGTGGACCCGGCGAGCCGGACCTTCGTGTTCGACTGGTGCCGCAATGATGAAGAGGCGCAGGCGCTGCTGGCGTCGGACCACAATTCGTTCTCCGCGTCGCTGCGCGGCGTGCCGGTCAATTTCGTCATCGGCAAGCCGACCGCCACCGAGTACGAGGGCGCTCCCGCTTTCACCGCGGCATTTCCGGACAAGCTGTATCACTTCCAGCGCCGCCGGCATTTTCGCGCGCGCACGCTGGTAACGAAGGGCTATTCGTGCGAGGGACGGCTCGCCGACGGCAGCGTGGTCAAGCTCGATATCTCGGACCTGTCCCTGTCGGGCGTGGGCTTGCGCTCGCGTACCGTGGACGAAGCCCGGCTACCGGTTGGCACCCGGCTGGCGCGGGCGCGCCTTGACTTCGGGGTGCTGGGCAAGCTGGATCTGGACCTGCAGATCGTCGGACACTGGCTGGTGGGGCGCGACGACAACGCCATCCATCACTATGGTTGCGCCTTCGTCAACGCGGACGGGCGGCTGGAGAATACGCTGCAGCGGCTGGTGTTTGCGCTGGAGTTGGCGCATCGGGGGTGATGGGCTTTGGGGAGAGGGCAGTCACCGCCCACCCACAACCCAACATCCCTACTGCGCCTTGGTCTGCGCCACCATTGTCAACGCCAGCATCACATCGCCGGACAGGCGGCCGCCGTTGGATGGCATGCCGGCATCTTCCAGGATGGCCCACAGGTTTTCCGAGCCGGCCGCGATGCGGTGGCGAAGTTCGGCCAGGTACGCCTGCTCGGCAGGCATCAGCGGTCTCTCGGCTTCGCGCATGTCTGCGACGATTGCGCCAAGCGAGATGTCATCGAAGGTCATGTCGGTGGTGCGGTAGTCTCTTTGGGGCGAGTGGCGCTTACATTGGCGCCAATGACCGACGATTCTAACGAATCTGGCACGCGCTGCATTGCCCGAATATCGCCGGTTTCCTCCCTCTTACCGGGGAGTGATGGCGGCTTCGCCCCCTGGCGTGCTCGAACGTCACGCCGTGATGCTTGTCCGCAACAGACGCGCCGAGTCATCCGGCGGCAATGCAGGCGCCGATGTCATCGGCGGCCTGTCGCATCTTCGGCAACAGCCGCGTGGCGATCTCGGCCTGGTCGACCCGCCCGGGGCGCACGCTGACGCTGATGCCGGCCACTGCCTCCCCCGACGGGGCACGTACCGGCACCGCGATGGCGCGCAGTCCCGGCTCCAGTTCCTCGTCGACCACGACATAGTCCAGCTCGCGCGCGCGGGCAAAGCTTTCCTCCAGTTCCTCGCGCGAGACCTTCGTTTGCAGCGTACGCGGACGCAATTCCGCGCGCGCGAAATACGCCTCGCGCGCGTCGTCGTCGAGCTGGCTCAGCAGCAGGCGTCCCACCGAGGTGCAGAACGCCGGCAGCCGGCTGCCCATGCCGAGCGCATGGGGCAGCATGCGCTGCACCTCGGAGCGCGCCAGATACAGGATGTCGGTGTCCTCGAGAATGGCCAGCGCGCTGGTATGACCGAGTGCTTGGCTGAGCCTGTCGAGGATAGGCTGGGCCTGCGCCACCAGCGCAGCCGACGAGAAGTATGCGTGGCCAAGATGCAGCACGCGCGGACGCAGCGCGTAGCGTCCGTCCTCCTGGCTGACATAGCCCAGCTGCTGCAGCGTATACAGGCAACGCCGCACCGACGCCCGCGACAGCGTGGTGCGCTGGGCGATCTGCGAGATGGTAAGCGGCCGCTTGCGCTCGGAGAACGCTTCCAGCACGTACAGGCCGCGTGCCAGCGACAGCATGAAATTGGGGTCGCCGGCAAAGCGGTCGAGCTGGTCCGGACGCGGCGGCGCCGCGCGCCGCGCGTCGGCCGCCTCGGCGCCGGGCGCGGGATCGGCGGGAATGGGCACTTCCATGGGGAGTCGCAACGGTATAGGCCAGGTTCAGTCAACGCGCATCATAAACCGGCGCGACGCACGATACGCGCCGACGCACCGGCGCGCTACGCCGCCAGCGCGGCCAGTATCTCGGCATGCAGGCGACGATCGCCGCAGGCCACCACGCGTCCACCGGACTGCGCGTCGTCGCCGGTCCAGCTGGTGATGATGCCGCCCGCGCCTTCGATGATCGGGATCAGTGCCTGCACGTCGTACGGCTGCAGTCCGGCCTCGACCACCGCGTCGACGTGGCCGGCGGCGACCATGCAGTACGCATAGCAGTCGCCGCCGTAGCGCACCAGCCGTGCGCGACGTGCCACGCCGCTGAAGGCCTGCCACTCGGCGGCATCGGTGAACATCTCCGGCGTGGTGCACATCAGTCTGGCTTCGGCCAGGCTGGCGCACGGCCGCGTGGACAGCGGCAGTTCGCCCAGCCATGCGGCCTGGCCGGTGCCGACGAAGCGCTCCCTTGTGAACGGCTGGTCCATCATGCCAAGCACCGGGCGTTCGCCGTCGTTCAGCGCGATCAGCGTGCCCCACAGCGGCAGCCCGGTGATGAAGGCGCGCGTGCCGTCGATGGGGTCGAGCACCCAGGTCAGCGGCGACGTGCCCGCGACACGGGCATGCTCCTCGCCGAGGATGCCGTGGTCGGGATAGGTGGCCGCGATCAGGTCGCGCATCGCCGTCTCGGCGGCCCGGTCGGCCGCGGTGACCGGATCGAAGCGCCGCCCGCCGGTGGCCGCGGCCTTGTCCTCGATATCGCCATGGCTGCGGAACAGCGGCAGGCTTTGCGCCGCGGCCGCGTCGGCAAGCCGGTGTGCGAAGGCCAGGTATTGATGCAGATCGTCGGTGGGCAGGGGCATGGCGGGCCTCGGTATGGCGGGCGCATTATCGGCGCGGCGATCCCTATCGTCTCATATGTCCGATATCGACGCGCGGCCGGCGATGATGGTGCAGATCCTGTCAGGCGAGCAGCGCGCGGATGGCCGCCCGCAACGGCGCGGCCAGCGCCTGCGCGCGCGGCTCGACGCGGTGGATCGGGCCCGCGACCGACACGCCATAGACGATGCCGCCGAGCGGCACCGGCATGGCGATCGCACCCAGGTCGGCGAGCGACTCGCCGAAGTTGCAGGCCCAGCCGCGCTCGCGCGATTGCGCCAGCTCGGCATCGAAGGCGGTGCGCGAGCCGAGCGTGCGTGCGGTCAGCGGCGCGAACACCACGCGAGCGAGCATCGCGTCGCGTTCGTCGTCGGGCAGCGCGGACAGGATGGCGCGGCCGATCGAGTTGGTATGGGCCTGTCGCTGCTCGCCGGCCGTGGCGGTGTAGCGGACCGGATTGGCGGACTCCACCACATCGAGGTACACCACGCGGCCGTCTTCCAGCAGCTTGCCGAAGATCACCGTTTCGCCGGTGTCGTCGCGCAGCGATTCCAGCACCGGACGCACGCGTTCCAGCACGGGGTCGTTGGCCGCGATGCGTTGCGCGATCGCCAGCAGCCTGCCGGTAGGGTAGTAGCCCTGGCGGCGGCCGGTCTCGTACAGATAGCCGAGCGAGGCCAGCGTGCGGATCAGCCCCAGGCAGCTCGACATCGGCGCGCCCAGCAGCCGCGCCAGCTCGGTCAGCGTGAGCGAGCGTCCCTCGCGGGCGTAGATCTCCATGATCTCGATCACGCGCAGGGCGGTCTTCACATTGGATGTCGCGGCTTTGTCGCCGGGGTCGACGGCTGGCATTGCAAGGTCCTGTCTGGCCTGGGTTGGACGGCGGCGCCGGCCGGCATGCGGCGGGCGCGAGAGGCCGATAGTGTAAAGGCCCGCGCCCGTCGTCTACGGTTCGTCGCTGTCGGCCGCCGGTACGCCGCGCGGCGGCAGTGGTTGCGGCCAGCGGCGGATATTGCCCGGCGTGCGGGAGAAGGCGGTCGGGATGCCTACCGCCCGCAGCCGGCCCTCGGTGGGGTGGTCATACTCGAACACCATGCCGGTGGCGCGCAGATGCGGGTCGTCCAGCACCTCATCGTAGTGCGGCACCTCGCCGTGCGGGATATCGGCGTCGCGCAGCAGGTCCAGCCATTGCGCCGTGGTCCTGGCCTGCATGATATCGGCCAGCGTGGCATACAGCGAATCGATATTCGCGCTGCGCCCGGCGGGATCGGCGTAGCGCGGATCGCTGGCGAGGTCGGGCCGGCCCGCCAGCGCGAAGAAGCGCGCCCACTGCGCCGACGTATAGGGCAGCAGCGCGATATGCCCGTCCTGCGTGCGATACGGCTTGCGGTGCGGCGACATCACGCGGCCATAGCCGGTGCCGCCCAGCGCGGGTTCGAAGGTGCGGCCCGCCAGTTGTTCCACTGCGAGGAACGACACCAGCGTCTCGAACATCGGCACCTCGATGGCCTGTCCGAGCCCGGAGCGCTCGCGCTCATAGAGCGCCATCGGGATGGCATAGGCCACCGTCAGCCCGGCGACCTTGTCCGCGAGGATAGTATTGACATAGCGCGGCCCCTCGTCCGAGTTCGCGCCCTGGAATTGCGCCATGCCGCTGCGCGCCTGGATGATGTCGTCGAAGGCCGGTTGCCCCGCGTACGGTCCGGACTCGGCGTAGCCGTAGGCGCCGCAGTAGATCAGCCGGGGATTGGTGGCGCGCAGCGACGCATCGTCGAGCCCCAGCTTGCGCAGCGACGCGGGGCGTACGTTGGAGATGAAGACGTCCGCTTCGGCGATCCAGCGCTTGAGCGTGAGCAGGTCGTCGTCGCGCTTCAGATCGAGCGTGACGATGCGCTTGTTCCGGTTCAGGTTCAGGAAGGCCGCGCCCATGCCGGCGTGGCGCGCCGGTTCAGCGTGGCGGAACACGTCGCCATCGGGCGATTCCACCTTGATCACCTCGGCGCCCATGTCGCCGAGGATCTGCGTGGCGTAAGGGCCCATGCCGACCGACGTCATGTCGATCACGCGGATGCCGGCGAGCGGACCGGTGGCATTGGCCGTGCCGTCGACGGCGGTGTGGCTGGAACTGGCGTTCATGATGAGAGCAAGAGATTTTCCGTCGCCCCGTGAAAGCGGGGCGACGTGGTCTTGGGAAGCAAATGTGTCCCGTTCAGTAGGACTTCGGCAGGCCCAGCACGCGCTCCGCGATGAAGCACTGGATCAGCTGCGGGCTCACCGGCGCGATGCGCGGGATATACGACTCGCGCAACAGCCGCTCGACGCGGTACTCGCGCGAATAACCCATGCCGCCCAGCGTCAGCACCGCGGTCTGGCAGGCATTGTGGCCGGCCTCGGCGGCAAGGTACTTGGCGGTGTTGGCCTCGGCGCCGCAAGGCAGGCCGGCGTCGTAGCGGGCGGCCGCCTTCATCACCATCAGGTTGGCGGCCTCGAGCTGCATCCACGCCTGCGCCAGCGGGTGTTGCACGCCCTGGTTGGCGCCGATCGGGCGGCCGAACACCACGCGGTCCTTGGCATACTGGGTGGCGATCGCCAGCGCGGCGCGGCCGAGCCCCACCGCTTCGGCGGCGATCAGGATGCGCTCGGGATTCAGCCCGTGCAGGATGTATTCGAAGCCGCGACCCTCCTCGCCGATCCGGTCCTCTTCGGGGATGAACAGATCGTCGATGAACAGCATGTTCGAATCGACGGCGGCGCGCCCCATCTTGTCGATCTCGCGCACCTCCACGCGTTCACGGTCCAGCCGCGTGTAGAACAGCGACAGGCCTTCGGTGGGCTTGCCCACCGCTTCAAGCGGCTGGGTGCGGGCCAGCAGCAGCATGCGGTCGGCCACCTGCGCGGTGGAGATCCAGATCTTGCGGCCGCTGACGCGATAGCCGCCGTCGACACGCTGCGCGAAGGTCTTGATTCGCGTGGTGTCGAGCCCGGCGTCGGGCTCCGTCACCGCGAAGCATGCCTTTTCATCGCCGGCGATCAGCGGCGGCAGGAACCGCTGCTGCTGCTCCGGCGAGCCGAACACCACCACCGGGTTCAGGCCGAACACGTTCATATGCACGGCCGATGCGCCGCTCATGCCGGCGCCGGATTGGGCGATGGTCTGCATCACCAGCGCGGCCTCCAGGATGCCCAGGCCGGCGCCGCCCAGCGCCTCGGGCATCGCCACGCCCAGCCAGCCGCCCTCGCACAGCGCGCGATGGAATTCGTGCGGGAATTCGTGCGCGACATCGAGGCGGTCCCAGTACGCCATGTCGAAGCGCTCGCAGACGGCGCGCACGGCCTCGACGATGGCGGTCTGCTGCTCGGAGAGTTCGAAATTCACCTGACTGTCCTCAATCTTGCTGAATCTGTCGTCATTCTCTGTCGTCATTCCGGCTGAATGCCGGCATCCTTGACCAGCCGCGACCACTTGCCCAGTTCGGCTACCACGAACTTGCCCAGCTCGGCCGGCGTGCTGCCGAACGGCTCGAAGCCAAACGCATAGAACTGCTGCGCGATCTGCTTGTTCGACACGATGGCCACCAGCTCCTTGTTGATCCGCTCGACCACCGGCGCCGGTGTGCCGGCGGGCGCGAACACGCCGTTCCACGACGTGATATCGAAGCCCTTGAGCTCCGGCACGCTGGCCAGAGGCGGCACGTCGGGCAGCAACGCGCTGGGCTGCGCGGTGGTCACGCCCAGCGCGCGCAGCTTGCCGGCCCGCACGTTGGCGATGCCGGCGGCGAAATCGACGAACATCATCTGGATCTGCCCGCCGATCACATCGGTCATCGCCGGCGGCGTGCTCTTGTACGGCACGTGCAGCAGCTTCAGGCCAGCCATGCGGGCGAGCGTGGCGCCGGACACGATGCCGGTGCTGTTGCCGCTGCCGTAGGACATGCCGGGATGCGCCTTGGCGTACGCGATAAATTCCGGCAGCGTCTTCACCGGCAGCGACGGGCTGACCACCAGCATGAACGGCAGATTGCCCATGCGCGAAACCGGCGTGAAGTCCTTCACCGGGTCGTAGCGCAATTGCTTCATCAATGACGGATTGGCCGAGTGCGTGGTGTTGGTGGTCATGAACAGCGTGTAGCCGTCCGGCGGCGCCTTGGTCACGTACTCCGCCGCGATGGTGCCGTTGGCACCCGGCTTGTTCTCGACCAGTACCGCCTGGCCGAGCGCGTCGCCCAGGTGTTTGGCGGTCAGGCGCGCGACCGCATCGGTGCCGCTGCCCGCGGCAAAAGGCACCACCAGCTTGATCGGCTTGGACGGGAAGGTATCGGCCTGCGCGACGGGCGCGGCCAGGCCCAGTGCCGCCGCCGCGCCGCAGGCGAACAGGCCGCGGATCAGGCGCGCGCGGACCGGGTTGAAATCATGGGTCATGGGTGTCTCCTCTCTGGTTTTCGATGGTTCGGTGCCGGGCACCGCAGATGCGGCCCGTCTGGCGCGGGCTCGCGGGAAGGCGCGGGTCAATCCGGCCGGATCACGCGGTCCGGCGATTCTTCGTAAGGCGGCGAGTAGATGACCAGCAGCTTGACCGGTTCGTCGCTGATCACGGTGAAGACATGCATTTCATCGGCCGGGAAAAAACAGCAGTCGCCGGGCCCCAGTTCCTTGCTTTGGCCGCCGACCTCGGCCAGCGCGCGACCCTCCAGCACGTAACACACCTGCTCGATGCCCGGATGCGCGTGGGGCAGTGCGCCCTTGCCCTTCTCGATGGTGCCGTGCACGACCTCCAGATGACGGGAGCCAACCGTTTCGGGGCCGATCAGCCGGCGGTTGACGGTGCCCACGTGGTTCGCCGGGTGATACCCCGGGACGGTGTCGACGGAGACGAAATAGGTGCGGGTGGACATGGGGGCCTCGGTTTCTGTTATTCAATATTCAGAATAGTAGTTCATAACTATGAATTTAGATGGGTTGAGGGTGGAGGGATAGTTGGGGTTTACATCATGGAGGGGGCGCTTGGGTGAGGCGGGGACTGCCCTCTCCCCCGGCCCCCCGCGGGCGGGAGAGGGGAGAGTGGGACGCGAGAGGCCGTAGCCCCTCTCCCGCTTGCGGGAGAGGGGTGGGGAGAGGGAGTAACAGAGGAGAAAGAGAGGAGGGAGGAGGAAGAGGGTGAGGCGCGGCCGGGACTCAGCCTCCAGCCGTGCCGGCAGAGGTACCCTGTTCCACCCTCGCCAGCAGCGCCTGCAGCGTCGGCAGCTCCACCGGCTTGACGATATGGGCATGAAAGCCCGCGGCCTTGGTCTCCGCGCGGTCGCTGGGCTGGCCGAAACCGGTCATCGCCGCGTAGACGGTATGTTCCCAGTCCCGCATGGCATGCAACTGCCGCAGCAGCGCGAAACCGTCGACCACCGGCATCGCCAGATCGATCAGCGCGAGGTCCGGCACGAAACCGGACGCAAGATCCAGCACCCCTTCCGCGTCGTACGCCACCCGCGTGTCGTGGCCCAGCGCCTCGAGCAACAGGCCAAGGCTGTCGGCCGAGTCGCGGTTATCGTCTACTACGAGCACGCGCAGCGGTCCCCGCGGCTCCGGTACGGTTGTCTTGCGCGATTCGTCCATGGTCGCGATGCCAAGCGGCAGCCTTACCGTGAAGGTACTGCCCAGGTTCTCACCCGGGCTCGATGCGCGAATGCTGCCACCGTGCAGCTCCACCAGCGACCGGCACAACGACAGGCCGATGCCCAGGCCGCCATCGTCCGACACCTTGCCCTGCTTGCGTTGCACGAACAGATCGAAGATGCCGTCCAGGTCGGCCGCCGGTATGCCCTGGCCCTCGTCGGTGACGCAGATTTCCACCGCTTGCGGCTCGACGCGGCAGGACACCTCGATGCGGCTGGCCGGCGGCGAGAACTTGGAGGCGTTGTGCAGCAGGTTCTGCAGCACCTGGATCAGCCGCGTCGGATCCGCGCGCAGCATGATGTTGCCCGGCACGCGCGTGTGCAGGCGCTGGCGGCGGCGGTCCAGCACGGGTTTGACCGCTTCCGCGGCGCGGCTCACGATCTCGCTCAGTTCGACCCGGCTGTATTGCAGTTCGACCTTGCCGGAGGTGATGCGGCCCATATCCAGCAGGTCGTCGACCAGCCTCGTCATATGCGACAGTTGGCGGTCCAGCACGGTCTGGCATTGCACCAGCGTCGCGCTCACGGCGCCGGCGAGCTTCGCCTGCTCGCTTTCCAGCCGCATCAGGTTCACCGCATTGCGCATCGGCGCGAGCGGGTTGCGCAGCTCATGCGACAGCGTGGCGAGAAATTCACTCATGCGGCGGCTCGATTCCTCCAGTTCCTGAAGCCGCTTGCGCTCCGTCATGTCGCGTGTGACCTTGGCGAAGCCCTGGAGCACATGATCCTCGTCATACATCGCAGTGATGATGACGTTGGCCCAGAAAAGCGACCCGTCCTTGCGTACGCGCCAGCCTTCATCTTCGAACCGGCCTTGGGCGGCCGCCTGCCGTAGCTCGTACTCCGGCCACCCGCGCGCTACCGCATCGGGCGTGTAGAACACGGAAAAATGCTTGCCAATGATCTCGTTGGCGGCGTAGCCCTTGATATTGCCCACGCCGCGGTTCCAGCTGGTGATGTGGCCGGTGGCGTCGAGCGTGAAGATCGCGTAGTCCTGGATCGCCTCCACCAGCGCCCGATATTTGGCTTCGAGCGCGGCGGGTCCATTTTCTGCCTCGCCCGCGGAATTCAGGCGGGACGTCGGGTGAGGGGCGGGCGGCATGTCGTACCGTGATGTTTTGTAGTCCCGCAAGGATACAACCATGTCGCCAGGGGTGCGAGTGCGGGGGGCCCCCCGTCGCGTGCACTTGCCGCCCGCTTTACGGCGCTAAGCGGCTTTCGCGACAGGCATCGATTCCTCCAGCGACTCGCGATACAGCGAGGACGCACGCTGCGCCAGGCCGCTCAACGCCGGCGTCATCGGCTTGAGCTCCATCCGCTCCGCGGCCAGTGCACAGGCGAGGTTCGCGCGGCCGCCACGCAGCGCCGCCTCCAACAGCGTCAGCGTGAGGATGTCGCGCTGCGCGTGACTGCCGCCGAACCGGTGCGCCATCGGGCGCACCGGCAGCAGGCCCTCGATGGTGGCATCGTAGTCGCGGGCCTCGAAGGCGAACAGCGCCTGTACCACGGGCAAGCCCACGTCGCGGGTCATCGCGGCGTTGCTGCCCGTGCCGGCGGCCGCGGCGCGCATGGCGGCGATCAGCCGCGCGATGGCGTCGGGGCGATCCGCGCCCAGATACGCCATCGCGGCGTGGACATCGTTGAACGCATAGACGCCTTCGGCGCCGCGCGCCTGCCAGACGTCCGCCACATTGGTCCAGCGCTCGCCCACGTCGACGCCGCGCAGGTGCAGCCGCCACAGCATCGCGGACGCGTCGATCAGGTCCAGCGCCATGTCGGACGGCGTGGCGCGGATCGCGTCGTCGTACAGCGCCAGCACGCGGGAGGTCTCGCCCCGTTCCAGATGGAACAGCGCCAGGTGCCACCAGTTGTGCACGGCCATCATATTGTCGTGGGCCCAGTCCGGCATCCGTGCCTGCAGCCAGTCGATGCCCTCGTCGACACGCCCCTGCATCTCCATCACGTGCGCCACCGCGTGAATCGCCCACGGATTGCGCGTATTCAACTCCAGCGCAAAGCGGCCCCGCTCCTCCGCCGCCCCGTAAAGCTGCGTTTCCTCCAGGCCGAACGCATGCATGCCCAGCACATAGCCGAAACCGGGCACGGACGCGTTCCAGTGGGGCAGCACCTGCGAAATGCGGTCGCGCAGCATGCCGGACTGGCCCAGCAGGAAATCGGTGAGATGGGCCGCCTGCAGCGCCAGGAGGTCGCGCGGATGGTCGACCACGATATCGCCGTAGATGCGGTTGCAGCGTGCGAAATCGCCGTCCAGCCACGCGCGCGCCGCCGCGATGTGGCGCCGCTCGCGCTCGTTGGCAATGCCATGCAGCGCCTCTGCGGCTTCCACCGCGCCACGCAGCAGCGGCATCACCGCGCCGTCGCCGGCCGTGACAAAGAGGGCCGCGCGTAGCGCGTGTCCCATCACGAACTCCGGATCCTCGGCCAGCGCATGATCGATCAGCGCCAGCGGGTCGCCGTAATAGCCATGAAATAGTTCGAGTGCGGCTTCGAAGCGCTCCATCGAGCGCGTATCGCGTGACGAGACCTCGAGTTGCCGTGAGTCGGTGTGTGCCATGACGAAAGTCCTTCCCTTCTTGCCTGACTGCCATTACAGGAAAGCCGTGGTGGTCATGCGGCGCGCCGGACCTGGGACGGCACGGCGCGGCATCGCGGCTGCCTCGCCGCTATCGCGCCAGTGGCGTGCGGGGGCGGGCAGTAGGCAGAGTAAGTGCTCGTCGTGAAGGCGCCGTCTTGCGCAGCGTGAAAGAAGCGTGAAAGTTGGTGCGTGCCGTTGCCGCGGCGCGTCATTCCGTGGCCTATAAAGAAGGATCGAGGGTTTCGAACGCGCGGCCCGCGCGCCCGCATCGGGCCGCTGCACTGGCAGGCATCTCAATGGCGTCCGTTCGACTGGATCTGCTCGGTGGCTTTCAGCTCAGCGCGCAGGGGGGCACGCCGATCACGCTGTCCGCGCGCAAGGCGTGCGCGCTGCTGGCGTATCTTGCGCTTGCGGGTGGCAAGCCGCAACCGCGCGACAAGCTGGCGGCGTTGCTGTGGCCGGACAGCCATGCCGAGCAGGCGCGCACCAGCCTGCGCCAGGCGCTGACCGCGTTGCGCAAGGGCCTGTGCGGCTGCGAGGCGGTGCTTGTCGACGCCGACCGGGTCGCGCTTGGCGCCATCGATGTCGATGTGATGGCGTTCGAGGAAGGTATCCGCGCCGGCACGCCCGCCGCGCTCGAACACGCATTGAGCCTCTATCGTGGCGATCTGCTGGAAGGCTTCGATGCCGCTGCGGCCGGCTTCGACCATTGGCTCGCGATCGAACGCGAGCGCCTGCGCGGCCTTGCCCTCGTCGCGCTGCACACGCTGCTGGATCACTACGAGCGGGCCGGCGAGGCCGATCGCGCCATTGCGTGGGGGGTCCGGCTGCTGGCGCTGGACGCGCTGCAGGAAGGCGTCCATCGCGCGTTGATGCGGCTATACGACCGCCAGGGTCGTCAGGCCCTCGCGCTGAAGCAATACCGCCTGTGCCGCATGGCGCTGACGCGGGAGCTGGGTGTCGGTCCGGAGCCCGAAACCGAGGCCCTGCACCAGGCCATCCTGCGGGCGCGGCGTAATGTGCCGGGCAGCGCGCCGGGGGGTGCTCCGGCCGGTGAACTGGCCGGTGAACCGGCCGACGCCATGCCGGCCGATGCAGGGGCGCCGATGCCGGGCGCGGCGCCGCGCGGCACCGCCGCGCCCTCTGCCGGGGACCCCGCGCCCGAGCCGCGTCATGCGGTGGTGGTGGTGGCATCGGTGGACGAGGCCGCCGTGGCCGGAGTCGACGCCGAGCTGCTGCACGCATGGCTGGTGGATTGGCGCGAGCGCGCCCGGCGCCTCGCTGCCCAATGCGGCGGCACCATGACCCACGAGCCCGGTGCCCGCATTACCGTGGTGTTCGGCGTGCCGGTCGCGCATGGCAACGATGCGGAGCGCGCCGTCCATGTCGCCACCGCACTGCACGGCGCCGGCGGAGACGGTCCCGCGCACAGCCCGGCATGGAGCGTCCGCGTCGGCGTCGCGAGCGGGCAGGTGCTGTTCGCGCCCGCGTCCCCGGGCCGTGCGATGACGCTGACCGGCGCGCCGGTCAACGTGGCCGCCCGCGTGATGGAGCAGGCGGCGTCGGGGGAAGTGGTGGTGTCCAACCGGGTGTTCCTCGCGCTGCCCGGACGGCTGGAGGCCGAGCGCCTGCCCGACCTTCACGTGGCCGGCATCGCTGAACCGATTCCGTTGTGGCGGCTGCGACGGTTCCTCGACGCCGCCGAGACCCCGCCCCAGCACGCCTTCGTCGGCCGGCAGGCCGAGCTCATGATGCTTGCCGGCGTGGCCGGCGACTGCCTGAAGTCCGGCCATGGCCGCGTGGTGGTGATTCGCGGCGAGGCCGGCATCGGCAAGAGCCGGCTGGCCGAGCGTTTTGTCGCCCTGGCGCGCGAGCACGGCATGGACGCGCTGCGCGCGCTGGTGCTGGACTTCGGCGTGAGCAGCGCGGATGAACCGCTGCGGGTGCTGGTGCGCGCGCTGCTCGGCGTGGACGCGGCCGCCGGTATCGACGCGCGCCGCGCGGCGATAGACGGCGCGCTCGCGGATGGCCGCATCGACGAGGACGATGTGCCATTCGCGTTCGACCTGCTCGACCTGCCGCATCCCGCCGCGCAGGCGTCGGCGCTGGCGGCGATGGACGCGGCGGCGCGCCAGCGGGGCGTGCAGCGCTTCGTCGCCTCGCTGATCTGCCGGCGCAGCAAGGTCAAGGCGCTGCTGATCGTGGTGGAGGACGTCCACTGGGCGGACCGCGGGCTGCTCGATTGCCTCGCCCGCGTCGCCGCCACCACGCGCGGCTGTCCGCTGGTGCTGGCGCTGACCGTGCGGCCCGAGGAGGACCCGCTCGACAGCGGCTGGCGCGCCGCGGCTGGCACCGCGTCGCTCACCACCATCGACCTGGGCCCGCTGAACCAGGCCGAAGCGCGCGAACTGGCGGGACGCTACCGCCACCTCGACGCGCCGCTGGCCGATTCCTGCATCCGCCGGGCCGAGGGCAATCCGCTGTTCCTCGACCAGCTGCTGCGCAACGCGCACGATGGCCCGGATGCCAGCGCGCTGCCCGGGTCGCTGCAGAGCATCGTGCGGGCCAGGCTCGACCGGCTGCCGGAGGACCAGCGGCACGCGCTGCAGGCCGGCGCGGTGCTGGGGCAGCGCTTCTCGCCGGGGGCGCTGCGCCATGTGCTGGCCCGCGACGACGACCCGTGCGACGCGCTGGTGCGCGAGGCGCTGCTGCGGCCCGAGGGCGACGATTACCTGTTCATGCACGCGCTGATCCACGAGGCGATCTACGCGACGTTGCTGCGCTCGCGCCGGCTGGCGCTGCACCGGCGCGCCGCGGAGTGGTATGAGACGCGCGACACCGTGCTGTGGGCCGAACATCTGGACGCCGCCGCCGATCCGGCCGCCCCCGCGGCCTATGAAGCGGCGGCACGGCATGAGGCCGCGCACTTTCGCAACGAGCGGGCGCTGCGGCTGGTCGAGCGCGGGCTGCAGATCGTCACGGATCCGGCGGGCAAGCTGGCGCTGGCTTGCCTGCGTGGCGAGCTGATGTTGAACCTGGGACAGCCGGCAGAAGCGCTGGCGGCCTTCCGGCATGCGGTGGAACTGGCCGCGGCGCCGCTGGAGCGGGCGCGCGCCTGGCTCGGCGTGGCGGCGGCGCTGCGGCTGCTGGACCGCTATGACGAGGCACTGCACGCCTTGCACGAGGCCGAGGCGCCGGCCGAAGCGGCAGGCGATGCCGAGATGCTCGCGCAGATCGAATCGTTGCGCGGCAATGTCCATTTCCCGATGGGCAACATCGAGGCCTGCCTCGCGGCGCACCAGCGCGCGCTGCGCCACGCTGGCACGGCCGGGTCGGCGCTGGCCGAGGCCCGCGCATTGGGCGGGCTGGGCGACGCCTATTATCAGCAGGGCCGGGTGGTCACCGCGCGCGCCCATTTCGTTCGCTGCGTGGAACTGGCGCGGGCACGGGGCTTCGTGCGCATCGAGGGCGCGAACCTGCCCATGGTCGGCGCGGTGGACCTGTTGTGCAATGCGGTGGCGGAGGCGCTCGACAGCTGCGACGAGGCGGTCCGCATCGCGCGGCGCATCGGCGACGGGCGCATCGAGATGCTGGCCTACGACGTCATGGCGTCGACCCACTATGTGCAGGCCGATTGGCCCGGGCTGCAGCAGCACGCCGAACGCGGGCTGGCGCTGGCCCGCCGCATCGGCGCGCGGCGCTTCGAGGCGGAATTGCTGGCGCGCCGCGCGGTTGCCATCGCGGCGCAGGGCTACGCCGACGATGCCGAGGCGCTGCTGGACGAGGCGCTGGCGCTCAGCCATGCCAGCGGCCTGCGCTATTCCGGCCCGATGATCCTGGGATTCCTGGCCCGCACCACGCGCGACCCCGGCAGGCGGCGGCGTGCGCTGGAAGAAGGCGAGGCGTTATTGGCGCAGGGCTGTGTCAGCCATTGCCATCTCGACCTGTACGAAGCCGCCATCGAGGTGTCGCTGCATGCCGGCCTGTGGGACGAGGCCGAGCGCTACGCCGGCGCGCTGGACCGGTACACGCGGGCCGAGCGCTTTCCGTGGGCGGATTTTCAGATCCGCCGCGCGCGGGCCTTGGCCGCCTGGGGTCGGGCCGTTGAAGGAACGGCAGGCCCGGACGCCGACGGCCTGCACGCGCGGCTGATGGCCCTGCGCAACGAGGCCATCGCCGCCGGCATGTTCGGCCCGCTCGCGCGGATAGACGCGGCGCTGCGCCAGCGTGGCGCGGCGCCCCAGGCGCCGCCGCGCCGCCGGCCGGCCGGCCATCAGGGCCGGCGCCGCACCAGCCCGTAGATGACCAGCAGCACGATGGCGCCGATCACCGACGCGATCCAGCCGGCGGGCTCCCCGGGCCGATACCAGCCCAGCGCCTGGCCCGCGTAGCCAGCCACCAGCGAGCCGCCGATGCCAAGCAGAATCGTCAGTATCCAGCCCATCTTGTCGTCGCCGGGCTTGATCGCCCTGGCGATGAGCCCCACGATCAGGCCCACGATCACCGTACCGAGGAATGACAGCATATGCACCTCCCAGTTGCGAGCGCCCGGCGGGTCCGGGCCGCCTCCCGGGCATGTTGCCACGGCTCGGCGCTGGCGGCGAGGGGGGACGCGATTGTTCAGGGCATTTGAACGAAGTATGCGGCTGGGAGGCGGGCGGGGCGTGGGCAACGCTGGCACACTGTGGGCTTTCGGAGGGGGAGAGGGTGGCAGACCGTCGGCCTGTCGAACGCTCTCGGTGTTCTCCCCTCTCCCGCTGTGCGGGAGAGCGACGGGGAGAGGGCAGTCACCGCTTACCCACCCATCCCCCATACAACCAGGAGAACAACCGTGGGCGAACTGCAAGCCCTGCTGGAACAACATGGCCTGACGCTGGTGTTCCTGAACGTGCTGGTCGAGCAGGCCGGCTTGCCGGTGCCCGCCTATCCGATGCTGATGGTCGCCGGCGCGCTCGGCGTGCAAGGCAGCGGACCGTCGATCGGGGCCGTGCTGGCAGCGGTGGTTGTCGCCTGCCTGATCGCCGATACGCTGTGGTACCTGGCCGGCCGGCGCATCGGTCAGCCGATGCTGCGCAGCATCTGCAAGGTGTCGCTGTCGCAGGACAGCTGCATCCGGCAGACCCAGTCGCTCTACGTGCGGCTGGGCCCCCGCTCGCTGATCTTCGGCAAGCTGCTGCCTGGAGCCGGGGCGCTGTCCACGGCGATGGCCGGCATGACCGCCACGCCGTTCGCGGTGTTCCTGTTCTACGACGCGCTCGGCGCGGCCGTATGGGCGGGCGCGGGACTTGCCATCGGCGCCGCCTTCAGCGATGCCATCGACACCATCATCAACCGCTTCAGCGACTACGGCCATGCCGCGATGGTCGCGATCGGCGTCGCGCTGGCGCTGTTCATCGCATGGCGATGGTGGCGTCGGGCCCGGCTGGTACGCCGCACCAGGCGGATTCCGCGCATGACGGTCGAGGAACTGGAAGCACGGCGGGAGGCGGGCGATCTGCCCGTGGTGCTCGATGTACGCGTGTCCTCCGATGCCGGCTTCGAACGCATCGCCGGCGCGCTGGCGGTCGATCCCGAGGCGCCGTTCGCGCACCTGGACGACTCGCACCGCGTCCGCGATATCGTCATCTACTGCGCCTGTCCCAATGAGATGTCGGCCGCCTTGCTCGCCGAACGGCTGCGTGCCGCCGGCTATCCCAACACCTGGGCGCTGGCCGGCGGCTTCGACGCGTGGAAGCGGCTGCGGCGGCAGGATGCCGGCGCCACGCTGGTCGTCGCTGCCGGCGGCACTCAGTGATCGGCGGGCACGGCCGGGAAACCCTGTCCCGCCAGCATCCTGCCCCGTGGTCGGTGAAAAAAGGGGCTAAAGGTTGCCCCAAGCCTGCCGATAACCCGTCGAGACCCCAAAAAAAAGCGCGACCGCGATCGTGCCGGGGGACCATGGCAAAAGCCTGCGCGCGCCACGGCGGCGAAGTCTCGCGCGCGCCTGGCAAACGACCACGCAGGAGGAGGACGGGTGATGCTGGAGAACGTTTCGATTCGGACGCGCCTTGCGGCCGCATTTGTTGTCGTGCTGTTGCTCGCCGGTACCGCGCTCGGTATCGGCATCGCGCGCCTGCGCGCCTTCGAGGCGGCCGCGCAGGGGCCCGCCGCCATGCAAGGTGCTGACGCCGCCCGGCTGGCCGACGAAAGCGCCACCGCGCGCATGCTGATGCTTGTGCTTGGCGCCGGTGCGGTGCTGGCGGCGGCGGGCTGCGCCTACGGCATCGCCCGCGGCATCGAGCAGCCGTTGTCCGAGGCCGTCTACATCGCCGAGACGGTGGCGGCCGGTGACCTGAGCCAGGAGTTCGAAACCGAGCGCGGCGGCGATTTCGGCCGGCTGCTCGGCGGCATGGGCAAGATGGAGGACATGCTGACCGACCTCGTGGCGCGCATCAAGGCGTCGTCCGACGCGATCGGCGTGGCCTCGCAGCAGATCGCGGCCGGCAACCTGGACCTGTCGCAGCGAACCGAGGAACAGGCCGCCACGCTGCGCGAAACGGCATCCAGCATGTCGGAACTGACCGGCATGGTGGCCCGCAATACCGATCGCGCGCGCTCGGCCAACGGGCTGGCGGAGAGCGCTTCCCGGATCGCGGAGCGCGGCGGCGAGGTGATGCACGACGTGGTCAAGACCATGGACGCGATCACGCGCAGCTCGCAGAAGGTCACGGACATCATAGAGGTGATCGAAGGCATCGCCTTCCAGACCAATATCCTTGCACTGAACGCCGCCGTCGAGGCGGCCCGCGCGGGCGAGCAGGGTCGCGGCTTCGCGGTGGTCGCCGGCGAAGTCCGCACGCTGGCGCAGCGCAGCGCGGCCGCCGCGCGCGAAATCAAGGGCATGATCGAGGACTCCGCGCAGCAGGTGGTCAGCGGTTCGACGCTGGTCGGCCAGGCCGGCGACACCATGCAGGAAATCGTCGACGTGGTGCGGCGCGTGACGGGCCTGCTGGGCGAGATCGCGGCGGCTTCCGAGCAGCAGAGCAGCGGCATCGCCCATGTCGACGAGGCGATGCGCCAGATGGACGCGGTCACGCAGCAGAACGCGTCGCTGGTCAGCGAGGCGGCGTCGACGTCGACTTCGCTGGCCGAGCAGGCGCGGCAACTGCAGCGCGTGGTGGGCGAGTTCAAGCTGGACGCGCAGCCGGAGGTCGTACCGCAGCGGGCGTTTGTGCCGAGGCTGGCTACGGTGGGGCGGGGTTGAGGGGGGCAGTAACAGCACCCCATCCACCCCCGCCCTCGGGAGACCCTTCTGACAACGCGGTCGGACTCGGCCTATAGTCGCCACGTATTGGTAACCCCGTGGCAACCTCGCCGCATTGAACACAGTCTCCCGCATGATTCCTTACTCCCTGCTCGACCTTTCCCCCATTCCCGAAGGCGGTGACGCCGGCCAGTCGATGCGCCACTCGCTGGACCTGGCCCAGCATGCCGAACAATGGGGCTACCTGCGTTTCTGGCTTGCCGAGCACCACAACATGCCGGGCATCGCCAGCGCCGCCACCGCCGTGCTGATCGGCTATGTCGCCAATGGCACCCGCACCATCCGCGTCGGTTCCGGCGGCGTGATGCTGCCCAACCATTCGCCGCTGGTGGTGGCAGAGCAGTTCGGCACGCTCGAATCGCTGTTTCCCGGCCGCATCGACCTCGGCCTGGGCCGTGCGCCCGGCACCGACCAGCTCACCGCCCGCGCGCTGCGGCGCAATACCACGCACGATACCGCCGACACCTTCCCGCAGGACGTCGAGGAGCTGATGGCCTATTTCGACGAACCGCGTCCGGGCCAGCGGCTGCGCGCCGTGCCGGGCGCCGGGCTCAAGGTGCCGGTGTGGCTGCTCGGATCGAGCCTGTTCAGCGCGCAGCTGGCGGCCTCGCTGGGGCTGCCGTTCGCGTTCGCGTCGCATTTCGCCCCGGGATTCATGCGGCAGGCGGTGGACCTGTACCGGCGGACCTTCCGGCCATCGGAGTCGCTCGCGAGGCCCTATGTGATGCTGGGCCTGAACGTGTTCGCCGCGGATACCGCGGACGAAGCCGCGCGGCTGTTCAGCTCGCTGCAGCAGCAGTTCCTCGCGCTGGTGCGTGGCACGCCCGGCCGCATCAAGCCGCCGGTCGACGATATCGAATCGATGATGAGCGAAACCGAGGCCGCGCACATCCGCCGCTCGCTGGCGTGCTCGGTGGTGGGCGATCCCGACAGCGTGTTGCTGGGCATGCAGCGTTTCGTCGACGACCTGCGCCCGGACGAGCTGATGATCACCGCGCAGATCTACGATCATGCGGCGCGCCTGCGCTCGTTCGAACTGGCCGCCCAGGCGGCACGCTCGCTGACACGGCCGGTGCCGCTGTAACCGCAGCACCGCACCAAGCCGCACCAAGCCGCACCAAGCCGCGCTAAGCCGCGGTCTGTGCCGCCGGCACGATCGCGTCGTCGGCATGCCGGCCCAGCTCGCGCACCCGGTCGATCAGCTGCTGCCGTGCGCGGTCCAGCCATTCGGTGCGATGGCGCACGGGATCGCGGTCTGATAGCGCGTCGGGATGAATCTCGCCGAGGTAGTAACGCACCATGCTGCCGGCCCGGGTGGGAACCGGCATCATGCCCAGCAACTGCGAGGACCGGATCACGCCCAGGCGCGTGGCATGTTCCAGACCCGCCCATGCGGCGCGGCCGAAGCCGATGTACAGCGCATCGGGCGCGACGCGCTCCAGCCGCTCCAGGAACAGCGTGTCATAGCACTGGCGCAACATGGGCACCGCCAGCAGCTCTTCCAGCGAACCGTCGAATGCGAGGCCGCGCCGCGTGGTGGCATGCGGCAATAGCGCCAGCGGCTGCAGCAGCGGGAATTTATCGGCCCACAGCGACGCGGCGTCGGTCGCCCCCMCCAGCCGCGGAATGCCGAAATGGTCCAGCATGCGAATCGCATTCGGCCGCACCAGCGGTCCGCCCAGTTCCACCTGCCGCTTGTTTTCCAGCTGCAGCACGCGTCCGGGCGCGTGGGCCTGCAGCAGTGTTTCGGTAAGCTGGGCGGCCAGCCGCGTGTGCGGATGGCCCGGAGTCGTGCTGACCAACACGAGCCGGGCCGATGGATTGCTGTGTTCGAATGGCACGTAGTGCATGGCATAGGCCCCGTCGGTTGCCACGACCACCGGCTGTGCCATGACCGCTGCGGCGCCGCCCTGACGGATGCGCGCGCAGTACTGTTCGATATAGCTCGTCAAGACGTCTCCCGCGCTGCGGCGATTTCCCGTTGATTTCCCGTCGGCTGCCGTCCCCGGCAGCGCATCTATGTTTGCTTGCATGGTATGCGGCGGCACGGGGCCGACAAAGTCGCGGGGCCACGTTCGCGACGCGGAAACCGGTGGCATCGGTGGGGCAGCGTACAGATCGCGGTGCGGCGCCCCGAAAACGGCGCGCGGCGACGGTGGGAAGACGCGATGCAAGGAGCCGTGCTACTGCGAGCGCGACGTGGCGGCCGACAACGCGTCGCCCTTGCACGAAAGCGTGCCGCCGCCGGCCTGCGGCGCCATTTCCACGATGATCGGCGCGAGGGCGCGCAACAGCCGCGTCGACAGCGCACTGGTGAAGCTGTAGCGCGCGGCCTCGCGCCCGCGCACATGCAGCGTCACGGTGCCGAAGTAGCGATCGCCGATGATGAAGACGAAGGTGGCCGACCGGCTCACGGTGTGGGAGCCGACCACGTAGCCGCCCCGTCCGAAGGTCATGTGCCGATGATCCCCGGTGCCGGTCTTGCCGCCGAGCGCCATGCCGCGATCGGCGGGAAACGCATCGCGCAGCGAACGCGCCGTGCCGCTTTCGACCACCTCCAGCATCGACCGGCGTGCCAGCACGGCAACGTCCTCGGGCAGCAGGCGGCGCCGCTGCTCCGGATGCAGCGCGAAGCGCGTTTCATAAGGCGTACCGGTGGCGAAGTCGAGCCAGCGCACGGTCTCGGTGTACGGCTGCACGCCGCCGCTCAGGATGATGCCGGCCAGTTCCGACAACGCCGCGGGCCGGTCGCCCGAGGCGCCGATGGCCGTGCCATACGATGGCGTCAGCGAATCGAAGGGATAGCCCAGCCGCCGCCACCGCTCGCCGATGCGCTCGAACGCGTCGCGCTCGAGCAGGATGCGGATGCGGTTGTCCTGCCCGGCCTTGCTGCGCGTGCGGAAGAGCCACGTATAAACCTCCTGCCGCACCGCGCTGCTGTCCTTGAGCACCCGCCCCAGGTCCGCATCCGGATGCGTGCGCAGGTAGTCGATCAGCCAGAGTTCGAGCGGATGGATGCGCGACAGGTAGCCGCGGTCGTTCAGCGAGAACTTGTCCTGCGCATACTTGGTGTAGAGCGTGGCGATATCATCGTCGTCCAGCCGGGTGTCCAGCTTGTCGCGCAGATGGCGCGCGAAGGTGGTCTCGTCCATCTCCGGATAGGCGCTGCGCAGCGCCACGGCGACGCGCACCGCCACCGGCTTGACGCGCTTGAGCAGCAGCGCCAGACGTTCGGCGTCGGAAAGGGGGCGATACTTCTTGTAGAAGCCCGTCATGTACTGGCTGCCTTCCTCGTCGGCGAAGCGCACCAGCCACTTGCGCCGCCCCGGCGCGTCGCGGTCCGCCAGCAGCGCGGAGGCGTCCGGGTGAGCGCGGTGGATTTCGTAGCGGACGATGTCGCGCATCATGCGTACGAACACCAGATTGACCGAGTGCTGGAACGCCCGCCGCACCGTCAGGCTCTCGCGGCTCTCCCAGCGCTCGAAATTGGTGAAGGTCTGCAGCCCGCCGCCGGTGAAGAACGCCTCGCCGGCGCCGCCAGCGTACTTGCGCTCCATCGCCGCATCGAGCATCGCGGCGCGATCGCGCTCGGGATGATCGATCAGGTAGTCGATGGCCCAGCGCGTCAGCGCATCGGGCGGCGCCACCTCGACCCGCCGCAGCTCCGCCTGCGTCATGTCCGCATAGCGCTGATGCAGTTCGGCGACGATCTCCAGGTAAGTCACCAGCGTGCGCAGCTTGGCGGTCGAGCCCAGGTTCAGCCGTGCGCCGCTGTTCAGATCGAACGGCTGGTCGATATTGTCGGCCTGCACGCGCAGGTAACTGACGTTGCCGACCCGCTCGAACAGCGTGAAGCTGGCGGCCAGCCGCGACGGATCGTCCTGGTCGCGCAGCATGTTGTGGCCGTACAGCCCGAGCTCACGGGCGCCGGCCTTGTCGCGCAGCGACAGCAGCTTGTCGGTGACCGCGCGTTGCGCGGCGGTATTGATGCTGCTGCCCACGGTCAGGTCGAGCCGGTCCAGGTCATAGCGGCTGGATACGCCGAGCAGGCGCGACAGGTCGGCGCGCACCTGGTTGACCGCCTTGCGCGTGACGAACGGCTCGGGCGGCGGCAACGCCGGCACGGGCTGCCGGTCCAGGCGCGCGGCCAGCGCCGCGTCGCGCAGCCGGGCCGAAATCACGCCCGCGCTGGCCAGCAGGCGCAGGTAGCTGTCGGTCAGCGGTTCGAGATTGCTGTCGTAGCGACGCAGATGGTATGACGGCCGTCGCTGCGCAATGATCAGCGACAACGCCTGCTTGAACACCTGCGCCTGCCGTGCCGTCGGCGGCTCCAGTTCGAGGGAACGCAGCAGCCGGTTGGCCTCGTCGAAATCCTCGCCGTACCAGAAGTACATGCCGTCGCCGATGCCATGGATCTCGCCGTGCCCGGTGCGCGCCGACAGCGGCACGGTATTGAGGTAATCCATCACGATGCGCTGGCGCGCCCGCATCGTGTCGGGCCCATCGAGATAGGCGCGCACCGATGCGGAGGCCATCTGCCGCAGCTTCTCGTGAATGGACGACGTGCGTCCATTGGGCGAGTGCCGGTATTTCTCGATCTGGGTGGCCAGTGTGCTGCCGCCCGGCGTATCCCGCTCCGGATCCACGATGCGCATCATCTGGTCGAGTCCCGCGCGCGACAGGCGCCGCCAGTCCAGCGCGGGATTGCGCGTGGGAAATTCCGGATTCAGCAGGCCCTGGTTTTCGACGAACAGCAGCGAACTGACCAATACCGGTGGAACGTCGTGGTAGGCACGGTACTGCCGTTCGGGGAAACGCTGCACCGAGATCTGGTTGTCGTTGCAGTCGAGCAGGGCCAGCCCGGCGCGGGTCTTCTCGCGGTACGGCGCATAGAGGCCCAGGTCCAGGTAGGACAGCATCGCTTCGGACATGCGGGCCTGCCGCTCGCGCACGAAGCCGCGCGCCTCCAGCAGTTCAGTGTAGTGCGGCAGGCGCGCATATCCCAGCCGCATGTCGTACGGGCCGGTGTCGGGAAAGCGGATGCGCTCGCTGGGCCCCGGCGCGGTGGTGTACGTCAGCCGTTGCCCCCACTCGGAAAAATACCGCGCTTGCCAGCGCGACGTGCGCAGCTCGTCGGCGATCAGATGGGCGCCAAAGTAGATGGCAGCGCCGATCAGTGCCAGCAGGAGAACGATTGGCCAGACACGTCGCGACACAGTTCGGTTCGGATGCAGGTGCTGTGGGTTGTCGATCAAGCGGGTTGATCGAAGCGCCATTGCGCACTACAGGCCGCGTGGCCTTTCGTGTCGTAGTATCGGGCAACTTTGGGTCGCAATGTTGGCTGTTGCGCAAATTTTTCGGCGCGGCCCCGCGGTGTGCGGCTTCGCCTTTCACGGCCGTGGTTCCGGCACGTCGATGGCGGTGGTGTCGATCACCTGAACCTCCCCCTCCTGGCGCACCTCGGTGCGCAGCACGAAGGCCTCGCTGGGGCAGTACCAGTCGGTCACGGCCATGTGGTACGGCTTGGGGCGCTCGATGTCGTCGCCGATATGGATGGCGCCCAGGGAAGTCTGCTTCTCGAAACGGATTGGCAGGCATTCGCGGCGGCCCAGCGCCGTATCGATCCACTGCTTGCGGCCGACATGGCGCGCGGTGATCTCGACCGAGGCACGAGGCACGCGAATGGTAGTGACGGCCTCGCCGCTGTGGAGGCTGTGCACCTCGAATGCCGCGCTCGACCACAGCGCCTCGCCGGGCAAGGTTGCCCCTTCGCGGATGTCGTGGCCGGTGTAGCTCACCATGCCGCTGCCTTCGAACGAGACCTCGCCGAACAGCCTCGCATAGCGGGCCTGGGCGTTGATGGTGGCGCGCTGGCTGGTGATCCAGCCGTCCGGGGAGCCGGCCTGTCCGACAATGGCCAGCCGGTGCATCTGGTCCATCAGCACGGGCGGGCCCATCATCGCGGCCAGCGCCGACTTGGACTGGATGTCCAGCCACGCCTCACAGCCGTCTTCGGTGCGCCGGGGATGCCGCACCGTCATCGTGATGGACATCGGCATCTTGCCGTCGGCCTCGAGCTGGGCGCGGGCGCCGGGTTGGAACCAAGGGGCGTAGCAAAGCGGCGGGGCGCCCGTCTCGCCGGCGGCGCGCACGCCATTGGCCGGCGCCGCCGTCTGCGCAAGCGCGGAAGGACCTGCGGTGTGGGCGGCGATGGCCAGCGCGGCGACCGTCAACGCGCCATACGGGATTCCCTTGCGTTCCATGGGGGCATTATGCAGACCCCCGCGGCGGTTCGCCACGCATGAAGCGTCGCCCAGGCGTCCCCGGCGCGTCAGGAGTGACCCTGGAAGCCGGTGCCTGCTCAGGCGTGCGCGGGTTCGGCCGCTGCCGCCTTGCTCACGGCTTCCGGTTGCCGGCGCGCCGCGCGCCGCAATTGCAGCAGGCGTGCCTGCACGCGGGCGTCCGGCCCGGTCGGCGGGTACAGGTCGTGCGGGGGCGCGACGCCAAGCATGTCCAGCGCCCGCTGGAAGTCGTCGACCGTCAGACCCGTGCGGCCGTCGACGGCCAGGGTGCGCGGCCGCAAGGCTGCCGGCACCGAAGCGGCGTCCGCGGTCAGCAGGACATAGGATTGCGGCTCGTCGGCGCCGGCCAGCCAGGCCGCCGCCTCCGCGCCGAAGCCTCCGTCGACGGCCGGCGCAAAGGCTTGCACCTGCAGATCGAGTTGCTGGATGGTGGCGGCGCGCACCCCCCGGCTCCACGCAGACGGGAGCACCACGCGGGCGCCGGCCAGCCCGAACAGGCGCCGGACAAAGCCCAGCGCAACGGGATCGAACAGCCGCATATCCCCGGGTGCGCCGTTCCCCGGCTTGCCGCCCAGCCGCGCGGCGGAGCGGTCAGAGTACAAGACGCCAGGCACGTCGAGCAGGATCAGGCGTAGAGACATGATTTTCCTCAGCTTCCTTGTGGAGCGGTTTGCCAGCGCTCAGGTTACGCGCGCGGCCCACTGCCGGGACACGTCAGGCGGGCTTCTTCATGAAACAGATATGTAACTTCTGGTTCAGGCACGTAAAAAGCGCAGGAGGCTCGCTAGTTTTTGTTTCGCCGGACACAATTGCGCCGGTGTCAACGCGGCCGATGCCGGATACCGGCGCCCGCGGGTGAACAGATAACGCACGACAGGGTGACCGCGCCGACATACCAAGGGGTTATCCCTAGGCAATTGCTTCTGCTGTTGCTGGTATGGTTACGCCTTTTTTGGAGCGCAGCCGCCTGACCAGGGGAGGCAGGCGCCGCTGAGTGCGTGTGGGCTCACTCTGCCCCAACCCAACTCGGAGACTTGCGATGGACAAAATTGTGGATGCCGTCAATGGCATCATCTGGAGTCCGGCACTGGTTTACCTGTGCCTTGCTGTCGGGCTTTACTTCTCCTTCCGTACCCGCTTCGCGCAGGTCCGGCATTTCTTCGGCATGATCCGCCTGATGCTTGACGGCAAGTCGTCCGCGGAGGGCGTCAGTTCCTTCCAGGCGCTGACGATGTCGCTGTCGGGCCGGGTCGGCACCGGCAATATCGCCGGTGTAGCCACCGCCATCACGTTTGGCGGTCCCGGCGCCGTGTTCTGGATGTGGGTGATGGCGTTCCTGGGCGCCAGCACCGCCTATATCGAGTCGACCCTCGCGCAGATCTACAAGGAAAACGTCGACGGCCAATATCGCGGCGGTCCGGCCTACTACATCGAGAAGGGCCTGGGCGCCAAGTGGTACGCCTGGATTTTCGCGCTGGCGACCATCGTTGCCTGCGGCCTGTTGATGCCCGGCGTGCAGTCCAACAGCATCGCCGCGGGCATGAAGAATTCCTTCGATATCGATCCGGCCGTGACGGGCGCCGTTCTGGTGGTGCTGCTGGGTCTGATCATCTTCGGCGGCGTCAAGCGGATCGCCAGGTTCGCCGAGATCGTCGTGCCGTTCATGGCACTCGGCTACATCCTGGTGGCCTGCGTGATCGTGGCCCTCAATATCGAGAAGCTGCCCGCGGTGATGAACCTGATCCTCAGCAGCGCGTTCGGCATGAATTCCGCGTTTGGCGCGGTACTCGGCCTGGCGGTGCAGTGGGGCGTCAAGCGCGGCGTGTACTCGAACGAGGCAGGCCAGGGCACGGGCCCGCATCCGTCGGCCGCCGCGGAAGTGTCCCATCCGGCCAAGCAGGGTCTGGTGCAGGCGTTCTCGGTCTACGTGGACACCTTGTTCGTCTGCTCCGCGACGGCCTTCATGGTACTGATCACCGGCGCCTACAACGTGGTGGGACCGGCCAAGGAAGCGCTGCACACGGGCCTGTCGGGCGTCGAAACGGGTCCCGGCTATACACAGCACGCCGTGGAAAGCGTGTTGCCGGGCTTCGGCGCCGCGTTCGTCGCCATCGCGCTGTTCTTCTTCGCCTTCACCACGATCGTTGCCTATTACTACATCGCGGAGACCAATGTCGCCTATATCAACCGCAAGCTGCACCGTCCGTGGACGGTATTCCTGCTGAAGGTGGCGATCCTGGCCGCGACGCTGTATGGCTGCGTGCGCACCGCGACGGTGGCGTGGGCGCTCGGCGATATCGGCGTGGGTCTGATGGCATGGCTGAACATCGTCGCGATCCTGATCCTGCAGAAGCCGGCGCTGAAGGCGTTGCGCGACTACGAGGCGCAGAAGCGGCAGGGCGTCGATCCGCAGTTCGTGCCTGGTCCGCTCGGTATCGCGAACGCGGAATTCTGGGAGACGCGCGCCAGGACTTCCGCTGCCGCCGATACGCCGCCGGATGACGGACTGGTGCCAGTTCGCGCGGCGGAGTAATTCGACGTCCAAGAGATTGGGTCCCCGCCTTCGCGGGGACGACCGGAACGTGAAAAGGGGCCCAGCAGGGCCCCTTTGTCATGGACGTCGAGTACGGCTCATGAGGCCGGCATCGGCGTCTGCTCCCGCGGCATCATCAGGTCCTGGCGCGCGGCGAAGTCGAACAGCTCACGGTCATTGCTCGCGCCGAGCTTTTGCATCGCGCAGTTTTTCTGGCGGCTGATGGTCTTCACGCTGCGGCTCAATGCCGTGGCAATCTGTGTTACCGACTTTCCACTCAGATAGAGCCGCAAGACCTCCGTTTCGCGCACCGACAGGCTGTTGATGCCGCCGCGTTCGTCCGGATAGGAATAGCGCGTGGTCGCTTCGGACAGGATGCGGGTGGCGGTCTTGCCAATGTAGCTGTGGCCGCGTTCGATCTGGACCAGCGCCTGGACGAGTTCGTCCAGCGGGGAATCCTTCAGCAGCAGGCCCTGGACCGGCACGTCAGAAATGGCCCGCAGGATCATCGGGTTGGTCATCATCGTCAGTACGACGATGCGCAGCGCGGGATACTGGCGCCGCAGCTGGCCCAGCATGCGCATGCCGTCCTTCGCCTGCCCGCCGGGCATGTGATAGTCGGTCACCACCACGTCGGGGTTTTCCGTCGCCACGGCGCGGAACAGCGCGTCTGGCGTCGTGACCTCGCCGCATACCAACCAGCCCATTCTTCCTTGCAACAGGCTGCGGATTGCCAGCGAAATTGCCGGATGGTCGTCCGCCACCAGAATGCGCAAAGCCATGCTGAAGCCCTCTTCGTTCCATCGCGGGAAAGAGGGGCGCCGCGCGGGGCGGCGCCCGAAAAGGCGAGAATTCGTGCCGGGCGGACGGGATTGGCAGCGACCGCCAACCACGGCATAAAAACTCGCACATGCCCCACCTTCAGACCAAAACGGGAAATAGTCGAAAGCGCTGCAGTGTGTTGGCAGCTTAGGTGCGCCGGGCCCAAAGCGGGATAGGAGGAATCTCAAAGTTCGGCGCCGCGCGACTGTCGTCGGGCAGTGTGCCGCGGCCGTATCGCGGGATTGTAGAAAAGCGCCCGGCGCGGCCGTTATTCCGCCGGAGCGCGGTCTTCCGGAGGTATTGAAGTCGCTGGGTCCCCGCGTCTGCGGGGACGACGGGTGCGGTTCGATGCGGCTGGTCCCGCTTTGCGGTTGTAGGAAGAATCCTTCGACTGCTCCAACTGGCGGCCTACGGCGGTGCCTGGGTGATTCCCGGATACTCGGGGCAAATGACCCCGGATGCCGCCGCCGTGCTGACTTTCCTGCTGATCACCCTTGCCGCGATCGGGCTGATCGCCATCGTGATCTACCTGTCGCGCTAGAAGCGCGGCTATTCGGCGYMGKCCGSMSGGSKCGRWGCCGCCGSGACCTGCCTCCACCTGGACCTCGTCCAGCCGGTGACCGTGGGCGTCCATCTCCGGGTGCCGCGCGAATTGCAGCGCGAAGTCGCTCATCGCCTGCCAGGTGCGCCGGTGGCCGACGATGTTGGAATGGTCGGTGTTGGGGATGGTTTCCACCGCGACCGGCCCCGGCCAGGCCGCCATCAGCCGCTCCGACGCGGCATGCGGCACCACGTCATCGACCTCCGCCAGTAGCACCTTGGTGCGCTGAACCACCTTCTTGCAATGGGAAATGGAGTCGAAACGGTGACGCATCAGCTGGCGCAGCGGCACCAGCGGAAAACGCTTGCGCACGATCTCCAGCAGCGAGTCGTAGGGGGTGATCAGTTGCAGGCTCTCGAACGGCTGCAGGTCGGCCAGCTGGATCGCGATGCCGGTGCCGAGGCTGCGGCCCACCACATGGACCCGCGTGCCCGGCAGCACGCGGCGCAGATGCAGCAGGAACTGGCTGGCATCGGCCACGGCGCCGGCCTCCGACGGCTCGCCGTCCGAGTGCCCGAGGCCGCGATAGTCGAAGGTGGCGAAACCGAGCCGGGCAGGCAGCCAGTCCAGATAGGCCATGGTTTCCAGCACGTCCTCGCCGCGGCCCGGCAGGTAGAACAGCAGATCGGTGACGGGCTGGTGCTCGTCGGCGCGGAACACATAGCCGCGCAGCAGGCCGCCCGGCACCGTGTGCGAATAGGTGGTGATGCCCTCCGGCAGCTCCCGGGGCGGGCGCCGGCGCGCGTCGAACAGCAACCGGCCCTGGTTGATCGCAAGATACGCCCAATAGGTGGCAAAGCCGCCGGCGGTAACCAGGGCGGCGGTCGCCATCGCCTTCAGCGGCAGGCGGACGAGGGAAGCGGTACGGTTTTGGCGTGGTGTCGTGTCATCCATGGGCCCAGCCTAAACGATTTCCCCGCGCGGCGACAAACGCGCCCGGCGCGAAGGCGCGGATTCGCGCCAAAAACGCCCTTAGCTTTTGACTATGACGTCTCGATAGCAAAAATGCATGGCCACGTTTGGAACGATAAATTGTACATATGCTGGCAGCATCTCCAGAATGGGGCCTTCGCTGCTGATCGACTGGTTGAAGCGGCACGAAACACGTAACACGTAACACGAAACACGTGACAGGCAACCCCCAAGACACCCTAGCACCCAAACCGAGGAGTTATCCGATGCTGCAATCCCGTGAAGGCCAACGCGTACCCAACGTCACGTTCCGCGTGCGCGAGAACAACGAGTGGAAGAACGTCACCACGGCCGAACTGTTCGACAACCAGACCGTCGTCCTTTTCTCTCTGCCCGGCGCCTTTACGCCGACCTGCTCGTCCACCCACCTGCCGCGCTACAACGAACTGGCGCCGGTGTTCGCCAAACACGGCGTCGACGCGGTGGTGTGCGTGTCGGTCAACGACACCTTCGTGATGAATGAATGGGCCAAGGACCAGGAGTCGCAGAACATCGTGATGATCCCGGACGGCAATGGCGAATTCACCGAAGGCATGGGCATGCTGGTGGACAAGGCCGATCTGGGCTTCGGCAAGCGCAGCTGGCGCTATTCGATGCTGGTGAAGAACGGCGTCGTGGAAAAGATGTTCATCGAGCCGGAAGAGCCGGGCGACCCGTTCAAGGTTTCCGACGCCGACACCATGCTCGACTACATCGCGCCGGGCGCCAGGAAGCCGGATCAGGTGGTGGTGTTCTCGAAGGAAGGCTGCCCGTTCTGTGCCAAGGCCAAGCAGCTGCTGGCGGACAACGGCTACGACTACATCGACGTGCCGCTGGAAAACAAGATCCGCGGCAAGGTGCTGGGCGCCGTGTCAGGCACGATGACGGCGCCGCAGGTATTCATCAACGGCAAGCTGATCGGTGGCGCCGAGCAGGTCGAAGCCTTCGTGAAGGCCTGAGTCTGCCCTGAGCCGCGCCAGCGGTTCCCCTGTCCCCCGAATCCGAGCCATCGTTCTGTCCCCCGCCAGGACGGTGGCGCGGTTCCGGCAGTCGCCGGACCCGATGGTGGCGTGCTGCCATCGGGTCCGTGGATTGACCTTGTCTCTTTTTCACAGCTTCCAGAATCGAACCGGATAGAACCGGATCAACAGGATTACGCCATGAACACGCTTCACACCGACATCGCCGTGATCGGCGCCGGCACCGCCGGTCTCGCTGCCTACCGCGCCGCCAGGGCGGCCGGCAAGCGGGCCGTGATCATCGAGGGCGGCGAGTACGGTACCACCTGCGCGCGCGTTGGGTGCATGCCGTCGAAGCTGCTGATCGCCGCCGCCGAGGCCGCGCACGAGGCCCGCCATACGGCGCCGTTCGGCGTGCACGTCGATGGCCAGATCCGCATCGACGGGCGGGAGGTGATGGCGCGCGTGCGCGGCGAGCGGGACCGCTTCGTCGGCTTCGTGGTCCGCGGCGTGGACAATATCCCGTTCGAGGACAAGTTGCGCGGCCATGCGCGCTTCATCGACAACACCGTGCTCCAGGTCGGCGACGATACGATCGTGCGCGCCAGCCGGGTCGTGATCGCCACCGGTTCCAGCCCGATGGTGCCGGCACCGTTTCGCGTGTTTGGCGACCGGCTGATCGTCAATGACGACGTGTTCGCGTGGGAAGATTTGCCGCGCCGCGTGGCGGTGTTCGGCCCGGGCGTGATCGGGCTGGAACTGGGACAGGCGTTGTCGCGCCTCGGCGTGCATGTGCGCGTGTTCGGCGTGCGCGGCGGCGTGGGCCCGCTGACCGACCCGGCGATCCGGGCCTACGCCGCGCAGGCGTTCCAGCAGGAGTTCTATCTGGACCCGGACGCCAACGTGACGGAGATGCGCCGCGAGGGCGACGAGGCCGTGATCAGCTTCGTCGACCGCGACGGCCGGGCGGTGACCGAACGCTTCGACTACGTGCTGGCGGCGACGGGCCGTCAACCCAATGTCCGTTCGCTCGGCCTGGAGAATACCGGCCTTGCACTCGACGCGCGCGGCGTGCCGCTGTTCGATCCGGTGACGCTGCAATGTGGCGCCGCGCCGATCTTCATCGCAGGCGATGCCAATGATGTCCTGCCGCTGCTGCACGAGGCCGCCGACGAGGGCAAGGCCGCCGGTGAGAACGCCGCGTCGTGGCCGCAGGTAAAGCCGGTAGCGCGGCGCGCGCCGATCGGCGTGGTGTTCTCCGATCCGCAACTGGCGATGGTGGGCCTGCGCCATGCCGATCTGCCGGCCGGCAGCTTTGTCACCGGCGAGGTCAGCTTCGAGGACCAGGGCCGCAGCCGCGTCATGTTGAAGAACCGCGGGCTGATGCACGTGTATGCCGATCGTGCCAGCGGCCGCTTTCTTGGAGCGGAATGGATGGGACCGCGCGCCGAGAATATCGCGCACCTGCTGGCGTGGGCCTGGCAGCAGAATCTGACCATCGAGCAGATGCTGGCGATGCCGTTCTATCACCCGGTGGTCGAGGAAGGGGTGCGTACGGCGTTGCGGGATGCGTTGGCGAAGTTGCAGGCGGGCTGATGTTGCGGATGGGGGTTTGGGGTGGGATGTGATTGCCCTCTCCCCCGGCCCCTATCCCGCGCGCGGGAGAGGGGCGGGGGAGAGGGCAGTCACTGCTCACCCCGCGCCTTCACCCATTCACCGACCCCACTCCCGCAATCGCGTCAGGAACATCTGCACCACCCGCGCCGCATTGCCATCGGAAAAGCCCGCGCTGTGCGGCGTGGCGATGACGTTGGGCATGTCCCACAGCGGGGAATCGACGGGCAGCGGCTCGTGCGCATAGACGTCGAGATAGGCGCCGGCCAGTTGGCCGTCGCGCAGCGCCGCGATCAATGCCGCTTCGTCGACCACCTCGCCACGCGATACATTGACCAGTCGCGCGCCGCCCGGCAGCCGCGCCAGCGCGGCGGCATCGATGAGGCCGCGCGTATCGTCGGTCAGCGGACAGGCCAGCACCAGCCAGTCGGTGCGCGGCAGCACGTCGGCAAGCCCGGCGAAGGTGGTCGTCTCGTAGTCGGGGCCGGCCTGCGCCGCGCTTTGCCGGACCACCACCACCTTCAATCCCAGCACCTTCAGCACGGCGCCGATCTGCTGGCCGATGGGACCCCAGCCGACGATGGTCGCGGTCTGGCCGTCCAGGTCGCGTGGCAGCCCGCTGCCGATCAGCGGGGCCCAGCGCCTCTCGCGCTGTGCCGCCATCAGCTGCGGGAACTGGCGTGCCAGCGCCAGCAGGCCGGCCAGCGCGGTCTGCGCGACCACCGCCGCATTGGCGCCGGACGAGGTCGTCACCGTGACGCCGCGCTCGCGCAACCGCACATACACGGGCCGGTCCGCGCCGGCCGAATGCACATGAACCCAGCGCAGAGACGGCGCCTGCAGCATCGCGTTGTAGAAGCGAGCCGTCGCGGGCTGCAGCTCGTGCTTGGTCGACAGGCCCGTGACATCGCGCGACACGAAGGCAATGTCGGCGTCCACCACCGTGTCGTCGCCGACGGCGGGAGCCGGCACCACGGTCCAGAGCCGGCCCTCGAGCGCGGCATCGATGTCCTTGGCATAGGCCCGCGCGGCTGCTGCCGACAGCAGGATGCGAAGGGGCGTGGGGGAGGGGGATGCCGTCATGCCAATGCTGTCCTTGATATCGTTATCGATGGGTGACCGGTCGCCGCATCAATCCACCGAGGCGCCGGATGCGCGCACCACCTCTTTCCACTTCGCGTACTCCGCGCGGGTGAATTTGCCGAACTGCTCCGGCGAACCGCCCACCGGATCGGCGCCTTCGCGAATCATCTGCTCCTGCAGCGACGGCAGTACGTCGTTGACCGCCTTGTTCAGTTGCGTGACCACCTCCTTCGGCGTGCCCTTGGGCGCGAAGAAGCCGAACCACGAACCCGCCTCGAAGCCCGGGAAACCCTTCTCGGCCACGGTCGGCACATCGGGCATCGAGCGCGAGCGCTTGGTGCTGCTGACCGCCAGCGCGCGCAGCTTGCCGGACTTGATATGCGAAATCACTGACGGAATGGTAGCGAACATGAACTGCACGCGGTTGGCGATCAGGTCGTTCAGCGCGTCGGCGCCCTTGTAGGGCACGTGGGTGGCGGTGGTGCCGATGCGCTCGGTCAGCATGAAGCTCGACAGATGCGAGGACGTGCCGACGCCGGTCGAGCTGTAGTTCAGCTTGCCCGGATTCGCCTTGGCATAGGCCACGAATTCCTCCAGCGTCTTGACCGGCATCGACGGATGGACCACCAGCACGTTGGGCACGTCGGCGATCTGCACCACCGGCACCAGGTCCGTCAGCGGATCGTAGTTCAGCCGCTTGTACAGCGTCTGGTTGATCGAGATCGGTCCGACCGAGTTGACCAGCAGCGTATAGCCGTCGGCCGGCGCGCGCACCACCACCTCGGTGCCGATGTTGCCGCCGGCGCCTGGCCGGTTGTCGATCACGAACGATTGCTTGAAGCGTTGCGACAGTTGCTGGCTGACGGTGCGCGCGAGGATATCGGTGGTGCCGCCCGGCGAGAAGGCGACGATCACGCGCACCGGCTTGCTGGGATAGGCGTCGGCGGCGTGCGCGGTAGCGGAGAAGGCGGTTGCCGCGGCGAATGCGCAGGCCAGCGTCGGCGCGAGGGCACGGGACAGGGAACGGGGGAAGCGGTACATGATGTCTCCTCGGGACGTTGTTGTGGGTTTGGTTTCTGCTGTGAAGGCTGTGGTGATTGCTGTGACTGCCCTCTCCCCCTCCCCTCTCCCGCTTTGCGGGAGAGGGGAGGGGAGTGTTCTCCCGCTTTGCGGGAGAAGGGAGGGTGGTGCGTCAGAAGTCGTAGAGGCGGGCCGGGTTGGCGACCAGCACGCGCTCGCGCGCGTCGGCGTCTGGCAGCCAGCGTGCCAGCAGGTTGAACAGCACGCCGTCATCCGGCATCAGGTGGGGCTCGAAGTAGTTGATGTGGGGCCAGTCCGAGCCCCATACCACCTGTTCCGGGTTCGCCGCGAGCAGCGTCTGGGCGAACGGGTCGACCTCGGTGTACGGCGCGCCGCCCGGGTTGAGCCGGTCGGCGCCGGAGATCTTGGTCCACGCGGTGCCGTCGCCCAGCATCGCGCACAGTGTCTGGAAGCCCGGGTCGGCGATGCCGCGCGCGGTGGACATGCGGCCCATGTGGTCGATCACCAGCGGCACGCCAAGCGCCTCCAGCCGGGGACCCAGCTCCACGAGGTCCGGCGCATGAATCCAGATCTGCGCGTGCCAGCCGCGCGCGCGCAAGCGGGGCGCCATCGCTTCCAGCACCTCGATGCCGGCGCCGTTGCGGTACACCGCGTGGCCGTCCATCCGATACAGGTTGAAGCGCATGCCGCGCACGCCAGCTTCGTGCCACGCGTCCAGCTCGGCGTCGGTGGTGTCCGGCGCCGGCACCGCGATGCCGCGCAGGCGGGTCGGGTAGCGGCGCAGCGCGTCCAGCACCACGGCATTGCCCGCGCCGGTGCCGCTGGCGCTGGCGGTCACCAGCACGCCACGCGTGAGGCCGAGCGCATCCAGGTGGGCAATGAAGGCGTCGGCCGGATATTCGCCCGGGGTGTAGCTGCGGTCCTCGGCCAGCGGAAAGCGGTCGAAGGGTCCGAACACGTGGGCGTGGCTGTCGCAGGCGCCGGCCGGTGCGCGAAAGGCGGGCGGCGTGATGCGGGCGAGGGCGGGCAGGCAGGGTCGCGTCATGATCGGTCTCCGGTAGGGGGTGCCTGGCGCTTACTGCGCGGCCTTCAGCCGGCCGCTGGCCGCCAGCGTCTGCGCCCGGGCGTCTTCGCCCTGCCAGGCGGTAAGCAGCTCCTGCGGCGACGACGAACGGGCGACGCTGCCGACGGTGGCGAGGCGGCTCCTGACGGCGCCATCGGCGAGCGTCTTGCGCAGCGCGGCGTTGAGCGTGTCGATCACCGCCGGCGGCGTGCCGGCCGGCGCCAGCAGCCCCGTCGCGGTCGTGGCCTCGAAGTTGGCGAGACCGGCCTCGCGCAGCGTGGGCACCTTTGGCAGCGTCGGTTCTCTGTCGCGCGACATCACCGCCAGCGCGCGTAGCGCGCCCGACTGGATATGTGGCGCCGAACTGGAGAGCTGGTCCACGACCATATCGATCTGGCCGCCGATCAGGTCCATCAGCGCGGGGGCCGAGCCCTTGTAGGGGACCTGGTTGAGCTTCACGCTCGCGGCATCCTCGAGCTGCAACGTCGCCATATGGTTGGTGGTGCCCGGCCCGGCATGCCCCGAGGCGACCTTGCCCGGATTGGCGCGGATGTGGGCGAGCAGCGATTTCACGTCGGGGAAGCGCTTGTCGTCGCCCTTGACCACCACCACCAGCGGTGTGGTCGAGACGAGCCCGACCGGCTGGAAGCTGGCCAGCGAGAAATTGGTACGCGTCATGCGCGGCAGCACCACGATGGCGTTGGGCGTCGTCACCAGCAGCGTCGAGCCGTCGGGCTCCGCGCGCGATACCAGCGTGGCCCCGATCACGCCGCCCGCGCCGGGGCGGTTGTCGACGATCACGTTTTGACCGAGCGCCTGTTCCAGAGCGGGCGCAATCGCGCGTGCCACCACATCGAGGTTGCCGCCGGGGGCAAACGGCACGACCAGCGTGACGGGCTTGTTCGGCAGCCCTTGCGCGCGGGCGCCCACCATGAGCATCGGCGCCGCGCCGATGGCAGCGCCGATCGCAACCATGCGAGCCAGCATGCGTCTGCGGTTCATTGTTGTCTCCATCCTGTTGTTTTATGGTGCGCCGCCGGAGAACCGTTCCGTGCGGCGTGGAAGCGGCAGGCTTCAGTCGCGATAGCTGGGATCGATGCGGTCCAGCTTGCGCAGCAGCGCGGGCCATTCCATGACGCCGTAGGGGCGGCGCGTGCCGGGCTGGTAGTTGTTCCAGGTGGCTTCCAGCACGTTCGGGGCCACCTTCTGCAGCGGCGTGTTGCATGCCATCGCGCCGATCTGCGCGCGGCAGGCCAGTTCGAGCCGGTGCATCCAGTTGAAGGCTTCGCCCACGGTGTTGCCGACCGTCAGCGCGCCGTGATTGCGCAGGATCAGCGCTTCGCCCTTGCCGAGGTCCTCGATCAGCGACGCCTGCTCGGCCGTGTCGAGCACCACGCCCTGGTAGTCGTGGTAGCCGATCTTCAGGAAGCGCATCGCGGTTTGCGTGATCGGCAGCAGGCCGCATTCGAGCGCGGACACCGCCATCGAGGCCCAGCTATGCGTGTGGATCACGCATGCCACCTCGGGCCGCGCGTGATGCACGGCGCTGTGGATCACGTAGCCTGCCTTGTTGATGCCGTAGTTCAGCGCGCCGAAATCCGGCTTGGACAGGATGTTGCCGTCGTGATCCACCTTGATCAGGCAAGAGGCCGTGATCTCCTCGTACATCATGCCGTATGGGTTGATCAGGAAGGCGTTCTCCTCGTCCGGCACCCGCACCGAGATGTGGTTCGCCATCATGTCCGCCATGCCGTACAGCTCGACGAGGCGATAGCAGGCGGCCAGGTCGACGCGTGCCTGCCATTCGGCCTCGCTGCAGCGGTCGCGCATCGACGGAATATTCAGAACGCCGGGTTTGCTCATGGATGTCTCCTTGGGATGCCGGAATTGTTCGATTGTTGACGTAGCTGCGTCGTTCCCGCATGCACGGGAACGACGGGATGGTGATTCCACCTTATGCGGCGGCTATCAGTCCGAGCCGAGCGCCAGATCGCTCGGGCGCCGCTTCTCGATATGCCACTTCAGCAGCGCCGCGCTGCGATAGATGCCGTGCGCGAACTTGCCGTACGGCAGGGTCACGAACAGCGCCATCACGATGCCCAGGTGAATGGCCAGCAGCGTGGCCATGGCCGATGTATCGCGCCAGACCAGCAGTGCGAGGCCGGTGACGCTGGTGAGGAACAGCAGCGCGATAAAGCCGCGGTCCATCGGGCGCTGCGCCTGGTCGCCGGTGCGCGGATCGCGCCGCAGGTTCAGCCAGAACAGGCCGGCGGTGCCGATCGCGAGCCCGATGCCGCCCAGCGTGCCCAGCACGACCGGCAGGCTGGTGTAGTCGTACGGCGCATGCAGGCCCAGCAGGTAGTGATAGCCGGTTGCCACCACGGTCGACGCGAAGCACAGCATGAAGCCGTAGAACGTGAAGTGGTGGAAGCGGCGGCGCGCCAGCGTGAAGGCATCGTCCTCGTTGTTGCAGCCTTCGCCGTGGCCGCCGTCGAGATAGCGCAGCGCCAGCGCATCCCTGGCGGCGCCACCCGCGGCCGCGCCGGGCGCGTCGCCCGGTCGTGTACCCGGCGAAACCCTGCGCCAGAAGCGCGTCACGCCCACGCCGAGCGCGAAGACCGAGAACAGGAACACCACGCCGAACATCACGGCAAGCAGGTTGTGCGGGAAGATCGCGTAGAAGTTGCCCGCCAGCGGCTCGTGCAGCAGCGAACCGCGCAGCGCCACCACCATCAGCAGGAACAGCGCCAGCCCGCCCGCCAGCGCCAGCGCGGTGGTCAGGCCGGCGCGGCGGTACAGCGCACCGAATGCGGCGGGGAACGCGTAGTCGCCATACGTCTGCACGCGGACCTTGGCCATGGCCTGCGGGATATTGACCGCGAATTCATGCGGCGGCGCATATTGGCACGCATGGAAGCACGCGCCGCAGTTATGGCACAGGTTGGCCAGGTAATGGATATCGGCCTTGCCGAATTCGAGCCGGCGCGTCATCGCCGGGAACACCGCGCAGAAGCCCTCGCAATAGCGGCAGGCATTGCAGATCTGCAGCGTGCGGGACACTTCGCTCTCGTCGGGGGTGAGCGGCAGCGAGGCCTGTGCCAGCGCAGCCGCTTCGCGCGTCAGCGCTTCAAGATGTTGCATGCTCATTTTCCTGGGATTCGATGCTGGCCCGCCTGGCCGGATTGCCCTGGCGCGCGGCCGCTGCCGCGAGCGCGGCCTGCGTGCCGGCGATGCGGCCAAAGGCGGTGCCGATCGACATGCCGACACCGGCCGTATAGCCCTTGCCCAGCACGTTGCCCGCCATCATTTCGCCGGCGACGAACAGGTTGGCGCTGGGTTTGCCGCCGAAGTGCACGGCGGCCTTGTCGTTGACCTTCAGGCCGAGGTAGGTGAACGTGATGCCGGGGCGCAGCGCGTAGCCATAGAACGGCGCGGTATCGATCGGCCGGGCCCAGTGCGTCTTGGGCGGCGTCAGCCCTTCGGTATGGCAGTCGTCGAGCACGGTATGGTCGAAGGTGCCGGTGCGGCACGATGCGTTGTACGCGTCGATGGTCTGCATGAAGCGCGCCTCGTCCAGACCGAGCTTGCGCGCCAGCTCCGGCAGCGTCTGCGCCGTGACGCCCGGGAATACCGGTGGCATGAAGCGGCCCACGGCCTTGGCGTCGATGATCGAATAGCCGATCTGTCCGGGCTGCTGGGCCACCAGCCGCCCCCAGATCGCGTAGCGCTTGGGCCAGAAGTCCTCGCCCTCGTCATAGAAGCGCTCGGCATTGGCGTTGAGCACCACGCCCAGCGACACGCAGTCGATGCGGGTGCAGATGCCGCCGTCGTACAGCGGCGCACGCGCATCGATGGCAACACAATGCGATTGCGACGGATCGCCGATGGCGTCGGCGCCGGCGTCGATCATGTACTTGAGCAGCACGCCCTGGTTGAAGCGCGTGCCGCGGATCAGGAAGTTGTCGGCCGGCCATTCGCCGCGCTCGTTCTGGCCCCACGCCTCGCGCAGCCACTCGCGATTGGACTCGAAGCCGCCCGCCGCCAGCACGCAGGCGCGCGCCTCGATGCGCTCGGAGCCGATACGTGCCGCGACGAAGCGGTCGCCATCCAGTTCGATGGCGTCGACCGGGGCGTTGTAGCGGATCTGCACGCCAAGCTTTTCGGCGCTGCGGTAGTAGGCGTTGACGAGGGCCTTGCCGCCGCCCATGAAGAAGGCGTTGGTGCGGGCCACGTGCAGCGCGCCGGACAGCGGCGGCTGGAAGTGCACGCCATGGCTGCGCATCCAGTCCCGGCAGTTGGACGATGCCCGGATCACCAGGCGCGCCAGATGTTCGTCGGTCAGGCCGCCGGTTACCTTCAGCAGGTCCTGCCAATACTCTTCTTCGGGGTAGGCGTCGACCAGCACGTCCTGCGGGGCGTCGTGCATGCAGCGCAGGTTGCGCGTGTGCTGGGAATTGCCGCCGCGCCATTCGCGCGGCGCCGCTTCCAGCATCAGCACGCTGGCGCCGGCTTCGCGCGCCATCAGGGCGGCGCACAGGGCGGCATTGCCGCCGCCGATGACGAGGACGTCGATCATGATGTGCGGTCCTCGGGGCAGTGTGTGGGGAAGTAAGGCACGGTTCAGTCGCTTGTAAGTTTGACGCGACTGTACCGGGGCCCCGCCAGCGTGCTAAGCCCCGCGCTGGAATGGGGGTATCACGGATCGTGATGGCCCGCGAAACACTGGCTATCCCGGCAGCGCGCGGATGCCGCCCCATGCCCCGGACCGCACCAGCTCCCGGGCGGTATCGGCCATCACCGCCCGCAGGGCCAGCGCGGCGGATGACAGCTCGTCGTCGGACAGGCTGCAGATCAGGTTGCGCCGGCCGACCGTGGGGTCGTCGATCTGCGTCAGGTGGAAGCGGCTGGCGGCGTCGCCATAGCGGCCCACCGCGGCCCAGGGCTGCAGCGTCGCGCCGAAACCCATGTCCACTGCTTCCATCAGCATGGCCAGCGAATCGATTTCCTGCACCACGCGCGGCGCGATCTTGGCGCGCGCAAAGGCGGCGTCCAGCGTGCTGCGCAGGCCGTGATGACCGGTCGGCAGGATCAGCGGCACTTGCGCCAGATCGGTGATGGCCAGGTGCTCGGCCGGTCCTGGCTCGTGCCCGGCGTACCGGTGGCGCGAGCGGATCAGGAACAGCGTCTCCTCGAACAGCGGCAGTACGGTCCAGCGGCGGGCGGCGTTGGTATCGAACAGGATCGCGACATCGAGCTGGCGCGCGTTCAGCATCGCGGTCAGGTGGCCCGACAGGCTTTCCACCATGTGCAGCCGCACGTCGGGATAGCGCTCATGCATGGCGCGGATCAGCGGCACACCGATCATCGATGCCGTGGTCGGGGCCAGCCCCACGCTGACCGTGCCGGAGAGCCGCGCGTGCTGCGCCGCCCGCCTGGCCTGCTCGGCATGGCGCAGCGTGAGCTGGGCCTCGTGGAAGAACGCCAGCCCGGCCTCGGTGGGGGTCACGCCCTGCGGCGTGCGCAACAGCAGCCGCGTCGACAGCTCGCTCTCGAGCCGGCTGATCTGCTGGCTGACGGCCGACTGCACCATGTCCAGTTCGAGCGCCGCCCGGCTCATGCTGCCCAGCTCGACCACGCGGACGAAATATTGAAGTTGGCGCAGTTCCATGCAATTCCTTTCACGCCGTATTGGCCGGTTCCAAATGGCAATGCTTATACCAGAGACGCGGTACCGGCGAATCGAATTGGTGTGGCGATGCTGGCGGCCATTGTGGCTTCCGGTCCGCACCGAATCGTGTCGAGTCCATTCAGCGGCTGGCGATATTGCGGAATTTCCGGATCACGGTCCATTGCGAAGGGGATGCCCGCATTGGCCACTATATATGGCTATACCGCTGTACCGGTGCCGCCGCGGCGCCGCCGCGCCCGGCAACGGATGCAATCCAGGCACCGGCGGCATTTTTTAATTGCCGGAACGATATATTTGTTGATGACGGGCGCATTTCACTGCGTTAGCATAAGACTCATTCAAAACCGGGAAAGGAATGTCAGATGCCCACTTACAAGCAATTGCTTGCAGAGAAAGAAAAACTTGAAGCGCAACTCGAAGAGGCGCGCCAGACCGAGGTGGCGGCGGTGATCGCGCAGATTCAATCGCTGATGGAGGAATATGGCTTGAGCGCGGACGATATCGTGCCGCGCCGCCGCGGTCGTCCGCGCAAGTCCGCGGCGCAGGGCGGCCAGGCGTCCGCGCCAAAGTATCGCGATCCCAAGACCGGCAAGACGTGGTCGGGCCGCGGCCGGGCGCCGGCGTGGCTCGGCAAGAACCGCGACCGTTTCCTGATTACGGAATAAGCGACAACCGCCGCCGCGGCGTTTCCGCACGCGGCGATCGTATCGTGCCGCCCGCAATGAGTCGCGGCGCGAAGTCAATTCGGGGCGTCGCTGGGGCATGGATTCGGGGCGTCGCTGGGGCATGGATTCGGGGCGTCGATTCGGGGCGTGGATTCGGAGCGAATCCGCCCGGCAATTGCCATCGCCCGCCGCGCCTTTTTGGAAAAGCCCCGGTATTGGAGCACCACTGGATCGCTATACTGGGATACCGTCTTCCTGACGCTCAGCTGCGAGCAACGCCATGGCAATCCGCCCGAATGGCCCGGCCGGCGCCAATGCCCTGAATGATCCGGATGCCCGGAATGCCCCGAATGCCCTGAATGACGTGAATGACGTGAATGGGTCGAACGCCACGCACGACGGCAAGGCGCCGGATGCGATCGGCCCGGTCGAGCAACGCATCTTCCGCGAGGGCCAGCTCACCATCGGGCTGACTTTGCCGTTGCTTCCGCCCGGTACCGCGGAGGTGGACCTGCACGCGCAACTGGCGCTGGCCGAACGCGCCGATGCGCTGGGTTTCGATGCGCTGTGGATCCGCGACGTGCCGCTCAATAGCCCGGACTATCCGGATCCCGTCGGCCACAGCGACCCGTGGGTCCTGATCGGCGCGCTGGCGGTACGCACGCACCGCATCGCGCTGATCACCGGCGCCATCGTGCTGACGCTGCGCCATCCGCTGCACGTCGCCAAGGCGGCCGCCTCTGCCAGCGCGCTGTCTGGCGGGCGGCTGGTGCTGGGCCTAGGGTCCGGCGACCGCCCCGCCGAATATGCGGCGTTCGGCCGGCAGACCGAGGCGCGGCGCACGCTGTTTCGCTCCCACTGGGAAACGGTCGCGGCCGCGCTCGGGCCGGACGCGCGCGTGATACCTGACCTTGTGCCGCCACGCCCGCAGGCGGACGATGGCACGGAGAACGCGCCAGCGGGCCGGGGCGAAGCCGCCCGCTTTTCGCTGCTGCCGCGTCCCGTCGCTCCGGTGCCGATGCTGGCAGTCGGATCGGCAGGCCAGAGCGTCGACTGGATCGCCCGCCACGCGATCGGCTGGGCCACGTATCACCGCGAGCCGGAGGTCCAGAGGGAGCGCTACCAGCTATGGCGTCGGGCGGTGGAGCGCGTTACGCCGGATGCCTTCCGCAGCTTTACCGTGGCCATGCGGGTCGAACTGGCCGACAACCCGCGGCATGCGCCGGAGCCGCTGGGCCTGGGATATCGGGTGGGCAGCCGCGCGCTGGTCGATGTGCTGGCACAACTGCGCGACCGTGGTACCCACCATGTCGCGCTCAATCTCACGGGTTACGGCCGGCCTCAGGCGCACATGCTGGAGGAGCTGGCGGCATCCGTCCTGCCGGCATTCAGGCCGTCGCCGGACGCGGCCTCGTCGATCCCCGCGGCATAGCGATGCAGCGCAATGCGCGCTGGCGCGCTTCCGAGCGCGGAGACGAATGCCACCAGCGATCGCCGGGCCGCGAATCGCTCGCCCGCCGACAGCACGATGTCGCGGCGGGCGCGGCAGACGTCGCGCGATTCCAATGTCAGCCACGCCAGTCCATGAACGCAGACCAGTGTATGTCCCGCGGCCATTTCTATGCGGCACGGCTCGCGGTCGAGCATGCCGTTGCGCTGGATGTCAAGAACAGTGGTGGCGCGCATGTCACGGTTCTCCCTTCGATCGGTCGCGCCGGGTTGGCGCGATATCATTGTGGTTGTCCCGTGCGCGCCGTGGCGCGACCTTTGGTCATGCCGCCGATTCCGCTGCCGCATGGCCGTCCTTGCACGGCCACGTCCGCATCGACCCACGGCCGATCCCTATGCGATGCATGACCTCATGACGCCATCGAGCCGTCTCCCTTCCGCCGTCGCGGTCCGCAGCTGGTCACGCGTGCTGCGCGCGATGTCGCTGGATGCCTTGCGCGGTTTCGAAAGCGCGGCCCGGCATATGAGTTTCACCGCGGCCGCCGACGAGCTGTGCCTGACGCAGTCGGCCATCAGCAAGCAGGTGCGCGCGCTGGAAGACGCGCTGGGCGTGCCGCTGTTCGTGCGCGGCGCGCGCGGCCTTGCGCTGACGCCACAGGGTCGCGTGTTGCGCGAGGCCGTCAGCCAGTCGCTGGAACAGCTGGGCGCCGCGGTGGAGCAGCTGGTGGCGCCGTCGCGCGCCATGGTGGCGGTGACCACCACGCCATCGTTCGCGGCGCTATGGCTGACGCCCAGGCTTGCGCGCTTCCATGCCGATGCGCCGGATATCGATGTCAGGGTGGACGCAAGCGAAGCGATGGCCAATCTGGAACGCGACGGCTTCGACATCGCGATCCGCTTGCGCGCGCCAGGCCACGCGTCGCCGATGTTGCTGCGCGAGCGGTTGATGCTTGTCGCCACGCCGGCGCTCGCGCAGCGCGTGCGAAGCCCGGTCGATCTGGCCGCCATGCCGCTGCTGGTCTACCACGATCCGGCGGAGCGCTTCGGCTGGATGTCGTGGCAGCACTGGTATGCGCGGATGGGCCTGTCGCCGCGCGCCGATCAGCCATGCCTGTATTTCTCGCGGTACGAGCATCTGATCACGGCGGCCGCGCGGGGCGCCGGCATCGCGATCGGACGCGCGCCGCTGATCCTGCCGCTGCTGGCCAGTGGCGAACTCGCGGTGCTGCTGCCCGATCAGGTCGCGGACGGCATGGAGTACGAGCTAGCGGTGGCCGATCGCGGCGGCGCGCGCGGCGGCGACGAACAGTCGCCCGCCGCGCGTTTTTGCGGCTGGTTGCAGCGCGAGCTTGCCGCCGACGTGGCGGGCTGAACGCCGCCGGCCGCGATGCGGCCGGCGTGCGCCTAGAAGCGGTGGCGGATGCCTACCCCATAGCTGTCGCCGTGCGACAGGCCGCTCACCTTGTCATAGAAGTAGGCCGCGTAGACGTCGGTACGCTTGGACAGGTTGTAGTCGTAGGCAAGCGCCGCGGTGTGGCGCTTGAATTCGGCCACGTCGTTCTCGACCTTGCCATAGATATACGACATCAGCAGGCTGCCGGCGCCGATCGGCACCGAGGCGCCGATCTGCCCGTTGGCATGCTTGATATCGCCGCTCGGGCTGTTGACGTCAGACTTGATGTACTGGCCCTGCGCATAGAGCTTGACCACCTTGAAGTCATAGGTCATGCCGGCCTGCACGGCGTTCTGCTTGTCGAAGCCCGCCAGCGATGCCGGCGCGGTGACGTCGCCCGGCGTGTTGTTGAACTTGACCTGCTGGAACGCGACCGTGGCGGCGAACGGACCGTTGAAGTAGAGCAGGTTGCCGCCCCACTTGTTGCGGCCATTGTCGCCGGCCTGTTCGCCAAACGCGTAGATCAGGTTCATGGTGAGCCCGCCCAGCTTCGGCGACGAGTAGACCACCGAGTTGCTCCACCCCGAGTCGCCGATGATGCCCGGATCGTAGAGGCCGTTGCCGGTGGTGGTCAGATAGGTATGGAAGACCGTCGGCGAGAACACGTACGAGTCGACCAGCGGATTGAACAGGATGGTCGACAGGAAATAGGGCGTCGTATTGCGGCCCAGGCGCAGCGTGCCGGCGCGCTCGCTCTGCAGCCCGACGAAGGCGCTGCGCGTAAACATGCCGTCGGCATCGAAGCGGCCGGCCCGGCCGTTGTCGACGCGGTAGAAGCCGTTCAGGTCGAAGATGGCCTTCAGGCCGTTGCCCAGGTCCTCGGTTCCCTTCATGCCCCAATAGGACGTCTGCATGCCGCCCGCGCCGACCACATAGGCGCGGTCGCCGCCGTTGGCCTTGGTGCTGCCGACAAAGGAATCGACCTGCCCATACAGCGTCACGCTGGACTGCGCCAGCGCCCCCGTGCTTGCGCAGGCCGCCGCCGCGGCGATGGCCAGCTTCGCGGCTGGCTTCATTCGTGTGTACATCACTGACCTCCGTGGTTGACCCTGATCTGTTTTCTGTCGTCGTGGCTGGCTCGCCCGGCGCTGTCGCGCGCCTTGTTCTGGTGAATCGCTATCGCTTCGAGTTTGCGGAAATCGCGTTGGGCCGACCACCATCATTTTTCGTGCGTGGTGGGCGCAAAATGTGTGCGGTGTTGCAGTCGTAGTGATGCTGTGACTGCCCTCTCCCCCGCCCCTCTCCCGCTTGCGGGAGAGGGGCGGGGGAGAGGGCAGTCCAACCCCAACCACCACCAGTCTCGACTCAACCATCCCCCAGCCCTCAAGCGACCAAGGTCAACGGGCCCTGCAACCCCGCCATCGCTCCTTTCAAATGCTCGGCAAACGCGGCGGCGGCCGGCGCAAGCGCGCGGCCGCGGCGCGATGCCAGCACGAGGCGCCCCAGCGCCAGTTCCGGGTCCGACAGCGGCACCGCGGTCAGCGTGCCCTGGCTCGTTTCGCGCAGCGTGCCGGCGTGGAACTGGAAGCAGATGCCATCGGTCTGGCGCACGAAGCCCTTCAGCGTCTCGACGGTGGACGCTTCCAGCATCACCGACAGCTGCAGCCGGTTGCGCGCGGCGATGGCCTCGATCAGTCTTCGGCTGCGAAACGATTCCGGCCCGAGCGCGACGGGATAGGGCTGGCAATCGGCCAGCCGCAGCGTGCGGCGCGCGGCAAGAGGATGGCCGGGCCGCATCATGGCGCAGAACGGCTGTGGGGCCACGGCCAGCTCCTGCAATAGCGGGCTGGCGGGCGGGTCGTGCGCGAGCAGCAGGTCGGCCTCGTCGCGGGTGAGCGTGTCGATCAGCTCGCAGGTGCCGCCGATCGCCACGTGGAATTGCACGCCGCGGTGCGCGGCCTGATAGCGTCCAATGGTGCCGGGCAGGAAGTCGGTGGCCACCGACTCGGCCGACGCCACGCGCACGCAGCCGCGCACCAGGCCGCGCAGCTGCGCCATTTGCGCCGCGGCCGCATCCAGGTCGGCAAGGCTGCGCCGGATGGTGGCGATCAGCAGCTCGCCGGCCGCGGTCAGCCGTACGCCGCGCGGCAGCCGCTCGAACAGCGGCGTGCCCACCTGCGCCTCGACCTCGAGGATCTTGCGGTTCAGCGCCGTGGAGGCGACATGCAACTGGTCGGCGGCCCGTCGGATGGAGCCGCAGCGTGCCACGGTGTCGAGGTACAGGTAGACGCGGGGAGGAGTAAGCATCGAAACGGGGCACGCGGCCGCTGCGGTTACGCAATAGCCACATCAAAGCAAGGATCGTGCGCACGTCGATGCGCTGCACCGCTGGCCCATCGCGCCCGGGCGTTCTATTGTTGACGAGGCTGGTGTCCGCAACGGGCCGGTCGGGCGCGATGCGCTCCGGCCGACGGCGGACTTTTCGATCGATTTCCATGGAGAGCACGGCAATGCAGAAAACCGGATCGGCAAGGTGGCATGGCGGCATCAAGGACGGAAACGGCGCCATCTCGACGCAGAGCGGCGCGCTGAAGGACACGCCGTACGGCTTCAAGGCGCGCTTCGAGGGCGGGCCCGGCACCAATCCAGAGGAATTGATCGGCGCGGCGCACGCGGGCTGCTTTTCGATGGCGCTATCGCTGATCCTCGGCGAGAACGGCATGACGGCGGAAAGCATCGAGACCACGGCGACCGTCACCCTGGACAAGGAGGGCGGCGGCTTTGCCATCACTGCGGTGCATCTGGATGTCAACGCGCGGATTCCTGGCGCGGACCAGGCCGCCTTCGACAAATGCGCGCAGGCAGCGAAGGAGAACTGCCCGGTATCGAAGCTGCTGAAGGCGCCGATCACCATGAACGCGACGCTGGCCGCGTAGCCGGGCGGCGGAAATTGCGCGGAACCGAGCGACAGGTTGGCTTTCTATAATGGGAAGCGCAGCGTCACCATGGCGCTGCACCGCCCCCCACATATCAGGAGGCAACCATCATGCAGAGCAGCGAAGCGGTGCTGACACAGGCCCGCGCGGCACTGGCCAACCTTCCCTACCATGGCCAGCAAATCCAGCCCACCATTCAATTGCGCCTGTCCGACGGCGCGCTGATCCTCGAAGGCCAGGTCCCCGATATCGGCGACAAGACACGCGCCGCCGCACGCCTGCGCAAGATCGACGGCGTCTCGTGCGTGATCGACCATCTGCGCGTGGCCAATGGCGCGGCGCCGGCCGGCGACGGCGAGCTGCGCAACGCCGTCTGCGAGAGGCTGCTGCAGGCTGTGGATTTCCGGGGCTGCAAGATCTGCGTGCGGGCGAAGGGCCGGACCGAGACGATGCGCGAGGCGGTCGGCGAGCATATCGGATGGATCGAGGTCGGCACCGCCGACGGCTGCGTGACGCTGCGCGGCCAGGTCATCAGCCTGTCCCACATGAGGCTGGCCGGTGTGCTGGCCTGGTGGTCGCCCGGCTGCCAGTGCGTGGTGAACGAGCTGGAGATCGCGCCGGCCGAGCGCGATAACGACGAGGAAATCTCCGAAGCGCTGCGGCTGGTACTGGAGGCAGACCCATTGCTCGATGCCGACCAGATCAGCATTCGCACCGAGAACCGCGTCGTAACGCTGGAGGGCTATGCCAGCGAACGCGCGCGCCGGCGCGCCGAGCAGGACGCCTGGTATCTGGTCGGCGTGGAGGACGTCGTCAACAGGATCATCCCGCAACAGGGTTGAACGGGCGCGCGGGCCGCGGCCGTGGCGCACGGCCGCGCGTGACTGCGGCGGCGCCCACCTATACCATTCACGCTTCCTCTTATCGAGAAGCGATCATCCACGCCCTTCCGTCATGGCCGGCGGCGCCGTGGCCGTCGCTAGGCAGACGCATGGACGGGCTATACCTCGTGGTGGCGGCCGGCGCGATCGTCGCCGGCTTCGTGCAGGGCATGAGCGGCTTTGCCTTCGGGCTGGTCGCCATGTCGTTCTGGGCCTGGGTGCTGGAGCCGCGCCTTGCCGCGACACTGGTCGTATTCGGCTCGCTGGTCGGCCAGATCATTGCCGCTGTCAGCGTGCGGCGCGGCTTCGACCTGAAGCGGCTGGCGCCGTTCGTGCTGGGCGGGCTGGCCGGCATTCCGCTCGGCGTGGCGCTGCTGCCGCGCCTGGATATCGACTGGTTCAAGGCCATACTTGGCGCACTGCTCGCGCTGTGGTGTCCCGCCATGCTGCTGTCCAGGCGGCTGCCCGCGATCTCCGCGGGCGGGCGGGTTGCCGATGCGGCCGTCGGCATGGCGGGAGGGGTGTTGGGTGGCATCGGCGGATTCACCGGCGCATTGCCGACGCTATGGTGCACGCTGCGTGGCTTTCCGAAGGACACGCAGCGCGCGGTGATCCAGAACTTCAATCTCGCCATGCTCGCCGTGACGATGGGCGGCTATCTTGCCACGGGCATCGTCACCATCGACATGCTGCCGTTGTTCGCCGTGGTGGCTCCCSCCATGCTGTTGCCCGCGCTGCTCGGGGCCCGCATCTACATCGGCATGAGTGAAGCGCGCTTTCGCCAGGTCGTGCTGGGCCTGTTGACGCTGTCGAGCGTGGCACTGCTGGCCAATTCGGTGCCGCGCCTGCTGGCACGCATCGGCTGAATTCCTTCCTTCCCGCCGCCGACGTCCCGCTGCAGACGCGCGGCAAGTTTTGCAAGCGTTGCAGCCAATCCCTGTGTGATTCACAACCACGTGCCGCCAACGCGCCGGCAGCGCTCGGCACGGCCGTTGCTACGAAGGTAGACGCGACCGCCGCGCCCACGCAGCGCGGCGCCATTCGTCCACCCCACACGGAGTTTTCATGGACACCTTGACCGATCTACTGGATGCCAAAGGCTGCCCGCTCGGCCAGCAACATTTCACCTGGAAGGATCTGGTGCAAACGCCGATCAGCAAGCTGGACGATGACGCCTTTACGCGCGTGCGCATCATCCTGATGAATGGCATCGAACTGGACGCACTGCGCCTGAAGCACATCATGGCGCGTTGCAATCGCGAACTTCGCATTCCGCTGGCGCAGGTGCGCCGCGTCGAACAGCACCAGGCCACCATGATCAACTGGCTGATCGGTGCCGACCATTCGCCGCTCGAAACGACCATCGCCTACGAGCAGGTGGCGATCGAGGTCACCGCCGCGGTAGCGCAGACCGAGCCTGACGCCTACCAGGCCCAGGCGTACCGCTTCGGGCTGCTCGAGGACTTCGACCACCTGTATCGCTATAGCGCGCTGCTCGATCGCCTGGAGGGCAAGGACCCCAACTCGATCACGCAGGGCTACACCGACATCGTGCCGGGACGCTCGACGTGGGTCGAGCACCGCGCGCCGCAGGACGATGTGCGGGAGAGCTACGATCGTGCCAACGCGGCGCTGATCACGAAGATCCACGCGGCGATGATCACGGCCGCCGAGTACCAGACCCACGATTACTACATGAACATCGGACCGCTGTTCACCGATCCGATCGCCCGGCAGCTTTACGCCGAGATCGCGTCGATCGAGGAGCAGCACGTCACGCAATACGGTTCGCTGATCGACCCCGATGAAAGCATGATCGAGAAGTGGGTGATCCACGAAGCGATGGAGGCCTACAACTACTACAGCTGCGTGCAGCAGGAGAGCAATCCGCGCATCAAGGCGATCTGGGAGCGCTTCCTTGACTACGAGCTGGGCCATCTGCACGTGGCGTGCGAGCTGTTGAAGCACCACGAGAACCGCGATCCCGCCGAGATTCTGTCCGGGCCGCTGCCCAAGCCGATCGACTTCGCGAGCCAGCGCGACTTCGTGCGCAAGGTACTCGCCGACGAGGTGGACCTGCGTGCCAACGGCAAGGACTTTGTGCCGCTGGACCAGGACAGCCCGGCATCGATCGAATATCGCCGCCTGATGAACGCCGATGGCTCGCCGTCGCAGCTCGTGTCGGCCGGCTATGTCTGGACTCCGGGCACCGAGCTGGCGCGCATGCGCGCGGCCGCCTGACGTCCCCACCATCGACACGAGAACTGGAGAGAACGCATGCAACCCACTACTCACATGGGCATGAACCGCACTGGCGCGCAGATGTCGCCGGTGGACACCGAGGCCATGGAGCGCTACGCCGAAACCATGGGGCCGGACAGCGGCATCGACGACATGAACGTGCCCGGCGAAGCTCAGCCGGCCGCGGAAATGCGCGCGCAGTACATCGACCAGGGCGAGCAGGTCGGATCGGTGCCGTTGCCCGGCACGATGAAGGGCGCGGTCAGCACGACCATGGACAAGCTCACCGGCAATCGGCCCGAGGTGCTGATCGACAAGCTCGGCGAGCGGCTTGCCTTCGAGCGTACCGGCACGCGGCTGTATGAAATGATGCTGGCCAAGTGCCGCGAGATCGATACCTCGGCCGTGGATCCGGATGTGCTCGGACGGCTATCCCACTTCCGCGACGAGGAAGCCGAGCATTTCGCGATGGTGGACGAGGCGATGCGCTCGATCGGCGCGGACCCCACCGCGATGACGCCGTGCGCCGACGTGTCCGCGGTGGCATCGATGGGCGTGCTGCAGGTGATCGCGGACCCTCGCACCAACCTGCCCCAATGCCTGAACGCGCTGCTGATGGCCGAGATGACGGATAACGCCGGCTGGGAACTGCTGATCAAGCTGGCGGCGGAGACCGGCCATACCGAGATGGCCGAGAAATTCCGGCAGGCGCTGGTGCAGGAAGAGGAGCACATGGCCACGATCAAGCAGTGGCTGGAGCGCTGTGTGATCACTGAAGCGGCGTGATCGCCGGGCGGCGTGGCGCGTGGTCGTTCGCGCCATGCCGGCCACGATGGTGCCGAGACAGGAGCGCGCATGAAGGAAATGTTCTATCGCGATCATCTGATCGCCGCGCACGCGGTGCCGGTGGGCGCGAGCGCGGGCGTGCGCTATGGCTACSAGGGCGAGATCCTGGCCGCCGGTCCGCGCGCGGAAGCGACAAGCGGATTGCCGGCGTCGTATGCGTCCGACGTGGAGATGACGTTCGACAATGCCGCCACCGCGATTGAAGCGTGCCTGCAGGCCGGCAGGCAATTGATCGATACCCGGCTGGACGGCGCCGAAACGCCGGCGGCGTCCGCCGATCCCACCCATCCACCGGGCCTGGCCGAAGGCCATCCGAGGAGCACGATATGACGTCGAAACAAAGCGAGCAGGGCAAGAAGGACAGCGGGCGCGAGCAGGAGCGCGGTGCGGGCGGCGGCGAGGAGCCGAGCCCCATCGACGTGCAGAAGTCGCTCAAGGGTCTGGATTTCCCGGCCAGCAAGGAAGACATCGTCTCGCGTGCGCGCGATGGCGGCGCCAGCGACGACATCCTGTCCGAGCTGGAGCAACTGCCGGAGCGCGAATACCAGACGCCGGCGGATATCTCGAAGGAGCTGGGCAAGCTGCATTAGGGGCGTGCAGGCCCCAAACGACATGGCGAGCCGGCGGGTGTGATCAATCGCCGAGCCTGCGCCGGCGCGAGCTTCATCGCAGGGGCCGGCGTCGGCGCTTGCGTCTTGCCCGGCTGCGTGGTCGCGGCGCGCAGGGCATTCAATGACCATCCCGTGCAGGCATTGATCACGACCAGACGAAGCCGGGCATCCTGCGCCAGTGCGTGGTGGAGCGAGCTGCAGACGAGCGTGGCGAGCCGTTGCGCGTCCCGCCATGGCAGGAAGCCCGCGACATGCTCGAGCACGAACACCGGCAGCTCCGCCAGCGTGGCGCCTTGCGAAGCGGTGACGGTGTTGGGCACCGGTGGCGCGGGTTCAGCGGAACCTGCCGCGCGAGCGCGGAAGAACCGCTGCACTGTCTGCCCGAACTGGATGGCATGCTGCTGCACCGCCTGAGTGGCGAAACGGATTCCGGAGCGCAGCGCGCCCAGCGGGCCGCCGGATGCGGGGAGATTGGCGAAGGAGTTGGCCGGGGAAGAACTGGAGGACGGCGGAAGGGAATGAAACACGATGTGTCCGCACCGGCCCGGGCAAGGCACCGATCATTGCGGCGGGCGACCGCGATGATCGCCAAACCAGTACCGTCCTGCTTTGGCGAACCGGCCACGAATGTTCTCTTTCGCAGGGCCCCGCAGGTCCAATGGCAGGACGTGGGCCGGAAGGCCCCGTGGCGCCGTTGGCTACGCCAGCGCGTTGGCCACCACCGCCGGCAAGGCGACGCGAGGCGCCGCGAGGCCATGATGGCCCCACTCCGGATCGCGGGCGAACACCTCGGCCACCCAGTCGACGAATACGCGCACCTTGGCCGACAGGTTGCGGTTCTGCGGATACATCGCCGAGATCGGCAGTTCCTCTTCCTGCCAGTCCGGCATGATCTCCACCAGCCGGCCGCTTTGCAGATAGGGCTGGGCCATCGTGCGGGCAATCACGGCGATGCCGTGCCCCTCCAGCGCGCAGCCGATATAGACCTCCGGATCGTTGGTCGAGATATCGGAAGGCAGCAGCATTTCATGGCGCTCCTCGCCGCGCGTCAGGATCCACGGCATTTCCCGGCCGGTGCGCGTCGACAGGTAATTGATGGCGCGGTGCGTCGCCAATTCTTCCGGCGTGGTCGGATTGCCATGCTGCTTTAGGTAAATCGGCGAGGCGTAAAACGCGAGCCGCAGTTGGCCGATGCGGCGGGCCACCATGGAGTCGTCCACGGTGTCGCCCACCCGGATCACCACGTCGACCCCTTCCTTGACCAGATCGATGGGCTTGCCATTGATGGTCAGCTCTACCTTCAGGTCCGGATAGCGGCGAAAGAATTCGTGCAGGTGAGGCACCAGCATCAGCCGCGCCAGCCCCCCGACCGTATCGACGCGCAGCGTGCCGCGCGGGGTCTGGTTCTGGTGTGTCAGCGATTGTTCCGCCTCATCGACGTCCGCGAGGATCCGCACGCACCGCTCGTAATAGGCCGCGCCCTCGGAGGTCACGCTGATCCTGCGCGTGGTCCGGTGCAGCAGCTTGACTCCCAGATGGGTTTCCAGGTTCTGGATCAGGCGGGTCAGCGTGGCCTTGGGCAGGTCCAGCGATTCGGCCGCGCGCGCGAAGCTGCCGAAATCGACGACGCGGGTAAATGCCTGCATTGAAACGAAGCGGTCCATGTTGGCGGTTCCTTCGAATAGGGCGGCCGATGCTTTGCGTCGTCTTTCGTGCGGGCGAAAGCGCCAGCGTCCTTGTGAGCGGCTGGCGCCCCGATATTGCGGCGGGGCGACGACGGTGAATTGACGCTGTCGGCGAGGCGAATATTACTCAGTCCGACGGACCTCTGCAGAGTGGGGTCATTTCTTTTGCAGGATCGAGCAACAATCCCGGAGAAATATGCGAGCTGTTCCAGCGTGGCGTGACGCAGAATGCCAATCGTCGCGGCCAGGGGCGATTGTTTCATCCGGAGAATAGTGCGTTGGCGTTGGACCGCTTTATCCCGCCTGGGTCAACCGCCATAATCCGACGCAACCCAACATGCAAACGTGCGTGCCGCCAGCCAGGGGCCGGCGCCGCGCCAGACCGACATGACCGCCAGAACGCCTTCTCGTGCCGCCAATTCGTCTTCCGCAGCCACCGGCGCGGCGGCGCGCGTCACGCGCCACGAGATTGCCAGCGGCGACCGCGCCATTGCCGTGCACGTGTGCTACCCGGCCGGCTATCCGTCGGCCTGGGGCGCGCATCCGCTGCCGTGGCTGCTGTATCTGCATGCGGGCGGCTTTGTCGATGGCGGCGTGGAGAGGGCGGCGCGGCTGACGCAAAGCCTTGCCGCCGCCGTGCCTGCCGTGGTGGTGGCTCCGGAATATTCACTGGCGCCAGACCATCCGTTTCCGGCCGCGCCCGAGGACGCCTTCAATACCACCGAATGGGTGCTGCGCAATGGCCGCAAGCTGAAGGTCGACAAGCACCGTTTCGCGCTGGTGGGCGAGGAGGCCGGCGGCAATCTGGCGATCGCCGTGGCGCAGATGCTGCGCGACCGTGGACTGCCCGCGCCGGTCGCGCAATGGCTGATCCGACCGGTGACGGACCCCTGCCTGCAGCACGCGTCGTGCGGCGGGGCCGGCAAGGTGCCGCTGGAAACGCTGCAGCGGCTGGCCGGCTATTACCGGGAATATCTGCCGACGCCGGCTGCCAGCGTGCATCCCTATGCCGCGCCGGCGCATGCGATGCGGCTGGCCGGGCTGCCGGCGACGCTGATCCAGGTGGCCGAGGCGGACGCGCTGCGGCCCGAGGGCGAAGCCTTCGGGCGCAAGCTGGCCGCGTGCGGCGTGGCCACCGAAACACAGATCATGGCCGGTGCCTGCGGCGCCGGCGTTGAAGCATCCCACGACCGATGTCAGGTATGGGTCGAAGAAGGTGCGCGCTATCTGCGAGCCCGGCTCGCGGCCGGCGACGACGCCTCGCCACAGGCCGAACGCCATCCGGTGGACAAGCCTGCAGATATGGCGCCATGACGCGTGTCGCGAGTCTGGCGCCATGAACAAGGTGCGATGACGCAGCGGCCGCCGAGCTAGCGCGGACCGCCCCATCAGGAGACAGATTGCTCGATCCTCCGGAGCCTTCCAGGGCGTCCGGCGGGGAGCGTTTGGCCTTTTGCTTTCCGGTTGAAGAAAACCCGAACAGGAGTAATGAGAAATGAAGCAGCAATCCCGACGTAGCCTGATCGCCGTCGCCATCGTGCTGGTGCTCGGCGCCGGCCTGGCGACCTCGATCCTGCGCCCCTGGCACGGCGGCGAGGCGCAGGCCGTACCCGCTCCGCAGGCTCCCGCTGTCGACGTGGCCGCCGCCGTGGGCAAGACCATCACCGAATGGGACGAGTTCTCCGGCCGGCTCGAAGCCATCGATCGCGTCGAAGTCCGCCCGCGCGTGGGTGGCACCATCGATGCGGTCCATTTCCGCGAAGGCGCGATCGTCAAGAAGGGCGATCTGCTGTTCACGATCGATCCGCGTCCCTATGCGGCCGAGGTCGCGCGCGCCGAGGCGGCGCTCGCCGCGGCCAAGGTGCGCGCCGAATATGCGCAGAGCGAGGAAGTGCGGGCGCAGCGGCTGCTGGACGACAACGCGATCTCGCGGCGCGAGTTCGACGAGCGCATCCATGCCGCCCGCGAAACCAGCGCCAACGTGCGCGCCGCTCAGGCCGCGCTGGAAGCGGCCCGCCTGAATCTGGCCTATACCCGCATCACATCGCCGGTGACGGGCCGCGTATCGCGCGCCGAGATCACGGTGGGCAACCTGGTGGCGCCCGGCGCCAGCACGCCGGCGCTGACCACGGTGGTGTCGGTGTCGCCGGTCTATGCCAGCTTCGAGATCGACGAGCAGAGCTACCTGCGCTATACCGCGCCGGGCGCCGCTGGCAATGGCGGCAACAACGGCAAGGGCATGGCCGTGTATCTGGGTCTGTCCAACGAGGAAGGGCATCCGCACGAGGGCCGCATCCAGTCCGTCGACAACCGGCTCGATCCGCGTAGCGGCACCATCCGCGTGCGCGCGGTGTTCGACAACCCGGATGGGCGCCTGCTGCCGGGTCTGTACGCCCGCGTGAAGCTGGGTGGCAATGCGCCGCATGACGCCGTGCTGGTCAACGACCGCGCCATCGGCACCGACCAGGGCAAGAAGTTCGTGCTGGTGGTCGATGCGAACAACAAGCTGTCGTATCGCGAGGTCCAGATGGGGCCGAGCTACGAGGGGCTGCGCGTGGTCCGCTCCGGGTTGAAGGCGGGCGAAGTCATCGTCGTCAACGGCCTGCAGCGGGTACGTCCGGGCGACACCGTGGCGCCGACGCCGGTGCGCATGGCGCTCAAGCGCGAACTGGAGCGGGATGCGGCGGCCGGCAAGACCACCGAGGCCGAAAGCCAGTCGCCCGAGGCCGGCAGCCGCAAGATGAGCTGACCGCGACAGCCTTCTCCCCTCTCCCGCAAAGCGGGAGAGGGAGCAACCTGATTTCCCATGGCGTCCCAGCGACCGCCAGGGCCCCTTGTTTCCATCGAGAACCGTCATGAACCTCTCGAAATTCTTTATTGACCGGCCGATCTTCGCCGGGGTGTTATCGGTGCTGATCTTCCTGATCGGCGCGATCACCATGTTCAAGCTCCCCATTTCCGAGTATCCGGAAGTGGTGCCGCCTTCCGTGGTGGTGCGCGCGCAGTACCCCGGCGCCAATCCCAAGGTGATCGCGGAAACGGTGGCCACGCCGCTGGAAGAGCAGATCAACGGCGTCGAGGACATGCTGTACATGTCGTCGCAATCGAACAGCGACGGCCAGTTGACGCTGACCGTGACCTTCAAGCTCGGCACCGACCCGGACAAGGCGCAGCAACTGGTGCAGAACCGCGTGTCGCAGGCCGAGCCGCGGCTGCCCGAAGATGTGCGCCGGCTTGGCATCACGACCGTGAAGAGCTCGCCCGACCTGACCATGGTGGTGCACCTGGTCTCGCCGAACGACCGTTACGACATGACGTACCTGCGCAACTACGCGCTGATCAACGTCAAGGACCGGCTGGCCCGCATCCAGGGCGTGGGGCAGGTGCAGATGTTCGGCTCGGGCGACTACGCGATGCGGGTATGGCTCGATCCCGAGAAGATGGCCGAGCGCCAGCTCGCCGCCAGCGACGTGGTGCGCGCGATCCGCGAGCAGAACGTGCAGGTCGCGGCCGGCGTGATCGGTTCCTCGCCTTCGGTGCCGGGCACCGACCTGCAGCTGTCGGTGAATGCGCAGGGCCGCCTGAACACCGAGGAGGAGTTCGGCGACATCATCGTGCGCACGTCGCAGGACGGCGCCGTGACGTATCTGAAGGACATTGCCCGCATCGAGCTGGGCGCGTCCGAGTACGCGCTGCGCTCGCTGCTGGACAACAAGCCCGCGGTGGCGCTGCCGATCTTCCAGGCGCCCGGCTCGAACGCGATCCAGATCTCGGACGACGTGCGCAAGACCATGGAAGAGCTCAAGGAGAACTTCCCGGACGGCGTCGACTACAGCATCGTCTATGACCCGACGCAGTTCGTGCGCCACAGTATCGAGGCGGTCACGCACACCCTGTTCGAGGCCATCGCGCTCGTGGTGCTGGTGGTGATCCTGTTCCTGCAGACGTGGCGTGCATCGATCATCCCGCTGTTGGCGGTGCCGGTCTCGATCGTGGGGACGTTCGGGCTGATGTACGCCTTCGGCTTCTCGATCAACGCGCTGTCGCTGTTCGGGCTGGTGCTGGCCATCGGTATCGTGGTGGACGACGCCATCGTGGTGGTGGAAAACGTCGAGCGCAATATCGAGGAAGGGTTGTCGCCGAAGGAGGCCACCTACAAGGCGATGCGCGAAGTCAGCGGGCCGATCATCGCGATCGCGCTGGTGCTGTGCGCGGTGTTCGTGCCGCTGGCCTTCATGACGGGCCTGACCGGGCAGTTCTACAAGCAGTTCGCGCTGACCATCTCGATCTCGACGATCATCTCGGCGTTCAACTCGCTGACGCTGTCGCCGGCGCTGTCCGCGCTGCTGCTGCGCGGCCATGACGCGCCCAAGGACTGGCTGTCGCGCGCGATGGACCGCACGCTGGGTGGGTTTTTCAAGCGCTTCAACCGCTTCTTCGGCGCCAGCGCCGAGAACTACGGCAAGGGCGTGACCGGCGTGATCCGCCGCAAGGGCGCGGTGTTCGGCGTGTACGCCGTGATGCTCGTGCTCACGTGGGGCATCTTCCAGCTGGTGCCGAAGGGCTTTGTGCCGGCGCAGGACAAGCAGTACCTGGTGAGCTTCGCCAAGCTGCCCGATGGCGCCACGCTTGACCGTACCGAAGACGTCATCCGCCGCATGTCGGCCATCGCGCTGAAGCATCCGGGGGTTGAATCGGCGGTGGCCTTCCCGGGTCTGTCGATCAATGGCTTCACCAATAGCCCGAGCGCCGGCATCGTGTTCGCCACGCTCAAGCCGTTCGAGGAGCGCAAGAGCGCCGATCTGTCGGGCAACGCGATCGCGCAGCAGTTGAACCAGCAGTACGCGTCGATCCAGGATGCGTTCATCGCCGTGTTCCCGCCGCCGCCGGTTCAGGGGCTGGGCACCATCGGCGGCTTCAAGCTGATGATCGAGGACCGTGCCGCGCTCGGCTATGACGCGCTGTTCGACGCGACCAATGCGTTTGCCACCAAGGCACGGCAGACGCCGGAACTGGCCGGCATCTTCTCGAACTACCAGGTCAACGTGCCGCAGCTCGACGTGCAGCTCGACCGCGTGAAGGCCAAGCAGCTTGGCGTGCCGGTGACCGACGTGTTCGACACGCTGCAGACGTATCTGGGGTCGGCCTATGTCAACGACTTCAACAAGTTTGGCCGTACCTACCAGGTGAAGGTGCAGGCGGATGCCGCGTATCGCCAGCACGCCGAGGACATCCTGCAGCTGAAGACGCGCAATGCCGCCGGAGACATGGTGCCGCTGTCGTCGCTGGTGCAGGTCAAGCAGAGCTTCGGCCCGGACAGCGTGGTGCGCTACAACGGCTTCACCGCCGCGGACATGAACGGCGGGCCCGCCCCGGGCGTCTCGTCGGGACAGGCGCAGGCCGCCGCCGAGCGCATCGCGGCCGAGACGCTGCCCAAGGGCATCCGTTTCGAATGGACCGAGCTGACCTACCAGGACATCCTGGCCGGCAATGCGGGCGTGTGGATCTTCCCGCTGTGCGTGCTGCTGGTGTTCCTCGTGCTGGCCGCGCAGTACGAGAGCCTGACGCTGCCGCTGGCGGTGATCCTGATCGTGCCGCTGTCGCTGCTGGCCGCGCTGACCGGTGTGTGGCTGACGCGCGGTGACAACAACATCTTCACGCAGATCGGCTTCATCGTGCTGGTGGGGCTGTCAGCGAAGAACTCGATCCTGATCGTGGAATTCGCGCGGGAACTGGAGCATCAGGGCCGCACCATCGTGCAGGCCGCGATCGAAGCCAGCCGGCTGCGTCTGCGCCCGATCCTGATGACGTCGTTCGCCTTCATCATGGGCGTGGTGCCGCTGGTGGTGTCCACCGGCGCCGGAGCGGAGATGCGCCATGCGATGGGCGTCGCGGTGTTCGCGGGCATGCTGGGCGTGACGTTCTTCGGGCTGTTCCTGACGCCGGTGTTCTACGTGGCGCTGCGCAAGCTGGCTACGCGCGGCAAGCGGGACGCAGAACCTGTCGAACAGCTGGCGGCGGATGTGCCGCCGCTGGCTGAGCCGCAGCATTGATGGTTGGAGTGGTGGGGTGAAGGGTTACTGCCCCCACCCCCGCTTCGAACGCTTCCGGTTTTCTCCCCTCTCCCGCAAGGCGGGAGAGGGGCGGGGGAGAGGGCAGCAACAGCCCATAGCACCCCCAAAAAGTACCGATTCAAGGAATGAAGACATGTCAGCAACTCTGCAATCATTGACGCCCCGGCTGGCGACGCTTGTCGCCGCGCTGGTGCTGGCGGGCTGCTCGCTGGCGCCGACTTACGAGGTGCCGGCAACGGACACCGCGGCGACGTTCAAGGAAGCCGAGGCCGCGCAGGCTGAAGGCGCGCAATGGAAGGTGGCGACGCCAGCCGAAGGCGCCGAACGCGGCCAATGGTGGAAGGTGTTCCAGGATCCCGAGCTGGACCGCCTGATCGAGGCCGCCAGCGCGGGCAACCAGGACCTTGCCGCCGCTGCCGCACGCGTGAAGCAGGCCCGTGCCTTTACCGGCGTGGCCGAGGCCGATCTCTATCCGCAATTGAGCGTGGGCATCGATCCCACCCGCACGCAGCCGTCGGCCGCGTCGCTGCGCCTGCCCGATGGCACGCCGGTGTCGCCGCAGACGGTGCTGCGCGCGCGTGCCATCGCCAGCTATGAGGTCGACCTGTTCGGCCGCGTGGCCGACAGCGTGCGCGCCGCACGTGCCGAAGGCGAAGCCGCCGAAGACTTGTTCCGCTCGGTGCAGCTCACGCTGCAGGCCGATGTCGCACAGGCCTATTTCGCGCTGCGCACGCTGGATGCCGAACGACAGCTGCTGCGCGCCACCATCGCGCTGCGCGAGGACGCGGTGCGGCTGCTCAAGCGGCGCTTCGATGCCGGCGAAACCACCGACCTCGATCCGGCCCGCGCCGAAGCGGAGCTTGGCACCGCGCGCGCCGACCTGGCGGATGTGGAACGCCGCCGGGCGAACCAGGAGCATGCCCTCGCCGTGCTGACCGGCGTGCCGCCGGCGCAGTTCGCCATCGCGGAACGGCCGTTCGACGTCGCGCCTCTCGCGATTCCGGCGGGCCTGCCGTCGGAGCTGCTGGAGCGCCGCCCCGACATCGCGCAGGCTGAACGGCTGATGGCGGCGGCCAATGCCCGCATCGGCGTGGCCAAGTCCGCGTTCTTCCCGCGCATCTCGCTGACCGGCGTGTTCGGCTTTGAGTCCAGCGAACTGTCGAACCTGTTCCGCTGGTCGTCGCGGGCCTGGATGCTGGGACCGCTGATCGGCTCGACCATCGCGGCACCGATCTTCGATGGCGGTCGCAATCGCGCCAATCTCGCCGCGGCGCGCGCGCAGCACGAGGAAACCGTGGCGGCCTATCGCCAGACCGTGCTGGTGGCCTTCCGCGAGGTGGAGGACAGCCTCGCCGACGTGCGCTGGCTGTCGCAGCAGGCCACCGCGCTCGATAGCGCGCTGGGTGGCGCCCGGCGCGCCGCGCGCATTTCGCGCAGCCGCTACGATGCCGGCGCGGTGGACTACCTGACCGTGATCGATGCGGACCGCACCGTGCTTCAATCGCAGCGTGCCGCCAATCAGGTGGCCGGCCTGCGGGCGGCGGCGACGGTGTCGCTGGTGCGCAGCCTTGGTGGTGGCTGGGGGCCGGTGGAGGGCATGCAGCCGGCGGCGGCGAAGGCGGAGTAGGGCGTTTATCGCTGTGCTGTGACTGCCCTCTTCCCCGCCCCTCTCCCGCAAGCGGGACAGGGGAGCACACCCACAGCATTTGAAACACCGCCGGTTTCTCCCCTCTCCCGCAAGGCGGGAGAGGGGCGGGGGACAGGGCAGTCACAGCCATCCCGCCCCCCACCCCCACCCCCAATGCAGTAAAGTCTCGGGCATGAACGAGCCCAAGCATGCCCACGCCGCAATCGACGCGGCGGCCCCCTTGCTTCGCCAGCGTGCCGCGCGCCGCAGTACGCTGGTCAGCGTCGCCATCAACCTCGCGCTCACCGTCGTCCAGGCCGTGGTCGGCACCCTTGCCAACTCTCAGGCCCTGGTCGCCGACGCCGTTCATTCACTGTCGGATCTGCTGTCCGACTTCATCGTGCTGTTCGCCGGCGTTCATGGCAGCAAGGGCCCCGACGAGGATCACCAGTATGGCCACCAGCGCTTCGAGACCGCGGCGTCGCTCGCGCTCGGCGTGCTGCTTTGCGCGGTCGCGGTGGGCATGCTGTGGAATGCCGCGGGCAAGGTGAATGCGCCCGGCATGGGACCGGCGGTTGGCGCCGCGGCCCTATGGATCGCGCTTGCCACGCTGGTCGCCAAGGAATTCCTGTTTCGCTATCTGCTGGCGGTCGCGCAACGCGTACGTTCCAGCATGCTGGCCGCGAACGCATGGCATTCGCGTTCCGATGCCGCGTCGTCATTGGTGGTGGCGCTGGGCATCGGCGGCAATCTGCTGGGGTACCGCTGGCTCGATCCGGTGGCCGCGATGATCGTCGGCCTGATGATCCTGCGCATGGGCTGGCGCTTCGGCTGGAACGCGATGCAGGACCTGATGGACCGTGGTGCCGATGCCGGCACCATGGAAGCGATCCGGCGCAGCATGCTGGACACGCCTGGCGTGCTCGGCGTGCACGATCTGAAGACGCGAAAGATGGGCGACCTGATCCTGGTCGATGTGCATCTGGAGATGGACGCGCTGCTCACCGTCGAGCAGGGTCATGCGATCGCGATGGAAGCGCGCCGCCGCGCCATGCAGAACCGCGATGTGCTCGACGTGATGACGCATATGGACCCGGTGCGGCGGCCCGGCGCGGGGCCGGTCCGCGACTGACCGGCCCCCGGCGAGGGATCACGGCTACGGCTGCTTGTCGCGTTGCCGCAGCGGCGCCAGCAGGTGCGACAGGCCGTTATGGTCCAGCTCCTGCATCAACGCCAGCAACCTGCCGATCTCCCCGGAGGGAAAGCCTTCCCGCGCGAACCAGTTCAGGTAGTTGCCCGGCAGGTCCGCGATCAGGCGGCCCTTGTATTTGCCAAAGGGCATGGTCCGCGTAACAAGGAGCTGAAGGTCTTCTGGCTGCATGGAGCAACGGTACCATGATCCGGCCCGGCGCACGCGTTGCGCGGCCGTTCAACGCGCGCCTGCGCTGGCCACCCGCGTGCCGTCGTCCCGCGCGCCCCGCTCCAGCCGGACGCTGAGCGCGGCAACGGCCAGCGCGGACAATGGCGCCAGTGCCGCCACCCAGGGCAACGCCGTCAACCCGGGGCCATGATCGATCACGGCACCGCCCAGCCATGCACCCAGCGCGTTGCCCAGATTGAAGGCCGCGATATTGAAGCTGGATGCGAGATTCTGTCCGGGTCCGCGCGCGTGGCGCAGCACGCGCAGCTGCAGCGGCGACACGGTGGCGAAGGCCGCCACGCCAAGGATGCCGACGAAGGCGACGATCGCCACCGGATGGKGGATCGCCAGCGTCATCGCACCCAGCATGGCGGCCAGCGTCGTCAGCGTGACCAACACCGCCGCGGCGGGKCGCCGGTCGGCCAGCCGGCCCCCGAGTACGTTGCCGATGATCATGCCGGCGCCGAACAGCAGCAGGATCGGCGACACGGCCGCCTCGCCGTAGCCGGCCACGCGGGTCAGCAGCGGCTGGATATAGGTGATCACGGCGAAGGTGCCGATCGCCTGCAGCACCGTCATCGACAGGCCTAGCAGCACCTGTGGCCGCGCCATCGTCGCCAGTTCGTCGCGCAGGCGGACCGGCGCGGCCTTTTCCGCGCTGCCCTTCACCAGCAGCGCAATCACCAGCAGCGACACCACGCCGATCACGGTCATCGCCCAGAAGGTCGCCCGCCAGCCGTAATGCAGGCCCAGCCATGCACCTGCCGGCATGCCGAGCAGCGTAGCCAGCGTCAGGCCCGAGAACATCACCGAGATGGCCGACGCGCGGCGGTGCTCCGGCACCAGCCCGGTGGCCACCACCGCGCCGACACCGAAGAAGGTGCCATGCGTCAGCGACGTGACCACGCGCGCGATCATCAGGGTGGTGTAGTCCGGCGCCAGCGCGCACGCGGCATTGCCGATGGTGTAGATCGCCATCAGCGCGAGCAGCACGGCCTTGCGCGGCATGCGGCGGGTCAGCAGCGTCAGCAGCGGCGCCCCGGCCGACACGCCAAATGCATAGCCGGACACCAGCATGCCGGCCGACGCGATCGACACCTGCAGATCGGTGGAGACCTGCAGCAGCAGGCCCATGATGACGAACTCCGCGCAGCCGATGCCAAAGGAGCCGGCGGTCAGGGCGTACAGCGCCAGCGGCATGCGGGACGACGGAGAGGGAGGGGTGGATACCATGAAGACTCCTGTTGGGAGTCGCGAGTGTGCCCGGTCCGATCCTTTTGGAAAACCGGCGGTATCATGATTCAGTATTAATAATCCATTGATAATCATGGACCGTATTGGCGATATCGCGCTGTTCCTGCGTGTCCTCGATCTGGGCTCGATCAGTGCCGCGGCGCGCAGCCTCGACCTGTCGGTGGCGGTGGCCAGCCAGCGGCTCAAGCGCCTGGAGGCCGATCTGGGCGTGAGGCTGCTGCACCGGACCACGCGCCGGCTCCACCCGACGCCGGAAGGGGCCGCGCTGGCGGAGCAGGGACGCGATCTGGTGGAGGAACTGGAGGCGCTCGGCTCTTCCTTGCGCCAGGCGGGCCATGCCGTGTCCGGCACGCTGCGCGTGACCACGGCCTCGTCGTTCGGGCGCCAATACCTGTCGCCGCTGCTGCCCGAGTTCATGGCGCGCCATCCGCAACTGCGCCTGAGCATGCATCTGGACGACCGCGTCGTCGACCTCGTCAGCGCCGGCTTCGACCTCGCGGTGCGCATCGGCACGCTCGACGATTCGACGCTGGTCGCGCGCAAGCTGGCGCCGAACCGGCGCCTGCTGTGCGCTTCGCCGGACTATCTGCGCCGGCACGGCGCGCCCCGCACGCCGTTAGAGCTGGCGCGGCACGAGTGCCTGGTGCTGGTGGGCAGTCAGGGCCGGCAGGACCAGTGGCGGTTCCAGGACGCGGACGGCCGCGAGATCGCCGTGCGGGTGCGCGGCCGGATCGAAGCCAACACCGGCGAACTGCTGTCCGATGCCGCGCTCGGCGGACTCGGCATCGCGCTGCATTCGCACTGGCATGTCTGCCGGGACCTGCGCGCCGGGCGCCTGGTGCAGGTCCTGCCGGACTTTCGCATTCCGGATACCGGCGTCTACGCCGTGATGCCGCAGCGCAGGCTGATGCCGCCGCGCGTGCGGGCGCTGGTGGATTTTCTTGCGGAGCGTTTTGCTGAGCCGCCGTGGGAGTGAAATGGGGGCGGCGGGGAGAGGGCAGCAATCCAAAAAACCACCAACACCAACCGCCCAGCTCACCCCACCCCTCCAACCCGTTCCAGCACAAACGCCACCCGCGTCGCCACATCCGCCTTCGGCAGCGCGACCAGCGTATAGCCGCAGTCGACATAGGCGCGTGCCACCGCGTGGTAGGTCCGCTCGGCCTCTTCCAGCGACTGCTTTCGCTCCGCGTCCTGCCGGTAGATCTTGGCCCACGGCGGTGCGATAAAGACCTCGCGCCGATAGCGAAAGCGCTCCACCGCTCGCCGCAGGTGGTCGGGCACCGGCAAGCCGCACAACGACCGGTAGCCGATCAGGTCGGGCAGCCCGCGGTCGAACAGCACCGGCCCCCCGGAATGTCCCGCCAGCCGGTAGGAACGCAGTTCCCATCCGAGCATCGCTTCCGCAAAGGCTTCGCGATCGCGCCACGGCAGCGCGGGGCCGTCGATGGCGACCTGGTCCTGGATGACGCCGCGGCCCGCCTCCTGCGAGCGGGCGAAGCCCTGTCGCTCGAGCGCGTCGATCAGCGTGGTTTTGCCCGAGCCGGGGCCGCCGGTGAAGATGATCAGGTGGTCCATGACGATGGGGTGGAAAGGGACGGTTGCCGGCGGCCCGCGGTTACTTCGATGTCGGCACCTTTGCCGTCAGCAAGGGGTACGGATTGATCGCGCCCTGCGCGGTATAGATGCCGTAGTGCAGGTGCGGCGGCGTGCCGCGCGCATTGCCGGTGTTTCCGACATAGCCGAGCACGGTGCCCGGCGCGACGCGGTCGCCCGGCTCGATCGGTCCGTACCGGTCCAGATGCGCGTAGTAGTGCATCTGCCTGCCCGGCCCCATCACCCATACCACCTGCCCGCCCAGGTTGTTGGTGCCCACGCGCGACACCACGCCTTCGGTGGCCGATACCACTTCCCGCCCGCGCGGCGCGAAGATGTCGATGCCCTGGTGCTTGCGTCCGCCGGAGCGGGACGCGTTCCACGTATCGCGCAGCGCCGTTACCGAGACGCCCGCCACGGGCACGGGCAGCGATGTCGGCGCCGGCATGGCAGCCAGCCGGGCCATGTAGATGATCCGTTCGACCGCCGGCTGCACGCGCGGCCACAGCCACCAGCCGATCGCCGCCAGCACGATCAGCCAGACCCAGCCCGCGCCGCCGCGTCGTTCTGCCATGTCGGTCCGCATCGGCCTGGTACCGCCGCGATCGCGCGGTTCAGCCCGCGCGCGTCGTGCTGATTTCGGCGCCAGCCTGCAACGTGCGCGTCACCGGCGTCTTGCCCGCGATCTCCAGCAGCTTTTCCCATTGCGCCTCGTCCAGCGCGGCCGAGCAGCGAAGCACCCGTTCGATGCGCGCATCGCCGTCGCGATTCTTCAGCAGCGTAAGCTCGACGTCGACCTCGCCGATGTCCCAGCCCTTCCGGGCGGCGTACATGCGCAACGTGATGGCCGTGCAGGCGCCCAGCCCGGCCAGCACCAGGTCGTAGGGCGCCGGACCGGCATTCTGCCCGCCCGATCTGACTGGTTCGTCGGCAACCAGCTGGTGGTCGCCGGTAACGACTTCATGTCGATAGTCGGGACCCGCGGAGCGGACGGTGGCGTGGGAGACGGGGGTCATGGGCAGGTTGTTCCGAGTGGTGAGTCAGGTCAGTGAAATTCGCGGGAGCGGTGCCGCCGGCCGGCGTCAGCGCGCGGCCTTGCCGTCCTGCCCCGGGGGTGTCTCTGGCGGATCGGACAGGCCATGGCGCTGATGCCATTCGGCAAGCGATTCCTCGGGCCACGTGCCGCAGTGGACATGGCCCTTGCCGGCGGGCACGTCGACCCACGGCGCTACCCAGTCGAGCCCTGCCTCGACGACTTCCGGGGGCCGCGGTAGCGGCGTGTCGATGGCCGACGCATGCGGATGGACCAGTTCGGGCCAGCGCGGATCGGATATCCATAGCGGCGAGCCGCACTCCCGGCAGAAATGCCGCGCGGATTGCGAGCGCGTGGCCCGCTTGCCGGGCTCGCGCATCACGGCGTGATAGATGCTCAGATGCTTGCGCCCCTGCACGCGCAGGGTCCGGGCATCGGCGCCGAGATTGATACCGTAGCCGCCGGAGCCCGCCGTCTTGCGGCAGATCGAGCAGTGGCAATGCAGGTAGGGATAGGGCGACTGCGACTCCACGCTGAAGCGCACGGCGCCGCAATGGCAGGAACCTTCCAGGTGCATGACGACTTCCTCCGCGAAGGTGGGATCGTGCCGTCATTGTGGCCCCGGATGGCGTGGCCGGCAACGCGGCCGCCGGGCCGATGTTCTAGGCGGCCTTCGACCGCGTCGCGACATGGTAGGCGCCCAGCGCGGTGCCGGTGATCAGGATCTGCACGGTGGCGCACGCCAGCGCCGGGTCCGACCCATATCCGACCAGCTTGGTGCCCAATGCCCCGATCGCCATCTGGCCGCAGCCATAAAGGCCCGCCGCGGCGCCGGTGAGCCCCGGCACCACCGAGATCGAGCGCGACAGCGCCGCCGGGCTGGCGAGGCCCGCGCCCACGGTCAGCGTGAAGGTGATCGCGATCAGCAACGGCGCCGTGAGCCAGCCTCCCAGTTGCACCACCAGCAGCAGCACGGCCATCGACAGGCTCAGGCCCGCGCCCACGTTGAGGAAGACTTCCGGGCGGAACTGTCCCGACAGCCGCCGCGTGACCATCGTCCCCAGGCTGGCCCCGGCAATCGTCACCGACGCGAACCAGCCGATCTGCCAGACCGGCAGGCCAAGCTGCCCATGCACGATATAGGCCGACGTGGCCAGATAGGGATAGAGCGCCGTGGTGGAACAGGCGCCTCCCAGCATGAAGCCGAGATAGCGCGGGTTGCGGAGCAGCTGTCCGTAGTCGCGGGCGATCGTGCCGAACGCCAGCGCGCGCCGGTCCATATTGGTCTCCGGCAACATGCGCCACGCAAAGAACACCATCAGACTGGCGATGGCGACCAGGAACACGTAGATCGCGCGCCAGCCGAACTGGTCGGCCAGGAACGAGCCGACTACCGGCGACAGCCCGGGACCTACCAGCGTCAGCAGGTTCAGCAGCGCGAGGTCGCTGGTCACGCGTCCCGGTGCCGCGGTATCGCGAACGATCGAGCGGCCCAGCGTAATACCGGCCGCGCCGCCGAGCGCCTGGGCCATGCGCGCCAGCAGCAGCCACTGCAGCGACGGCGCGAACAGGGCCACGATGCTTGCGCACAGGTAGAGCGCAAGCCCGACCAGCAGCGTGGGCCGGCGGCCGATGGTGTCGGACACGGGGCCGTAGATCAGCTGGCCGAATGCCAGCCCGAGCACGTAGTAGGTGATGGTCTGCTGCATGCCTGCCGGACTGGCATGCAGGTCGGTGCCGGCCAGCGGCAGCGCCGGCACGAAGATATGCATCGCCATCGTGCCGCTGAGGGTGACCAGCACCAGCAGCCACATTGGCGCGCGAACGGCCGGCGTGAACGGCTTCCGGGATTGCTGGGGTTGCTGCGAAGTCTGCATGATGCGGTGACGCGTCACAGTTCGTCGAGACGGCGCGTGATTTTCTCCAATGCCTGGCGGGTGATCCGCAGTTCGTCGGCCGTCAGCGTTTCCAGGATCTGTGCCTCGATCTCCAGGCTCCTGCTGACCATCCGTTCGGCCATGGACTGGCCTTCATCGGTCAGCCGGATGCTCTTGGCGCGACGGTCGGCCTCATCCGTTTCCCACTCGACGAAGCCCATTTCGCGCAGCTGCGACAACACGCGGACGAGCGAGGACTTGTCCAGCGCCAGAATCTGCGCCAGGTCCTTCTGGCGCATGCTGGGCGCCTTCGATTCGTAGAGCGCGAGCAACGGCGCCCGCGTCGCGTCGGTCAGGCCCACCTCCCTGAAGTTCTGGTCCACGGCCCGGCGCCACCGCCGGTACGCGGCGCCAATCAGACGCCCAAGCCGCGCCCGGGCCTGCTCGATGCGGGCAGGGTCGCGCGGGCCGGAGGTGGAAATAGGTGACATGCAAACTATTATCCGGGCAATTGGTTTGCATGTCAACCAAATCGGCGGAAGGAATGATCGGGCGGCGGCGCTGACCAGTGAGCGGGGCGGCAAACAAAAAGCCCATGATCGCGATGACGATCATGGGCTCTTGCTGATGCTGGCGGAGTGGACGGGACTCGAACCCGCGACCCCCGGCGTGACAGGCCGGTATTCTAACCGACTGAACTACCACTCCTTGTCGGCTTGCTTCCTGCAATGCCGCGCTGACATGCCACGCGGCGGATTCCAGTCGGCATACGGATGCGGCAATGCGCCGGCAACCGGTAAAGCTGGCGTCCCCTAGGGGATTCGAACCCCTGTACTCACCGTGAAAGGGTGATGTCCTAGGCCTCTAGACGAAGGGGACTGGAACCGTTTCACAACGCATCGGTTTTGCGTCGCGAGGGGCGCAAGTATAACCCCGTTTTTTGCGATGGGGAAGATTATTTGCGTCGCGGCACGCACCGACCGTTTGGCGTGGCCGCGGGGCAACGTGTGGCATCATCTGCCGAACTTGAACATGAGGACAGACATGCTGCAGGACACGCACAGCAAGGTTATCGGCTATCTGCTGTGGATCTTCGGATTCACCGGATCGCACCGCTTCTACTACGGCAAGCCGGTGACCGGCACCATCTGGTTCCTGACGCTCGGCCTGTTCGGCATCGGTTGGCTCATCGACCTGTTCCTGATCCCGGGCATGGATCGCGCCGCCGACCGTCGCTTCACGTCTGGCCGCGTGAATTTCAATATCGCATGGATTTTGCTGACCTTCCTTGGCATTTTCGGCGTGCACCGGATGTACATCGGCAAATGGCTGACCGGCCTGATGTATCTGCTGACCGGCGGCCTGTTCCTGGTGGGCGTGCTGTACGACTTCTGGACGCTGAATGACCAGGTGTCCGAGAAGAACCGCCGCGTATTCTCGTAGTCCTGCCACACGGCGGAACCACCGTGGCGAAACCGGGGCGGAATGGCAGACCGCTGGGGCTCAGGGGCATTGCCCTGCTGGAAGCGGCCAAGGGGCTTCTGGTGCTGCTGGCCGGCATCGGTCTCGCGGCGCTGCTGCATGAGGACGCGCAGGCGATCGCCGAGGCCATCGTCGCGCGCCTTCACCTGAATCCGGGCAGCCGCTATCCGACCATCTTCCTGTCGCTGGCCGCGCATCCGGACGATCCGCGGCTGTGGGCCATCGGCGCGYCCGCGGCCGTCTATGCGGCGATGCGCCTTGCCGAGGCGTACGGACTGTGGTTTGGCAGGGCCTGGGCGCAATGGCTTGGCGCATGGTCCGGGGCCATCTATATCCCGGTGGAACTTTACGAGGCGGTGCGGCATCCGACCTGGATACATATTGGCCTTGCCGTCGCCAATATCGCCATCGTGGCTTACCTCGCCGCCAGCATCGCGCGTGGCGGCGCCCAGGCGTCCTGATGCCGCCGTCGGCTTGATGGAGGCCTGCATTGGCGCGAGACTTGCAGCAGGACAGGCCAGCAAGCGAGCCAGCGAGGACCGACATGCCCGAATCGAGCAAACCGCAGCACACCGCCAATCCCGCCGACGGCAGCGCAAGGCCGCGGCACTTCTCGATGATCCGCGAGCTGGCGCTGGCCGATGTGTTTACGCTGGCCAATGCCGCCTGCGGCATGGCCGCCGTCTTCTTCGCGATGTTCCACGTCGACAGCCAGTCGGTGCGGCACTTCCTTATCGCGGCCGCGTTTGCACCGGCCGCGTTCTTCTTCGACGTGATCGACGGCCGTGTCGCGCGCTGGCGCCATGCGCATTCCGCGCTGGGCCGGGAGCTCGATTCGCTGGCCGACATCATCTCGTTCGGGGTCGCTCCGGCGGCGCTGGCCTTCGCCGCGGGCATGCGGGGCGGCTGGGATCTGCTGGCGCTGATCTATTTCGTCTGCTGCGGCGTCAGCCGGCTGGCGCGTTTCAATGTCACCGCGGAATCGCTGTCGACCGACAGCGGCAAGGTGGCCTATTTCGAGGGCACGCCGATCCCCACCAGCGTGGTGCTGACGGGTGTGCTGGCACTGTGCGCATGGCTGGGTCGCATCGGCGACGCGTTGCCGGGCGGCGCATGGGAACTGGGGCCCGCGGTGCTGCATCCGCTGGTGCTGCTGTTCGTGCTGTCAGGGTCCTTGATGGTGAGCAAGACGTTGCGGATACCTAAGCTGTAGGCTGGGACTGCCCTCACCCCCGCCCCCTACCTCACCGACAACCACACCGTCTTCGGCTCCGTAAAATTCTCCAGCGCCGCCTCGCCATGCTCGCGGCCCAGCCCGGAATCGCCCGCGCCGCCCCACGGCAGCCGCACGTCGGTGTAGCCGTAGGTATTGATCCAGACCGTGCCGGCCTTCAGCTCCGACGCAACGCGGTGTACGCGGCCGATGTCCGCGCTCCATACGCCGGCCGCGAGGCTGAAGGCGGTGCCGTTGGCGATCCGCACCGCGTCGGCCTCGTCGTCGAAACGGATCACGCTGGCCACCGGGCCGAAGATTTCCTCCTGCGAAATGCGCATTTCGTGCGCGACGTTCGCGAAGACGGTCGGCGCGACAAAGTAGCCGCGTTCGCCGAGCCGCTCGCCGCCGGCCACCGTGATCGCCCCCTCGCGCCTGCCGATGTCGATGTAGTCCAGCACGGTATTCAATTGCGCGGCCGACACAAGCGGTCCCATCGTGGTGTCGGACCGCGCGGGATCGCCTACGCGAATCGCACGGGCATGGGCGGCGAGTCGCTCCACCACTTCGTCATGGACGTTGCGATGCGCGAGGATGCGCGAGCCCGCCGAGCACACCTGGCCGGCGTTGAAAAAGATGCCGGAGGCCGCGGCCCGCACGGCAAGATCGAGATTGGCATCGTCGAAGATGATGTTGGCCGATTTGCCGCCCAGCTCCAGCGTGACGCGCTTGAAGTTCGCGGCGGCGCCCTGCATGATGCCGCGTCCCACCGACGGCGAGCCGGTGAAGGTGACCTTGTCGATGCCGGGATGGGCTACCAGCGCATTGCCGACCACGCTGCCCTTGCCGGTCACGATGTTCAGCACGCCGGGCGGCACGCCAGCTTCCAGCGCCAGCTCGCCCACACGCAGGGCCGACAGCGGCGTGATCTCGGCGGGTTTGACGATCACGGTGCAGCCGCATGCCAGTGCCGGCGCGATCTTCCACATGCCGATCATCAGTGGGAAATTCCACGGCACGATGGCCGCGACAACACCCACCGGCTCACGCACCGTGTACGTCAGCGCGTCAGGCCTTGCGGGGATCACCGCGCCATGGATCTTGTCGGCCCACCCCGCGTAGTAGCGCACGGTATCGATGACCGCGGGCATGTCCTGGCGCGCGACGCCCGCCAGCGGCTTGCCGGCGTCCAGGCTCTCCAGCGCGACCAGCGCGTGCCGGTCGGTTTCCAGCAGATCGGCAAAGCGCTGCAGGATCCGTCCGCGCTCGGCTGCGCGCCTGCGGCTCCATCCGCGCAGCGCCCGGCGCGCGGCCTGTACCGCCATATCGACCTCGACGGCGCCACCTTGCGCAATGCGGGCGATAGGCTCCTCGGTGGCCGGATTCAGGTCGACCGTGTATTGCCCCGATGATGGCGCGATGCGTTCGCCGCCGATCAGCAGGTCGTGTCGGGGCAGTTCTGTGTGCGCTGGCATGGCGGCTCCTTGCGGAATCGTTGCGCCGCTGCGACGTGCACTGCTGGCGGCGTCAATTCAGTGTGGCCAAGCCGGCTGTCTGTGTCCAATTAATAGATCGGATTGATTTATCCGAAAAACTTATTTCCCCCTGGCGGACGTACCAGCGCGTCGAGGCCCAGCAGCGACACGATCGCCTCGTGCAACTCTTCGGCGATGACGGGCTTGTGCAGCAGCACCGCGCCGCTCGCATGCACATGCCGCATCCGGTCGGCTCCGGTATCCCCGGTAATGACGATGGCGGGCACCTCGGCGCTCATGCGGGCATGGATGGACGCCATCGCCTGCAGGCCATCGCGGCCGCCGCGCAGCCGGTAGTCAACGATGATCAGGTTAGGCCGGAACGCGTCGAGGATGTCCAGTGCGTCGTCTTCCGATTCCGCGCTGCGGCACTGGCAGTGCCAGCCGGACATCAGTTCGCACATCGCCAGTCCGATATGCGGATCGTCGTCGACGATCAGTGCGCGCACGCCGGGCAGCGGCGCGAACCGTTGGCCCGTGCACGGGGACGCCAGGCGGGGCACTTCCACGGCGGCAGTCAGCGGCCAGCGTGCGTACGGCAGGGAAAAACGGAACACCGATCCGCGTTTTGGCCGCGACGACAGCGTGACGACGGTGCAGAGCGTGCGCGCCAGTCCGTCGACGATGGCCAGTCCCAACCCCAGGCCCTTGCGCTGGTCGCGCTCCGGGTTGCCCAGCTGGTGGAACTCCTGGAAGATGGCCTGATGCTGCGACGGCGGAATGCCGATGCCGGTATCCCACACCTCGATCACGACATGCGAGCCGCGATGGCGGCAGCCGACCAGCACACCGCCCCGGTTGGTATAGCGGATGGCATTGGCGATCAGGTTGCGCAGGATCAGTTCCACCAGCGCCGGATCGGAGAACGCGATGCTGGTGGTATCGCGGGTGCGATACACCAGTCCCCGCGCCTCGGCCATCGGCGCGAACTCGTTCTCCAGCCGGTGCAACAGCGGCTGCAGGCGGAACGCGCGCGGGCGCGGCTCCACCACGCCGGCCTCAAGCTTGGAAAAGTCCAGCAGTGTGTTGAGCATCTCGCGGGCGGCCGCCGAGGCCGCGTCGATATGGCTAAGCAATTGCCGTTGCCGGTCGTCCAGCGAGGTCCGGCCCAGCGAAACCAGGAACAGTCCCAGCGCATGCAAGGGCTGGCGCAGGTCATGGCTGGCGGATGCGAGGAACACCGACTTCGCGCGGCTGGCCTGCTCCGCTTCGCGCTGCGCCCGTTCGGCGCGAGCCGTCTGCTCGCGCAACTGCTCGATCAGGTCGACATTCTCGAAGCGCAGTGCGATCGAATGGCGCGCCATCTGCGCGTAGTTGCGCGCAAACACGATCAGTACGCCGAGGTACAGTGGCGTGCCGAGGCAGATCGGCAGGAAATCGGCGTGGCCGGTCGCGAGGAAGCGGGCCCATACCGGCAGGATGGCCGGCACGAAAAAGGCGATCGCGACCGGCAGGCACGGCGCGAACACGGCCAGTGCCGCCGCGCTCATGCCGGCGATCAGGGACAGCACCGAAATCGCCACGGCGGGCGAGCGCACGTCGAGGTAAAGCCATGCCATCAGTCCCCACAGCGCGCCGATCGTGACCATCAGGCCGGTCATCCAGCACGCATAGTCGCAGGCATGCGCCTCGGTGGTGCGGCCGGGCATCCGCCTGCGGCCGAAGTGGCCGATCGCGCAGGCGATGCTGATGGCCATCGCCCAGGGCAGCGCCAGCACGCGATCGCCGCTGACCGTGAGCCCGATGGCGAGGAACCATGCCGCCAGCGCGCAACCGAGCATGGCCACGCCAAAGCTGCGATCGAGCAGCGTCATCTGCGCCGCCAGCAGCCGCGGCTCGTCAAAGCGCAGCAACAGCGTTTTCCACCGACGGAGCGCCACGGCCCAGCTCACGGCGTGGACCGGATCATGCCGCGGCGCTGCGCCTCGAGGATGGCCTCAATGCGGCTGACCACGCCGAAATGGTCGAGAATCGCGGCCACATGCACGCGGACGGTGTTTTCCGACAGGCCGAGATGGTGTGCGATGACCTTGTTCGAACGTCCGAGCGCCAATTGCCCCAGCACCTCGAGTTGCCTTGGCGTCAGCGAACGCGTCCGCTGCGCCGTGACCGGAATGGCCGGCGCCGCCCGGCGCTCGTCGATATGGCCGCCGCCCGCCATGCAATGTGCAATGGCACGCTCGATCTGCGCCGCATCCGCGGATTTGGGCAGGAATCCGGCCACTTCGCGCGCGGCTTCGCGTGGAAGGCTCTCCGGCCGTGACGTGCCGGATACGATCAGGATGCGCGCCTGGGCAAAATGCCGGCGCAATACCTTGATGCCTTCGATGCCATTGAGACCCGGCATCTGGATGTCCAGCAGGATCAGGTCGATGTCGGCGCCGGCGTGGCGCTGCACGGCCTCCATGATGTCGCCCGCCTCGGCGATGGAGGCGACAATGCTGCTATCCGCCAACAGCAGGCGCAGTCCGGTACGAAACAGTGTGTGGTCGTCGATCAGCAGTAAATGGGCTTGTGTCATGGGCTCAACGGCGGTTCACGCGTTGTCGGAATGGCCACGCAGCCACACTCGAATCGGATTGAAATGGAAACTGCGCCGCTTGTCCACGGCGATGCGGCATTAACGGCATGATGGGCTAGTCCATAAAGATTATTGGCTGCGAACCCGGGTGATGCGAGGATAACCGCATGGGCGTATCCGCGACGGCCCATACCACTTTGGATACCCACATCCTCCCGGCTGTGGGTATTTTTTTGGGCGTAATGCCCCTCGTTGGTCGGATATCGTTTTCCCCGAATGCGCTCTTCTGAAAGGGAAAACGTAGCGTCGCGTCAATGGAACGCGTGCGGCGGCAAAACCGACGCACAATTCATCGATGCTCATCGCTCCTCCCATACCGCTGGACACGATCGCCGAAGGCCTGATGGAAGGCTACGGCTTGCGCGCGACGGACATTGTGTTCCTTCCGCGGGGCGGCGATCCGGACGCCGCCGCCTACCGCGTGGTGGATGCCTGCGGCGACGTCTTTTTCCTCAAGCTCCGTGCGGCACAGCCAAGGGCCGAAAGCACCGGCATACCGGATTACCTGCGCACACGGATGGGACTGTCGTCGGTAATGGCGCCACTGCGCACCATGGACCGGCGAATAAGCGTAAGCCGGCACAATCAAGAATGGTTGCTATTTCCATTTGTCGCGGGACAGGACGGTTTCGCGCGCGCACTGTCGGCGGCGCAATGGAGACAGCTCGGCCAGACACTGGCCCGCTTGCATTGCGCCAGGCTGCCGGAACAATGGCGCGATGCGCTCCCCCGCGATAGCTTCGCGGCGGGCAGGCGAGACGACGTGCGGCGCCATCACGCCAAGGTGCTGCACGGCGCGATGAAGGGGGACGCGATCGTTGGCGACTTTGCCGCGCTATGGAACGCGCAGCGTGAAGCGATCGCGCTGGCGATCCAATGGGCCGCCGCCTTGGCGGACCGCATCAAGGCCATGCATCTGCCGCTGGTGCCATGCCATGCCGATCTTCACGCGGGCAATGTCATCGTCGGTGATGATGGCGCGATATCGATCGTCGATTGGGACACCGTGATCATGGCGCCCCGGGAACGGGACTGCATGTTCATCGGCGCGGGCGTCGGCGGTGTCTGGAACCGCCGAGAGGAGCACGACTGGTTCTTCGAAGGCTATGGTGACACAGCCCTTTGCGAAGACGCCATCCGGTATTACCGCTTCCAGCGCATCGTCACGGATCTGGCCGAGTTCGTCGACATCGTGTGCGCACGTAATGCCGGCGATGCGGATCGTTTGCAGGCGGTGCAATGGATGGGAGAGATGTTCGCCCCGGGCAACGTGTTCGAGTGTGCGTTGCGGGGGGCGGCGGCGGTCAGATGCCCTGGGTGAAATTGTCGAACTGCGTGGTGCGCGCGCCGTCGGTGAAGCTGTCGCGCGGCTGGATGCGCGCTCCGTCGGTATAGGTATCGCGCTCGCCCAGGCGGGCGCCGTCGGTGTACACGTCCGGCGCGCCCATCCGCGCGCCATCGGTGAACACGTCACGGCTGCCCGTACCGCCGGCAAGCGAGGTTGCCGAGATCGCGACGCTCGCCACGGCGGCCGCGATCCTCGGAATGGTGCTTCTGTTCATGGCGAACTCCTGAAGGCCGATGATTGATCGGATTCAAATCCGGTCGGCTGGAACAGCGGCTGGCGCTGTTCTCGCAATGCAGTGTGGTACGCGATGTCGCACCGCGCCAATTCATTCGAATCATCGAGGCGATAAGCGGAAGGATTGGCTCCGCGGCATGCGGCCGTGGAATTGGGGGCGAGCCGGCATGGAGCGTCCACGGGTCACATGGCGGCGAAAAATCCCCGATTCCGTGTATCTGTTGCGATACGGCATGCGCGTATTGCTGCGTTCGTGCCGATTGCCAATTCGCTGGATGCGGCTAATACTCCATCCCTGCGTATCGGGCGGATCGCGCCGCCATCGCGCCACGCGCGCCCCGATTCGCTGCCACATTCCATCCAATTTCCTTTATTCGAGTGGGACCATGACATCTCGCCGCATTGCCGTTGCCATCGCATCAGCCCTGGCCATTTCCGCCCCGTTCCACGGGGGCGCCGCGCTAGCCCAGCAGGGCGCGCAGCCGCCACGTGACGAGTTTTTCTGGCTCGGGGAGATCAACAAGGCCACGGCGGTGATCAACAGCGAGCAGGGTCTGCTGGACAAGGCGGCCGCTCAGCGCATCGCGGCCGGACTGTCGAAGATGCTGGACGAAGCCCGGCAGCCAGGCGCCAGGCGTCCGTCGACCGTGATCACGTTCGAGCCCGTGCTGATCCGCACGGCTGGCATCGAGGCGACGCTGCTGCATGCCGGCCGCTCCAGCCAGGACATGCATGCCACCTATCGCGCCGCGATCATGCGCGACAACCTGCTGTCGCTGGCGGACCAGCTCGATGCCACCGCGAGCACCATGGTAGGCCTTGCTGAAAAGCACGCCGGGACCATGGTTCCGAACTACACCAATGGCGTGGCCGCGCAGGCCAACAGCTACGGACACTATCTGCTCGGCCATGCGGCAGGACTGGAGCGCGCGGCGCAACGTATTCGCGAGACCTATGCCCGTGTGGACCGTTCGCCAATGGGCACCACGGTATTGAACGGCACCAGCTGGCCGCTCGACCGCAAGCGCATGGCGAGCTACCTCGGCTTCGGCGGCGTGGTCGACAATGCGTACGACGCCGGGCAGATCTCGTCGGCCGAATATCCCGTCGAAGTGGGCGGCATCGTTACCACCATCGCGCTGCAGGCGGGCAGCTTCGTCGAGGACGTAATGACGCAGTATGCGCAGTCGCGTCCGTGGATTCTGCTGCAGGAGGGCGGCGGCAACACCTACGTATCGAGCGCTATGCCGCAGAAGCGCAACCCGGGGCTGCTGAACAATGCGCGCAGCCACGCGTCGACCGCGATCACGCTGGCCATGGGTCCGGTCATGCAGGCCCACAATATTCCGCCGGGCATGCCCGATGCCAAGGATGTCAAGGCCAACGCCGCGATGGTCGACAGCGCGATCCGCGTGCTGCGCGATTGGGACCGCATCCTGAAGGCGCTCGTCATCAGTCCCGAGCGCGCGCTGGAAGAGCTCAACAGCGACTGGACCGCATCGCAGGAACTGGCCGACACGCTGATGCGCCAGCATGGCGTGCCATTCCGCGCGGGTCACCATTTCGCGTCGGAAATCGTCGACTATGCGAAGGCCAACAATATCCGGCCCAGTGAATTTCCCTATGCCGAGGCGCAGCGAATCTATCGGGAAGCCGGCAGCGAGTACAAGCTCGGGGAACTGCCGCTGAGCGAGCAGGCATTCCGCGCGGCGCTGGACCCCACCGCGATCATCGCGCACCGCGCCACGCTGGGCGGTCCGCAGCCGGCCGAAATGGCACGGATGCTGGCGCAGGCGAAACAGCGCTTCAGCGAGAACGCTGAATGGGTCAAGGCACGGCGCGCGACGATCGATGCGTCGCTGGCGAGGCTGGATCGGGATTTTGGGAGGTTGGCGGGGCGGTGACCTTGCGCGGACGCAGCCAACGGCGCCGGCGATGGTTGACCGAAGACGTTCTTCTCCCCTCTCCCCGGCGGGGAGAGGGGATAGTCGTCGGTCATTGAATGGCGATCGGTCCCGCCCCCCGAAGCGAAGCGCATGGCTGTTATTCAGTTCCAAACTCCTCCAGCAACGCCGCCCGGTCCTGGTCCAGCACCGGCGGATTGCGCACCGGCAACACGTTGGCCGGATCGCCGAGCTTGATCGGGTTACCCGCCACCCGCAGCGAGCGCCCCTTGCCGATGCCGATGTCGACCAGCATGCCGCGCGCATGCACATGCGGGTTGTCCACCAGCTGCGGCACATTGTTGAGCGGGCCGTGCGGCACGCCGGCGCGTTCCAGGATGGCGGCCCATTCGCTGGTGGTGGCTTCGGCAAGTCGCGCTTCGAGGCACGCCTTCAGTTCGACGTGGTGTTCGTTGCGCGCCGGCACGGTGGCGAAGCGCGGGTCGGCAATCCATTCGGGACGGTCCATCGCTTCGCACATCCGCGCGAACAGGCTGTCGTTGCCCACCGCCACCACGATAAAGCCGTCGCGCGTGGCGAACAGGTCGAAGGGGGTGATCGACGGATGCCGGGTGCCCAGCGGCCCCGGCACCTGTCCGGTGGCGCCGTAACGCGCGATCGGGTTTTCCAGCAGCGCGACCTGGCAATCGAGCATCGAGATATCGACGCGCTCGCCCAGCCCGCTGTGCACGCGCTTGAGCAATGCCGACTGGATGCCGATGGTGGCGTACAGGCCGGCGCCGATGTCGCCGATCGACACGCCGACGCGCGACGGATTGCCGCCGGCTTCGCCGGTGACGCTCATCAGGCCCCCCATCGCCTGCACCACCATGTCGTAGGCGGGGCGGTTGCGATAGGGCCCCGTCTGCCCGAAGCCGGAGATCGACGCATACACCAGCCGCGGATAGCGCGCGTGCAGCGCTTCCCACGTATAGCCGAGCTTGTCCATCACGCCGGCGCGGAAGTTCTCCACCAGCACGTCGGCCCTGGCCAGCATCGCGTCGAGTACCGCCCGGTGCTCAGGGTCCTTCAAGTCGAGCGCGATCGATTCCTTGTTGCGGTTGATCGAGGCGAAGTAGGCCGACTCGCCATCGACGAAGGGGCCCACCTGCCGCGAGTCATCGCCGCCTTCGGGATGTTCGATCTTGATGACGCGCGCGCCCAGGTCGGCCAGCATCATGGTGCAGTAGGGGCCGGACAGCACGCGCGTCAGGTCGACGACCGTGATGCCCGACAGCGGAAGGTGATGGCTTGCGGCATTCATGCAAAAGGCTCCTTGCCTGGTTCAATCGACGCGGATCCATGACGGAGTCCGGTCCACGCGGTTCAGTCAAGCTTCGCGCCGCTGGACAGCACCAGATCGATGCCGATCTTGCCCTCGCGCGCGGCGAATTGCTGGAACTCCGCCACCGATGCCGACGTCGATACCTCGTCGCCCTGCGCGAGGAATTTGCGCTTGAGTTCGGGATTGGCCATCACCTTCCTGGTCGCGGCGAACAGCTTGTCGACGATCTCCGGCGGCGTCCGGGCCGGCGCGAACAGGCCATACCAGGCCGACAGGTCGTAGCCCTTGACGCCGCTCTCCGCGATGGTCGGATAGTCGGGATTGGCCGGCGAGCGCTGGCCCGACGTGACCGCGATCGGCACGGCCTTGCCCGCGTCGATCATCGGCTTGATCGATGGCGCGGTGGCGAAGGTCAGCTGCACGTCGCCGGCCGCCACTGCCTGCGCCGAAGGCGCGCCGCCCTTGTACGGCACGTGCGTCATCTGCACGCCGGCTAGCTTGCTGAAATGCACGCCGGCCAGATGCGTGATCACGCCATTGCCTGACGACGAGTAGTTGAGCGCGCCCGGCTTCGCCTTGGCACGCGCGATCAGGTCGGCAACGCTGTGGATGCCGGTGTCCTTGTTGACCGCGAGCACGAGCGGCGCGGACACCAGCCGCGTGATCGGCACGAAGTCCGATGGCTCGTACTTGATGTTCTTGTACAGCACCTTGTCACTGCCCATCACGCTGGCGGTGGCGAGGTACAGCGTGTATCCATCCGGCGCGGCCTTGGCCACCGTTTCCGCGGCGATGGTGGTGCCGGCGCCCGGCTTGTTGTCGATGATGACAGGCTGGCCCAGCTCCTTGCTGAGCGCGTCGCCATACAGGCGCGCGGTATTGTCGGCGCCGCCGCCTGCCGGAAAGCCGATCACGATGCGGATGGGGCGGTTCGGATAGCCCGCGTCCGCCGCGGCCGAGGCCGGGCCGGCGAACAAGGTGCAACCGGCCGCGGCCAACGCGGCGAGCGTGGGCATTGCGGTGAAGATGCGCGATGGCTTTTTGATGCGGATCATGGTGGTGTCTCCTCCGTAGCTGTATCGCTACTTGCCGGTGAACTGCGGCTGGCGCTTTTCCTTCCACGCCGCCGCGCCTTCCCGGAGGTCGTTCGACGCCTCCGAGCGCTGCATGTCCCGCGCCAGCCCGGTCGCGTCGAGGGTGCCGCGGGATATCGCGTTCAGGTGCTTCTTCATGCCGAGCAGCGCGATCGGCGCCATGCCGGCGAGCTGGGCGGTGAGCGTGTCGACGCGCAGGGGCAGTTGCTCCGGCGGCACGATCTCATTCAGAAAGCCGATGTCGAGCATGGTGCCGGCATCGATCCTGTCGGCCGTCAGGAACAGGCGCTTGGCCGCGTTGAGGCCCAGGCGCGATACATAGCGCTCCAGGCCGCCGCGATAGAAATGCAGCCCGAGCCGGGCGGCGGGCATGAACATCTCGCAGTGGGGCACGCCGATGCGGAAGTCGCAGGCCAGGCACAGGTCGGTGGCGCCGCCATAGACGCCGCCGTTGATGGCGGCGATGGTCACCGGCCGTGCGTTCTCGACGGCATCCATGACATCGCCGAAATTGACGGCGCCTTCTCTGGGCTCGCCGCCCAGCGAGCCGATGTCGTAACCGCTGCAGAAGTACTTGCCGGTAGCGACGAAGCGCAGGACCAGCACGGCGTCCATTGCATTGACCGCATCCAGATGCGTTTGCAGCGTGCGAAGGTCCTGGGGGTTGAGCCGGTTGGCGACCGAGGGACGACGCAGCGTGATGGTGGCGACGGCGCCGTCGACGTGCAGGTGCGGGCTTTGGTCTTCCATGTCCTGATATATCTCCCGGCTACTGTAATATATGTAAACAGCCTACAGATATTTTTAAGACCGGACAAACGAGGGAAAACCCGTGCAATCGATTCAAGACCGCATTCGCGAATCCGTGGTGGCAGCGATCCAGTCGGGGGAACTGCCCCCCGGCGCGCAGATCGACGAGAAGGCGCTGTCCGACGAGTTCGACAGCTCGCGAACGCCGGTCAGGGAAGCGCTATTGATGCTGGCTGCGCAAGGACTCGTCACCATCGTGCCGCGCGCCGGCATCTTCGTGCATAAGCCGAGCGCCGCCGAGCTGGTGGCGATGTTCGAGACGCTGGCCGAGATGGAAGGCGTGGTGGCGAGGCTGGCCACACAGCGGATCAACGCCGAAGGCCGCGAGGCCCTGCGGCGCGCGCACGAGGCGGCGGGGCGTCTGGCGGAACGTGGCGATACCGCCGGCTACATCGAAGCCAATCGCGCCTTCCACGAAGTCCTGTACCAGGCGGCGGCCAATCCCTTCCTGCGCGACCAGATCGTGCATCTGCGGCGCAGGCTGGCGATCTACTGGCGGCAGAAAGGGCTGATCAGCACGGCGCGGGTGCCCAGTTCGCATCGGGAACACGATGTGGTCGTGCAGGCGGTGCTGGCGGGCCAGCCAGATGCGGCAGCCGAGGCGATGCGGATGCATATTTCCGCGGGTGGGAAGGCGATTGCGGATCTGGTGTTGTTGGTGAATGCGGCGAA
>NZ_VLJN01000011.1:0-25008 GCF_007829435.1 Cupriavidus gilardii J11
AAAGAAACGCAGGAATTTCCTCGTCACACCCTCGACCGCCACCTTCCTGGCGGCAAATCGGGCAGAGATGCCCGTCAACGGTTTTCCCCAATGCGCATCGCCTGTCATCGCCCGCCACGCGGCCGCCGTGCCGTTGCCGCTCACCATTCCGCGCCCGCTTCGCTTCGTGCGTGCGCGTTGCCGCTTGTCGCCATCGAGCCATGCTGATCGGATACGCGCGCGACTCGTCCGGCGACGATCTCGAACATCAACGCCGCGCGCTGCGGCRGGCCGGCTGCCGGCAGGTCTTCGAGGACAGCACCAGCGGCCCACGGGCCGATCGCCCGGGACTGGCGAAGGCGCTGGCGTCGCTGCACGAGGGGGATACGCTGGTCGTATGGAAGCTTGACAGGCTCGGCCGCGGCGTGAAGCAGCTCGCCGAGCTTGCCGTGCGGCTGCACGAGCAAGGGGTACAGCTCAAGAGCGTGACCGATGCCATCGACACGGCGTCGCCGTCGGGCGAGCAGTTCTTCCACGTGATGGCGACGCTGTCTGCAATGGAGCATGCGCTCAGCGCGGAACGTACGCGGGCCGGTCTCGCGGCGGCGCGCCGGCTCGGCCGGAAAGGCGGGCGCAAGCCCAAGATGACCGACGGCAAGATCGAATCGGCCAGAAAGTTGCTGGCCAGCGGCATGCCGCCTCGTGAAGTGGCACGCAATCTTGGCGTGTCGGTGCCTACGCTCTATCGCTGGCTTCCCGCTTCGGAACAAACCTGAACCATGTTCATCCTCAACTCACAGTCACCACTTACCACCCACCACTCAACGGAACCCAGCTGACTTGATGGAACACAACATCTCCCTGATCACCACGCTCGCGGCCGGCTTCGGCATTGCCCTGATCCTCGGCTTCATCGCCGAGCGGATCAAAGTGCCGGCACTGGTCGGCTATCTTGCGGCCGGCATCATCATCGGGCCCGGCACGCCGGGCTTCGTCGCCGACGTGCAATTAGCCTCGCAGTTATCGGAGATCGGGGTGATGCTGCTGATGTTTGGCGTGGGCCTGCACTTCTCGCTCAAGGACCTGCTGGCGGTCAAGCGCATCGCCGTGCCGGGCGCCGTGGTGCAGATGACGCTGGCCACGGTGCTCGGCATGGCCGTCGCCTGGTGGTGGGGATGGTCGTGGGGCAGCGGGCTGGTATTCGGCCTGTCACTGTCGTGCGCCAGCACGGTGGTGCTGCTCAAGGCGCTAGAGGCGCGCGGCGTGCTGGAAAGCATGAACGGACGCATCGCGGTGGGCTGGCTGGTGGTGGAAGACCTGGCCACCGTGCTGGTGCTGGGGGGGGCGGCCGCCGCTGGCCGGCATCCTCGGCGGGACCGCCGGCGCCGCGGGTGCGGACAGCGGCGACCTGTGGATCACCATTGGCAAGACGCTGCTGCAGGTGGCGGCCTTTATCGCGCTGATGCTGCTGGTCGGCAAGCGCGTGCTGCCGTGGCTGCTGTGGCAGATCGCCAGGACCGGTTCGCGGGAGCTGTTCACGCTGTCGGTCATCGCCGCGGCCATCGGCATTGCCTTCGGCGCGGCGCAGCTGTTCAGCGTGTCGTTTGCACTCGGCGCGTTCTTCGCCGGCATGGTCATGCGCGAATCCGAATTCAGCCACCGCGCCGCCGAGGAATCGTTGCCGCTGCGCGATGCGTTCTCCGTGCTGTTCTTCGTGTCGGTCGGCATGCTGTTCGATCCGATCATCCTGCTGCAGGAGCCGCTGCATGTGCTGGCCGTGGTCGCCATCATCATCATCGGCAAGTCGCTCGCCGCGCTGTTGATCGTGCTGACGTTCCGCTATCCGCTCAATACCGCGCTGACCGTATCGGCCAGCCTTGCGCAGATCGGCGAGTTCTCGTTCATCCTGGCCGGCCTCGGTGTGGCGCTGGGCCTGTTGCCGGCCGAAGGCATGAGCCTGGTGCTGGCGGGCGCGCTGATTTCCATCGCGCTGAACCCGCTACTGTTCGCCGGCATCGAGCCGCTGCGACGCTGGATCCTGCAGCGCTCGCGGCTGGCGCGCCAGCTTGAGCAGCGCAGCGATCCGTACGCCGAACTGCCGATGACCACCGAGCGCAAGTACCTCGAAGGCCAGGTGGTGCTGGTCGGCTACGGCCGCGTGGGCAAGCGCATCGCGGCCGCGCTGGCGGAAAGCGGAATTCCCTACGTGGTGGCCGAACAGAACCGCGAGGTCGTCGAAGACCTGCGCAAGAACGGCGTGCCGGCGGTATCGGGCGATGCGGCGGAGCCCTCGGTTCTGATCCAGGCCCACATCGCCGATGCGGTAATGCTGGTCGTCGCCACGCCCGATCCGTTTGGCGTACGGCAGATGGTCGATACCGCCCGCACGCTGAACCCGGATATCGAGGTCGTACTGCGCACGCACAGCGAGGAGGAATCGCAGATGCTGCGCAAGGAGAGTATCGGCACGGTGTTCTACGGCGAGGAGGAGCTGGCCAAGGGGATGGCCGGACATGTGCTGCAGCGGTTCGCGCCGCAGACGGTGCAGGCGGCGCACGCCTGATGCCGTTGGGGCGAATGGAGGGGGCAGTCACGGCACAAGCCAACGCCTCCCCGAACACCAGTGCTAAACTCCCCGCGCCCCTAGCAACGCCCTCACCACACACACCGTGGCCCCGCAGCACGGCTTCATCCTTACCCGCCATTGGCACGACACGCCCGCCGGAACCGAAATCACGTTCTGGCTTGCCACCGACGAAGGCCCCCGGCAAGTCAAGCTGCCGCCGCAGCCCTGCGTCGCCTTCGTGCCGCAAGAACAGCAGCCCCGCGTCGCCGCGCTGCTGCACGGTGAAGCCAACATCGAACTGAAACCGCTGGCGCTGCGCGACTTCCGGCAGCGCCCCGTGCTCGGCATCTATTGCCGGCACTACCGCCAGCTGATGCGCATCGACAAGATGCTGAGGCAGTCCGGCATCGACGTCTACGAGGCCGACATCCGCCCGCCGGAACGCTACCTGATGGAGCGCTTCATCACGGCCCCGGTGCAGTACGCCGGGCAACCGGATACCGACGGCGCGCTGCGCGACGTGCAGATGAAGCCCGCGCCCGCCTATCGGCCCGCACTGCGCTGCGTATCGCTCGATATCGAGACCAGCCCCGCAGGCGACCTGTATTCGATTGCGTTGCAAGGCTGCGGCCAGCGCACCGTCTTCATGCTGGGCCCACCCACCGTCGCGGCATCATCGGACGCCGCCGACTTCACGCTCGAATACTGCGACAGCCCAGCCGACATGCTGCACCGGCTGATCGACTGGTTCGCACGCCACGATCCCGATGCGGTAATCGGCTGGAACCTGGTGCAGTTCGACCTGCGCGTGATCAAGATGCATGCTGACCGCCTGGACATCCCGCTACGCCTCGGACGCGGCGACACCGCGATGGAATGGCGGCAGCACGGCATGCGGCAACACCACTACTTCGCCGCCCTGCCCGGCCGCCTCGTCGTCGATGGCATCGAAGCCATGCGGTCGGCGACGTGGAGCTTTCCGTCGTTCAGCCTCGAACATGTCGCGCAATCGCTGCTGGGCGAAGGCAAGGACATCGACGATCCGTACCACCGCATGGACGCGATCGACCGCATGTTCGCCACCGACAAGACCGCGCTCGCCCGCTACAACCTCAAGGACTGCGAACTCGTCACGCGCATCTTCGACAAGGCAGACCTGCTCGCCTTCCTGCTCGACCGCGCCACCGTCACGGGCCTGGAAGCCGATCGCAGCGGAGGCTCGGTCGCGGCGTTCACGCACCTGTACATGCCGCGCATGCACCGGCTCGGCTACGTCGCGCCCAACCTCGGCGACCAGCCCGAGCAGCCCAGCCCCGGCGGCTTCGTCATGGACTCACGCCCCGGCCTGTACGACTCCGTGCTGGTGCTCGACTACAAGAGCCTGTACCCGTCCATCATCCGCACCTTCCTGATCGACCCGGTCGGACTGGTCGAAGGCACGCATGCCACCGACGAGCGCGACACCGTCCCCGGCTTCGTCGGCGCCCGCTTCTCGCGCGACAGGCACGCGCTGCCCGCCATCGTCGCCGAAGTCTGGCAGGGCCGCGACGCCGCCAAGCGCGACGGCAACAAGCCGCTGTCGCAGGCGCTCAAGATCATCATGAACTCGTTCTACGGCGTGCTCGGCTCCACCGSCTGCCGCTTCTTCGACGCGCGGCTCGCCTCGTCGATCACCATGCGCGGCCACGAGATCATGCGCAAGACGCGGGAGCTGGTGCAATCGCGCGGCTACACCGTCATCTACGGCGACACCGACTCCACCTTCGTCGCGCTCGGAGGCCCGCACGACGATGAAGACGCCGACCGCATCGGCCGCGAACTCGTCGCGTTCATCAACCAATGGTGGCGAGACCACCTCGCACAGACCCACGGCCTCGAAAGCGCCCTCGAACTGCAATACGAAATCCACTACCGCCGCTTCCTGATGCCCACCATCCGCGGCTCCGAGGACGGCAGCAAGAAGCGCTACGCCGGCCTCGTCCGACGCCCTGACGGCAGCGACGAGGTCGTATTCAAGGGCCTGGAGGCGGTCCGCACCGACTGGTCCCCGCTGGCGCAAACCTTCCAGCAGGAGCTGTACCGCCGCATCTTCCGTGGCGAGCCGTATCGCGACTACGTGCGCGATTACGTGCACCGGATGCTGCGCGGGGAGCTGGATGCGCTATTGGTCTATCGCAAACGGCTGCGGCGGCAGTTGGGGGACTATCAGAAGAATGTGCCGCCGCATGTCAGGGCTGCTCGCATTGCTGATTCGCTCAATCGAGAGCGTGGAAGGCCGTTGCAGTACCAGCACGGGGGATCCATTCACTATGTGATGACGCTGGCGGGGCCGGAGCCGATGGAGGCGCGGCGTGCGGCGATTGACTATGAGCATTACCTGACGCGGCAGCTGCGACCGGTGGCGGATGGGATATTGCCGTTCGTGGGGGATTCGTTCGAAGAGGTGGTGGGGGGGCAGATGGGGTTGTTTTGAACTGTGGATCCCCTGCCCCGCATCCAAGATTCAAGGCCGCGGCCGTCGCCGGGCTGGCGCGCGAATGGGCCTGAACATTGGCTTTGCCCGAATGCCGCTCAATGGCCCGGGTACACCGTATAGGGCACCCGCCGTGACGGCCATTCCGTCGTCTCGATCACTACCCGTTCGACGCCTTCCACGTCGCGCAGCGCGTCGGCCAGAGGCTTCAGATCGAAGCCGCCCGGCACGCAGCCCTGGATTGTGACCCAGCGGCGGCTGACCGTCAGCCACAGCGACGTTTGCGGCAGCGTCTGCCGCCAGCCGGGCGGCGAATCGCGATCCTGGCGCGACAACCATTGCAGGCGCCGCTGCACTGTCTCGGCGATCTCGCGGTCGTAATGGTAGGCATTGGATAGCCGGCAGCGGCCCTCGGCGTGGCATCGATAGCCGCGCTCGAGCCGGTGATGCGTTTCGCGCTGCCACGCCGCTTCGTCGATGCGCGGGCCCAGCGGTTCGGGGCAGCCGGCCATGCCAGACGAGATGCGGAAGAACGGGTCCTGCCCGCGATTGAGCAGTTGCGTGGCGCCGTCCGTGGCCACGGCGGAAGCGGGGGTGCCCGATGTCATGCTCGGCTGGGCTGCCGCGGCCAGGCATATCAAGGCGACGGCATGCGCCAACCATCCCCGACTTTCCGGCGCCCATGTGATGACCCCACGCATGATTTTCCACATGGCGCGACGCAGCATGGCCCTTCCTCCTGCCGTCCGTCGAATTGCGTTGCATATTATTCAGGGCGTGGCGGTTCCGCCAGCGGCCGCAGGAGGAAAGCATGCCGATCGCAGCCCGACCCCGTTACCCCCTTGCCAGCCGCATCGCCAGCATGGCGCTCGGCATGATGTGCATCGCTGGCATGGCGCCGACGGCAGCATTGGCGGCATTGCAGGACCACTTCCTGTACTTCCCGAGCAAGGCGCCGCTGGCTGCGCTGGTGTCGGACGAGTTGCGTCCCTGGCCGGGAGAAGTCGGCTTCATGGGCCTGCTTGCCGAACCTTCGGGACCGGCGCGTGCCACCGCGATCGTCTTTCACGGCAACGCCGGCCACGCCGGTCACCGCAAGGTGTATGCGGCCGCCCTGGTGCAGCACGGCGTCCGCGTCATCCTCGCCGAATATCCCGGCTACGGACCGCGCGAAGGCGAGGTCGGTGAAACCAGCTTCGTGGCCGATGCGCAGCGCACCATCGAACTGGCCCATGCCCGCTTCGGCGCGCCGCTGCTGTTGATCGGCGAATCGCTCGGTGCCGGCGTGGTTGCAGCGGCAGCGGCACAGCAACGCGACAGGATCGCCGGGCTGATGCTGATCACGCCATGGGACCGGCTCACCCATATCGCCGCGCATCACTATGCCTGGCTGCCGACCTCCTGGCTGTTGCGCGACCGCTATGACAGCGTCGCCCATCTGGCTGCGTTCGATCGCCCGGTATTGGTGGTGGTGGCCGAACGCGATCGGATTGTGCCGGCACGCTTTGGACGCGCCTTGTACGATGCGCTCGGCATGCGTCGCCAGTTGCGCATCGTGGAGGGTGCGGACCACAATGACTGGTTCAATCGCGTCGATGAAGAGTGGTGGCGGCAGGCGCTCGCATTCCTGCTCGAATCCGGGGGCGAAGCCGTCGCTCCCTGAACGGTCCAGTTGGAGCGGGACAAAAAACCCTGGCGGGTCGCGCGTGCGACATGGCCGCGATGACGTTACGGGTCAGGCGCCGCCTACCAATACGACAACACCACTAACCCGATCAACGCCACCGCAATGATCACCCACAGCGTCGGCCGTGCAATCAAATGCCGGCCGCGGCTCGATTCGCGTGCCGTACGTGCATTGGTACCGTAATCGTCTCGTTGACTCATGATGTCGGCCTCGGTTGTCACATGTGCGGTTTTTTACGCACGGAGCGTGCCGGGCGGAGGAGTCGATCTGATCGTGGCTTGGCCGGCTTTGGGCAGGAAGATTTGACAATCGATGGTGTTTGCTTGGTAGTTCCGATCGTTCCTTATGCTGTGGGCGCAGAGTGTGCTGGTACTCCCCTCTCCCCCGGCCCCTCTCCCGCTTTGCGGGTGAGGGGAGAAAACAGGGCGAGCCTGACGGCCGCGCCCTACCCCCCGGACCAGGGGTCGAGTGTCGGCACGCCGGACGCCGCGAAGTCCGCCGTGTTGCGCGTGACGACCGTCATGCCATGCACCAGCGCGGTCGCGGCGATGATGGCGTCGCGCTCCGACTGGCGGTCCGGCACGTGCAGCCTGGCGCAGCGCAACGCGACCAGATGGTCGACCGGAAGGATGCGGCCGGAGAACTGTGGCAGCACGCGTCCATCGAGCCATGCGCGCAACTGCGCGCCTTGCCGCGCGTCCTTGCGCTCCTTCTGCAGCACGCCGAGTTCCAGCTCAAGGATGGTGATCGTGGAGACGAACTGCGCCGCCAGCGGTTGCGCGGCCGCCCAGGCGAGCACGCGGGGGTCCGCCCTCGCCGGGTTGCGCAGTTCGGAGATGATGTTGGTATCGAGGACGAACACTTACAGGTCCACGGTGCGGGTCACGCCGGACACACGCGGCGGCTCGAAGTCGATGTCCGCCCCCTCCTGTTGCGCCAGCGCTTCGGCCAGCGTGGTCACACCGCCGGTGAGCTTCCGGTACTCGGCGATCGACAGCAACACATGGGACGGCTGCCCCCGGTCGGTAATGAAGACGGGACCGGCGAGCGCGGCCTTCTTCGCTTCACCGGCGTGCTGGTTGAATTCCCGGCTGGTCATCGTTGTCAGGGCCATGGCGATCTCCATTTGCGGCGGAGTCAAATGTAGAGATGTTACTACCATGGGTTGGCGAGGTCCATTCGGAGATGAATGGCTCGACTATGCACTGGGGCGGTGGATGGGAACGTTACGGATGCGAACTTTTTGGGCAGGTTTGCGGGGGGCGTTAGTGAAGGAAGGTTACTGCCCGCTCTCCCGCCCCTCTCCCGCCTTGCGGGAGAGGGGAGCAAACCGGCGGGGTTTCAAATGCTGTCGGTGTTTTCCCTCTCCCGCTCGCGGGAGAGGGACGGGGGAGAGGGCAGTCACCGCAGTCGGACACCCCCCTTACACCACCCGAAAAAAATGCGTCCCATCGCGCTCCAGTTGCGCGATCAGACCGTATTCCCAATCGAGGTAAGCCTGCATCGCCGCCCGGGCGTTGTCGGTACCTTCATAGGGCCGGCGATAGCGGTCGGTGCGCGGAACAGCAAGCCGGGTCTCGCCCTGCTCCGTCGGCAGGCCGGCGGCGACCCAGGCCGCGTTGCCGCCTTCGAGCACCAGCACCTGCGCGTCGGTGAGCCGCCGCAGGTCAGCACATAACGGCGCGCTGGCGGAATGCGGCGCAACGCCGCGTCGAGCTGCGCGCGGATCGCGAACCACGCTCCAGGGATATGGCGGGCCACATAGTTGACGCCGGGGCCGACGTCGAGCACCGCCACCTCGCTTTCGCTTCCTTCCGCAAGCCATGCCGCGAGGACCGCGGGGGCCACGGTGGTCGCCGCTGGCGGCTCCGGAACTGCCATCGCCGGCTGGCCGGTCTCGCTGTAGACGTCGGCGGCGGCGGAATCCACCGGCTCTACCACCCAGGTTTCCCATCCCATCTGCGCCAGCCACGAGCCCGTCATGTTGGCGCGCACGCCGTCGTCGTCGGCGAGAACGATGCGGGCGCCACGAACCGGGGCGTTGTGATCGGTCTCCTGGACAAGCTGTCCGCCCGGCGCATGCTGGAAGCCCGGCAGATGGCCCTGCTCGTACTCGGCCTGCAAGCGGACGTCGAAGCGATACGTGGTGCGGCCCGGCTCATCAAGGGTGGGCAGGTCCGTATGGCGGACCCATTTGACGCCGGCGCGTTCGGCGATCGCGCGGGCGCCCCGCCGCGCCTGCTCGCGGTTCGCCGGGTCCACCGATGGCGGAGCGGTGCGGTCCGCGCCATGGTCCAGCTGCTGCCCCGCCAGCGTCCAGCCGATCGTGCCATTGCGCAGCGCCGACACGGGATTGGGGATGCCGGCATTGACCAGCGACTGCGTGCCGATGATGCTGCGCGTGCGGCCCGCGCAGTTGACGATGATGCGCGTGTTCGGATCGGGCGCGAGTTCCCGCGCGCGCAGCACCAGTTCCCCGCCCGGCACGCTGGTGGCCGTGGGAATGCTCATGGTGCGGTATTCGTCGAAACGCCGCACGTCGAGCACCACGACATCGGCGCGGGCGTCGAGCAGCGCCTGCACTTCCTCGGCCGACAGCGACGGCGTATGGCGCCTGGACTCGACCAGTTCGCCGAACGCCTTGCTTGGCACGTTGACGTCGCGGAACACCTCGCCGCCAGCGTCGAGCCAGCCGTCCAGTCCGCCGTCGAGCAGGCGGACATCGGTGTAGCCGAGCCGATGCAACACCGCCGCCGCCCGCGGCGCGAGATCGACGCCATCATGTTCGCCATAGACGACGATCAGCGTGTCGCGGCGGGGAATGCGGGCCCATGCCTGCAGCTCCAGCTTCGACAGCGGAAAATTGGCGGCCCACAACGGATGGCACTGCGCGAACGGGTCTTCCTCGCGCACATCGATCAGCGCGATCTCGCGTCGGTCGAGCAGCGTCTGCCGGACGGCGCCTGGCGTGATGGAGGGAAAGGACAGCTCGTCGGTTGTTGATTGGTTCTGGGTCATGACTGCACGGGCTCGCGCGAGCGATCCCACAGGTTGGGAAGAGTCAGGTTGCCGTAGCCGGACACGAACGCCTTGCGCGTGCCGTCCTCGCCGAACACCGAGCGGCGTACCGCGCCGATATTCGCGCCGTAGACATGGATGCTGACCGAGACGCGGTCGTCGTAGGCGTTGCGCACGCGATGAACGTCGCCCACGGATGGCGACACCGCTTCGACGTGGCCCGGTTCCAGCAGCGTCTCCTCGCCTTCGGCAATCGGCCGCCCCTGTGCATCGAGCCGATAACGCTGGCCGTACTCGCCGCCGCGCAGCATGCCGATCAGGCCCCATACGGTGTGGTCGTGGATCGGCGTGCGCTGGCCCGGGCCCCATACGAAGCTCACCACCGAGAAGCGTTCGGCGGAGTCGCAATGCAGCAGGTATTGCTGATAGTGCTCGGGATGGGGCTGGGCGTAGTCGGCGGGCAGCCAATCGTCGCGCGACACCAGTTCGCTCAACAAGGCGCCGCCCTGGCGCAACAATGTGGCTTCGTCGGGCCGCGTTTCGATCAGCGCGGCGAGCGCGCCGACAAAGCCGCGCAGCGGCGCAAGCGCGCCGGGAGCCGTCTCGTTGGACAGTCCGGTCATGTTGTGTCTCCTCCTGTGCGAAGGAGTATTATGCGCGTCCCGCCGCCCCGCCGCTCCACGACGTGCCAGGGCGTCGCGTTATGCCTCGATGAATGCAAGCAGGTCCTCATTGATGACGTCGGCATGGGTGGTGCACATGCCGTGCGGGAAGCCGTCATAGACCTTCAGCGTGCCGTTTTTCAGCAGCTTCACGGATAGCCGCGCCGAATCGTCGATCGGAACGATCTGGTCGTCGTCGCCGTGCATCACCAGTGTGGGCACGTCGATCGATTGCAGGTCGTCGGTGAAGTCGGTCTCGGAGAACGCCTTGATCCCTTCGTAGTGGGCGTTGGCGCCGCCCATCATGCCCTGCCGCCACCAGTTTCGGATCACGCCCTGCGAGGCCGTGGCACCGTCGCGGTTGTAGCCATAGAACGGGCCGCTGGCGACATCCAGATAGAACTGCGCGCGGTTCGCCGCCAGCAGCTGGCGGAAGCCGTCGAACACCTCGACCGGGAGGCCGCCGGGGTTGTCAGCGGTTTTGACCATCAGCGGCGGCACCGCGCCGATCAGCACCAGTTTGGCGACGCGGCCCGCGCCATGGCGCGCGACATAGCGGGTCGCCTCGCCGCCGCCGGTGGAGTGGCCGATATGAATGGCATCACGCAGGTCCAGATGCTCGGCCATCGCCGCCACATCCGCCGCATAGTGGTCCATGTCGTGGCCGCTCGCCACCTGGCTGGAGCGGCCGTGGCCGCGCCGGTCATGGGCGATCACGCGATAGCCCTTGCCGAGGAAGTACAGCATCTGCGCGTCCCAGTCGTCGCCGCTCAGCGGCCATCCGTGATGAAAGACGATCGGCTCTCCCCGGCCCCAGTCCTTGTAGAAGATCTGCGTGCCATCCCTGCTCGTGATCATGCCCATGGTGTCGCTCCTGTCGGCTTGCTTTCGAACCCCGGTTTTGGGAAGGCACGACCGTCCTGGCGAAAGCCGCCGTTGCCGCCCGCGCCCCCGGCAATACGGTGGCGCCGTGGCGGACAGCGAAGCGGGTCGGATTGGAGGGTGCGAGCGGAACCGACCGGGTCGGCGTCATCCCCCGCCGCCCGGTCTGCTTTGCTCCAAGGTTAGTCAGCCAGCCTCCGGTCGGCAAGGGCGGCGCCTGGTTGCGATCCGCGATGACGGCTTACGCGAGCGCCGGCGACTGCGGCGGCGCCGCTTCCACCTCCACCAGGCAGCTCATCGCATTGGGCCCCTGCGTCAGTTCGGACGTGCCAATGTCGAGCGTCACGCTGTTGGCCGCACCCGCATGGTCCAGGCCCTGCTCGTCGGGGTCGTACCACGCGCCGGTTGCCATCACGCACACGCCGGGCGTGATCCCGTCATCGACCGCAAGTCCCGCCAGCAACGCGCCGCGCCCGTTGAACACGCGCACGCGCTGTCCCGTGGTGAGCCCGCGGCGGCGCGCATCGTCGGGATGCATGGCGATGCGCTCGCTGCCTGCGATCTTGTTGGCCTGGGCAAGCGGTCCGGGATCGAGCTGGCTGTGCAGTCGATCGGCGGGCTGCACCGAAACCAGATGCAGCGGATAGCGCCGGGCATTGCCCAGCCACTCCACCGGCTCGCGCCACGCGGGATGAAAGCCGCAGTCGGTATCGAGGCGGCGCAATGCGTCGCTCGCCAGTTCGATGCGACCGCTGGGCGTGCGCAGCGGATGACCGCCAGGATCGGCGCGAAAGTCCGCGAACAGCACGAAATCGTGCTCGGGCGGGGGCAGCTTCACGAAGCCCCTGCTCCAGAATGCCTCGAACGACGGCAGCACGATGCCGGCCCGCGATTGCGCCTCGGTGCAGCGCGCATAGATCGCTTCGATCCAGCCCTGCTCGTCCAGCCCTTCGGTGTAGGCTTCGCGATAGCCGAGCCGCTCGGCCAGTTCGCTGAAGATTGCGAAGTCGTCCCGCGCCTGATGCACCGGTGCGATCGCGCGCTGCATCGCCAGCACGTAGCTGTCGCGCGACGAGCCGCCGATGTCATTGCGTTCGAGCGACGTGGTTGCGGGCAGCACGATGTCGGCATGGCGCGCGGTGGCGGTCCAGCCGATTTCCTGCACCACGATGGTCTCTGGCCGCGCCCACGCTTCACGCAGCCGCCCCAGCTGCTGATGATGGTGGAACGGGTTGCCGCCCGCCCAATGCACCAGCCGCACATCGGGATAGTGGTGCGTCTCGCCGCGGAACCGGTAGGGTTGGCCAGGATGCAGCAGCATGTCGGTCAGGCGCGCGCAAGGAATGGACAGCGCGGCGGGATTGGGCCCGACCGGCATCTCGGGGCCGGGCGTCGCCACGCGCGGATTGCCCACGCCGTTCATCGATCCGTGGCCAAAGCCGAAGCCGCCGCCCGGCAGTCCGATCTGGCCCAGCATCGCGGCCAGCGCAATGGCCATCCAGTAGGGCTGCTCGCCCCGGTGCGCCCGCTGCACCGCGAAGCTGCACGTGATGTACGAGCGAACGCCCGCCAGCTCGCGCGCCAGTTGCGCGATGCGGCCGGCCGGCACACCGGTAATGGCTTCTGCCCACCGTGGCGTCTTGGCGATGCCGTCGGATTCTCCAGTGATATATGCAGCGAGCACCGGCCAGCCGCTGCAATATCGTTCGAGGAAGCCGACGTCGTGCATGCCAGTGGCAACCAGCTCGTGCGCGACCGCGAGCATCAGCGCCACGTCGGTATTGGGCCGGATCGCAATCCACTCCGCGCCGACGTAGTCGGGACAATCGTCACGCGTGGGGCTGATGTTGATCACCCTGGCGCCGCTCTGGCCCAATGCGCGCAACCATGCCGGCTGCGTATGCTCGGCGGCGCCACCGGAGGAGACCTGGCCGTTCTTCGTGGCCAGGCCCCCGAAGGCGACAAAGACCTCGGTATGGCGCAGGATGCTGGGCCACGATGTCACGCGGCCCGTCAGCGGCCGGTACGTGCCGATGACATGGGGCAGCAGGAATTGCGCGGTGCCCCAGCTGTAGTTGCCGACCTGATCGACACAGCCACCGCCCGCGAAATGGAAGCGCCGGATCAGCGAGCGGGCATGATGCAGCCGTCCCGCCGACGACCAGCCATAAGAGCCGCCGAAAATGCCCTGCGCCCCGTGTTCCGCGCGTACGCGGGCGATTTCCCCGGCGACCAGCGCCAGAGCCTCGTCCCAGCTCACCGGCACGAAGTCGTCGCGCCCACGCTGTGCACCGTCGCTTTCGGCGCGACGCTGGAGCCAGCCGCGCCGCACCATCGGCTGCCGGATCCGCTGCGGCCCGTACACCATGGCCGGCATCGATTCGAGCATGCGCGACGGCGCGGGATCGGCGGCGAAGGGCTCGCACCGGACCAGGCGGCCGTCTTCGACGACGGCGGTAAACGCGCCCCAATGCGCGAGCTGAAAATATCGTTGCTGTGCCATGGCGTTGTGGGCGGCATCGGGTAGCAGGGAGGCGGCCGAGGACCGCCCTTTCCCTGCATCCCGGGTTGCCGTGAAGGGGTCGCGATCAGTCGGCCTTGATGCCGGTCTTGCGGATCAGCTCGCCCCATTTGGCGCGCTCGGTCGACAACAGCCGGCCGAACTCGTCGGGCGTGCCGGACACGGCGTCCATGCCGGCCTGCGCAAGCCGTTGCCTGACGTCCGGCATCGCCATCACGCGAACCAGCGCGGCATTGAGCTGCTTCACCACATCGGCCGGCACGCCGGCGGGCGCCACCATGCCATACCAGTTGGTGACCTCGTAGCCCGGCACGCCGGCCTCGGCCACGGTGGGCACGTCGGGAAACTGCGGCGAACGCCTGGCCGTGGTGACGGCCAGCACGCGCAGCTTGCCGGCGGCGATCAGCGGCTTGGCCGACGGATCGGAGAAAGTCACCGGCACGATGCCGGCGATCACGTCGGTCAGTGCGGGCGTCGTGCCCTTGTACGGCACGTGCTGCATCTTGATCCGGGCCAGCGTGTTGAACTGCTCGCCGGCGATCTGGCCGATGGTGCCGTTGCCGCCGGAGGCGTAGCTGAACTGGCCGCCGGAGCGCGCCGCGGCGATCACGCCCGCCACGTCCTTGTACGGCGTGCCGGCGCCAGTGACGAGCACGTTGGGCATCGTCACCAGCAGGCTGACCGGCGTGAAGTCCTTGGCGGCGTCGTACGGCAGCTTGCGCAGGTTCGGCCAGATCGTGAACGAGCCCGGCGTGGCCAGATACAGCGTGTAGCCATCGGGAGGGGATTTCGACACCAGGTCCGTGGCGATGATGCCGCCGGCGCCGGGACGGTTGTCGATCACGATATTGGCCTTGAGCTGTTCCGACAGCGCCGGCGTGATGGCACGCGCCAATGCATCCACGCCGCCGCCGGCGGGAAAGCCCACCACGAGCCGGATCGGCTTGGACGGATCGGGCCACGCGGCATGCGCGGCCTGTGGCGCCGCCACGGCACCGGTCAACGCGATGCACAGCGTCAGCAGCGCCGCGCGGGCGCCGCACGCGCGATGGCCTGCCGAAGCCGCCAACGACCGACGGCGATGAACATGGAAAAGCGGGCGCAGCTTCGAGGACAACATGAAATTAGCTCCAGTAGTGCGGCCAGGCTGGGAGCGGCGCTGACCGCGATGCAATAGCGGGAGAGTGTTGTGCTGGTGGATCTCGGAGCGAACGCCCCCCTCCCTCCCCTCTCCCGCTCGCGGGAGAGGGGCCGGGGGAGAGGGCAGTCGCAGTAACCGCTGTAAAAGCCCCCGGCCAAATCAGCCGGGAAGGCAAAAGGAAGGAATCACCCGACCGGCACCATGTCCCACTCCCACGCCACGAACGCGAGCCGCTCGCCGGTATGGACGACAGGGTCATTGCGCAAGCCAATCAAGATGCCATCGCGCGTGAACGGCGGCACGGTCGTGGCACCGCCCGCGAGCGTCAGCGTCTCGCCAAGCGAGGCGCCCTCGCCCACCAGATCCCCGGCGCGCGCGGCCGGCACGAACAGGCCGCCCTCGTCCGCGGTGATCCAGCCGCGCCGCGTCACGCGGCGCAGCGTGGCCGCCGCGTGCCCGTCGCCGGTGGGCGCATCGACGATGCCCATGCGCGCCGCCAGCGTAAGAAAGCCGCGCTCGGCCTGGGCCACGATGTCGGGATCGAGCCAGCTTCCGCTGCCCAGTTCCAGCATGAACGCGCAGATGCCGGCGGCAAGGCATTGATAGTCGAGGGCGCCGGCGATATTGCCCGGCAGTTCCCCCTTGCCGCCCACATCCTGCCGACACGCGACATGCGGAAAGAACGGCGCCATCGCGGCCATCACGTCCGCCTCGCTGACCGTGCTGCCAGGGTGCACCTTGTAGACCGTGTAGGGCCGCGCGTCGAACAGCGGATTCATGGTGTGCAGGTTGATCAGGACATCGGCCACGCCGCGCACTTCGTCGAACAGCGCATGGGCCAGACGCTCCGTGATCAGACCGCTGGGATTGCCCGGATAGGCCTGGTCCAGATCGAGCTCATCGTAGGGATTGCGCTTGCGCCTCGCATCCAGTGCGTGCGGATTGCCGGTTGGCGTGACAACCAGATTGCCAGCCATGCGCGCCGGATCGAGACTGCGCGCAAAACGCAGCGCGGCGACCATGCCATTGATCTCGTCGCCGTGCACCTGCCCGTGCAGCCACAGCGTCCGCCCCGGCCGCGCGCCACGCACCGCCACATACGGCAGCGCGACCTCCATGCCCGAGGCCATCGAGCCCACGCGCAACATGCCCGAACTGCGAGCCGGTGCCTGATCCGAGGCGAGCCAATTGCCGATTACGCCCATCGACGTTCTCCTTTTCGATTCCGGTGTATCACTGTGCGATGGCGGCGAAGGCCCGCTCCAGATCGGCGCGCAGGTCCACGACGCTTTCCAGGCCGATATGCAGCCGGATCAGCGTGCCGTGGGGCGACCAGTCGGTAACGGTGCGCGCGCGGCGCAGGTCGCCCAGCGTCGCCAGGCTCTCGAAGCCGCCCCACGACGCGCCGATGCCGAAGAGTTCCAGGCTGTCGACGAAGCGCTGCGCCGCGGCCGGCGATCCATCGCGCAGCGTGAACGACAGCAGTCCGTTGGTGCCATGACAATCCCGGCGCCACAGCGCATGGCCGGGGTCGCCGGGCAGCGCCGGGCAGAACATCCGTGCCACCTCGGGACGCTCGCCGAGCCAATGCGCCAGCTCCATCGCGCTGGCGCCGTGCTGCGCCAGCCGCGCGCCCAGCGAGCGCATGCCGCGCTGGACCAGATAGGCATCGTCGGGGCTCACCGTCATGCCGAATGCATCCGACAGCGTGGCCAGCTCCGGCCACACCGCCTCGGTGGTGCACACCGTGCCCATCATCACGTCGGAATGACCGCCCAGGTATTTGGTCGCCGCCATGACCGAGATATCGGCACCAAGCTCCAGCGGCCGGTACAGCAGGCCCGAACCCCAGGTGTTGTCGGCCGCCACCAGCGCACCGCGCGCATGCGCCAGCGCGGCGATGGCAGGCAGGTCGCACATCTCGTAGAGCAGCGATCCCGGCGCCTCGACGTAGACCAGGCGCGTATTGCCGCGCAGCTTGTCGGCAAGGTCGGAGCCGTCGGCCGCATAGAAGTCCGACTCCACCCCCTGCCGGTGCAGGAAGCCGCCGGCGAAATTGCGCACCGGCTCGTAGACGCAGTCGGGCAGCAGCACGTGCTCGCCCGGCCGGACGTAGGCCAGCAGCACCATCGCCGCAGCGGCCAGCCCGCTCGGATACAGCCGCGTGCGATATCCGCCTTCAAGCGAGGTCACCATGTCCTCGAGCGCGAAATTGGTGGGATTGCCGCGCGCGCCATAGGTGAACAGCCGCTCTTCCCCGCGGCGCGCGCGCATGTCCTGCATCTGCGCGACCGACTCGAACAGCACGGTGCTGGCGCGCACCACGGGCGGATTGACGGGCTGGCCACCGGGCACATCGGTCGTGCGTCCGATATGCGCGAGCCGTGTTGCGGGGGAATGGGTCATCGGGCGTTGGTGGTGGCGGTGAAGCAGGTAGCGGCCGGGCGGGACCGGCGCGTGGCCGATACGGGCCGGCCATGTACACAGAGCAAGGCCCATGCCTCGGCACGTGCACCACGATGGGCAGGACTGCGCATGGCGGCAGGAACGCAGGCGGCATGCGGACGCTGCAGGGGGCGCAATTGCGCTGTCCGCTCCTGCGTCATGAACTGTTTCATATCGGCCATTGCTGCTGTAGTTCTAATGTTTCGATCGCGACGGCGTTCAGGAGCCCGGTCCGGGCTTGGCGCCACGGTCGCGGCCCTCCTGCTCCAGTCGCGAGTTTTTCGGGTCGCGCTGAAGGAATGGCCTCACTGTAGAGAAAAACGGGCGGCAGAACCATTTACCTTTGCACCCTGATACATTAGTCGGACTTATGCTTTTGCATTGACGTGGCGGGGCAATGGCGGCCACAAGCGAGCTCGTATGCTAAGGATGGCCCTCTGGCAGGGTCAACGAATCAAAGTGCGGCAGGGTATGCGATGGGCGCATAAGGGAAAGTACGGAGGTGCCTGGACTGGCGGGCTGGTTTGCTGTTACTGCCCTCTCCCCCGGCCCCTCTCCCGCTTTGCGGGAGAGGGGAGAAGGCCAGGGGAGTTCGGTATCATCACGCCGGCGGAGCCGCGCCGCGCCGGCGCTTGCCGTCACATCTTCCCCCGTCATCCGCATCGACATGAACACCGAGTTTCCGATCCGCAAGGAGTGCCCGCCGGGCGCCTGCGTCTGCGGCCGCGAGAAGCTGCTGGAAGACCCGCATGCGGACATCCGCATCCTGCGGCTGACCCGGGAAGAGGAAAAGAAACTGCTCGCACGGCTGGAGGCCATTTCGACGCTGGCCGATCTGCGCCGCATGCAGGACCGCATGCGCGAGCTGCTCGGGATCTCGCTGACCATCCGCCCCGGCGAGCGCGGGGTGCGGACGGTGCGCGGCTTCATCATCGAGCTGGCAGACCAGCCGGGGCTATGCAGGAAGACCCGGCAGAACATTCCCGCGGCGGTGCGCCGCTGTCTTGAGCAGCATCCGGAGATTGCGTACGCGATCATGGATGCGTACGACTTGCTGGGGGGTGGGTAGCGGTCGAGGTCGTTGATTGCTGAGACTGCCCTCTCTTGCACCGCATCACCCCACTACCCCCCGCCCCGCCACACCACCCCGCCCGACATATTGCTTCGCAATATAAAACGGCACGTGGCGATAAAGCCAATCATCCATTAATAATCTTCCCCGCCGGCATTTAATCCGTAATGCCGCCATGTGGCATGGACCACGAAACAAGCACTTTTCGCCATTCCAGGGCGCGTTCGATTCCGCTATAACAGCATTACGCATTGCCGCCGGTGTCACGCAATGCGTCTCCGCCCGCGAGATCAGCCGCGGGCTTTTTTCTTGCCCGATAATAATTCCATGCGCATGTGAATGACCCCGGCATATCGATTTTGGTACTGGATCGATTCCGTGAAAACCCTGCCTTTTCTTTCGCTTGACTTAATTGATATATCACATACCTTGTATCTCATCGCCGCCACGGTTCAGCGCTGGCGAGGACGGAGATGCCAATGCTGCATCCCATTAAAAAAGCAGTAAATGGCAAGGAGGAATCGATGAAAAAGAGTCATCCGATACCGGCGTGATTGCCATCATTTTTTGGCTTAACGCCTTCTTCGCCCCGCTTTACGGTCCCATAAATATAAATTGCACGCCCGCGCCGATTAATTCAGCACGCAGGCGCATAAACGGGACATAAAAGCAATGACACAGGAGACAAAGGAATGCCAGCGACCATATCCAGGTTGAGGAGGTCTGGCGCGCGCGCGTGCCGCTTCATCCCCGCCGACAGCAACAAGTCAAACGAAACCAGGAGCGCCCAATGATCAATACATCGACTGCGGGCCTGCGCCCCGATCCCCAGGTATCGGAATCAAAGCGATGGATACAGCTGCTGGTCGGCGTCATCTGCATGGTCGCCACCGCCAATATCCAGTACGCCTGGACCCTGTTCGTTCCGGAAATCGAGGAGACCTACGGCTGGTCACGCGCCAACATCCAGATCGCCTTCACCATCTTCGTGCTGGTGCAGACCTGGCTCGCGCCCATCGAGGGCTATTTCATCGACAAGTTCGGGCCTCGCCTGATCGTGGCTTTCGGCGCCGTCTTCATCGGCGCGGCATGGCTGATCAACTCGCAGGCCACCACGCTGATGGGCTTCTACTTCGGCGCGGCCATTGGCGGCATCGGCGTGGGCTCGATCTATGCCACCTGCATCAACAACGCGATCAAGTGGTTCCCCGATCGACGCGGGCTTGCGGTGGGCCTTACCGCGGGCGGCTACGGCGCCGGTTCGGCCGCGACCATCCTGCCGATCGCGGCGATGATCGAATCGTCCGGCTACCAGCATGCCTTCCTGTTCTTCGGCATCCTGCAGGGCTCCATCGCCTTTGCCGCCGCGTGGTTCCTGCGCGCCCCGAAGTCGCATGAGGTCAAGGCGTCGAAGAAGCTGGTGCAGGCCACCCGCGACTACACGCTGAAGGAAGCGATGAGCACGCGCCTGTTCTGGCTGATGCTTGGCATGTTCGTGCTGGTGGTCACGGGCGGCATGATGGCCGTGGCGCAGCTGGGCGTCATCGCGAAGGACCTTGGCGTCAAGGAGTTCCAGGTCGACCTGTACTTCTTCGTGATGGCCGCATTGCCGCTGGCCCTGATGCTCGACCGCATCATGAACGGCATTTCGCGCCCGCTGTTCGGCTGGATCTCCGACCACATCGGCCGCGAAAAGACCATGGTGATCGCCTTCACGCTGGAAGGGCTTGGCATCATCGCGCTGGGGTACTTCGGCAGCAACCCGTATGCGTTCCTGATCCTGTCCGGCGTGGTGTTCCTGGCCTGGGGCGAGGTCTACTCGCTGTTCTCGGCACTGGCGGGCGATGCCTTCGGGACCAGGCATATCGGCAAGATCTACGGCGTGCTTTATACCGCGAAGGGCATCGGCGCACTGTTCGTGCCGATCGGCAACCTGATGATGGAGGCAACCGGTACGTGGTCGACGGTGCTGTACACCGTGGCAACCATGGACCTGATCGCGGCCTTCCTCGCGTTCACGGTATTGCGGCCGGTGTTGGCCAGCCATGTCGCGAAGGCGAAAAGCCTGTTCTCCAAGGAAACGGCGGCGGCGGCGGGAACGCAGGTGCCGGCTTGATGGGAATGTGGGGCGGTTGATCAGGCTGTGACTGCCCTCTCCCCCTGCCCCTCTCCCGCAAGCGGGAGAGGGATTCGTTTTCTCCCCTCACCCGCAAGGCGGGAGAGGGGCCGGGGGAGAGGGCAGTCACAATACCCCGACCACCTCAAAACGTCGCCGGCGAATTCACCCACAGCACCCGTGCGGTTCCCGGGCCGATATTGCGATAGCCATGCGGCACGCTGCTGGCAAAGGCGAAGGCATCGCCCGCCTCGATCACGTACACCTCATCACCAAGATACAGCTCCAGCTTGCCTTCCAGCACATAGCCAACCTCCTCGCCCAGGTGTTCGATCTGGCCGTCGCTGGCCTCGCCGGGCGAGACTACGTGGATATTCGCCTGCAGCAGGCCACCGCGCTTTGGCAGGACCAGCCGCTCCAGCGCAATGCCGCCCGCCTTGATCACCGGGCGCTGGCCACGGCGGCGGATGGGTCCCTCATCGGGGGGCGCCTCATTGGTCAGGTCGCCGATATTGGTATCGAGCGCCATCGCGAAGCGGTGCAGCATCGCCAGCGATGGCGTGGCCTGGCCGCGCTCGACCTTGGAAATCAGGCTTTCGGAACAGCCCGCCTTGCGGGCCAGTTGCAGCAGCGTGAGCCCCGCCACCAGCCGCGCATGTCGCAGGCGCAGCCCCAGCCCGCTGGGGGGGTGGCCGCGCTCGCTGGAATCGGCGACCGAGCGCGTGCCGCGCGGCGCCGGCGCCTGGGCTGCGGGCGCTGGCTTCCGTGCTGGCGCGGATTTGCGCGCCGGAGCGGTCGGGGTCCTGCTTCGTTTGGTCGTGGCTGTGGTCAAGTCAACATCCGCTTATCGGTTCGCCAGGGCCGTCACGGTATAGGCCAGGGCCTGCGCGCCGAGCAGCAGATCATGCGGCTCCGTGTGTTCGGCCGCGTTATGACTGATGCCGCCCCGGCTTGGTACGAAGATCATCGCCGTGGGGCAATGCTCGGCCACGTACATGGCATCGTGGAAAGCCCCCGAGGTCAGCGCCATCGGCGCGCCGCGTCCGGCCCGGGCACTCGCGCGTGCGCATGCCTTTTCGATCAGGGACAGCATATCGCCCGGAAAGCGCGTCGGCTCGCGGCGAAAGAAGCAATCATAAGCGATGGTGCAGCGCGGCAGCGCCTGTGCGATGGCGCCGCCCAGCATGGCCTCGAAGCGGTCCAGCAGCGACTCATCGACACAGCGCACGTCGACGGTGAATTCCACCGTCCCGGGAATGGTGTTGACGGAGTTTGGCGCGACGAGCCATCGGCCCAGCGTCAGCCGCAGCTCGCTGGCGGCGTGGGCCGCGGCAAAGGCGTACAGACGCTGCGCCAGGTCTATCGCCGCGTGCATGGCGTCGGCGCGCTCGTTCATCGGCGTGGTGCCGGCGTGCGCCATGGTGCCGCCGCATGTGACGCGATACCAGCGCACGCTCTGGATGCCGTTGACCACGCCGAGCGGCACGCCGGCGCGCTCCAGTACGGGGCCCTGCTCGATATGCAGTTCGACGCAGGCCGACAGCGGGCGCGCCATCGGCACGCGCGGCAGGTCGGCACTGTCGGACAGCGCGGCATCGAGCGCATCGCCGAAGCGCACGCCGTCGGCATCGACGGCGTCGCGATACGCCGGCAGCCGCGACGGATCGACGAACGCGCTCGACCCCATCGCCCCGGGACCGAACCGGCTACCCTCCTCGTTGGTCCACGCCACCACTTCAATGGGCCGCCGCGTGCGGATGCCGGCATCGTTCAGCGCCGCGATGACTTCGAGACCCGCGAGCACGCCATAGGCGCCGTCAAGCTTGCCGCCGACTGGTTGCGTGTCGGCATGGCTGCCGGTCAGCACCGGCGGCAGGTCGTCGCTGCCCGGCCGACGGAAGAACAGGTTGGCGCAGTCGTCGATGCCGACCTCGCAACCGAGCGCCCTCGCCTGCCCGATCAGGTGGCGACGCGCCGCGAGATCGATCGGCGTGAGTGTTTCCCGCGAGACGCCGCCATCGTCGCGGCCCCCGTACGCGGCCAACGCGGCGATGGCGGCCTGCAGCCGCCCGTTGTCGACATGATCTTGCGCGCGCTCGGCGGCGTCGGCCGCCGGCTGTTCCTGTTGCGTCAATCGTTGCTCCTGGTGCTGTCGTGTTGGAATCCTGACCGCCGCCCGGCGGCGGTCAGGCAAGCGCGCCTTCCAGCGCTGCCGCGGCCGCCAGTGCCGCCGCATCGCCATGGCGCGGCCCGATCAAGGTCACGCCCACCGGAAGCGCGCGCTTGCCGGTCCCGGTGGGCACGTGGACGCAGGGATTGCCGAGCAGGGTCCACATGCGGTTGAAGATCGGATCGCCCGTGGAGTCGAGCCCGGCCGGCGCTTCGCCCGGTGCGCTGGGCGCGAGCACCACGTCGACCTGCGCGAACATCGCGTCGAACGCCCGCCTCGCGGCTTCCGCCAATGCGCGCGCGGCGAAGAAGCGCGCGCCATCGACCGCACTGCCGTCGGCCAGCAGGGCCGCAAAGCCGGCGCTGAAGCCTTGCGCGCTGCTGCGCGACTCCGGCGCGAACGCCGCCGCGGCCTCGTAGGCCATGATGTCCATCTGGGCCTGTGTCAGTCCGGCAAATTCGGCCGGCAGCGCCAGCTCCGTCACCGACGCGCCTCGTGCGGCCAGCGTGCTTGCCGCGCGCTCCAGCGCCTGGCGGCTGTCGTCGCCGGCACGATCCCAATGCGGGGTACGGCAGATGCCGACACGCAGGCTCCTGGCGGCGTCAGCGGCAATCGTGCCAACGCGCCAATGAAGCACGCCGCGTCATCGACCGAGCGTGCCAGCACGCCCACCGTATCGAGGCTCGGGGCCAGCGGCTTGATGCCGGCCAGCGGCAGCGTGCCATGGGTAGGCTTGTAGCCCACCACGCCGCAGTAGGCGGCCGGCCGCACGATCGAACCGGCCGTCTGTGTGCCGAAGGCCACGGGTACCATGCCCGCCGCCACCGCCGCCGCCGAACCGCTGGACGAGCCGCCCGGCGTACAGGGCGAGGCGGCGCCGGCGCGCGGATTGCGTGTGCGGCCCGGCGCGAAGGTGGCGAACTCCGTGGTCGCCGTCTTGCCCATCATCACCGCGCCGGCGGCGCGGGCCATGGCCACGCATGCGGCGTCGGCCGCGGGCCGATGTCCGGCGTAGATGGGGGAGCCATAGGTGGTCGGCATGTCGGCGGTATCCATCAGGTCCTTGACGCCGACGGGCACGCCGCACAGCGCGCCGGCAGCCGGTCCCGCGTCGAGGGCGCGCGCCTGCCGGATCGCCAGTTCCGGATCGAGATACTGCCAGGCCAGCACGTCGGGCTCGACCGCCGCGCAGCGCTCGAGGAAGGCCCGCGCCACGGCCTCGGCGGTAATCGTGCGCTGCGCGACCCGGCGCGCCAGTTCGCGAACCGGCAGCGCGGTCAATGCGGTGGACTCTGTCATGGATGTCTCCTGTCAGCCGAAGTAGGCCGCGCGCACGTCGTCGTTGGCCGCCAGCGCCGTGGCGGTTCCCTGCGCCACCACGCGGCCCTGCGACAGCACGTAGCCGTAGTGCGAAATGGCCAGGGTCTGCCGAGCGTTCTGCTCCACCAGCAGCACGGTGATGCCCAGCTGGTTGATCTGCTGGATGACCTTGAAGTTCTCCTTCACGTACAGCGGCGACAGTCCCAGCGACGGCTCGTCGATGACCAGCAGGCGCGGCTGTGCCATCAGCCCGCGACCGATCGACACCATCGCCTGCTCGCCGCCCGACATGGTGCCCGCCAGCTGCGTGGCCCGCTCCCTGAGCCGGGGGAAAATATCGTACACGCGCGCCAGCCGCTCCCGCACGCGCGCCGGGTCGGACTCCAGGAACGCACCGAGCGCGAGGTTCTCGGCCACCGTCATGCGCGGAAAGACCTTTCGTCCCTCGGGAATGCAGGAGATGCCGCGCGCGATGATGCTGTGGGTCTGCAGGCGCGCCAGGTCCTCGCCGTCCCACAGCACCGTGCCCTGCCGTGCCGGTGTCAACCCGAGGATGGCACGGATCAGCGTGCTCTTGCCCGCGCCGTTGGCGCCGAGAATGCAGGTGATCTTGCCCGGCGCGGCCTCGATCGAGACGTCGTGCAGCACGTTGACCCTGTCGTAGCCGGTGGTCAGGCCGTTCACGCGCAGCGTGCCGGCGTTCGCGGGGGCATTCATGCGGCTTCCTCTCCAAGATAGGCGGTCTGTACGCCGGGGTCGGCGGTGATCTGCGCGTAGGTGCCTTCCGCGATCTTGCGGCCGTAGTTCAGCACCACGCAGCGGTCGGTGATACGCTCGATCACGTTCATTTCATGCTCGATCAGCACCACGGTCAGGCCGCCGATGCGGCCACGCACGTCGAGGATGTCGCGCATCAGTTCGTCGGTCTCCTCGTGCGTCATGCCGGCCGACGGCTC
>NZ_VLJN01000011.1:25027-106256 GCF_007829435.1 Cupriavidus gilardii J11
CAGCCGCGGCTGGCTGATCAGCGCGCGGCACACCTCGATGCGACGGCGGTCGATCATGGTGAAGGTCTCCACCGGCTCGAACATGCGCGACACCAGTGGCGGGCTGAAGATGCCAAGCAGCGTCTCGACCTTGTGCACGTACGCGTCGTATTCCGCGCGGAACGCCTTGCGGCGGAACAGGTTGAACAGCAGGCCATGCTGCATGTGCTGGTAGTCACCGATCACGATGTTGTCGAACACCGTCAACGGCAGCGACAGCCGCGAGCGCTGGAAGGTCCGGGCCACGCCGCCGCGGTAGATCTGCTGCGGCGTCCGTCCGATGACATCCTCGCCGTTGTACAGGATCGCCCCGCTGGTGGCCTTGTAGAGCCCGGTCAGGACATTGAAGAAGGTGGTCTTGCCGGAGCCGTTGGGCCCCAGCAGGCCCAGGATCTCGCCTTCATGGATCTGCATCCGCAACTTGTCCAGCGCGGTCAGGCCGCCAAAGCGCATGGTCAGGTCCTGCACATCGATCATTACCGGCGCGCTCATCGCGAACCCTCCTGGCGAAAGAACAGGCGCGTCCTGCGCGGCAGCAGTCCATCGGGACGGAACAGCAGGATCGCGATCACGAGCGCCGCGTAGAACAGGAAGCGGTACTCCTGGATGAACTGCAGCTTCTCGGGCAGTACCAGCACGATGATCGCGGCCGGTATCAGGCCGACGGCGTTGCCCAGCCCGCCCAGGATCACGATCGACAGCATCAGCAGCGAGTCGGCGAAGGTGAAGTTGTTGGGCGCGACAAAGCCGGTGAGCGTCCCGTACACGCTGCCGGCAATGCCGGCAAAGAAGTTGCCCAGCATGAACGCCACCACCTTCCAGCGCGCGATATGCAGCCCGAAGGTGGCGGCCGCCGTTTCGTCGGTGCGCACCACGTCCATGCTCAGACCCACCCACGAGCGCTCCAGCGCCTTCACCACGGCGAACACGCCGCCGCAGATGCCAAGGCTCAGCAGCGCGTAGCTGACATAGAACGACACCTCCCGCTCGCCGATGGAGAAGCCGTCGTTGAATGCATAGCCGAACACGGTGATGCCGGGAACCTGCAGGCCCTGCGGACCGCCGAGCACATCGTTGACCTCGATGAAGGTCTTGAACAGGATGCCGAAGGCAATGGTCACCAGCGCGGCATAGTGACCGCGCGTGCGCAACACCGGCGTGATCAGCAGCGAGCCCACCAGCGCCGCCAGGACGCCGGACAGCGCCACCACCAGCAGATGCGGCAGGCCGGTGTGCGTGGCCAGCACGGCGGTGGCATAGCTGCCGATGCCGAAGAACGCGGCGCCAGCGAAGTTGGCCACGCCGGAGAAGCCGAACTGCACCGTCAGGCCCAGGCAGGCCGTGGTGTACAGCAGCACCGTGCAGATCATCAGCAGCGGGAAGTGGTTGTCGTGGAATGCCAGGACCAGTGCCAGCGCACCGGCCGCCGCCCAAGCCGCCGCGGCGCCGGGCCGTTGGCTTCCGGCGGCCTCGATGGCCTGCGCCGCACCGGTCTTGCGCGCGGCCACTACCGCCGCCACTGCCACGGCCAGCAGCACGCCCACGGCCAGCTGCGATTCGGCATGCAGGAAGGCCCACAGATAGGCCGTCATCGCGACGGCCGCCAGCGCCAGTACCAGTACCGGCATGCGTTGATTGACAGCAGGATTGGCCATGGCGTCAGACCCGTTCACTCGATGGTTCGGCAATCAGGCCGGTGGGCTTCCACGCCATCAGCACGATCACGGCGGCGAACGCGAACACATCCTTGTACGCGCTCGGTATGTCGGGAACCAGCGCGGGCAGCAAGGCGCTGCCCAGCACCTGCAGCGCGGCGAACAGGAAGCCGCCCAGGATCGCGCCGTAGATGTTGCCCAGCCCGCCGAGGATGGCGGCGGCAAAGCCGATCACGCCCAGCAGCAGCCCGACGTTGAAGTTGATCTCGTTGTAGTACAGCCCGTTCATCACGCCCGCCAGCGCGGCCATCGCCGAACCCAGCGCGAACGTCAGCAGCACCACCGCCTCGAAGTTGATGCCCATCAGCCGGGCCGTCTCGCCGTCCTGTGCCACCGCGCGAATCGCCATGCCGAAGCGCGTGCGCGTGATCAACAGGTGCACGCCGGCGATGATCGCGATGCCGGCGCCCAGCAGCATCAGGTTGTCCAGCCGCAGCGACAGCGAGCCCAGTTCGATCGACGCGGTGGGTAGCAGCGCCGGGAACGGCTTCGGATTGGAGCCGTCCGGATAGAACAGCCGCACGCACTCGCGCATCACCGTGCCCAGCATCAGCGTGGCCAGCAAGGTATTGAGCGGCGGCGCGCGCCGCAGCGGCAGGATCAGGAACTTGGCGATACCCGCGCCAAGCAATGCGGTCACGCCGACCGCGCACAGCACCACCGCCACCAGCTGGATCAGCGGCGATTCGATATGCAGCATCAGCAGGCCGATCGATGCCGCCAGCCCCGCGAACGCGCCGACCATCAGCGTATCGCCGTGCGAGAACTTGATGACGTCCAGCACGCCGAAAAACAGCGTGAAGCCAACGGCGACCATGGCGTAGATCACGCCCAGCATCAGCCCGTTGAACAGGTATTGCCCCAATACACTCATCGATTTCCCCGTCGCCCCGCCGACAAGCGCGAGCGGGCGCGTGTGCATGCCGCATGCATGCGGCTATCCGCGGCGGTATCGCCCGTGCCGACGCACGCGCGGGAAGGCCCGGCGCCGAAGAAGCGCCGCCTCAGCCCGCGCGTGAGCCACTGCGGTGCTTACAGTCCCGCCAGCTTCTTCTTGCCCTTGCCGTAGCTGCTGTCTTCCCAGATGGTCCACTGGCCATCCTCGACCACGTACTTGGTGACCAGCGGCACCACGTTCTGGCGATGGTCGTCGAAGGTCACCTTGCCGATGATGGTGTCGGCATCGCGGGTCTTGTTCAGCACGTCACGCACCTTCTTGCGATCCGGGCCGACCTTCTCCACGGCGTCGATGATGAGGTTGGTGGCGGCGAACGCGAACGGGCCGTAGGCCTCCGGCGGCTCGCCGTACTTCTGCTGCGAATACTTGCCGGTGAAGAACAGGCCGCCGGGCAGCTTCTCCCACGGCGCGCCCTCGATGAAGGCGAGCGAGCCCTCGGCCAGTTCCTTGCCGACACCCTGGATATAGGCATCGGACTTGATGCCCGAAGTGCCCTCGAACTGGGCCTTGATGCCCAGCTTGTCCATCTGCGTGCGGATGCGCACGCCCAGCGGGGTCAGGCCGCCGAAGTAGACCACGTCGGGCTTCAGCTCCCGGATCTTGGTCAGTTCGGTGGTGAAGTCCTGCTGGTCGGCGGTCACGCCGAAGGTGCCCAGCACCGTGCCGCCGTTCTTCTTCAGGAAGTCGCTGAAGTACTTGTTGTGGCCCTTGCCGTAGTCGGTGGTGTCATGGATGATGGCCCACTTCTTGTAGCCCAGCCCGGTCATGAACTTCGCCGCCACCTCGCTCTGGTTGATCATCGTGCCGTTGACGCGATGGATCTCCTTGAAGTTGTTGCCGTAGGTGATCTCCGGCAGCACCGCGCCCCACACCACCGCCGGCATGCCGAAGCGGTTGTAGACGCCCACCGTTCCCATGGCCACGGCGGAGCAGAAATGCGTGACGCCGGCCACGATGCCACGGTCCGAAGCGACCTTGGTGGCCACCTGCACACCGACGTTCGGACGGCATTCGTCGTCCTGCGTCACGAGCTCATAGGTGTATTTCGATTTCGGGTCGGCATTGCGAAGGCGCACCGCGAGATCCGCCGAGTTGCGCCCGCCCAGCCCGATCGCCGACACGCCGCCGGTCAGCGGTCCGATAAAGGCGATCTTGACGACATCCTTGGCCATTGCCGGCGCCGATGCCATCACCGCCAGCGCGCCCGATACGGACAACATGACGGCCACTACAGTCTCTTTCTTCTTCACGCTTTCCCCCTTGGTCAGATGAACCCGCCCCGAATTCGTTTTTCAAGTCACTTGAATGACAGTAACCGTTCCGAGATTTCTATTCAAGGAACTTGAATGACACGGCGCAACAAACATGCCAGGAAAAAGGGGGGCCGGCGTCCCCTTGGGGGGGCGCCACTGAGCCGAAACGGTGCGAAATGAATGGGTGGAACGGGGCGGCCGGCACGCCGCTGGTGCAAGCCCGGGTCCCGGGGGCGTCGCGCGCCCCAAAGGCGGACCGCCTGACGCGGCGGTCCGCTTTCATCAAAGCGGGATCATTTGTCCCCGGGGACCTCGTCGGTCAGCGCATCCTCCAGCCGGGCGAACACGCGCCGGGTCGCGCCCTTCGCCTCCAGCGCGAACAGCAGCAGCGAACGCCCGGTGACCTGATAGACGTCGCCGGACTCGAAGGTTGGCAACATCTCGCGCACCGGCGCGTTGGTGTCGATGAGGCAGGTCCACTGGTCGCTGCCGGGAATCTGCGGCAGCGTGAAGTCCACCACGTCGTGATGGGCGTTGAAGACCAGCAACAGCGTGGCGTCCGAAGCCGGGCGACGGATGCCGCTCACGCGCGCGCGGCCGTCGATCACCAGGCCGAAGCAGCGCATCATCGCGTCGTCCCAGTGCTCGGGCATCAGCTCGTCGCCCGCCGGGCTGAGCCAGCGCACATCGGCCACGTCAAGCTCCTCGTCGTATTCGCCGGTGAGGAAGCGACCGCGCCGCAGCACCGGAAGCGTGCGCCGCAACGTCGTCAGCTTGCGCACGAATTCGATCAGCCCCCGACCGCGCTCGTCGATGTTCCAGTCGACCCAGCTGATGTCGTTGTCCTGGCAGTAGGCATTGTTGTTGCCCTGCTGCGTGCGGCCGAATTCGTCGCCGGCCACCAGCATCGGCGTGCCCTGCGACAGCAGCAGCGTCGACAGCAGATTGCGCTTCTGGCGCTCGCGCAACTCGATGACCTCCGGATCGTCCGTCGGCCCCTCGGCGCCGCAGTTCCACGAGCGGTTGTCGCTGGTGCCGTCGTTGTTGTCCTCGCCGTTGGCCTCGTTGTGCTTCTCGTTGTACGACACCAGGTCGTGCAGCGTGAAGCCGTCGTGAGCGGTGATGAAGTTGACGCTGGCCCACGGGCGCCGCCCGCTGTGATTGAACAGGTCACCCGATGCGGTGATGCGGGCGGCCAGTTCCGGGGCCACGCCCTGCTCGCCGCGCCAGAAGTCGCGCACGGTATCGCGGAACTTGTCGTTCCATTCGGCCCATCCCGGCGGAAAGCCGCCCACCTGATAGCCTCCGGGCCCGCAATCCCAGGGCTCCGCGATCAGCTTCACGCTCGACAGGATAGGGTCCTGCCGGCACGACTTCAGGAAGCCGCTGCCGTAGTCGAAGCCGCCCGGCTCGCGGCCCAGGATGGTGGCGAGATCGAAGCGAAAGCCATCGACCTGCATTTCCGTCACCCAGTAGCGCAGGCTGTCCATCACCATCTGCAGCACGCGCGGGTGCGACAGGTTCAGCGTGTTGCCGGTGCCGGTGTCGTTGATGTAGTACCGCTTCTCCTCCGGCATCAGCCGGTAGTACGACAGGTTGTCGATGCCCCGGTACGACAGCGTGGCGCCCAGCTCGCTGCCTTCGGCGGTGTGGTTGTAGACGACGTCGAGGATGATCTCCAGACCCGCCTCGTGGAAACGGTCGATCATCTGCTTGAGTTCGGCCACCGCGCCCGGCCCCCTGGCGAAATAGCGCGGATCCGGCGCGAAGAAGCCGATGGTGTTGTAGCCCCAGTAGTTGGTCAGGCCCTTGTCCAGCAGATGGCTGTCGTTCAGGAATGCATGGATCGGCAGCAGTTCCACCGACGTCACGCCCAGCGAGCGGATATGCTCGATGACCGCGTGCTGTCCCAGCCCCTCGAACGTGCCACGCAGATGCTCGGGCACCGCCGGATGCCGCTTGGTATAGCCGCGCACATGCGTTTCGTAGAAGATGGTCTGCTCCCATGGCACGCGGATGCCCAATGGGTGCTCCCAGGTAAAGGTCTGGTCCACGACCTGGCACTTGGGCATGAAGGAAGCGCTGTCGGCGTCGTTGAAGCTCAGGTCATCCTCTCCGAGCTGGTACCCGAACACGGCCGGATCCCAGCGCAGCTCCCCGACATACGCCTTGGCATAGGGATCGAGCAACAGCTTGTTCGGATTGAAGCGGTGGCCGTTCTCGGGATCGTACGGGCCATGTACGCGGTACCCGTAGACCGTGCCGGGCGGCAGGCCGTGCACGCGCACATGCCACACCTCGTCGGTGTATTCGGGCAACACGATGCGTTCGACTTCACGTTCGCCGTTTGCGTCGAACAGGCAGAGTTCGACCTTGGTGGCATGTGCGCTGAAGATGGCGAAGTTGACCCCTTCGCCGTCCCATGTGGCACCCAGGGGAAACGGTAACCCCTCGCTGATCCGGTTCGCAGGCATTTGGCACGGTGCTCCAATGTGAAATCCGTCCCGAGAGAGTTCGGGCGATCGGTAGGCTTTGCAGGGTGCATGCCTGCGGTGGGATGCGGGTTTGTGGGGAGGGTGGGAAGTTTTTTGCCGGGCGCGGGTGTGGGGGTTGTCAAAAATACAGGGGCGGGCGGGTACGGGGTGATGGGGCGGGCTGATACGGCCCTCGCCACCCTTGCCGAGCTAACTTCCCCCACCCCCAAACTTCGCCCACCAGGCCCCATCCCGCGCCCGCTCGATCAACCCGAGCGTCTGCTCCCCAGGCACCGGCGCGCTGAACAGATACCCCTGCCCCTCGTCATACCCCTCGTCCCGCACGGCCGCCAGCTGGCTCACCGTTTCGATGCCTTCCGCGGTGGTACGAATGTTGAACGCGGAGCCGAGGCCGGCGACAGCGTGCAGGATGGCGCGCGCTTCGGTGCCGTTGTGCAGGTCGTTGACGAACGAGCGATCCAGCTTCAGCTTGTCGAACGGGAAGTTGCGCAGATAGCTCAGCGACGAATAGCCGGTACCGAAGTCGTCCATCGCGATCTGCACGCCCAGGCCCCGCAGCGTTTGCAGTACCGACAGGTTGGCCAGGTTCCGCTGCAGCATCACGGATTCGGTGACCTCCAGCTGCAGCCGCGACGGCTCCAGCCCGTGCGTCGTGAGCGCCCGCGTGATCGAAGGAACCAGGTCGGGATCGCGGAACTGCACCGGTGACAGGTTCACCGCCACGCATACCGTCGAGGGCCATTGCGTGGCCTGCCGGCATGCCTCTTCAAGCGCCCACTTGCCAATCGGCACGATCAGGCCGGTTTCCTCGGCCAGCGGAATGAAATCCGCCGGGGAAATCGTGCCGCGCTCAGGATGGCGCCAGCGCAGCAGCGCCTCGAAGCAGGACACCTCACCGGTGCTCAGCCGGTGCAACGGCTGGAACAGCACCTGCAGCTGCTGCTTGTCCACGGCCTCGTGCAGCGCGCGCTTGTGCGCCATGCGGGTGCGCAGATGCTCGTCCATGCCCGGCTGGAAGAAATGGAAGGCCGGCACGCCCTCCTCCTTCGCGCGGAACAACGCGACATCGGCGGCGCGCAGCAGGTCGTCGGCCCCCTGCCCGTGCCCCGGCATCAGGGCGATGCCGATGCTGACACCGATCTGCACACGCTGGCTCTCGATATGGAACGGCGCCGCCAGCGCCGCCATCGCGGCGCGCGCGAGCTGCTCGGCATCGTCGCGTGCGCGCACGCGCCTGCGCAGGATCGCAAACTCGTCCGCACCGAACCGCGCTACCGTGTCGTCGCCGCGAACGCAGGCGCGCAGCCGTTCGGCCACCTCGCGCAGCAGCGCGTCGCCCGCCAGATGGCTGAAGCCGTCGTTGACGGCCTTGAAGCCCACCAGGTCCAGATGCAGCAGCGCCGCGTTGGCGCCGCCCCGGCAATCGCACGCCGCCTGTTCCAGTTCCTCGTGCAGCGCCAGCCGGTTCGGCAGCCCGGTCAGCGGATCGTGGCGCGACATATGCGCGATCCGCTCCTGCGCGATCAGCCGATCCTGCTCCGCCCGGCGGCGTTCGGTGATATTGCGGAAGAAGACCGACAGCCCGTCCCCGGTGGGATAGGCGTGCACCTCGAGCCAGGCACCAAGTCCGGGCACATATTCCTCGAAGATGACAGGCGTTTGCTCGGCGATCGCGCGCTGGTAGTTGCGCGCGAAGATGCCGTCCCGCTCCTCGGGGAAGATGTCCCACAGGCAGCGTCCCAGGCGCGGCTCGCGCGACTGCAATGCGCGCATGGCATTGCCGTTCAGGTAAGTCAGGCGCCATTGCGAATCCAGCACCATCACGCTATCGGTGGTGCTTTCCAGTACGGTGGACAGCCGCTCCGCCAGCTCGCGCATCTCGCGCTGGGCCTGCTCGGCGGCCTCCCGGGCGCGACGCGCCTCGGTGACATCCAGCGAGATCACCAGCCAGCGCGCACCGCCGCCACTGCCGGTTGGCAAGGCAATCGCCATGGTATCCAGCCACTGCGGCGTGCCATCGCGGGTCTGCCGGCGGATGGTGAACCGGCCCACGCCGCCCGCGCTTGCCGTGTCCAGCCCCGCCTGCGCGTCGGCGCGACACGCCGGCGGCAGGAAATCGAGCCATGGCCGCCCCACGATCTCTTCCTCCGTGCCGAGTTCGAGCAGCTGGTAAGCGGCCGGATTGGCATAGATCACGCGCCCGCCCGCGTCCAGCACGCGAATCACGTTGGGGCTGTGGTCAAGGATGCTGCGGCTGAAGGCCTCGCTGTCGCGCAGCGCGTGCTCGACAAGCTTGCGGTCGTGGATATCCTCCAGCCAGCCATACCAGCGCAGGATCCGGCCATCATCGGCGCGCCGTGGAGCGGCACGGGAGCGGACCCAGCGGTATTCGCCGCTGGCCAGGCGCAGGCGGAATTCCTGGTCGAACGGCTCCCCGCTGGCAACCGACATGCGCCAGCGCTCGACGGCCTGCTGCATATCGTCCGGGTGCAGGCGATGTGCCCAGCCGCTGCCCAGCCCCTCGTCCACGCTGACCCCGGTGAGCTCGACCCAGCGCGGGCCGGCATCGGCCACCATGCCATCGGCCGTGGCGGTCCAGGGCACCTGCGGGCTCAGCTCGACGGAGCTGCGATAGTGAGCCTCGCTCTCGCGCAAGGCGTTCCTGGTGCGGCGGATTTCGGTGATGTCCATCACCGAGGCGATCAACACGGCGTAGTCGTGGCCATCGGTTCCGGGCAGCATCACGCGGCGCTTGCGGGTGCGCAGCCAGCGCACCGAGCCATCGGCCGCCGTCAGCGCTTCCTCGATTTCCCGCTCTTCTCCGGTGGCAAGGACCTCGTCATCGATCGCCCAATAGCCATCGGCCTGCGCCTTGGGCAGAAAATCGTGATCGGTGCGACCGAGCAGCTTGTCGCGGGCATGGCCCATCAACTCGCACATCTGGTCGTTGATCAGCAGCCAGCGATGGGCGCGGTCCTTGACCAGCACGGCGTGCGGCACGCTGTTGAGCAGTTGCTCCAGCACAGCCACGGTGCGATGGTCGGCGAGCAAGCCGGCGCCCCTGGAAGACCGGGTTGGCGCCTCACCGCTCCCGGCAGGGGAAATGCGGGTGTTCATTGTGGTTCCGGGATTGCCGGTCCGCCTTCGCCGTCCGGCGGGACCGTGCCGACATCAGATCTCGGCGATGGCGGCGTCGCGCGCCGTGGCCATCGCCCACGGGCACCAATGATACCGATTCGACGTCGCCACCGCGGAAAAATATCGGCGGCGGAGGGCCGCCCGCAACGCGGGATCCGCGGCTACGGCGTCCAACCCCGGAAGGCAGTCTTCAGGCCGCCTTGGCCTCCGCCAGCCCGGCCGCTTTCCCGGGGGCGCGGTCGCGCCCGGCGCCCGCCGATGTGCCCGTGGCCGTGGCAGGCTGCGCCGCACGTACCGGCGCCGTGACAGCGGCCGGCGCGGCACTGCGCGAGCGCCCCGAACTCAGATAGCCCGCGATCGACTCCTGCGTGACTTCGCCCAGATAGACACCATCGGCATCGACCACCGGCAGCCAGCTGGTGTTGTGCTGGTACATGCGCGACAGCACGATGCGCAGGTGTTCATCGAACGACGCGGTGGCCGGAAACGGCCGCAGCGCATCGGCGCACACCTGTTGCCCCGCGGCCGGATTGCGCGCATCGCGCCGGGCGACATAGCCCAGCGCGCGTTGGCCGCGGTCCAGCACCGGCAGATAGCGCATGTCGGCATCGTCCATCATCGCCAGCGCCTGCGACAGCGGCGTGTCAGGACCCGCGTGCGCGCCCAGCGTGGCGGCATCGCCCGCGCGCACCAGCAGCAGCCGCTTGAGCGTGTTGTCGTGACCGACGAAGGCCTGCACGAACTCGTCGGCCGGCTGCGCCAGCAGCGTGTCCGGGTGCGCGAACTGGACCAGCTTGCCGGCGCGGAACACCGCGACCTTGTCGGCCAGCTTGATCGCCTCGTCGATATCGTGCGACACCATGATCACGGTCTTGCCCAGCTGCCGCTGCATCTGCAGGAACTCGTTCTGGATGCTCTCGCGATTGATCGGGTCGACCGCGCCGAACGGCTCGTCCATCAGCAGCACGGGCGCGTCGGCGGCGAGCGCCCGGATCACGCCGATGCGCTGCTGCTGGCCGCCCGACAGTTCGCGCGGATAGCGGGTCAGCATGCGGTCCGGATCGAGCTGCACCATCGACATCAGTTCGCGGGCGCGTTCGCGACAGCGGCGCTTGTCCCAGCCGAGCAGGCGCGGCACCACCGTGATGTTCTGCTCGATCGTCATGTTCGGGAACAGGCCGATCTGCTGGATGACATAGCCGATCTTGCGCCGCAGCTCCACCCCATCGATGCCCGCCGTGTCCTCGCCGTCGATGCGCACATGGCCCGACGTCGGCGGGATCAGCCGGTTGATCATCTTCAGCGTGGTGGTCTTGCCGCAGCCCGACGGGCCGAGAAACACGCAGATCTCGCCGCGCGGCACGGCCAGCGACACCTTGTCGACCGCGCGTACCAGCGCGCCATCCTTCTGCGTGAACGATTTGCTAAGTTGGTCCAGCTCGATCATGTGCGAATCCCCTTCGGCGTCAACGCGCGCTGCAACCATTGCAGGCAGGCATCGGCCACGATGGCGAGCAGGCTGACCAGGACGGCGCCCACCGCGAGTTTGCTCATATTGCTCTGGCTGATCGCTTGCAGGATCAGCACCCCAAGTCCGCCGGCGCCGATCAGCGCGGCGATGGTGGCCACGCCGATATTCATCACCACCGCGGTGCGCACGCCGCCCAGGATCACCAGGTCCACCAGCCGCATGCGTTGCCACGTGGTCATGCCGATGCCGCGCCCGGCCTCCTGGATGCCGCTGTCGATGCCGGCCAGCGCCACATACGTGTTGCGCAGGATCGGCAGCAGCGAATACAGGAACACCGCGGTGACCGCCGGCAGGTAGCCAAGCCCGTGCCCGAAGCGTGCGAACACCGGGATCATCAGCCCGAACAGCGCGATCGACGGGATCGTCAGCACCACGGTGGCCAGCGTCATCATCGGCGTGGCGAGCCAGCGCCAGCGCGTGGCCAGGATGCCGAGCGGCACGCCGGTCACGATGGCGAGGCCCACCGCCGCGCCAACCAGCGCCAGATGCTCGGCGGTCAGCTTCAGCAGCGTCGGCCAGCTATGTTGAAGGTAGGCAATCAGGTCCATGGCTTCTCCGGAAGGCGCGCGCTCACAGCAGGCCGCGCTCGCGCAGGAAGTCGGCGGCGACACGGTCCACCGGCTGTTGTTCGATATCGACGCGATAGTTCATGTCGGTCATCGATTCGTTGTCGAGGGCGGCGGCCAGCGCGTTCAGCAGCCCGGCCAATCGGGGATGGGCATCCAGCACCTCCCGGCGCACCACCGGCGCCGCGTGATAAGCCGGGAAGAAGCCGCGATCGTCGCGCAGCAGCACGAGGTCGAAGCCCTTGACGCGGCCATCGGTGGCATAGACCAGCCCGGTCTCGACCTGGTCGTTGCGAAGCGCGGTGTAGACCAGCCCCGGGTCCAGCTGGATGATGTCGCGACGGGTCCACGGAAGGCCGTAGGCGGCCTTCAGCGGCTCCAGGCCGTCGGGCCGCGCGGCGAATTCCATGTCCACCGCGAACGCGTGCCGCGCATCGTCGCCGCCGGCGCGGATGGTGGCCGCCAGTTCGGACAGCGTCGACACCCCGGCCGCCTCGGCGCGGCGGCGCGGCATTGCCAGCGCATAGGTGTTGTTGATGCCCGACGGCTGCAGCCACATCAGGCCCTTCGCGGCATCGAGCGCCTTGACGCGCGCATAGGTCTCGTCGGGATCGAGCTTCTCGTCGACGCGGTTGTAGACGATCAGCGCGGTGCCGGTGTATTCCCACACCAGATCGAGTTGACCGCTCTCGATACCCTGCCGCATCAGCGTGCTGCCCAGTCCGCCGGTCAGCTCGGTGGCGAAGCCCTTGGCCCGCAGATACTGCGAGGTCATCGACGACAGGATCAGCTGCTCGGTGAAATTCTTGCCGCCCACGCGCAGCGGTGCGGCGGCCTGTTCAGCCGCCCCCGCTGGCAACGCGGCCACCAGCCACGCCGACGCGGCGACGGCCAGGCACGTCAGCCAGGCGCGCGGCGCCGCCAGCCGCGCGCGTGACGCGCGGGTCTTCGACATTCGGGTCGGGAACATCCGTTTCTCCTTGATGATGGCGCGCAAGGTCATCACGCCAGTCCCCGTCGGCGCAGATACAAGCGGCCGCCGGCGGCGAACAGCACGTCGAGCGCCAGCGCCAGCACCGCGGTAGCGGCCGCGCCTAGCAGCAGCAGCGACGGATTGTTCAGGTAGATCCCCGGGAAGATCAGTTCGCCCAGGCTGTTGGCGCCGATCAGGAACGACAGCGGCACGGTGCCGACGTTGATCACGAGGCTGGTGCGCACGCCGGCCAGCATCACCGGCATCGCATTGGGCAGCTCCACGCGCAGCAGCCGCTGCCGCGGCGTCATGCCGATGCCCTTGGCGGCCTCCAGTAGCGCCGGCGGCAACTGGCGCAGGCCCTCGCAGGTATTGCGAACGATCGGCAGCAGCGAGGCCAGCCACAGCGCCAGCACCGCGGGCCGCTCGCCGATGCCAAGCACGGCCAGCGACAACGCCAGCACGGCCAGCGATGGCACCGTGTTGCCGATATTGAAGACCTGCATCAGCCGGTCGGCCCAGCGGCGCAGCGCTGGCCTGGACAGCAGGATGCCGGCCGGAACACCGGTGACGAGCGCCAGTGACATCGACCACGCCACGAGGCGCAGGTGGTCGGCCACGTCGTAAAGCAGTCGTTCGCGATGCTCGGCAATGACGTCGGGGCCCACCCACGCCAGCAGGCCGGCCACGGCCAGCGCCATGACAGCCGCCCAGCGAAGCCCACGCCAGATTCGTTGTGACATCTTTCCTCCCGTGCGCGCGCCGCGGTCGCACGGGTGCGACGGCCGCGCGGCGGTCCAGTGAAAAGGACGACGGCGGCGGTACGGCGCCATGGCGAAGCCCGAGGCGGGCAGCGGTGCGCCATGACGACGGACCCGGCCGGGTCCAGGCTAGATTGGTGGTGTTCGCCATGACCGGCTGGTTGCCGGTGGACGAACGGTGGGCGCCCATGTGGTGGACGGCCCGGTGACGGGACGCAGGTACGCCTGGAACAGGCGGATGCCAGCGGCCCTGGCGCGGCGCTGGAGGGTTACGGAAGAGCGCGGCGGAACGCCGGCAGCTCGCCTTGACCTCGCAGGCCAGTGGCGGCGCAATATTGAAAGACTCCGACGCGCCGCCGGATGAATCGGCCGTGATTGCGATAATTTGCAATAACGGATGACAAAGAGAACGCTATTCTAGCGAATTTCTGCGATCTTGTCACGTACCTTGGCGTGGGGAGTTATTTGAAGGGTGGCGAGGGGTTTTGTCACTGCCCTCTGCCCCGCCCCTCTCCCGCCTTGCGGGAGAGGGGCGGGGCAGAGGGCAGTGACAGCAAAAAGAACAGCCCAAAAAATCCCAACACCGCCCCACTCGCTCACCGCCCACACGCGTAGCTCAAAAAGTCCCGCAACGCCTCCGCCGGCGGCGCCAGCGCGGCGTCGCGCCGCCACAGCATGCCCACTTCCATATCGGGCACCGCGGTGGCCACCGGGCGGGCCTCGATTTCCTTGCCTTCCAGCGACCACGGCCGGAACACCATGTCGGACAGCACCGTCACGCCGAAGCCGTGCGCCACCAGCCCGCGCAGCGCTTCCATCGACGCGGTGCGGAAGGCCACGGCGGGGGTGTACCGGCTCCCCTTCCAGTAGCGCAGCGTCGAGGCCTCGCCCTCGTCCACCGTCAGCAGGATGTACGGGTAGGCCGCGATGTCCTTCAGCGTCGGCGGAGGACCGGACAGCAACGGGTGGCCCGGCTGCGCCCACAGCTGCCGCCGCGAACGGATCAGGGTATGGTGGGCGAAACGTTCCGGACGTTCAACGTTGGACAGCAGCACGATACCGAGCTCGATGTCGCCGGCCAGCAGCGCCGCCTCGATGTCCGGCCGGTCGAGATCGCGAAGATCGAACTCCACGTCGGGATAGTGCGCGCGAAAGCGGGCCAGCAGGCTCGGCAGGAAATAACCCAGCACGGTGTACGACGCCGCCACGGCGACCTTGCCCTGCATGCGCGGCATCTGGAAGCGCGGCTCATGCAGCGCGTCGTCCACCGCTTCGAGGATGCGCACCACGTGCTGGTACAGGTGATTGCCTTCCGCCGTCAGGGCCACGCCGTGCGGCAACCGGTCGAACAGCCGCACGCCGAGGTGGCGCTCCAGCGCGATCACCGCGTTGGTGATGGCGGACTGCGACACGTGTTCCTCGGTGGCCGCCATCGAGAACTGTCCGGTCTCGGCGGCGGCACGGAAATACCGGAACTGGCGCAACGAGATTTCCTTCGACACCGGGCTCGCCCCATTGCCATGGCTGCGCGACGGCGCCTGCGCACGGCGCCGGGTAGCGGAACGGTCTGCGTCTGCCATGTGTCGATCGAATACCAGTGGTCTGATTTTGTGATTTTACGATAGGCATACGGCTCCCTACACTGCGGAAAACCACGACGGCGCCGTCCGTGCGCTCCCCCGGCCCATGGCTGCGACCGTCGAAACCCAGACGCCGGAGACAGCGCCAATGAACCTTCCCCTCTCCCCCGAAGCGCAGCAGTCCATTGCCGAGGCCCTGGCCACGGTGTCGCTGGACGACAAATACACCGTCGACAAGGGACGCGTGTACCTGAGCGGCATCCAGGCGCTGGTACGCCTGCCGATGCTGCAAAAGGCCCGCGACCTGGCCGAGGGACGCAACACGGCGGGCTTCATCTCCGGCTATCGCGGCTCGCCGCTCGGCGGCCTGGACCAGGCGCTGTGGAAGGCAAAGTCGCATCTGTCGCGCCACGACGTGCTGTTCAAGCCCGGCCTGAACGAAGACCTCGCCGCCACGGCGGTGTGGGGCACGCAGCAGCTGAACCTGTTTCCCGGCGCCACGCGCGACGGCGTGTTCGCCATGTGGTACGGCAAGGGGCCGGGCGTCGACCGCTCGATCGACGTGCTCAAGCACGGCAATTCCGCCGGCACCTCGCCGCACGGCGGCGTGCTGGTGCTGGCCGGAGACGACCATGGCGCCAAGTCGTCATCGGTCGCGCACCAGTCCGAGCACGTGCTGCTGGCCTCCGGCATTCCGGTGCTGTACCCGTCCAATGTGCAGGAGTACCTGGACTACGGCCTGCATGGCTGGGCCATGAGCCGCTATTCGGGCCTGTGGGTGGCCATGAAGTGCGTCACCGACGTGGTGGAGTCGAGCGCGTCGGTGGACATTGATCCCGAGCGTGTCCGCATCGTGATGCCGGACGATTTCGCGATGCCGGAGGGCGGGCTCAATATCCGCTGGCCCGATCCGCCGCTGGCGCAGGAGGCCCGGCTGCTGGACCACAAGTGGTATGCCGCGCTGGCCTACGTGCGGGCCAACAAGCTGAACCGCGTGGTGCTCGATTCGCCGGTGGCACGTTTCGGCATCATGACCGCGGGCAAGGCGTATCTCGACGTACGGCAGGCGCTGGCCGATCTCGGCCTTGACGACGACACCTGCCGCCGCATCGGCATCCGCCTGCTCAAGGTCGGCTGCGTGTGGCCGCTGGACGCGCACGACGCACGCAGCTTCGCCACCGGTCTCGAGGAGATCCTGGTGGTCGAGGAAAAGCGGCAGATCCTCGAATACGCGCTGAAGGAGGAGCTGTACAACTGGCGCGAGGACGTGCGCCCCCGCGTGTACGGCAAGTTCGACGAGCGCGACAACGAAGGCGGCGAATGGTCGGTGCCGCGCGGCAACTGGCTGCTGCCGGCGCACCACGAGCTGTCGCCCGCGCTGATCGCCAAGGCCATCGCCCGCCGGCTGGAGCGCGCCGAACTGCCCGCCGACGTGCGCGAGCGGATCGCCGCGCGCATCGCGCTGATCGAGGCGAAAGAACGCGAGGCCAGCCGGCCGCGCGTCACCGCCGAGCGCAAGCCGTGGTTCTGCTCCGGCTGCCCGCACAACACCTCGACCCGCGTGCCCGAGGGCTCGCGCGCGGTGGCCGGCATCGGTTGTCACTACATGGCGATGTGGATGGACCGCCGGACCGACACCTTCAGCCAGATGGGCGGCGAAGGAGTGGCGTGGCTGGGCCAGATGCATTTCACCAACGAGAAGCACCTGTTCGTAAACCTGGGCGACGGCACCTACTTCCACTCCGGCGTGCTGGCCATCCGCGCCGCCATCGCGGCCAGGGCCAACGTCACGTACAAGATCCTGTTCAACGATGCGGTGGCGATGACGGGCGGCCAGCCGGTCGACGGGGTGCTGACGGTGCCGCAGATCGCGCACCAGTTGCAGGCGGAAGGCGCGCGCGAGATCGTGGTGGTCACCGACGAACCGGAGAAGTACGGCAACGGCGCCATGTTCCCGGCCGGTGTCACGGTGCATCACCGCGACGAGTTCGATGCCATCCAGCTGCGCCTGCGTGGGACCGAGGGCGTCACCATCCTGATCTACGACCAGACCTGCGCCACCGAAAAGCGCCGCCGCCGCAAGCGTGGAACCTATCCGGACCCGGCACGCCGGGCCTTTATCAACGACGCCGTCTGCGAGGGTTGCGGCGATTGCTCGGTCAAGTCCAACTGCCTGTCGGTCGAGCCGCTGGAAACCGAACTGGGCACCAAGCGCAGGATCAACCAGTCCACGTGCAACAAGGACTTCTCTTGCGTCAACGGCTTCTGCCCGAGCTTTGTCACCGCCGAGGGCGCGCAGGTGCGCAAGCCCCGCGCGACCAGCAGCGGCGGGCCCGATGAAAGCGCGCTGCCGTTGCCGGCATTGCCGGCGCTGGACCGCCCCTACGGCATCCTGGTGACGGGCGTGGGCGGCACGGGTGTGGTCACCATCGGCGGCCTGCTCGGCATGGCCGCGCATCTGGAACAGAAGGGTGTGACCGTGCTGGACATGGCTGGCCTCGCGCAGAAAGGCGGCGCGGTGCTCAGCCATGTCCAGATCGCGCCCACGCCAGCGGGCTTGCATGCCACGCGGATCGCCATGGGCGAGGCCCGGCTGGTGATCGGCTGCGATGCGCTGGTGTCGGCCACGCCGGAGGTGCTGTCCAAGGTGCGGCACGATGTCACCGCGGCGGCCATCAACAGCGCCGCCACGCCCACCGCCGAATTCCTTGGCAATCCCAAGTGGCAATTCCCCGGCGCATCCGCCGAGGCCGACCTGCGCGCGGCCGTGGGCGCGGCGTGCGACTTCATCGATGCGAATGCGTGGGCGGTGACGCTGTTGGGCGACGCGATCTACTCCAATCCGCTGCTGCTCGGCTTTGCGTGGCAGCGCGGCTGGGTGCCGCTGTCGCACGCGAGCCTGATGCGGGCGATCGAGCTCAATGGCGTCTCGGTCGACAAGAACAAGCTCGCCTTCGCGTGGGGCCGTGTGCTGGCGCATCGCGGCGAGAACGCCGTGCGCGCCGAAGCCGCGCCGGCCGCATCGGTGAAGCCGATCGCGCTGCCCAAGACGCTCGACACCCTGGTGCGCGACCGTGAGGCGCTGCTGACGGCGTACCAGAACCCGGCCTATGCCGCGCGCTATCGCGCCGTGGTCGATCGCATCCGCGCGGCCGAGAGTCGCCTGAAGCTCGGCACCAGACTGCCACTGACCGAAGCGGTGGCGAACAACCTGGCCAGGCTGATGGCTTACAAGGACGAATACGAAGTCGCGCGCCTGTATGCCGATCCGGCCTTCCTCGACAAGCTGCGCGCGCAGTTCGAGGGGGAACCCGGCCGCGACTATCAGCTCAATTTCTGGCTGGCGCCGCCGCTGCTGAACCGTCGCGACGCCGAGGGCCGGCTACGCAAGCAACGCTTCGGCCCATGGACGCTGCGCGCCTTCCGCGTGCTCGCCCGCCTGCGCGGGCTGCGCGGCACCGCGTTCGATCCGTTCGGCAAGACCGCCGAGCGGCGCGAGGAGCGGCGGCTGATCGACGAGTACATCGCGATGGTGGACGAGTTCGCCGCGTCGCTGAACATCGAACGGCTGGATACGGCGATCGCGCTGGCCTCGCTGCCCGACGATATCCGCGGCTTCGGGCATGTCAAAGAGGCCAACCTGCGCAAGGCGGCGGCGCGCCGCCAGCGCCTGCTGGCCGAGTATCGCGAAGGGGTGGCGCGGGTGGCGGCTTGAGCTGCGGGTCGAGGGCGGTGGTTATATTGTGACTGCCCTCTCCCCCGCCCCCTCTTCCGCGTTGCGGGAGAGAGGGGAGCACACCCGCAGCATTCCCAATCCCGCCGATTTTCTCCCCTCTCCCGCCTGCGGGAGAGGGGCGGGGGAAAGGGCAGCATCAGCCAACCCCAACTCCAACACCAGACCGCAACGATAACCCCTCAATCCGCCACCGCCCCCGCCTTCCTCAGCATCGGCTGCCACTTGTCGCTCTCCTGCCGCAGCCAGCTGCGCAAGCCCTCCGGCGTCTGCTTGGCAACCGGCACGATCTCGGCGCCCAGTTCATCAAGGCGCTTTGACACCGCCGGGTCCTTCAGCGCCGCCTGCAGCGCCTCGGTGAGCTTCGCGACCACCGGCGCCGGCGTGCCCTTCGGCGCGTAGACGCCGTGCCACACCTTCATGTCGAAGCCGACCAGGCCACCCTCCTGCAGGGTCGGCGCGTTGGGCAGCGCGCGAATGCGCGACGGCGTGGTCACGCCATAGAGCTTCACCTTGTTCGCGGCGATATGAGGCAATGTGGCGGTGGTCTGGTCGCACAGCACGTCCACCTGTCCGGCCAGCAACGCGGTCAGCGCCGGTGCGGTGCCCTGGTAGGGAATGACATTGAGCTTCACGCCCGCCGCCTGCTCGAACAGCAGACCGCATAGCTGCGATACCGCGCCCAGGCCGGCATTGGCGAGATTGACCTTGTCCTGGTTCTTGCGCACATAGCTGACCAGCTCGGCGGCGTTGGACGGTGGCAAGTCTTTCTTGCCCAACAGCGTCATCGGCACGTCGGCCACCTGGCCGATGTACTCGAAGTCCTTCAGCGGGTCGTACGACAGCTTGCGATACAGCGCGGGCGCGGTGGCCATGCCGTTGTGGTGGATCAGCACCGTGTAGCCGTCGGGCTGCGCCCGCGCCACGTGCGCCGCGGCAACCGTGCCGCCCGCGCCGGTGCGATTTTCCACCACCACGCTCTGGCCAAGATGTTTCGACATGGCCGCACCCAGGCTGCGCGCGACCACGTCGGTAGGGCCACCGGCCGAGAACGGCACCACCATGGTGACGGGCTTCTGTGGAAAACCATCCGCAGCCTGCGCGCCGCCCGCCAACAGGGTGGCGACCAGCGCGAGCGCGCGAAGAGGTATGCGAAGCGATGGCGCAACGGGGCAATGAATTGCCATGGCGAAGTCTCCTGATGGAATCATCCCTCACCGTGGTGAGGTGGAATATTCGCCGTAGTGTCGCGCAGCCGGTGCGCGGCGCGCCATCTGGAATTGCTTAAGGCTTGGTACGGAGAGGCGAAAGCCGGGTTATTGCGGATAGGCGTGGGGTTCGACAGTCTTTCGGGGCGTGACTGCCCTCTCCCCCACCCCTCTCTCCCCAAAGACCAACCCTCAATCCAGCTGCAGCTTCGATTGTGCCGCCACCTTCTTCCACTTGGCGATCTCGCCCTTGCGGAAGCTGTCGAGCTCCTCCGGCGTGGAGCCGATGACTTCGGCGCCGAAGCCCGCCAGTTGTTCCGCGACCTTCGGATCCTTCAGCACCTGCGCCAGCGCCTTCGATACCTGATCGAGAATCGGCTGCGGAGTGCCGGCCGGTGCGAACACCGCGTTCCATTCATAGCTTTCGTAGCCCGGCACGCCCGACTCCGCGATGGTCGGCAGTTGCGGCGCCGCCTTCGAGCGGGTCGCGCCGCCCACCGCAACCGGACGCAGCTTGCCGCTCTTGATATGCGGCCAGGCCGAACCCATGCTGGCGAACATCACCGGCACCTGGCCCGCCATCACGTCCACCATGGCAGGGCCGCCGCCCTTGTACGCCACGTGCTGCAGCTGCGTGCCCGCGAGCTGGTTGAACAGCTCGCCGGCCAGATGCTGGGCAGAGCCATTGCCCGCGGACGCGAAGTAGACCGGTTTGCCGGCGCCCTTGCCCAGCTTGATCAGGTCCGCCACGCTCTTGATGGAACTCGAAGGTGTCACCACCAGCGCGTTGGGCACGCGCAGCAGCAGCGATACCGGCGCGAAATCACGCAGCGTGTCGAACTGCATCTTGCTGTGCAGTGCCGGATTCTGCGCGTGGTTCGACGCGTCGAGCATCAGCGTGTAGCCATCCGGCTTGGCGCGCGCGACATACGCGCCGCCGATCATGCCGCCGGCGCCGCCGCGGTTGTCGATGACCACTGGCTGGCCCAGCACCGTCGACAGCTTCGGCGCGATCAGCCGTGCCACCACGTCGACCGTACCGCCCGGCGGATACGTGACAACGAGCATCACCGGCTTGTCGGGATAGGCAGCCGCCGAACCTGCGGCCGCCGTCATGGCAATACCGGCCATCAGCGCGGCCATCATCGGCGCGACGCGGCGGGACAGAGGCTGGGTCGATTGGGAAGGAGTCATGCTTGGTCTCGTTGGAATTGGAATAGGCGCAGCGGTGTGTCAGCGAGCAACGTCCGCCGCTGATCGGAATCGTCGATCCAGTCGTCCAGCCACTCGCGCGTAGGCCGGTACGACACGTGGCCGTGCTGGGTGTGGGGCCAGTCGCTGCCCCACATCAGGCGCTGGGCTCCAAACGCGCTCAGCAGTTGCCGGGCGGCTTCGCGCGGCGCGTCTGCGCACTGCGCGGCGTCCCAGTTGCGGTATGCGCCCGACAATTTCACCCAGACGCGGCCCGTATCGGCCTGCCGCAGCAAGAACTGAAATCCGGGATCGCGCACGCCAAGCGCCGCGTCCGGCCGGCCAAAGTGGTCCACCACGACGCGGCAGCCCGTATCGAGCAGCGTTGGCACGACTTCCTGCAGCCGGCCCGCGGGCAGGTGCACTTCCACATGCCAGCCCAGCGCGTCGATCGTCGAGAGCAAGGCCTGCCACGCCGGATCGTCGAGCTTCGGCGCGGCAAGCCCAATCAGGTTCAGGCGCATGCCGACCACGCCGGCCCGGGTCATGGCTTCCAGTTGGCCGGCGGGCACGGACGGGTCCACCACCACCACACCACGCAGCCGTTGCGGCGCCTGGCGCAGCGCGTCGAGCAGATAGCCGTTATCGGTGCCGAGGAAGCTGGGCTGCACCAGCACGCCGTGCGATATGGCGTTGGCGTCCAGCAGCGCCAGATAGTGTTCCAGTGTCGCGTCGTGCTCCGGCCGGTAGCGGCGGGAGTCGGCGAGCGAAAGTCCCTGCACGAATACATGGGCGTGCGAATCGACCGAGGCCACGGTCTGGCGATCGGATGGCGGCAAACTTGTCTCCGGAGTCGGATAGTGTCACGCGGAGGAATCCCCCCGCTCTTCTCGGGATTCGATTCTAGAAAGCGGCGGTATAGTTTTCCATTCCGTGCCACAGGCATATTCATATCGCTTCATTATGGAAACCCGGCACCTGCGCTATTTCCTCGCCGTCGTCGACCACGGCAGCCTCAGCGGGGCATCCGAATGGCTGGGCATCGCGCAGCCCGCGCTCAGCACGGCACTCGCCCGCATGGAGAAGGAACTGGGGGTGCGCCTGTTCGACCGGTCGCGGCGCGGTGCCGCGCCCACGGCGGCGGCATTGGCCATCCTCGAAGACGTCCGCACCAGCGTGATGCGCATCGACGCGGCGGCCCGCCACGCACGGGAGATCGCGCGCGGCAGCGCAGGGCAGCTGACGGTCGGACTGGTCTCGTCCGCGCTAATCGACACGGTGCCGCGCGCGTTGCGGGAACTGCGGCGGCGCGCGCCGGGCGTGCGCGTGATCCTGCGCGAGATGAGCAACGCGGAACAGGCCGACGCGCTGCAGACTGGGGAAATCGATATCGGCCTGATGCATACGCCCGTCGCCGTGGGCGGGCGCATGCGCGAGCGGCAATTACTGCGTGACCGTCTGGTGGCCGCGGTGCCGGACGAATTCCAGGTCGCCGCCGATGGCAAGGTATCGCTGGAGGAAATCGCCGCGGCCGGCCTGGTGCTGTATCCGCAGGCGCAGCTGCCGATGTTCTACGCCAGCATTCTCGACGCCATCCGCAAGGCCGGCCACGAGACGCATGTCGCGCAGGAGGCCAACCGCACGCTGACCGTGTTGTCCTGCGTGGCGGGCGGCTGTGGCGTGGCGCTGCTGCCCAGCTGGATCCGATCGCTCGACTTCCGTGGCGTGCGCTTTTGCGAGGTACGCGACGGCGATACGCTGCCCACCTTCGACCTGAGCGCGATCTGGCCCGCCCGCTCGGTACCCACGCTGGCAGATCTGTTCGCCAGCCTGGACCTGACCGGCGAACAATCGGGGCTTGCTAGCCGGCCCGGCGGCGCTCCGTGGTGAAGTACAGCAGCGCGAGCAACGGCAGCGCACCGCCCAGCGTACTGGCCAGCGGCCAGCCCCCCTGCGCATAGGCCCACGCACCGAGGCCCGAACCCGTCGCGCCCCCGACGAAGAAGATCGCCATATACAGGCCATTCAGCCGGCCGCGATACTCGGCGCTCAGCGCGAAGATGGCGCGCTGGCCTACCACCAGATTGGCCGACACACCGAAATCGAGCACGATCGCCGCGGCCGTCAGCGCGGCCAACGCCGCGACGGAGCCGGGCGCCCCTGCCCGGCTCAGCGCAAACGCGCCCACACCGATCAGCAGCGCGAACGCGGTGACGCGGCGGCTGCGGCCGCGATCGGCCAGCCGCCCGGCGATCGGGGCCGCGATCGCGCCCGCCACGCCGGCCAGCGCAAACAACGCGATGCCGCTTTGCGACAGGCCAAAGCCATCGGACAGCCACAGCGGCGACACGGTCCAGAACAGGCTGAAGGCGCCGAACATGCAGGCTTGATACGCCGCGCGCCGGCGCAACACCGGCTGCGTACGCAACAGGCCCCACATCGACGCGAGCAGCGCGCGATAGCGCAGCGCCGGCGATGGCCGCCGCACCGGCAACAAACGCAGCAGCGCCGCTGCCAGCAGGCCCATGGCAATCGCGGAGATCGCGAAGATCGCGTGCCATCCCCACAGATCGGCCACCACGCTGGACACTGGTCGCGCGAGCATGATGCCCAGCAACAGGCCGCTCATCACATTGCCCACCACGCGCCCGCGCGCGTGCTCGGGCGCCAGATGCGCGGCGAAGGGCACGACCACCTGCGCCGCCACCGAGGCCAGCCCGATGCAGATCGCTGCCAGCAGGAACACCGGCGCGGAAGCCGCCACCGCCGCGCAGGCCAGCGCAATCGCGCTCGCGCCCAGCAGCGAGCAGATCAGCCGCCGGTTCTCCACCAGGTCGGCCAGCGGCACGATCAGCAGCAGGCCCGCGCCATAGCCGATCTGGATCAGCGTGACGATGAGCCCCGCCGCCGCGCTGGACAGCCCCAGATCGTGGCCGATGGGGCCGATCAGCGGTTGCGCATAGTAGAGATTGGCCACGATCAAGCCGCAGGCGGTGGCGAGCAATGGCGTGAGCCACGCGGCGCCGCCGATGGCCTGCGTCGGGGAAACGGGGGTCGGGGAAAGCATGGTGCTTCCTTCTTCTTCAACTGGATGGAATATGCGCCGCCACGCAACGCGGGCGGCCAGCCTCTGTCGGACCGGAAGGCGGCAATGATGCACGAGTTTGGCGGGGCTTGCAGGGGATGGGTTATTGCGTCGTTGGTGTGGGGACTGCCCTTTCCCCCGCCCCTCTCCCGCGAGCGGGAGAGGGGCGAAAACCGACGGCGTCCGATACCTCACTGGTTTGCTCCCCTCTCCCGCGAGCGGGAGAGGGGCGGGGGAGAGGGCAGTCACAGCTCAACAACACAAAAAAGGCAACGCGAACCCCGACTCACCAAGCGGCCAGCACCCTCCCCCGTTTTCCGTCAAAATAGCGCCCCTGGCGCAACGACGCCAATCCCGCGTCGCCCGCGACCTTCGCTCCAACACGGTGCAAAAGGCCGCATGGCCGCGGCGATACCGAAAAACACACGCCCTCTCTCTCGCGAATCCCGATGTCTTTCCCCCCTGACCATCCTGACCAGACTCACCTCAGCCCCCCGCCATCCGACCTGCCCGCCACCGATTCTTCCCGCCATGCCGCCCGCAAGGCGCTGCTCGCGCTGGGTGTCGGCGGTTTCGGCATCGGCACCGGCGAGTTCGTCATCATGGGCTTGCTGCCGGATGCGGCCGGCGACCTCGCCATCTCCATCCCGCAGGCCGGTCATCTGATCAGCGCCTACGCGCTTGGCGTGGTCATCGGCGCGCCGCTGCTCGCGGTGCTGGGCGCGCGCATGCCGCGACGCAATCTGCTGATCGCGTTGATGGCCGTATTCGCCGTCGGCAACCTGGCCAGCGCCGCCATGCCCGACTATGCATCGATGATCGTCGCGCGACTGCTCACCGGCTTCCCGCATGGCACCTACTTCGGCGTGGCGGCGCTGGTCGCCGCCGGCCTGGTGGCACGGGAACGACGCGCGCAGGCCGTCGGCATGGTGATGCTCGGCCTGACCATCGCCACGCTGATCGGCGTGCCGATCGCCGCCGCCATTGGCCAATGGCTCGGATGGCGCTCCGCCTTCGCGCTGGTCGGTGCGATCGGCCTGCTGACCATGCTGCTGGTCTGGCGCTGGGTGCCGTTCGTCCCGGCCGATCGCAGCGCCAGCCCGCTGCGCGAACTGGGCGCGCTCACACGCAAGCAGGTGTGGCTGACGCTGGGCATCGGCAGCATCGGCTTCGGCGGCATGTTCGCCGTATTCAGCTACATCAAGCCCACCATGCTGGAACTGGCGCATCTTCCGGCCAGCGGCATCCCGTTCGTGCTGGCGCTGTTTGGCATCGGCATGGTCGTCGGCAACCTCGCCGGCTCGCGGCTGGCCGATCGCGCGTTGATGCCGACCATCGGCGGCGTGCTGGTCTGGTCCGCGCTGGTGCTCGGCGCCTTTGTCCTGACGGCGCCGCACGCGTGGCTTGCCTGCGCCAACGTGCTGTTGATCGGCACCGTGGTCGCGCTCGGGCCGGCGCTGCAGATCCGCCTGATGGACGTGGCCGGAGACGCCCAGACGCTCGCCGCCGCGCTGAACCACTCCGCGTTCAACCTCGCCAACGCGCTGGGCGCGTGGCTGGGCGGACTGACGATCGGCGCGGGCTACGGCTGGACCTCCACCGGCTGGGTCGGCATGGCGCTGGCCGCCGGCGGCCTGGTGATCTACGCGATGTCGCTGTCGGCGGCAGCGAAGCGTGGACGTACGGCGACAGCGTAGGGCATGACTGCCCTCTCCCCCGACACACCGACACCCCCCTGAATTACCATTGCGCCATTTTCCGCCCCCCAGCGGCACGCACATGGAGCCCCGATGCCCACCCCCAATAGCCGCCCCGCCAGCCCCACCCGGCATGAAGCCTGGAACGTGTTCCGGGCCTTTCTCCGGCTGGGACTGACCTCCTTCGGCGGTCCGGTCGCGCATCTGGGCTATTTCCGCGAAGAGTTCGTGACCCGGCGAGGCTGGCTCAGCGATCGAAGCTATGCCGATCTGGTCGCGCTCTGCCAGTTCCTGCCCGGTCCGGCCAGCAGCCAGGTCGGCATGGCCATCGGCTTGAGCCGTGCCGGCTTCGCTGGCGCGCTGGCGGCATGGATGGCCTTCACGCTGCCCTCCGCCATCGCGCTGATGCTGTTCGCGCTGTCGCTCACCACCTGGGGCAATGTGCTGTCGCCCGGCGCGCTCGCCGGCCTCAAGACCGTTGCCGTGGCCGTGGTGGCCCAGGCGATATGGGGCATGGGTCGCAGCCTCTGTCCGGACCGCCCTCGCATCGGCTTCGCCGCGGTGGCGGCCAGCGTGGTGCTGCTCTTCCCAGGCGCCGCCACCCAGCTCGCCGTGATGGCGGTGGCCGCCTGGCTCGGTTACCGTGTGCTTCCCGGCGCCGACGGACGCCCCGACGACCGCCTGCCGATCGCGGTGGGGCGCCGCGCCGGGGCCGCGCTGCTGGCGCTGTTCGCCGCGCTGTTGTTGCTGTTGCCGCTCGCCGCGAGCCTGTGGCCGGCACGCTGGCTGGCGGTGGTGGACGCGTTCTATCGCGCCGGCGCCCTCGTTTTCGGCGGCGGCCACGTGGTGCTGCCGCTGCTGCAGGCCGCCGTGGTCCCAAACGGCTGGGTGAGCAACGATGCCTTCCTCGCCGGCTACGGCGCCGCGCAAGCGGTGCCGGGGCCGCTGTTCACGTTCGCCGCATTTCTTGGCGCCGCCATGCAGGCGGAACCCAGCGGCTGGAGCGGCGCACTGCTCTGCCTGCTGGCGATCTTCCTGCCTTCCTTCCTGCTGGTCGCGGGCGCCCTTCCCTTCTGGGAACGGCTGCGCGACAGCGGCGCGGCCCGCGCCGCTCTGGCCGGCGTCAATGCGGCGGTGGTCGGCGTGTTGCTGGCCGCCCTGTACGACCCGGTGTGGACCAGCGCCATCCACCGTCCCGCCGATTTCGCGCTGGCCCTGCTCGCCTTCGTCGCACTGGTGTTCTGGAAGATCGCGCCGTGGCTGGTGGTGGCGGCATGCGCGGCGGCAGGCTGGGCATTGCAGGCCTGGCCCGCATAAAGCGGGGCCGCATCCCCTTGGCACAACGCATGCTTGACTAGCGGTGTCACAGCCCGCCGCGTCGATCACCGGGAGACCACCGAGCATGCCGGAACCGCGCCATCCACCTCGCCATGCCATCGACAAGGCGCCCGCCACGCCGGACGACGAGCATCCGGCCACGCTGGATGCCTGCCGCCGCTGCACGCTGTGGCGCAATGCCACGCAAGGCGTGCCGGGCAGCGGCCCGTCGCCCGCGCCGGTGATGGTGGTGGGGGAACAGCCGGGCAATCAGGAGGACCTGGAGGGCGTCGCCTTCGTCGGCCCGGCCGGGCGCCTGCTGGACGACGCCTTCGAGCGCGCGGGCCTGTCGCGCGACTCGGTATTCCTGACCAACGCGGTCAAACATTTCAAATGGGAGCTGCGCGGCAAGCGCCGGCTGCACAAGACGCCAGCGCAACGCGAGATCGAGGCGTGCCACTACTGTCTGGAAGACGAGCTGGAGCGCGTGGCGCCGCGGACCGTGGTCGCGCTGGGCGCCACCGCGCTGAAGTCGGTGCTCGGCGCCAAGGCCGTGTCGCTGCGCAAGGTGCTTGGCCAGCCGATCGAACATGAGGGCCGCATCGTGATCCCGACCTGGCACCCGTCATACGCGCTGCGCGTCCCCGACCACGCCGCCCGCGAGGCCGCGTTCGAGGACATCGTCGCGGCGTTGAAGCTTGCGGCGGAATTGTCGAAGGGCAAGAAACGACGGTAGAACCCACGCACCCCTGTCCCGCCGCCTTTCTCCCGTCTTCCGCAAGCGGGGGAGGGGCCGGGGGAGAGGGCAGTCACAGCAGCGACCACCCCCCTACCCCACCCCCTCCTCCCCACCCAACTTCCCCCTCCCCCGCGTCCGCGCCACCACCGCCAATCGCTGCTGGATTGCCGCCTTGGCCAGCATATGCGCGCTGATCGGCGCGGTCAGGAAAAGAAACGCGGTAATCAGCACCTCATGCAGGCTCCATCCAGGCTGATGGAAGCTGAAAAACACCATCGACGCCGTCACGATGCTTCCCACGCCCAGCGTGGTCGACTTGGTAGGACCATGCAAGCGCATGAAGAAATCCGGCAGCCGGAACAGGCCGATGGCGGCCACCAGCGTAAACGCGCTGCCCACCAGCAGCAGCACGCAGACAAGCACTTCGGCAATGATCGGCATAAGCACTCCGGTGTAAAAAAGGTGTCGGCGAGAACGATCGGTCATCCGTTATCGGCTATTGCAGCTCGATGATGTCGCCGCGCTGCAGGTACTTGGTCAACGCGACCGTGCCGATAAAGCCCATCAACGCAATCAGCAGCGCCGCTTCGAAGAACATCGCCGAGCGGATCCGGATGCCGAACACGACGATCAAGGCGATCGCATTGATATTGAGCGTATCGAGCGCAACGATGCGGTCCGGAAGACCGGGCCCGATCAGCAGACGTGCCAGCGTGAGCGCAAAGGCGATGGCAAGCATCGTCAATGAAATCGGTATCACGATGTCGAGCATACGAATATCTCCAGCAGTGGCGCTTCATAGCGCGCCTTGATCCGCGCGATCAGCCCGCGCTCGTCGTCCAGGTCAAGCACATGAATCAACAGACAGCGGCGATCGTCGCTCAGGTCCGCGCACAGCGTACCGGGGCTCAGCGAAACGATACTGATCAACGCCGCCAGCCCGATCTCGTGGCCCGGCTCCAGCGGCACCTCGACAAAGGCTGGCCGCAGACGCCCGCTGGGCCGCAACACCAGCCAGGCAACATGGATATTGGCCATCACGATATCGGCGGCCACATGCAGCGCCAGCCTCAACGCCAGACCGGGACGGCGCAGCCTCACCGGCGACAGCCACAGCCGGCTGCCGATCCGCATGCCGATGGCCCACGCCAGCAGCACGCCGAGCAGCCAATGCCCCACCGACGCCGCGTTGTTCAGCAGCAGCCACAGCGCGAGCAGCAACAGGCTCAACCATGGATGGGGAAAAAGGCGGCGCATCATCGAGGCGCCTCCGTCGCGTTCGGCAGCGTGGCTCGTACATAGGCGCCGCGATCGTGCAATTGCAGCGCCGTGGCGTCGAGGTAGCGGATCACCGGCCTGCCGGCCACCACCAGCAGCGCGCTGCATAGCAACAGCACGGCGCACGCGGCCAGCCGCCTGGTGTCGGGCGATGCGCGGCGGAACCGCGCCGCCCGCGCGCGCACCGACGTATGGCGCGCTCGCGCCACGGCCTTGGCCGGCGCCTGCCACAACAACCGGCTGCCGGTGCGGCTGACGGCCACGATCAGCGCCAGGCTCGACACCAGCACGGCGGGCCACAGCACGGCAGCGCCATGCCAGTGCGTGCTCGTGGATACGGCCTCCAGCATCATCACCTTGCCGATGAAGCCCGACAGCGGGGGCAGTCCCACCGCCGCCAGCGTACCCGCCAGATACAACGCCCCAGCCAGCCGGGCCTGCCCGCCGGTCGGTACATCGCCATCGCCGCCATCGAGCGCGTCGGCCAGCAGGAACAGCGCCGCCGTGCTGACCGTGGTGCTCAGCAGGTAGTACAGCACCGCGCTCCACGCGGCCGGCGTCTGCAAGGCCACGCCCATGCCAAGCAGGCCCACCGACACCACCACCAGATAGGCGGTCAGGCGCTTGATGGAGCGGGCCGCCAACGCGCCGCACGCACCCAACGCCATGGTGGCCAGCGCCAGCCACCACAGCACATCGTCCATGAAGCCCGCGAGCGGCCCGCGGTTGGCATCGAACAGCAAGGCATGGCTGCGCAGCATCGCGTAGATCCCTACCTTCGTCATGATGGCAAAGAGCGCGGCAACCGGGCCCGCCGCCGCGGCATAGGCGCGCGGCAGCCAGAACAACAGCGGGAACACCGCGGCCTTCAGCGCGAAAACGAGCATCAGCATCGCGCCGGCCGCCTTCGCCAGCGGCAGATCGTGCACTGGAATCTGCATCACCCGCTCGCCCAGATGCGCCATATTGAGGGTGCCGGTCACGCCGTACAGAATGCCGATGGCCACCAGGAAGAACGACGATCCCGCCAGGTTCAGCAGCACATAGTGAAGGCCCGCCGCGATGCGTTCGCCGCCGCCGCCGTGCACCAGCAGCGCATACGAGGCGATCAGCAGGATCTCGAAGAAGACGAACAGGTTGAACAAATCGCCGGCAAGAAACGCGCCGTTCAGCCCCATCAGCTGGAACTGCATCAGCGCATCGAAATACCGCCCCGAGCGGCTCTCCTCGCGCCCCGCGCACAACAGCGCCGTGGCGCCAAGCAATGCGGTCAGCACGAGCATCAATGCCGCGAGGCGATCGAGCTGCAGCACGATGCCGAACGGTGCCGGCCAGTTGCCCACGGCATAGACGAAAATGGCGCCGCTTGCGGCGGCATCCAGCAGCAGCGCCGTGATCGGCAGCAGGGCCAGCGTCGACAGCACGCCCAGCACGCGTCCGGCGTCGCGCCAGCGCGCCGGCATGACCAGCAGCATGGCACCGGTCAGCAGCGGCAGTACGATGGGCAGCAGCACGGCATGCGTCATGGCAACGTTCCCGGCGGCGAAGGAGGCCGCTCGTCGGCGCTGGCAGGTTCCTCGTCGGCGTGCGCGGTATCGGCTGCCTGGCGGTCGGGCCCGTACTCCAGCTTCTCCTTCATCGGCACCTCGGGTTCGCGGCCATCGACATGGTCGCTGCCTCGCAGCGCAAGCGACCGCAGTGCCAAAACCATCGCGAATGCAGTCATCGCAAAGCCGATCACGATGGCGGTCAGCACCAGCGCCTGCGGCAACGGGTCGGCGTATCTCGTGGCGTCCTTGCTGATGATCGCCGGCATCCCGGTGGACAGCCGCCCCATCGCCAGCAGGAACAGGCTGACCGCATACGTCAGCAGCGTCAGGCCAAGAATCACGGTGAAGGTGCGCGCCCGCAGCACCAGATACAGGCCGCAGGCGGCAACCACGCCAATGGTGCCGCTGAAAAAGGCTTCCACTATGGTGACTCCGTCGTGGCGCGCGCGGCTGCGTGCGCGGATTCAGCACCGTCCGGACGAGGGGCGGCCGAACGCTTCTCCCGTATGCCAAGGTGCGACACGATGGCCAGCACCGTGCCCAGCACGGCCAGATAGACGCCCACATCGAATACCAGCGCCGTGGCCCACTCGACGTCGCCGACCAGCGGCACATGCAGATGGCCGAACGCGGTGGTCATGAACGGGTAGCCGAACGCCAGGCTGCCCAATCCGACCAGCGTGGCCAGCAGGATGCCGGCGCCGGCGATGCGGCGGTGATCCAACGCCAGCCGTGCGTCAGTCCATAGCACCCCGCTGGCCAGGTATTGCAACAGCACGGCCACCGCCGTGATCAGTGCCGCGATGAACCCGCCTCCCGGCAGCTGGTGCCCGCGTATCAACATGAAGGCGGACACCAGTACCGTCAGCGGCAGCATCAGCCGCGCCACGATCGCCAGCAGCAGCGGATGTGCCTGCATGGACCATGGCATCGCGTTCGGGCCGCGCGCCGGCGCCGGCAGTCTCAACCCCTTCATCAGCGCCTGCACACCCAGGCCGGCGATGACCAGCACGCAGATCTCGCCCAGCGTGTCGAAACCGCGGAAATCCACCAGGATCACGTTGACCACGTTGTGGCCACCGCCACCCGGCACGCTTTGCTCGATGAAGAAACGCGCAATGCTGTCGTACGGCCGCGTCATCACCGCGTAGGCCGCCACGGCGATCGTGGCGCCTCCCATGGCGGCCAGGATGCCATCGCGCAGATGGCCGCCCAACGCGGTCGGCTCGGGGCCATCCTCCGGCAGGAAGTACAGCGCCAGCACCATCAGCATGATCGTCACGACTTCGACCGAGATCTGCGTCAGCGCAAGGTCCGGCGCCGAGAAACGCGTAAATGCGAGCGACACCAGCAATCCACACAGGCTCAGGCACATCAGCGCCACCATGCGCTGGCTGCGCATCACCACCACGGACAGCGCCGCCAGACACATCGTTCCCATGCCGAGCACGGTCAGCGCATCGTGCCCGCTCGCCGGTATGGCGCCGTGCGCCCGTCCAAGCGAAAAAAGAAACGCCGCCGGCACCAGCGACATCGCGGCAATCAGCCAGGCCAGATAGCTTTGCAGCGAGCCGTTCTCGAAGCGCCGGATGGTCCAGGCGGCGACGGACTCCACCGCGCCCACCACGTCCTCGAAGCGGTCGCGCGCCGTCACCAGTCCGCCCCGGACCCGGAAATGCCGATAGGAATCGCGCCGCAGGAAGTACAGCGCCGCCCCGCTCGTCAGCGACGCGGCGCTCATGGCCAACGGCGTATTGAAGCCATGCCACGGGCTCAGGCTATAGAGCGGCAGCGGCCCGCGCAGCGTGGCAAGCGCCGCCGCGTCCAGCAGCGCGCCGACCGTATAGGCCGGCAGAATGCCCACCACCAGGCAGATGACGACCAGCACCTCCACCGGAATCTTCATCCAGCGCGGCGGCTCATGGGGCGGATGCTTCGGCAATTCGTCGGGCTCGCCCTCGAAGAACACACCGATGATGAAGCGCAACGAATAGGCCACCGTCAATGCGCCGGCGAGCGTCGCCAGCGCCGGGATCGCCCAGCTGAACGGCCCGAGCAGCCCCTGCGCGAGCGTCTCGCCAAAGAACATTTCCTTGCTGAGAAAGCCATTGAGCAGCGGCACGCCGGCCATCGACAGCGACGCCACGATCGCGAGCAACGCGGTATGCGGCATATAGCGCCTCAGCCCGCGCAGACGACCGAGATCGCGCGTGCCGGTCTCGTGGTCGATGATGCCGGCCGCCATGAACAGCGAGGCCTTGAACACCGCATGGTTCATGATGTGGAACAACGCGGCCACCGTGCTCAGCTGTGTATCGAGTCCGAACAGAAGCGTGATCAGTCCCAGATGGCTGATGGTGGAATACGCCAGCAGCCCTTTCAGGTCGCGCTGCAGCAGGGCCATGCCCGCGCCCACGACCAGCGTGACAAGCCCGGTCAGGCTCACCAGATAAAACCACCAGTCGGTGCCGTCGAGCACCGGGTAGAGCCGCGCCAGCAGGAACACGCCAGCCTTCACCATGGTCGCCGAATGCAGATAGGCCGAGACCGGCGTGGGCGCCGCCATCGCGTGCGGCAGCCAGAAATGGAAAGGAAACTGCGCCGACTTGGTGAAGACCGCGAGCAGCACCAGCACCAGCATGAGCGGGTACCACGGATGCTTCTGCACCGTGCCCGCGTTGGCCAGCACGTCGGTCAACTCGAAGCTGCCGCACATCCGTCCCAACAGCAACACCGCCGCCAGCAGCGCCAGTCCGCCGCCGCCGGTAATCGTCAGCGCCATCCGCGCGCCCTTGCGCGCATCGGAGCGGTACGACCAGAAGCCGATCAGCAGGAACGACACGATGCTGGTCAATTCCCAGAAGATCACCAGAAGCAGCAGATTGGCCGACAGCACCACGCCGAGCATCGACGCCATGAACACCAGCAACAGCGCAAAGAAGCGCGCCGTGGCGCGGCTGCGGTCCAGGTAATAGCGGGCGTACAGCAGCACCAGCAGCCCGATGCCCAGCACCAGCAGCGCAAAGGCGAATGACAGGCCGTCCAGCCGCAGGCTCAGCGACAGACCGATCCCGTCGATCCACGCCACGCGCCACGCCAGTACCTCGCCATCCAGCACGGACTGCTGCACGCCCGCCAGCAGCGCGAGGCAGATCAGCGGCGTGCCGAGGACCACCGGCGCCACCAGCGCGCGGGCGCGACGTCCGGCCCAGGGAAGGCAGAGCGCCGCCAACAGGGGCAATGCGATCAGCCATGCCATCACCATGAGCCTGCCCCCGGCAGCGCGAGCGAAAGGAGCAGGCACGGTTCAGTCAGGGGCATGGCGCTGGTCTCTCGGGCGAAAGCGGCGTTGAGCGGCGGCAGTGGCATCGGGTGCGGGCATCCCGCCGCCGATGGATTCTATTGTGCCCGATGAAGCGCCGAGCGGCATCGTTGATGTCTGCCTTAAATGGAATTGATCACGACTTCGCGATTTCGGTGCACAACGCGGGTAATTCGGGATATCGCCAGGGTGGATGCGCGTTCGGCGTCTACGTATACTGCCTACGTCCGGCCACGCCGGCGCGACCCCTGCGGTCGCCTGACCTTCACCTTGCCGCGCGGCAAAGTCTCTCCGGCGCGGTATCAAATCACACCGGCAACGAAAAGCGGAGAACGGGGATGCTGACCGAACAGTACCGCGCCACACAGGAATCCCGAAAGGCCGGCTTGCGCGCGCTGCGAGCCGCCCTGCTGAAGTCCCACAAGGAAATCATCCAGTACGACCGGGGAGAATACGAGCGTCTCTACGGCCCGATACCGTCGGGCCTCTTCGTGCAGATCGTTACCGAGGACAGCTATTTCCGCTGGCTCGATCCGCTGTCGCGGCTGATCGTGGAAATCGACGAGGAACTCGACGGTGGCGACCATCACGATGCCACCTGCGGCGCCGTTGCGGCAGCAGCGGAGCGGCTGTTCAGCGCCCAGGGCGACCCGATGTTCCGCCAGCGATATCACGAAGCGCTACAGGACGAACCGGCGGTCACCGTCGCGCACGGACAGCTGATGTCGGTGATCGCGCAGCTGAAGCAACTGGCGTAGCCTCGCTCCCCTCTCCCGCAAGGCGGGAGAGGGGCCGGGGGAGAGGGCAGTAACAGCATGAAGCGCCCGCAACCCGTCCCTGGCCAGCGCTACTGCTTCTTCCCCTTGTCGCGATCATCCTTCTCGGGCGCAGGCGAGATCGGATCGCTGGCCGGGAAGGTTTCCTCCAGCGCCTCGTCGATATTGCGCTCGGTCTCGTCTTCGCTGGCGACCGGCTTCCCGCTTTCGCGATCTTCCGCGTGCGACGGGACCGATGCCTTGTCCTTGGAGCTCTTGCTGGATTTCGAGGTTTGAGTCATGCGTTTCCCCTGCTGCTGAGCCGTATCGATCGGAACCGGCCGCGCCGGAGCCGGCGCGGCATCACGGGCATCAAGCCCGGAATCAGACCGAGCCGCCGGAGCGATAGCGGTTGCGCAGATCGCGCACCAGGTCGTGGTTGCGAAGCACGCCCTGATACTGGCGCTCCACCAGCGCCCGAACCTCGAAGCTCAGTTCGTCGTTCTGCAGTGCATCGGCGTACTTCTTCTTGGCGACATCCTCGCCGCGCTCGGTTTCCTCCAGGATCGCGAGGTCGTCGCGATCGGCCACCGCGCTGCGCAGGCTCACCCAGCCGCGGTGCAATGCACCGGCCACACTGCCGCCCTCTTCCGGCCGGCCGCCGAGCGCGATGACCTGCGCCTGCAATTCACGCACGGCCGCCGAGATCTCGTTGGCCCGGCTGGTGAACAGCTCCTTCAGCTCGGGATTCTTGGCATCCTCGGCAGCCTTGAGGAAACCCTGCTCGCCGTCGCGCGATACCTCGATCAGATCGTTGAGCACGGAAATATTCTTGTCTGCCATGGCGACTCCTCATATCGTGATGGCACCCCGCCCAGGGGGCGGCGGCACATATTGCGAATGAACCCCGCGCCCCGGCGGGGGCACGAGCCATGCCTTCACGATAGGAGACGCCGCGGGCGTGCACAATCCGGTCCGTGCCCACGTGCCTGTCGGTCGATACCTACACGCGCGGACCGCGCTGGCGCCGCCTGGCGGGGTCAGTCCAGCAGATGGCCCAGACGGACGCGCTTGGTGGCGAGATACTTTTCGTTCTCCGCGTTGGCGGGGACGATATGGCGCACCTGCTCCAGCACCGTGATGCCGGCTTCCTCGAGCTGCTGGCGCTTGCGCGGATTGTTGCTCATCAGCCGGATCGAACGCACGCCGCATTGCCGCAGCAGATCGGCGGCGAACGCGTAGGTACGCCCATCGATTACCTGCCCGAGGGCCAGATTGGCGTCGACCGTGTCGAGTCCGCCATCCTGCAGGCCATAGGCGCGGATCTTGTGCCCCAGCCCGATGCCGCGGCCCTCGTGACCGCGCAGATACAGCAGGATGCCGCGCCCTTCCGCGGCGATCTTCTCCATCGCCAGGGCAAGCTGTTCGCCGCAATCGCAGCGGCATGAGCCGAACACGTCGCCAGTCAGGCATTCCGAATGCAACCGCGTCAGCACGCCGTCACCCGCGATATCCCCCACGCTCAGCGCGAGATGCTCCGTACCGCTCGCCGTGCCCTTGAAGGCGTGAGCGGTGAACTCGCCGAAGCGCGTCGGCAGCCTTGCCGAGCCGATCAGCGTGATTTCCGTGTCGTTCATATTGTTCTGCCAATACAAGGTGCGCCGGCGCAGCCGAGATGGCAGGGTCGGGCACGGGCGCGATAACGGGAGAGTCCCGGCCGGTTGCGGCGCCTGTCACGCCGCATGTCGCGGCCGCCATGGCGGCGGGCCGTCGCGCAGACGGCAAGGATACCGCGAAAAGGAAAAGCGCTCCGGACCCACCCGACAAACGTGGTTATCCACGCACGCGCGGACCATCGAGAACGACAAGAGGACTACAGGATCGGCGCGAACAGCTTGGCCACGTGCATGGCCACGCGATGCAGCGCGGGAGCGCCCAGAAATTCGTCGCGACCGATCTCCTTGGCCCGCGCGAAGTCCGCCTCCAGCATGCGCTGCACCTCGCGCGCGAATCCCTTGTCGGCCGTCATCACCGTCAGCTCGAAATTGAGCCGGAACGATCGGTTGTCGAGATTGGCCGTGCCCACCGCGGCAAGCTCGTCATCGATCAGCATGACCTTCTGGTGGAGAAATCCGGGCGTGTACCGGTAGATGCGGATGCCGGCGCAGATGGCCTGGTAGGCATACAGCGTCGAGGCCGCGAACACCACGCGATGATCGGCCCGGCCGGGCATCAGGATGCGCACGTCCACACCGCGCAGCACGGCCAGTCGCAACACCGCGAAAACGGCCTCGTCGGGAACGAAGTAAGGCGAGGTAATCCACAGCCGGTGCCGCGCCGCCTGGATGGCTTCCACGAAGAACAGCGAACACGTCTCCTGGGAATCCGCGGGACCGCTCGGCACCACCTGGCAGATCATCGTGCCGGCCGCGGCCGCTGGCGGCGCCAGCAGCGTCGGCACTTCGCGCGCCGCCCAGTACCAGTCCTCGGCGAACGTCATCTGCAGATCCAGCACCACGGGACCCTTCACTTCCACGTGGGTATCGCGCCATGGCGCCAGCGGTGGCTTGCGGCCGACGTACTCGTTGCCGACATTGTGGCCGCCCACAAAGGCGCGCTCGCCGTCGACGATCACGAGCTTGCGGTGATTGCGAAAATTGAGCTGGAAACGGTTGACAAAACCACGATGCGGCGCAAACGCGCTCACCCGGACATCGCACTCCGCCAGCCGCCGCACATATCGGCCGGGAAGCGCATGGCAACCGATGCTGTCATAGAGAAAGTAGACCTGCACGCCGGCAGCCGCGCGTTCGCATAGCAGCGATTGCAGCCGGCGGCCCAGTTCGTCGTCGTGGACGATGAAGAACTGCACCAGCACCACGCGACGTGCAGCCGCAATCGCGGCGAAGATCGCATCGAACGTGGCCGTGCCATTGACCAGCAGCCTCACATGGTTGCCCGCCAGACACGCCATTCCGGTGAGCCGCGGCAACGCGCGCAGCACCGGCTGACCCGCGTCGCGCACGATGCATGCCTCGCGCTCGCGCGATTGGGGACCGGGCCGCAGCGTCCGCATCTGCTCGCGATAGAAGCGCCGCGCGTTGACGTAGCCAACCAGATTGCTGCTGCCGAAGATCAGGTAGGGAATCAGCGCCACATAGGGCACCATGATCAGCGACCCCGCCCAGGCGATGGCGCCAGGCGCGGTGCGCACCGTCATGACGGCATGCATGGCGGCGAGCACGCCCACCACATGGAAACACAGGACAATCGTCGCGACTACGCTGGTGCTCAATAGCATCGGCGGCCATCCGCTGCAAGAATCCGGTTGATCGATGTAATGCCGCGCATTGTGGCACAGGCGCGGCGCATCGGGCATGCAAGGGAGGCCCACCCGCCTCTGGCCGCAAGACCGCTGCCCGAATTTTAGGCACGCCGATGGACAGTCCAGCCTGCGGGCGGCCGGGCCGCCCGAGGCGGGGGTTATCCACACGGATTGTGGATAACTGAGACGGCGGTTGGGGAGCACGGTTTATGGCTGGACTGCCCTCTCCCCCGTCCCTCTCCCGGAAGGCGTGAGAGGGGCGGGGGAGAGGGCAGCCACTGCATCGCCAACAAGCCCTCCACTCCCACCCGAAGCTCTCAATACCTCCGCACCCCCGCACTCACCCCCGCATCCGCCAGCAACGGCGCCAGCTCCACCAACGCGAATCCGCTCGGCTGCTTCTTCGCGTCTCGCTTTGCCGCCGCGGCCGCCGCGCCGACATGGCTGCTGCCCAGGCGCCGGATGCCGGCCGGCAGGCCCTCCCGGACCAGTTCGGTGGCCGGTGGCACACGCACCGCGCCGATCGCCATGCTGACCATCGGAAAGAAAGCCATATGCCCGTGGCGATCCTCGCCGTGAATGCCGCCGGCCGCGCGGTCCGCCGCGTTGTACAGCTCGCGTGCGGCGCGATTGAAGCGCTGGATCGCTTCGTGCACGCGAACCTGCCAGTCCGCGCTCTGGAACAGCACCAGGAAATCATCACCGCCCACATGGCCGAGAAAGTCGCGGCCGGGGTCGCACACATCCGCCAGCACGGCCGCCGCGCCCTTGATCATCTCGTCGCCTTTCCAATACCCGTACTGGTCGTTGAAGGGCTTGAAATGGTTCAGGTCGGCATAGCAGGCGAAGAACGCCGCGCCCGCCTCCAGCAGCCGCTCGATATGCTGGTTCAGCGGAATGTTGCCGGGAAGGAAGGTCAGCGGGTTGGCGTAGCGCGCCGCCTCCATGCGGATCTCGGTCACCGCGCGAATGAGTTCCGCGCCCGTACCCAGACCGATATGGCGGCCGCCATCGGTCACGATAAAGCCGTCGGCCAGATAGCGCTGGTCGCCATTGGCCAGGATCTTTGCCATCGCCTCCAGCGTCGCGCTCTTGTCGAAGCACACCGGCTCGCGCCGGGCCATCAGTATGCAAGCCTTCTTGCCATACAGTTCGCGATGGAAGGGGGCCGCGTAGCGATCGGTAAAGCTCTGCCGGTTGATGATGCCGACCGGCCTGCCCTGGTCGTCCACCACCGCCACCGCGTGCAGCCCCGGATGCGCCTGGAACAGCGCCAGCACATCGTTGTTGCTCTGCCCCGCCGTGACGGTCGGCGCGGGCCGCATCAGCTGTGCCGCCGTGGGCCCGCCCCAGCCGGTACGCACCGCCTGCGGGAAGACCGCGATCTGGCTCGACTCCAGCGCCTGGATGACATGGCTCGGCGCAGCCAGCGGCGGCTCGAACAGTGGTCGGCCAAGGTGGAAGCCCTGGCCGAACGGCACCCCGAGGTCGCGCAGCACGGCAAGCTCCTCCCCGTCCTCGATGCCTTCGGCAATGACACCGGCGCCCAGCGACGCCAACAGCTTCAGCAGCGCGCGCATGACCTCCAGCCGGCGTGAACAGGCCGCGATGCCGCGTACCAGCGACTTGTCGAGCTTGACGTAGTGCGGCGTCAGTTCGACCAGCATGTCGAGGTTCGCATGGCCGCTGCCAAAGTCGTCCAGCGCATAGCGCATGCCCAGCCCGCGCATCACTGTCATCGCCTCATGGAACGCAGCCATATCGCCGATCCGGGTCTGCTCGGTCAACTCCACCACCACGCGGTTTGCCGACACCGTATCCGGCAGCAGCGCCGCCATGCGGCGGCCCCCCTCGTCGAGCAGATGCCGCAGCGTCATCGGGCTGAAGTTCACGAACAGCAGCCCCGGCAGCTCGAGTTCGGCGAAGCGCTTGAAGGCCGTGCGCGCCGCACGGATCTCCAGTTCCACGCGCTGCGCGGGCGTTGCCGCGAGCCGGAACAGCGCGTCGGGCATCGCCAGCTCGGTGCCGGCCGGTCCGCGCAGCAACGCCTCGTATCCCAGCAGGTCGGCGGATTCGAAGCGCACGATGGGCTGGAAGGCCGTGGCGAGCGGCGGCACGTGCAGGGGCAAAGCCTCGCCGGGACGGGCGGGGACGGTCGGAACGGCGGACGACATCGGTGGCCTCGAAGGCTGGACCAGCCGCGGCGTGAGCCGCCCGGCCGGCCAGGAAGCGCGGACGCGGCGGAAATACCGCGCCCATGACGCATGCTATTGCAGTCGTTCCGTGTGACGAGAATGTGACAACAGCACCACTTTATGTCCGTCATGTGAATGTCACGCAACACGGGCAACATCGTGCATGCCGCGGCCGACACTGGCCGCGCGCTTCGCTTACCGGAACGCGTCGTTTTGACCGGACGCGCCGGCCCAGGAGGAATTCCGATGTTGCAAGCCCTGAAGTTGGGCCTTCCGCGCGTGCGCCTTCCCGCCGCGTCCGCCATGCTCCGCCGCACGCCGCTCGCAGTCCGGCTCGGCGCCGCCTTCGTGCTGGTCTACGTGTTCGGTGCCGCCGCCGGCGTGACCGGCATCGTCAATCTGGTGTCGATCCGGCAGATGACCGACACCCTGTACCAGCGCGACATGCGCGGCGCCATCGCCGCCGAGCGCGCGCAAGCCGCCCTGGCCCAGGTGGGCCACGCCCAGCTTGCGCTGACCATGGCCACCAGCAGCGCCGAGCGCGACGATGCCGCAAGCCAGATCGACACCGCGATGAACGCGCTGGACAAATCGCTGGCCGGCATCGCGTCCGCCGCGCCCGCGCAGGCGGCGGCGCTGGCGAAGGAACGTGCCAATGCGGGCAAGCTGATGCAGGACTACGTCGCCCTGCTGCGGCGACAGCCCCTGGACGCGCTGCAGTTCGACAGCTCGGTTTCGGTCGAGGGCCACTTCCTCGCGGAACAGCTGGGCAAGCTGGGCGCCATGGTGGAAGACGCGCGGGTCCGCCTGGAGGCACAGGCGGCTGGCACGGTGGACAACGTCTCCGCCAGCCAGGGCCGCGCGCAGTGGATCACCGTCGCGATGCTCGCCGCCGGACTTGCCGCCGCCGCCCTGCTTGCATGGAGCGCCGCACGCACGCTGCTGCGGGAACTGGGCGGCGAGCCGCGCGACGCCGCGGATGCCACGCGCCGTATTGCCGCTGGCGACCTTACGGAATCGGTACGCTCGCGCCCGGCCGCCCGCGGCAGCCTGATGGACGACCTCGCAGGCATGCGGGCCGCACTGGCCGATGTATTTGCACGCATGCAGCAGTCGGCAAGGCACGTCCATGCCGCCAGCGAAGACATTGCGATCGCCAACCGCGACCTGTCGGATCGCACCGGCCGACAGCTCGCCGCGGTGGAGCAGGCCGGCGCCAGCATCGCGGAACTCGGCGAACTGGTACGGCAGATCCAGAACCGCGCCAACGAATCGAGCACCATGGCACGGCAGGCGCGCGATGCCGCGGGCTCGGGCATGGCCGTGGTGCGCCAGATGCATGCATCGATGACCGCCGTGCAGACCCGCTCGCGGGGCATCTCGGACATTGTCGCGGTGCTGCAGGGCATCGCCTTCCAGACCAATCTGCTGGCGCTGAACGCGGCCGTGGAAGCAGCGCGCGCCGGTGCGGCCGGACGTGGCTTCAGCGTGGTCGCCCATGAAGTGCGGCAACTGGCTGAGCGCAGCGCCCAATCCGCTCGCGACATTGGTGCCCTGCTCAACGACACGACGCGCGATATCGAGGCCGGCGCGCGTCTCAGCGGCGACGTCGAGCAGGCCATGGACGAGATCGAGCGCGCGGTCGTGCGCAGCCATACGCTGGCCGAACGGCTCAACGGCCTGGCCGAACACCAGGCCAGCCAGATCGCCAGCGTCCGCGACGCGATCTCCCGGCTCGACGAAGCCAGCCAGCAGAATGCCGGGCTCGTCACCACGATGGCGTCGCAGGCCGACGCGCTGGATGTGCAGGCGGCCGAATTGGCGGCGGATGTGGGGCGGTTCAGGTTTTGAGGTGACGGCCCTCTCCCCTGCTCCTCTCCCGCAAAGCGGGAGAGGAGCCGGGAGAGAGAAGTCAAAGCCCGCACGTGTTCCACCATGCAGAACACTCATTCCGCATAGCAGTTGACACCCACCCACCAACGGTGCAACCATCCTCTCCAACGCAAGCCGGCCCCAAGCCGGCCAGAGATTGGAGACATCGATGAGCAGCACGCCATCCGGCCAGGCCCGGTTCTCGCCTGAACAAGCCTCGGCAGTTCCCTTCGTCCCCCCCTTTGCCCGCCTGCACCAGGCCATCGACCCCTGGGTCGCCAGCCAGCCTGAGACCGTCGCGCTGATGGACGCCGATCGCGCCATCCGCTATGGCGAACTCGGCGTCGCCGTCGAGCAGACTGCGACCCGCTTGCGCGATGCCGGCGTGCGAGGGGGGGACCGTGTCGTACTTGTCACGGAAAACAGCGTCGGCTGCGCGGTACTGATCCTGGCGCTCAGTTCGCTGGACGCATGGGCCATCCCGGTCAACGCCAGGCTGTCGGCCCGGGAAATCGATAACATCATCGAGCACGCCGGCGCCCGGCTCACGATCTACGTCGATAACGCGTATCCCGAAGCCCGCCAGCATGGGTTGGCGCGCGACGCGGCGTGGCACGACTGGCCGCACGTGGGCCGGCTGCTGGTCGGCAAGCGCAACGACGCGGCGGCAACCGAACCAGTGCATGCGGACGCGCGCGAGCAGGTGGCGGCCGTGATCTACACCACAGGCACCACAGGCGCCTCCAAGGGCGTGATGCTGACACACGCCAACCTGATGTTCATCGGCCATTCAAACCGTGTGCAAGGCCGCGTGCAGCAAGGCGATCGCGTCTATGGCGTGCTGCCGATCTCGCACGTCTACGGGCTGTCGGTGCTGCTGGTGGGCCCGCTGTCAAACGGCGCCACGGTCTACTACGAACCGCGCTTCCGCCCCGAACGGCTGGCCCGCGCGCTGCTCGAAGAGCAACTGACGGTGCTGCATGGCGTCCCCGCCATGTATGCCAAGCTGATCGAATGGGGCCGGAACCAGCCGGCCCCGCTACGTGCGCCCGCGCTGCGCATGGCGCAATCGGGCGGCGCCCCGCTCACCGCCACGCTGAAGGCCGCATTCGAGCGGACCTTCGGCATCACGCTGCACAACGGCTATGGCATGACGGAGACGTCCCCCACCGTGAGCCAGACACGCGTCGATTCGCCGCGCAGCGACTGCTCGGTGGGCCAGGCCGTGCCCGGCGTCGAGGTGCGCCTGCTCGATCCGCTGCCCGATGGCAGCGGGGAACTGCTGGTGCGCGGTCCGAATGTCATGAAGGGCTATTACAAGCGCCCCGACCTCACCGCTCAGGCGATCGACGGCGACGGCTGGCTGCATACCGGCGACCTTGCCCGCATCGATCCCGATGGCGCGATTTCCATCGTCGGCCGCTCGAAGGAAATCATCATCCATTCCGGCTTCAACGTATATCCGGAAGAGGTGGAGCAGTCGATCAACGCCTATCCGGCGGTCGTGCAATCCGCCGTGGTCGGGCGCGCCATCGAAGGCAACGAGGAAGTGATCGCCTTCATCGAGGTCCGTGAAGGCATGTCGCTCGACACGGACGCGCTCAAGGCCTTCCTGCGCGAGCGGCTGTCTCCGTACAAGATTCCGGCCGTGATCAAGGTGGTCGAGCATCTGCCGGCCGCGCCGTCCGGCAAGATCCTCAAGGCCCGGCTGCGCGAGATGCTGGCCGCCGGATCGATCTGACGATCGTCAGGCCGCAACCGCCCCACATCGCCGATCACGTACATCCGGCCATGGAAGCACAGGCATCCGACCTCCCCGCAGCCGCACCCCCCTTTGCCCACAAGGATGACCGGCACTTCGTGACCGCGCTGGCCCGCGGCCTCGACGTGCTCGCCTGCTTTCGCGGCTTCGAGACGCAGCTTGGCAACGCCGAACTGGCGCAGCGCTGTGGCTTGCCAAAGTCCACCATATCGCGCCTCACCCATACACTGACGGAGCTGGGCTATCTGCGCTTTGACGCGGCCGCCGGCAAGTACGGGCTCGGCAGTTCGGCACTCGCGCTGGCGCCCGCCGGACGTGATGGCGCCGACGTGATGGCCGTCGTCCGGCCTCATATGCAACGGCTCGCCGAACTGTCGCAGGGGGTGGCATCATTGATCCTGCGCGATCGCGGCCGCATGCTGATCTTCGAGAATTTCCAGTCGGAAAGCTATCTGACGCTGCGCGTGGCGGTGGGCAGCCGCATCTCGGGCCTGTGCACCGCGGCGGGCCGCGCCTATCTGCAGGCGCTGCCGGAGGCCGAACGACGTCGGGCGCTGGCTGCCTTCCGGGCCGACGACGGACTGAGCGCCGACGAGGCCGCCGACATTGCCGCCCGCAGCCGTGCCGACATCGCCCGGCTCGGCTGCACCACGTCGTTCGGCGAGTGGCTGCCCGACATCAACTCGATCGCCGCCGCCTTCCGCCCAGGCGCCGCGCTCCCACCGATGACGTTGAGTTGCAGCGGCCCCAATGCCGTGGTTCCGCCCGGCCACCTGCTCGAAGTGGTAAGGCCGGCGCTCATCGACAGCGTCCGGCAGATCGAGGGCCAGTTCGGCGTCCTGCGCAAGCGATAGCGGCCATGCGGTGCGGGCCCGGCCCCTGCGCCCGACCCGACGCGCCCTGTTTGCCAAGTTCCCGCACGAAAACCAAAGCATCCGCTTGCGCCTCTCCTCATCATGGCGTTTTTCGTAGGAAAGGGGAGCAGCGCCATGCCCATCACCAGCTATCGCAATGTCGACAGTCTGCTGGCCTCCGTTCTCGCCCAGTCTGGCTCGACACCCGCCGTCGATAGGGCTGCGGAGGCAGCGGCGCACGATCCGGCCTCGCCGATCAGCCCGGACCCGGCGGCATTGCCAGCCCCCGAGGGCGCCGACCAGCCCCAGGCAGTCCCGTCTGGCGCGTGTGGTGCGGCGGCGAACGCCGCTCACGCGGAATTGCCGATCCCCGTCATCAACGACATCTACATGGTTGGCCGCCCCGGGCGGGCACAGCCCATGGCATTCGTCGAGAAGGTCAACAAGGAAACCGGCAACACTGTTATCGCTCTGAAACGGCTGGACTGGAAGGCGCTGACACTGATGGGGCGTTTCCGCGCGCGTCTGCTGGCCTTTCTAGGCTCCGAACCGCCGCGCAAGCATTATCTGAACGCCAAGGAGATCAGGGCCCTCCGGCTGGCCGATGCCAGGCACGCGCCAGAGAGCGAGCTGATGACCAAGCTGCGGGGTTTCTTCCCGGTGTCGGGGAATGGCGCCGATATTTCGGACGTCGAGGCTGGCATGCCGGACGGAACCGATTCCACACCGGCATTCAGCGCGGCCGCGCTGTCGATGTGGGCTTCGCCCAGCATGAACATGCCGCCGGAAGACCGTGACAAGCGCGACGCAGCCCCATCCGGATTGTCGGAGGCAGCCCGTTATCGCGCGAAGCGGTTCGCCGCACTGGAAGCCGCACGGCTCAAGCCATCGCCGCAGCAGCGCGCCGATACCATCGTGTCGACGTTCGAGCCCCGGGTCGTCGCACTGCGCGCGAAAGTGAGGCAGCTACATCAGCCCGTTGACGTCGAGCTGCGGGCGGAATACCGCATGCTGATGCAAATGCGTGCCCGGGTGGAAGCGCAGTGCGATCGATTTGCGCTCGATGGCGGGCAGAAGGCGACTGTCCTTCGCAGGCTGCGCCTGAACATGGCGTCGTGCCTTCCGCCGCAAAACATCTCCCTCGACCCTGAAGCACCGGCCGCTTCGTTGCTGAGCGAACGGCTGGCACGGATGGAATGCTCCGTGGGCAATGTCCGGGTACGCGGCGAAGCCCATGCCGCCAAGTCGGAAGCGGCCGTTGCCGACTTTCCGGTACGCGATCCGGCCCTCGCCAGCAAGCGCGACATCGTGCTGGGCGAGATTCATGGCGACTGGATGTTGCTGCTCCACGCGTTGGCTGAGGCTGGCTTCATCCGCAGCAAGAATGACGGCCAGTGGCAGGCGATGTGGGAACTACTGAACAAAGTGGCCAATAGTGGCGAGGCCATCTCGGACGAAAATTGGCGCACGTTCCAGCATCAATTCCAGCAGGCTGTCGAGTTGCAGGACGACGCAGGAACCGGCCGCCGTCTTACCCTGGCCGGCAATCTGGTCGGCCCGCCGCATGCCGCCGACAGGATGCTGAGCTTCATGCGCAGCCTGACCTTGCTCGGACTGAACTTCGATTGTCTGATGGGCAGGGAGGAATACGATCTGGTGCGGCATACGGCCAATCGCGGGCGTGAGGGGCACGCGGCAGACTCGCTGGCGGAACCGTCCAGCCATTGGCTGATTCGGCGCCTGAAGCTGGTGTCATGCAGCCGCGATGGCACAGTGTTGTACGCGCCCGGCTTTATCAGCCGTGAAGCGTTGGAGCGGATCGCCCACGCGGCCGGCGTGCCTGTCATGAGCGCATTGAAAGCGGACGTCGGCAAGATCGATCTCTGGTTCCATGCGGTGCTCAGGGATGCTACCGAAGCAGGCCCCGCCGTCCCGCCCGAAAGTACCGGGCTCAATGACGAAGCGTTCCGGATGATCCAGGACCTTGTCGCCAATGAAAGATTCGATCCGGCGAGTCTGAAAGGCGCCACCTCCTCGCTGCCGCATCCCGCCGCCAAATACGTCGTCCATGCGGGCCGCGACAACATCTGGACCGAAGTGGCCTCGCTACACCACCGCATCGAAGGACTGCAGGCCGACATGGAAGCACTCGCGCCCCTCTTTCTGCCGCCTGCAGGTATCGCCCCACGCTGGAACGCTGAAGCACTGAAGCCCCTGACCGCCATGCTCCATCGCCTGGACGACAACAGCTTCCCCGAGGAAATCGAGGCAGCAGGCAACCTGCTGGCGCTGGCGATGTGCCATGAGCCAGCCCTTCTGAATCACAAGGACGCAGGCGTCCTGGCAAAGCGGGTCATCGAGCGCAATCCCGATACGGTGGAGCGGACGCTGGCGCTGGAGTCGCTGGCTCGCATATGGAACGACGTGTACCCCGGAGAAAACGGCCAGACTGGCCTGGCTGTCGGCAAGCTGACGGGGCGCCAGCAAATCGCCCTGTTCGAAGCGCTGTCATCCCGGTGGGCGAAGCTTTTCGATAAACAGGATTTCCGTGAGCGCCTTGGTGTACTTGCCGCCCAAGCGGCGGCGCGGACGGATCTGCTGCGAAGCACCATCCGAACCCTTGCTGCGCCCGAAACACCCGACCAGCCCCGCACCGCGGTGCCCGGCGCGACATCGGCGGCTGCCGCGCAGGACCGGCAGCGCATGCCGGCCATCCCCGCGCCAGGCGCGGCCATTGGGGAAGCGCCGCATAGAAGCTATGTACCGGCATTGTCAGGCCAGGAGTTGCGCAGCTACCTGGCCCCGCTGAGTACACACTTTCACTCGTTGCACAACCCCGCGCGCAAGTCTGGCCAAATGAACGCCAGTCTCATGATTCACGCCCTCGACTGATCGCGGAAGCAGCGGCCGGCGGCCCGGCCATCGGGTACGAAACCATCGCCGGCGCGTCGGCGCTACGCCTGTCCGCCAAGCTGGCGCTCCAGTTCCGCCAGCCGCTTCCGCAGCGCCCGCTCCTGCTGGAAGCGCTCGGTCTCGTCGCGAATCACCGCGACGATGCCGGTCACGTCGCCGCGCTCGTTCTTCAGCAGCGCCACCGTAAACGCGATCGACATCGCGCCGCCATCCTTGTTCACCGCAGGCACCTTCAGCAACTCATGGCCGTAGCGCGTAGTGCCGGTCGCCATGGTCTTGTCGAAGCCCTGCCAATGCCTGGCACGCAGGCGCTCGGGGATGATCAGATCCAGCGACCTGCCGATGGCCTCGGATTCGCTATAGCCAAACATCCGCTCGGCGGCCGTATTCCACAGCGTAATGCTGCCCTTGCCATCGGCGACCACGATGGCGTCACCGATAACGGATAGCAGTTGTTGGTAGTCGATCGCGGCGTGCATTACCCCTCCCCTCCTTGTCTTGTCGGCGCCCGCGCATGGCGGGAAGGCCGGTGCGCACAACCGTAGCGTGGTTGACGTGCCCTTGGCAACCGCACTACCGCCCCGACCGCTATCATGAGGCCCTGGAGAACGACAACAAGCCAGCGAGCTTACCTTCGCATATCAGGGCCGGCCGCATGCCGTCGGCATCGAGCCGACCGCGGCAAGCCGCACTCATCCCTTCACTGGAGCCTGCATGCCCCAACTCATCATCGAAATCACCGAAAACGCCCGCCTGAACTGTTCGCCGGAAGAGCTGCTCGACCAGGCCAACGCGGTACTGCTGGCATCCGGCCAGTTCCAGGAACCCGATATCAAGTCCCGCTGCATTTCGCTCGACACCTATCGCCAAGGGACGGAGCCGGCAGACCGCGCGTTCATTCATGCGCGGCTGGGCATCCTCGATGGGCGCGACCTGGAAACGCGTCGCGCACTGGGCCAGTCGGTTTGCGACGTGATCGCTGAAGCGGTGCGCACCGGAACCGATGGCCCGGCCGTGCAAGTGAGCGTGGAAGTCTTCGAGATGGAACGCGCAAGCTACGCCAAGAAGCTGATCACCGGCTGATCGAGCGACTTGCCGCGGGCGCCGTCCCACGGCGCCCGCGCTTGCTTCCCTTTGGTGTCATAGACGCAAACTGTCGACATAAAGGAAAAGAACCCACTGGCGCGACAACCCACCATTCCGGCATTGATCCGGGCCCGCTCACGCGGCCCGCTTTTCTTTGATGCGACTCCTTACAACAGGAATCACGACTATGCCGGTATCGAAGCCCTCCGCCACTGGGTTGCACTTCAGAAGCGCGAACGATTTCTTCAAGAGCCTCGCGCAAAGCATCGACGCCGAGCATTCCGCACGGCGCCCGTGTCCGGGCATGCTCTACCGGATCGGCTCACGGCAAATGCGCTTCGTCTTCGATCCATTTGCGGCGCCAGCGAATGCGCTACGGCTCGAAGACCATTCCCGCACGCGTTTCGCGTGGCTGCCGCAAAGGCTGGTCGCCATCCTTTTCCCTTCACGCGCCAGTGTGATCCGGGCGGACAGCGACTGTGCAATCCGATATCGCTGCACCCGCGAAAGAAGGCACGCGCTGCATAGCCGCGTGTTCGACAACATCAAGGCCGGCGGGCCAGGGCAGGCCGGGCCCGGTCCGTCAGCCGCGCAAGGCGCCGCGAGCGACGCTCCCATACCCGCGCCGGACAGGTTGCGACAGGCGGTGCTCGATGAGTTCATGCCGGAAGTCCGGGACGCCATGGAAGCGATCCGCGATCTCTACGGCATGCTCCCGCTACCCAACGCCAACGAAGAGGCAAGGCGCATCCTGTTTCCGATCCGCCAGCGGCTGGAGACCCGTCTGTTCCATTGCGGCCGGGCCGGCATGAGCGCCGCGGAAATCCACGCGACGATGAAGGCCTTCGCCATCGATAGCCGGCTCGAAAGCTGGAACCGGATATCGCTGGCCTACCCTGACGTCGAACGGCGCCGGCTCGAATTGGCCAAGGTCACCGTTCATCCGACCCCGACCCGCGAGTTTCCGCACCTGGACTTCGATCTGGATACGGTGCCGGCGCCCATGCCGGACATTGAAGCGTTCAATGAAGTCGCATTGGGCGACATGCATGGCAACTGCGAGCTGCTGCTGCACTCCCTCGTCAAAGTGGGGCTGGTGCGCATCCGCGACAACAGCGCCTGGCTGGCCGCCCAGCAACTGATCAAGAACGTTGCCGACACGCCTGCGTCGGCGAAGGAGTACCGCCGCTTCCGCGCGCTTCTCGCCAAGGCCATCATGGTCGAGCCGGCGGCGGTGCAGAAGAAGTTGGTTCTTCTTGGCGATCTGCTGGCTGACCGCCGCCATAACGACCTGTACCTGCTGGCTGTTCTCGATCGCCTCCATGACGGCGGGCTGGCATACGACATCACACTGTCCAACCACGATGCCCAGTTCATTCACTATCTCGCATCGAATAACGGCGTACCCGAGGATCGCCCGTATCAGTTGCGTGGCATCAGCATTGGTCCTGCACAGACCGTCTCCCTGCAACGGTTGAACGAACTGATGAATCAGGACCCGTCGCTGCGGCGGGAGCTGCGCGACATGGCAAGCCGCGCCTACTTCGGACACCTGAAGGCCGTGTCAACGACCACCGACGGCCGGAAGTTCTATGCCCATGCCGTGGTAAACGAGAGCATCTTCACGGACCTGTGCCGGCAGGCGGGAATTTCCGAAGCCCAACCGGGCGTCGCCGCCGTGCAGCAAATCAATGCGTGGTTCCAGGGGCTGCTCAGCACTCCGGCAGCCTATGCGGCCGCAATGACGGAACTGCTGCCAAACGGCTCTCCGACAGCGCTCTTTGCCTGTTGCTGGAACGTTGGCGTGGGAGACGACCGCTACAGAAACTCAGACGCGGAATACGCCACGCATCCCTACCCCAACAACCCTTGCGGCCCTCATCCGGATTTCGAGGCAGTCGTGCACGGGCATACGCGCAAGCCCGGTGACAGGCTTCACGCCGAAACCGAACGCTTGTTGAACACATCCATCCTGATCGAAAGAAACGCCCTGGCGCTGAAGGATGGCGTCCAAGCCAATGCAGGCGAACTGAATAGCTTGATCCAAACGCCGGCAAACATGTCGGGTTCGACACGAAAGGCAACATCCCTTCTGATGACAGCGGCGATGCACCAGCGCCCCATCGGCGAAGAAGTACGGACTGCCTTGGAGCAATGCAGGGAGGCCGCTGAGCACTGCTCGCGCGACGGCATGCACGGCCTGACGCAGGAGCAACAGCAAGAGCGCCTGTCGGGACTGGTCGCCACCTACAACCGTGCCTGGTCAATCCATTGCAGGATGGCGGGGGTCCGCGACGCAGCCGTTCTTGACGAAGGATGGATCGACTCTCTGCTGGAATCGCTTCAAGCCCAGCGCGATGGCTCTCTGGCGACACGCCTGGATACCGCGGCATCGTCCGAGAAGGACAGGCTTATGGGCTCGCTGCGGCAAATTGCAGCCATCGCCCAGCACTATCCTCCGCCCCACGGGGACCAGGATGGCACCCTCGCGGCCATCATCGAGGGCTATGAAGCGCGGCTGACATCAAGCTTCCACAGTCTGGACAGCGACGCCGGGATGGGAGCGGAGCGAAGATTCCGCCGAACCGTGTTCCTGGCATAAGGCGCCGTGGCCTCATCATAACGGCACTTGCTGGTATGCCCCGGCGGCGCTGAACTTCCGTTTCGCCGCCGGGTCCGCTGGATGCCAGCTGAAGGTAGATTTGTGGTAATTTTTGGCCGTTAATTGCGTCTTTTCACCCCGCTAACCATGCGGGCGGAAGGTAGCATGTGGCTGACCGTCAAGAAAAAACCGCATGGCTTTCACCATGCGGTTCGCTTGCCATGCCCGGCGTCATCGCGAGATGCCGCCGGCAGGCAATGGTGCGGACTCAGGCCTCAGGCCGCGGCGTCCTTCAGCTTCTTCAGCGGACGGACCTTGACCTTGACGCTGGCCGGCTTGGCCGGGAACCAGCGCTCTTCGCCAGTGAACGGGTCCTTGCCGAAGCGCTTCTTCTTGGCCGGCACTTGTTGCGCCGTGATCTTCAGCAGGCCAGGCAGCGTGAATTCGCCGGCGCCCTTCTTGTGCAGTGCGCTGACGATGGTGTTTTCCAGATGGGCCAGCACCGTCTTCACGGCCTTCGCGTCGACCTGGGTCTGTGCGACCAGGTGAGCGACCAGACTCGACTTGTTGAAGGTGTCCTTCAGCGGACGAGGCGTCGGCGCCGCGGTCGAAGCGGCCTTCGTTGCGGCTGCCTTCACAGGGGCCTTCGCGGGCGCCTTGGTTGCCGTGGCCTTCTTGGCAGCGGTCTTGGTTGCGGTCTTTGCGGTCGGTTTCGCTTTGGTCGCCATATGGATCAAATAGAGTTGAACGATCGATGCCGTGCGCCGCGGGGAGCGGCATGCGTGCGGCCCCCGAATCATAGCGGAAACTTGAAAAAATCAAAGCGGGTTTCCACCGGAATTGGCGTAAAACCCCGGGGAAACCCGCTCTTTTTGTCGCGCCGATACGTCGGACCCCTGTTTTCAGGGGTTTTTTGACGTTCAACCGGCTTGTCGGTCCGGCGTTCGGCATGCAAGCGGCGGCGCCGGATCGCGCGGTTTTGGCTATAGTTCGCCCTATCGTTGAAACCATCACGACAAGCGGCGCCCGATTCCACCGGGCCGGTAACCTCCGGTACGCGGGTGCCGCGCCTTGCCTCGGGAGACGCCAGATGCAAGCACACGCTTCCCCGCTGCTCGACGATCGCCAACTCGAAGCCTACCTCGCGCGGGTCGGTCTCCCTTGTCCCGCCCATCCGACGCTGGAGGCGCTGAACGCGCTGCTGGCCGCGCAACTGGACCGCATACCGTTCGAGAATGTCGACGTGCTGCTGCACAGGACAATCGACATCGATGCCGACGCGGTCTTCGACAAGCTCGTGACGCGCCGGCGCGGCGGCTACTGCTTCGAGCAGAACACACTGTTCGCCGCGGCGTTACGCGCGCTGGGATACGACGTGACACCGCTGGCGGCACGGGTACGCTGGAACATTGACGAATCGATCCCCACGCCCCAATCGCATATGCTGCTGCGCGTGCGCGTCGAGCACCGGGACTACATGGTCGACGCAGGCTTCGGCGGCCCCAACCCGCCCTGCGCGCTGCCGTTGTCCGGTCCGGCGCCGGAAGGCCTGCCGTACCGGCTGGGGGGGSMGCCCSCCCGCCAGCGCGGTCGCAGTCGGTGCGCTGCATCTGTTCGACCTGGAAATGCGGCATGACGACGACTGGATCAAGCTGTATCGCTTCGACCTGTCGCCGCAGCCCTGGATCGATTTCGAGCCTCGCAACTGGCATGTGTGCACACATCCGGGCAGCATCTTCCGTCACCGCCTGGTGGCTGCGCGCACCGATGGTGCAAGGCGGCTGACACTGTCCAACGACGAACTCACCGAGCGAACCGTGGACGGCCACGCCGCGCATCATCGGCTGGAAACGCCGCATGACATCACGGAGGCATTGCGCAAGCGTTTTGGTCTGGCGCTGGACGCGGATGACGAGGCCGCCCTGCAGGCCCGGCTCGTGGACATCCTTCGTGTGCCCGGCACACGATGGCCGGCCATGCACGCCATGAATCGCCGGCAGAAAGAATGATGATAAGGGCATGCCCGGACGCGCCGCGCCATGGACTCGGCCGCACACCGCCACCATAATGTGCCGGCCGGCATCCCGCCGGCGATAAAACAGGATCCACGACGCGCAGGATCGGTAGAGGAGACACCATGTCATTGTTCGATCTGACCGGCAAGGTCGCCATCGTCACCGGTTCGTCTCGCGGCATCGGCCGGGCCATCGCCGAGCAGATGGCGGTTCAGGGCGCCAAGGTCGTGATCTCGTCGCGCAAGGCGGACGCCTGCCAGGAAGTGGTCGACGCGATCAATGCACGGCATGGCGCCGGCACGGCAATCGCCGTGCCGGCCAATATTTCATCGAAGGATGATTTGCAGCGGCTGGTCGACGAGACCAATCGCACGTTCGGCCGCATCGACGTGCTGGTGTGCAACGCCGCGTCCAATCCCTATTACGGGCCGATGGCCGGCGTCACCGACGAGCAGTTCCGCAAGGTGCTGGACAACAACGTCATCTCGAACCACTGGCTGATCCAGATGGTGGCCCCGCAGATGATCGAACGCCGCGACGGGTCAATCATCATCGTGTCGTCAATCGGCGGCCTGCGTGGCTCGCCGACCATCGGCGTCTACAATATCTCCAAGGCGGCGGATTTCCAGCTCGCCCGCAATCTGGCCGTCGAGTTCGGCCCGCACAATGTGCGCGTGAACTGCATTGCGCCGGGACTGATCAAGACCGACTTCGCGCGCGCGCTGTGGGAAGATCCGGTGCGCTACAGGCAGTCCACCGAGAACGCGCCATTGCGGCGCATCGGCGAGCCGGTCGAAATCGCCGGCGCGGCGGTGTTTCTCGCTTCGCGGGCCAGTTCGTTCATGACCGGACAGGCGATTGTGGTCGATGGCGGGGTGACGATCTGATGAGGTGAGAGGCCGGTGGTTGGGGGGCGGCGCGGTCTGGTGGCTGGGACTGCCGGGACTGCCCTCTCCCCCGGCCCCTCCCAACCGCTTGTCCGCCCGACGCAAAGGAAGGCACGATGACGCGATCCGCCGTACCCGGGAACGACCCGGCCGCTTCCCCCTGGCCCGCCATCTCCCTGGCCGAAGCGCATGCGAAACTGACCGCCCCCGGCTCCCCGTACGAAACCGAAGTCCGCGAAATCCGCGGCATTCCCACCACCGTCTGGAAGCATGCCCCCGCCACGCTGCGCGACCTGTTCGTGCACGCGCGCGGCCATGGTACCCGGGATTTCATCGTCTACGAGGACGAGCGCGTCCGCTATGAGGGCTTTGCGCGCGCCGCGCTGGCCATCGCGCATGCACTGCGGCGGGACGGCATCGTGCCGGGGGACCGTGTAGCGATCGCCATGCGCAACCTGCCGGAATGGCCGGCTGCCTTCTATGGCGCTCTGCTTGCCGGCGCCATCGCCACGCCGCTCAACGCCTGGTGGACCGGTCCCGAGCTTCAGTACGGCCTGACCGACGCCGGGTGCAAGGCGGCCATCGTCGATGATGAACGGCTCGCGCGTATCCTGCCCCATCTGGCCGATTGTCCGGCACTGACCCGCATCCATGTCTGTCGCGCCGTTGGCACGCCGCCGGCCACCGCGGGACACGCCCGCATCGGCGCGCTCGAAAAGGTGACCGGTGCGGTTGCGGCCTGGGACACGTTGGAGCCGCTCCCGCTTCCCGACATCCGCATCGATCCCGAAGACGACGCCACGCTGTTCTATACATCCGGCACGACGGGCAAGCCCAAGGGGGCCATCGGCACCCATCGCAACGCGACGTCGGTGGCGTATTGCGGCGGCTTCAGCCCCGCGCGCAATTGCCTGCGCCGTGGAGAACCGGTGCCTGCGGCTGATCCCGCGGCACCGCAGAAGGCTGCCCTGCTCGCGGTGCCGCTGTTCCACGTCACCGGATGCATGTCGGTGCTCAATGGCGCGTTGCAGACCGGTGGCAAGATCGTGCTGATGCGGCGCTGGGATGCGCTGCGGGCCCTTGCCGCGATCGAGCGCGAACGTTGCACATCGGCAGGTGGCGTGCCGACCATCGCTTGGCAGCTGATCGAGCATCCGGAGCGCGAACGCTTCGACCTGTCGTCGCTGGACATGGTGCACTACGGCGGCGCGCCGGCTTCGCCAGAACTTGTGCGCCGGATCGGCGAGGTTTTTCCGCACAGCGCCCCTGGCATCGGTTGGGGCATGACCGAGACGTCGGCCACGTTCACCAGTCATAGCGCGCAGGAGTATCGCCGTCGGCCGGACAGCAGCGGTCCCGCGCTGCCGATCGGCGAAATGAAGGTGGTGGATGGCCGTGGCCGCGCGCTACCGCCCGGCCAAACCGGCGAGCTGTGGGTGCGCGGCGCCAACGTGGTACGCGGCTACTGGAACAAGCCCGAAGCCACGGCGCAGACCTTTATCGATGGCTGGCTGCGTACCGGCGACATCGCGCGGCTCGACGACGAGGGCTTTCTCTATATCGTCGACCGGATGAAGGACATGCTGATCCGGGGCGGCGAAAACATCTATTGCATCGAGGTGGAGAGCGTGCTGTACGCGCACCCCGCCGTGATGGATGCCGCGCTGGTCGGCATTGCCCATCGGACCCTGGGCGAGGAACCGGCCGCCGTGGTCAGCGTGAAACCCGGCATGCACGCCACCGAGGCGGAGCTGCGCGCCTTTGTCGCCGAACGGCTCGCCGCGTTCAAGGTTCCGGTGCGGGTGATCGTGCGCAACGACATGCTGCCGCGCAATGCCAACGGCAAGATCATCAAGGCCGAGCTGCGACGGCTGTTTGAAGCGGAGACCGGCCCCACCGCATCCTGATGGTCCGGCGGCGTTCAGCGCAGCGGAATCGGCGTACCGGCGTCGACAGGCACCGCCGTCACGCTGTTCTTCGGGCTGCCGGATACGATTCGGTCGGAATAGGTCAGATAGACCAGCGTATTGCGCTTCCTGTCGACCATGCGGACGACGTGCAGCTCCTTGAACAGGATCGACATCCGCTCGGAGAACACGTTGTCCTGCGGCCTCAGAGGCCCCTTGAACGAGATCGGACCCACCTGCCGGCACGCGATCGCGGCTTCGCTCGGATCCTCCGCCATGCCGAGCGTGCCCTTGATCCCGCCGGTACGCGCGCGGGACACGTAGCACGTGATGCCGCTCACCTCGGGATCGTCGTACGCCTCGACGACCACGCGGTCCGAACCGGTCAGCCGGAACTGGGTATTGACGCTGCCAAGTTCCTCGGCGGCGGCCAGCCCCGCGATGTAGAGTGGGCAAGCCACGGTGATCACGCGTGCGCCGCGGTACAGGATCTGCAATGCGGTCATGATGTCGTCGCCTCGCTGGTGATCTCCGCGTGCCGGCGCTCCATTTCCTGGCGCAGCTCACGGCGCAATTGCGCGGCGGCGAAACGCTGGCGCTCGACCGCGTCGCGCGGAACCAGCGGCGGCACTTCGGTGGGCTTGCCATCGTCATCCACCGCCACCATGGTGAAGTAACAGCTATTGGTATGACGCACCAGCTTGCTGCGGATATTCTCGGTAATTACCTTGATGCCGATTTCCATCGAACTGCGGCCGGTGTAATTCACCGCGGCCAGAAAAGTCACCAGTTCGCCCACGTGAATCGGCTGCCGGAATACCACCTGATCCACAGACAGCGTGACGACATAGCGGCCGGCATAACGACTGGCGCAGGCATAAGCCACCATATCGAGATATTTAAGGATCGTGCCGCCATGGACATTGCCGGAGAAATTGGCCATATCCGGCGTCATCAGCACGGTCATCGAAAGTTGATGGGAAAGATCGTTCATGGCGTTGCGGCGCGACAAGGTGGTGGAATGCCCGGGGGCATGGGGATTGCGGCAGAGTGTAGCGCGATTTGGGGACTGCCCTCCCCCCGCCGCTCTCCCGCAAGCGGGAGAGGGCAGCACACCGTCGCCGCTTGCAAACCGACTCCCCTCTCCCGCACAGCGGGAGAGGGGCGGGGGAGAGGGCAGTCCCAACAACGTCCAGCGCCCAAAAAGAAAAGCGGCCCCAGAGGGGCCGCTCTTCACAGATGCGATGCGGACTTGCGCGACGCAGCTTACTTCTTCTTGTTCACGGCGTCCTTGAAGCCCTGCCCGGCGGAGAACTTCACCGTCTTCGCAGCCGGAATCTTGATCGTTTCGCCGGTACGCGGATTGCGGCCGGTGCGGGCGGCGCGCTTGCCCGCGCCGAAGCTTCCAAAGCCCACCAGCGTAACCGAATCACCCTTGGCAACCGCCTTCTTGATATTTTCCAGCGCGGCGTTCAGTGCGCGCTCCGCAGCAGCATTGCTCAGTTCCGCGTCTGCGGCGATGGCAGACACCAGTTCACCTTTATTCATGGCTGKTTCCCTTGTTGGTCGTCGTCATCGGTAATTCCGCCGTGGGGCCAGTCACCGACGGGCGCAGTCTAATCCGCCGCTTGCGAGTTGAGCAATCCCCAGTCGCACTGGCGCAACGAAAATGCCGCAAATCCTTTAGTCAAGCGGCTTTGCGGAGGGAATGTCCCTCTAATTCAGACGATCGGCGTCATCCGGAATTCGGGTAATCCCCGACTCAAGTCCGCCGCTGCGCCGTTACGGTGCCGATTGCGCCGTGGCGGCGCGCTGGCCAATACGGTGCATCAACAATGCGCCGGTACCGGAGACCGCCATCACCACGCCGAGAGGCAATGCGGTGCCGTCGTGCCAGATGCTGACGGCGGCACCGGCCATCGTGCCCAAACCAAATTGCAGCGTGCCCAACAGCGCCGATGCCGTACCCGCGCGATGGCCCTGATGCGTCAGCGCCAATGCCGATGCGTTTGGCATGATGCAGCCAAGCGCCGCCACGAACACGAAAAAGCAGAGCAGCAGCACGGGCAGCGTGGCCACGTCGCCGAGGTTCACGACCGCCAGCAGCAGCCCTGCGAGCAGCGGCGCGAACAGCGCGACGCGCAGGACCTGGTTCAGCGAGCGTCCGCGCACCAACGCGGCGTTGGCCTGGGACATTCCGATCAGGCCCAGCGCATTGGCGCCGAACACGAAGCCGTAATGCGACGGATCGATGCCATGCAGCTCGATCAGCACGAACGGCGAGCCGGCGATATAGGCGAACATGCCCGACTGCGCGAAACCGGCGCATAGCGAATAGCCGACGAACTCGCGGTCACGCAGCAACTCCGCGTAGTTGCGGAACACGCGGCCCAGATGCAGCGGCGTCGCCCGCGCGGGATCGAGCGACTCCTCCAGCCGCAGATGCACGAACAACAGCACCAGTGCGCCGCTCGCGGCCATCACCCAGAAGATCGCTCGCCAGCCGAAGGCGGCAAGCACCGCGCCGCCTGCCAACGGCGCAAGGATGGGGGCGAGGCCCATGACCAGCATCAGCGAGGAAAAGGCGCGCGCCGACTCGTGGGCCTCCAGGCGATCGCGGATCATCGCGCGCGACACCACCACCCCGGCGCAACTGCCGGCAGCCTGCACGAAACGCCATGCCATCAATGCCTCGACATCGCTGGCCATCGCGCAGGCCGCCGCGGCGACGACGTAAAGGCCGAGACCGACATAGAGCGGCGCCTTCCGACCGAAGCGATCGCTGACGGGGCCATAGAATGCCTGCCCCACGGCCAGACCGATCAGGAACGTGCCGAGGGTCATCTGCACGCTGCCGATATCGGCACCGAGGTCGGCGGCCAGCGCGGGAAACGCCGGCAGATACATGTCGATCGACAACGGACCCAGCGCCGTCAGCAATGCACAGAGAATCAGCCACAGCGGAAAGCGGGCTTGGGGGAGCTTGCGAATGGGGGAATTCATGAAGGACAGCATCGCCGGCCCGCGGTGCGGCGGACGAGCGGGACGTTATGGAGATGCGAAAGGCGAATTGTTACACAGCGTAACTGTTATGCGAAGCACTGCAGCGCGGGTTTCGCGCATGCAGGGGTCGAGGTTACAATGCCACCCGGCCGGCACGCCGCCGGCCACGCGCGAGAGCCGGGCCGCGTACGTTCCAGGCGTTCTTGATCTGCATGCGAACCAGACCGATCCACACGACCGCATTGCCGAGCTTCGCCGCGGCAGCATGCCTGGCATGCGCGAGCATGGCCCTCGCTGCGCCGATCACCGGCAGATCCATGGCGAGCGCGCCCGCGGTAGCGGTAGTGGATGAGGCGGCCGCCCTGACGCAGATGCTCAAGGGCGCGGCCACGGGCCAGAACACCGGCGCGGCCGGCGTGCCGGAATTCCTGCGCGGCTCCCGCCGCCCCGACACGGTGCTCGCGCGCGCCTGCCGGCAGCTCAACGATCAGCTTCCGATCGACATCGACAAGGAGACCCGGCTGCGTCGATGCCAGACCGTTCCCGGCAAGCACATCCTGTTTCAGCTCGAACTGACCAGCTACACCGGCCCGATGCTCGATCTCGCCAGCTTCGAGGTCACCTACGCCGCCCCGCTGCAACGCAATATCTGCGCGAATCGCGACGTCGAGATCCTGACCAAGCTGGGCATCAGCATGATGTTCCGCTATATGACCCGCAAGGGACGCAGCGAACGGCGTATCGGGGATGTGTATATCAACGGGCCGATTTGCACGGCGGCGTTCCGGTAGGTTTTTTTGTTGCGGGGAGGCGCTGTCACGCTGTTACTGCCCTCTCCCCCGCCCCTCTCCCGCAAGCGGGAGAGGGGAGAACACCCACGGTGTTTCAAATGCTGTCGGTTTTCTCCCCTCTCCCGCAAGGCGGGAGAGGGGCGGGGGAGAGGGCAGTAACCCAGTAACCCACTCCCTACCCCAGCGCAGCCCCCGCACTCGCCCGCGGCCGCAGCGGCACCACATTGGCGGCGCGCCGCAGCAGCGGCCGCGTGGCCTTCCAGCCTTCGTCCGCCAGCGGCGATCCCCACACCGCCTCGTGCAGCTGCGACAGCGCGAACGGATCGTTCAGCAGCAACAGCTTCTGCTTCGCGCTCAGCGCATCGGGGCCGCCGGTCAGCGCCTGCTGCACCAGCACCGCATGCTGGCGCTGCGTCGCTGCCGGCAGCGCGGGCCTTGCGGTGGCCGTGGCGCACGCCAGGGCATTGGTGACCGGATCCACGACGGCGTCGACAAACCCCGGCTCCTCCGCGGCCTCGGCGACATGGCGTTGCGTGTCGACCCATTCGCGCGGCGGCTCGGTTTCCTCGGGAATCACGAACAGGCCGGCGCGGCGCATGGCGCGGCCCAGGTTCACGCGGGACAGCCACACCGACAACGGAATCGACATCGCAAGCGCGCCCACGATCGGCAGCAGCCACCACACGAAGCCCGGTTCGATCCAGTACACCAGCGCGCCCCATGCCAGTCCGAACACGGTATGCCAGCCGTGGCGGCGGAACGCTTCGCCCCACGTGGTCTCGGCGTCCTCGCGCGGCGGCGACTTCCACGAGATGCCCCAGCCCACATAAGCCGCGATGACGAACTTGGTATGGAACAGCATGCGCACGGGCGCCAGCAGGGCCGAGATGAGGACCTCGATCAGCATCGACAGCGCAAGCCGCAACACGCCGCCATAGCGCCGGGCCTGCCGCAGCAACAGCAGCACGCCAGCCACCTTGGGCAGGAACAGCAGCGTCGCGGTAGCCGAGAACAGCGCGATGGCCTTCTCGGGGTGCCACTCAGGCCAGTTCGGATAGAACTGGTACGGCTGCGAGAAATACTCGGGCGGCACCAGCGCATGCTTGGCCAGCATCGCGGTGGACAGCATCAGGAACAGGAACCACAACGGCGCCGACAGGTAGGCCATCAGGCCAGTGAGGAACACCGCGCGGTGAACCGTATGGAAGCCCTGCTTCATCCACAGCCGGAAATTCATCAGGTTGCCCTGGCACCAGCGACGGTCCCGCTTGACCTCGTCAAGCAGGTTGGGCGGCAGTTCCTCGAACGATCCGTCCAGATCGTAGGCGATCCACACCCCCCAGCCGGCCCGCCGCATCAGCGCGGCCTCGACGAAATCGTGCGACAGGATCTCGCCGGCGAGCGGACCCTTGCCCGGCAGCGGCGCCAGCGCGCAATGCTCCATGAAGGGCTTGATGCGGATGATGGCGTTGTGGCCCCAGTAGTGCGACTCGCCAAGCTGCCAGTAATGCAGGCCGGCGGTGAACAACGGGCCGTATACGCGCGTGGCGAACTGCTGCACGCGCGCATAGAAGGTCTCGCGTCCCACGGCCAGCGGCGCGGTCTGGATGATGCCCGCACCCGGGTTGGCTTCCATCAGCCGGACCAGCGTGGCAAGGCAATCGCCGCTCATCACGCTGTCCGCGTCGAGCACCACCATGTAGCGGTACTTGCTGCCCCAGCGGCGGCAGAAGTCGGCCACGTTGCCGGTCTTGCGCTTGACCCGATGCCGGCGCCAGCGATAGAAGATCCGGCCGAAACCGTTGACCGCACGGCAGGTTTCCATCCACGCATCGGTTTCGGCGACGCGCAGGTCGGGATTGCCGCTGTCGGACAGCACGAAGAAGTCGAAATGCGACAGCTCGCCGGTGCGCTCCAGCGACTCGTAGGTCGCCCGCAGGCCGGCGAACACGCGCGTCGCGTCCTCGTTGCAGATCGGCATGATGATCGCCGTGCGCGCATCCTCGGCGATCGGCGCATTGCCGCTCGCGGAGCGCGAGATCAGGTGCCGGTCGCCGCCCTTGGCAAGCACGAGAAAGCCCATCATCGCGGTCCAGAAGCCTGCCGACACCCACGAGAACAGGATCGCGAACAGGCTCAGCGTGGCGATTTCCAGCGTGTCGGCCCCCTTGTAGGGCAGCACGGTGGACATGTACCACGTGGCCAGCACCGTCTGTGCAATCACCAGCACCAGCAGCATCCATCGGCGGTGCGCGCCCGCCGGATGCCACTTGCCCTCGGCATCGGGACCGTCATGCAGCGTGTCCCAGGTTTCGGGCACCGGCGGCTTGCCGGCCATGCGGCGGAACAGGTTGCGCAGGAAGCCGCTGATCAGATGCGGCGGCCAGGGCAGCGGCACCATCGACGCACGGCGCGGCGCGGGGCCGGTCGGCAGGCGCACGGTGCCATCGGGCCGACGCCGCAACAGCGGCTCGCCGGCGGCCTTGGGCTCGCCATAGGCCATCTGCAGGCGGCGCTCGACCGACGCGTAGGCCGCGCCACCCTGCACTGCCGCGCCATCGGGGCCGCCCAGCCTGCGCTGCAGCGCGTGCACCGCGGCGGACTCGTCGCCCTGGTCGGAAAGTTCGGAAGACCGCGAGCGCATGCCTGCGTCGGCAAGCAGCTCGCGCCGTTGTTCTGCGGAAACCGGCAAGCGATCGACATAGCGCTCGCATGCCGCCGTGGCCGAACGCTGCTTTAGCCTGGGGGTAAGATGTAGCTCCACGTCTCTGACAGGGTGGTATTGCCGTTGCGAAGATAGCCGCGCAACTCGACCGGCTTGTTCTCGTCCTTGCGGCGCAGGAACATCGTCATGCGCCAGCCTCCGGTGGCCTCGTTGCGGACGGTCGTGGTGCGCAGCAACTCGCCGTTGCCGTCCACCGAGACCACCGCGTCGAGATGCGCGCCGGGTTCGAGCTTCCTGAATGCGGGGCCTTCGAAATCGACCAGCATCGAGAAGCTGTTGTCATCCTTGTTGCGGGTCAGCCCCTGGCCGCGCCGGGTCTGCGTGACCCATGACAGCGGCGGCACCTTCTCGCGATCCTTCTGCCACAGCAGCTTGTATTCGAAGTCGAACGGCTGCTTCGGCTTGGGCGGGTTATCCGGCACCCAGTACGCCACGATGTTGTCGTTGGTTTCGTCCGGGGTCGGAATCATCACCAGTTCGACCCGGCCCGATCCCCAATTGCCACGCGGTTCGACCCAGCCGCTCGGGCGACGTTCATACCATTCCCCAATCTCCTGGTAGCTGCCGAAGCTGCGGTCGCGCTGCATCAGGCCGAAGCCTTGCGGATTGGTGGCGGAGAACGACGTCACCAGCAGGCGGCGCGGGTTGACCAGCGGGCGCCAGATCCACTCGCCGGTGCCAAGCTGGATCGACAGGCCATCGGAATCGTGCACTTCGGGCCGGTAGTCAGCCTGCGGCGACGGCTGATTCTCGCCGAACAGGTACATGCTGGTCAGCGGCGCGAGGCCCAGCTTGGTGACGTTCTCGCGCAGGTAGAGTCGCGCCTTGACCTCGGTCTCGGTGGCCTCGCCCGGCTTGATCACGAAGCGGTAGGCGCCGCTCATCCGGCGCGAGTCCATCAGCGCGTAGACGATCAACTGCTTGGCATTGGCCGCCGGCCGCTCGATCCAGTATTCGACGAAACGGGGAAACTCCTCCCCCGAGTTAAGCGCGGTATCCACCGCCAGTCCCCGCGCCGACAGGCCATACCACTGATCCTTGCCGACGCCGCGGAAGTAGCTCGCCCCGAGGAACGACACCACCTCGTCCTTGTGCTTGCCGTTGATCGGATGAAGGACGCGGAAGCCGGCAAAGCCCAGCCCCTTGAGCATGTTGGGATCGAGCTTGTGCGAGCCGTAGTCGAACGCGGCCGGGTCGAAGCGCAGTTCGCGCACGCGATTGCCGGTGACTTCGTTGATGCGCACGGGCTGGTCGAACACCATGCCCTCATGGAAGAACGATAGTTCGAAAGGGAGCTTGGCGTTGCGCCACAGGAAGCGCTCGGGCTTGAACTGGATCTCGCGGTATTGCGGATAGGACAGTTCGCGCAGTTCGCGCGGCAGATCGGCCTTCGGCGGTTTGTACGGCGAGTTGGCCAGTTGGCGGGCACGGGCCGCGACAGTATCGAAGCTGAACGCATGCGCCGCGACGGCGCTGCAGGCTAGCGCGACGGCGCACAACCACCGGCCGACTGTGCCCGCCGCGATACCTGCGTTCATGCCGGTGCGGCGCGCGCGGGAAAATCGGAAAAATAGCGGAGCGTTAGCGGTCATGGGTGCCGTGGTCTGGGCAAAGCGGTTTGAAAGGAACATCGGGCGGGCCATCGCCGGGAGCGGCGACACCAGGTGCCAGAATCCAGCGCGGGGCGCTGGCAAGGAACTGTGTATGGGATGTTGCAATGCGGAACAAAACCTTAACAATTGGAGTATCAAAAGTCACGTTTCGATCACGCAACGGTTGCAACAAAATGCAACCGTTGTTGCGTTGCAGGCGCTTTTTGTCTCCATGTAAGGACGAGCGCACTCGCTTCAAGAGGCCGGCGCACCGCGTGTTCTGGACCCGCGCGGCTTGCGCGCCGACACCGCCCAGCGCACAACCGATTGACCGTAGGCGAGTGCCGCGGGCACGTCAATCCGACGTTTGGCCATCCCCCGCCGGTCTCGCATCGTGATGAGAGCGGCGCCTACAATTAGCGGATCACAATTAGCGGATCGCACATCCCGATTTCCCATCCGGGTCAGCGGAACCGACATGGATCAATCAGCCGAAGAGCGACCGGACAGGGCTGTACGCGCGCGCCAGCACGCCGCCGCGCCAGCCCGCCAGGGATCAGGCGCGGCGCGGCGCTGGCTTGCGCTGGCACTCGCCGGCTGGGCCGGTTGGCTGTTGCCCGTGCCGGCCGGCGCGGCGTTCGATCACTTCCTTGCCAGCACCATCGTGGGAACCATGACGCAGGCCGAGGCGCGATCGTTCGCGGCAGCCGTCGACAAGGTACTGCGCAAGCGGGCCGACGGGGACGCCCTGCGATGGCAAGCGCCGGAGACGCCCCGGCACCCGGCGACCGAGGCCGTCATCACGCCGCTACAGACGAAGCAGGACCGGGGCCAGCCTTGCCGCCAGATTCGCAGCGAACTGCGCAGGGCAAGCAATGAGGAACAGTGGACGGGGTGGTTCTGCAGGCAGATCGATGACCGCTGGCGCGCACGCGCGGTCGATCAGTAAGCCGCGGCTTTCCTGCCGCGGGGAACGGTGAGCCCAGGGTGGCAGACGCCCGGGGCAATGGCGTCGCCAGGAGTCAGTGGCAGAGCCGGTTCAGTACTTCGCGCGCCAGCGTGCCGGCGGCGGCGGGCTGCGGTGCGCTGCGTGCCGGCCGCATCGTGTAAAGCGGTTCGCCACGGGCATAGCGGCGCTGGAACAGGGTCTGCTCGACCACGGCGTACATCGACGTGGTGCAATCGAGCACCATGCGCTTCAACGACGAAGCGATGGGTTCGCCGCTGGCGGTACGGATGCCGCCGGCCGGCAGATTGCGCATCACCACCACGCCCAGCTGCGCGCCGTAGCGACGGATCGAACGTTGATCGAGATACGACATGATGCCGTTGCCTCCCATCACCGGCAGCCAGCGCTGCGGATCAGGCGTCGGATCCGGCGAGGCCAGCACCACGCAGCCTTCACGGGGGCTGGATCGGAAGATGGTGCCGCCGTTCGGTCCCACGCATTGATACAGGCCGCCCGCGCCGGTCCGCATCGCGGCGGCGGGCGCCGCTTCGCGCTGCCCCTGCGCGGCCGCCGTCGACCACGGCGACAGCGCGGCCATGGTCAGGACCAGGGCGGTGGCGGCGGAAAGGGCATGGCGGAACGTCTTGGACATCTGGGCAAAGGGCATGGGATGAAGCAGGGCCGGACAAGGCGGCATGCCCCGCCGGGCGCGGGGCAGCCGGCATTGTCGCATACCGCCCCGCCCTGCCCGCAATCCTTTTGGCCAGCCCCGGTGCGCGGGACCGGTCCGGATCAGCCGTTCAGTTGCCGCCAGGCGACCAGGTCGGCAATGGTCAGCACCGRAAGCCGATGGCGCGCCGCGAACGCAAGCGCGTCGGCGCCGCGCGACATGGTGCCGTCCGCATTCATCAACTCGCACAGCACCGCGGCAGGAGCCAGACCGGCCAGCCGGGCCAGTTCGACCGAGCCTTCGGTATGGCCGCGCCTTGCCAGCACGCCGCCATCGGCGGCCACCAGCGGAAAGACATGACCGGGGCTGACCACGGCATCGCGCCCGGCGTCCGGCGCGATGGCCGCCCGGATGGTGGTGATGCGATCGGCCGCGCTGACGCCGGTGGTCACACCGGTGCGGGCCTCGATCGACACCGTGAATGCGGTGCCGTACTGGCTGCGATTGTGCTCGACCATCGGCCGCAGACCCAGCGCCTCGACCTTGTCGCGGGTCAGGCACAGGCACACGATGCCGCTGCATTCGCGGATCAGCATCGCCATGTTGGCTTGCGTGAGCCGCTCGGCGGCGACGATCAGATCGGCCTCATCCTCGCGATCGTCATCGTCGAACAACACCACGGGACGACCCTCGCGCATCGCCGCCAGCGCGGCCTCGATGCGCTCGCGCAGGCCGTCGGCCGCGGGCAGCGTCACGGCAGGCGTGTCGGAGATGCGGGAGATGTCCGCCACGGGGGCGGCGGGTTCGTGCTGGGAGGAAGAAATGGCAGTGGACATGAAACGCTCCTCGGATACGGATGGATGGGCGTTTCAGGGGATTGGCGAACGAGCGTACTCGGGCCCCGGCGGTGAACCACGGTCCGCAGCCGACCGAAAGCCGCCGATGGCGACCCGCGGCCAGCGGTATCCGGCAGCAGCCAAGGCACGGCCGCCGGCCGCGAACGGCCGGCAGGCGCGGTCCGGCCAGCCCGGCGCGCTCGCTCGCTCATCTTCTTTCATCCGGACTATGACCGTCGGCCCTGGCCTCTCACCAGGTCTGCTGACCCCACGCAATGCGCGGGCGCTCGCGGGCTCGCTGGCGCGAACATGCGCCGGCATACCGCCGGTGGGGACTTTCACCCCGCCCTGAAGACGTAACGACACCGGCCATGCCCGCTATCAGACGGAATCCGATAGGCAAGCCGGCCGGCAGCCGCGATGTTAACATGCAACGCCGACGTCATGCCATGCGGCGATCTGTACTACAACTAACGCACGCCATGCCGGACCCGACTGGACCCAGGATGCCGCGAGGCCCGGCCAATCCACTCCTCTTCTCGACCAACGACAACGATGCCCTTGCTCGCCCGCTCCCCATCCCAGTCCGTTCGCGCCAGGCGCACCGTGGCTTCCCGCTTCGTGCCGCTGCGTCCGCTGCTGTGCCTGGCCCTCGTGGCGCCCGCCACGGCCGCCTGGGCCGACCCCACGGTGCAGATCGGCTATGGCACCGACAGCCGCGCCGATGTGCGCAAGGTCGATATCGCGTTTGGCTGGGACTCGGGCTTGGGCTGGGGCAATCCGGACGGGCTGCGGCTCGGGCTGAGCTACGAACTGAACGTGGCGCGCTGGGACAGCACCAGCGATAACAACCCGCGCAATCCGTGGGAGATCGGCGCGCAGCCGGTGGTGCGGCTCGCCTATCAGCGTTATCGGTGGGTGCCCTTCCTGGAGCTGTCGGTGGGCGTGCGCCTGATCAGCGAAACCCGCAGCTCCGACAATCACGCCTATTCGACCGCCTTCCAGTTCTCGGATACCGCGGGCGTGGGGGTGGCATTTGGCAAGGACCAACGCTTCGCGGTCGGCTATCGCTACCAGCATATTTCGAATGCCGGCATCAAGAAGCCCAATCCCGGCACCGATTTCCACTCCGCCTATCTGCGCTACCGGTTCTAGGCCAGATGGGGCGCGCTTCTCGGCGCCGCCGCGCCGGCGTCCTGTTCGGCGGCATCGGCCAGACGCTCCAGCTCGGCGCGCGATGCGTCGTCGGCAGGGAAGAAGCATTCGATACGCAGTTCCTGCAGCGTGACATCGTGCGGTATGCCCAGCGTCGTCAAGGTGGAGAACAGCGAGGCGGAGAAGCGCGGCGACGCCAGCGTGACCGGCAGCACCGGTGGCAAGGGCCCATCGGCGGCGCCCTCGTCCAGCGCGGGATCGGCGGACGGCACGCCGCCCGCGGCCACCATATCGGGATGCCAGCCGGAAATGCGCGCGAAGATCTCGCGCGCGGTACGGTCGTGCGCCTGGGCCTGCAGTTCCTGCCACACGCGGCGCAGCAGATAGCGTCCGACCTGCCGGGCATTGCCGATCAGCGGCCACAGCCCTTGCGGATCGAACACGGTGAGCATCAGGTTGACGCGCTGGCCGCCCTCCTCCAGCACCGCCGCCGGCCTGCCGTCCAGCAGCAGATCCAGCATGCGGCGGTAGGCCCGGTTGGCATCGACCAGGTTCCAGAAGCGGTCGAGCACCACGGCGGGGTATGGCTCCTGCTTGGCCAGGATCAGCGCGATGGCTTGCCGCACCATCTGCAACGGGGGCTCACCCAGGCCGTGCTCGGTGTACGCCGGCGCGAAGCCGGCGGCCAGCAGCAGCCGGTTGCGTTGACGCAACGGGACGCCCAGGCGATCCGCAAGCGCCAGGATCATCTCACGGCTGGGCCGCGCCCTGCCGGATTCGAGGAAGCTGATGTGCCGCTGCGACACGCCCGCGGCGAGCGACAGTGCAAGCTGGCTGTAGCCTCGGCGCGCGCGCCAGTAGCGCAGCAGGCCGGGAAAATCGGCGGCGGTTTCCGAACCGGGTGTCAGGGTGTCCATGGCGGCATTACAGCATGGCCTTCGCCGCATGACGATAACCTGCCAGGTAATGAGGCCAGCGATCAGTTGCCGGTGGATGTGGACCAGTCTTCCACCACGAGCCCGGGAACGCGGCGGAATGCCTGGTCGTTGGTCACCAGCACGGCGCCGGTCGTCAGCGCGTGGGATGCGATCAGCAAGTCCAGTGCGCCCATCGGCTGGCCCTGTGATTCCATCGCGGCGCGAGTCTCACCGTATCCCGCCATTACCGAGGGCGTCCAAGGCAATACCCCAAGTCTGCGCAGCAGTTCGTCGACGGCCCGGGCAAGACGGGCCGCACCAGGACGCTTCGCCAGCCCATGCATCAGTTCTGCCCCCGTGATGGCGGACAGGCACAGTGCCGCCATCGGGGCCATCTAATGATCGACAGACGGTCACTTGTCTCGCCCTCCCACTGGCCGCTTCATGCGCCGATGGTATGCTTTCCAGTCTTACAACACCCGCGCGCGAAGGGCGCGCTGCCTGATGGAAATAGCAATATTGCTGGCGCTGATCCTGCTCAACGGCGTGTTCGCCATGTCGGAGATCGCACTGGTCACCGCGCGCAAGGCCCGCCTGCAGAAGCACATCGAGGAAGGTGACCGCGGCGCGATCGAGGCGGTCAAGCTGGGCGAGGACCCGACCCGCTTCCTGTCGACGGTGCAGATCGGCATCACCTCCATCGGCGTGCTCAACGGCGTGGTCGGCGAATCGGCGCTGGCCCAGCCGCTTGGCGTGTGGCTGCAGGGCTTCGGCATGGCGCAGCCCACGGCTGGCTACGTGGCCACCGCGATCGTGGTCGCGGGGCTGACCTATTTCTCCATCGTGCTGGGCGAGCTGGTTCCAAAGCGCGTGGGACAGCTGGCGCCGGAAGTCATCGCGCGGATGGTGGCGCGACCGCTGTCATGGCTGGCGGTGGCCTCCACTCCGTTCGTCAAGCTGCTGTCCGGTTCAACGCGGCTCGTGCTGCGCCTGCTGGGCGTCAAGAGCGGCGCGGGACCGGCCGTCACCGAGGAAGAGATTCACGCGCTGCTGGTCGAGGGTTCGGAGGCGGGCGTGATCGAGCGGCATGAACACACCATGGTCCGCAACGTGTTCCGCCTCGACGACCGCCAGCTGACGTCGTTGATGGTGCCGCGCGGCGATGTGGTGACGCTCGATGTCGAGCTGTCGCTGGAAGAGAACCTGCGCCGCATCGAGGAATCCGACCATTCGCGCTTCCCGGTGGTGCGCGGCGGCATGCACGACGTGCTGGGCGTGGTCAGCGCGCGCGCGCTGCTGGCGCGCAAGCTGCGCGGCGAGACCACGGACCTCGCCGCCGTGATGCAGGCACCGGTGTACGTCCCCGAGAGCGTCACCGGCATGGAGTTGCTGGAGCATTTCCGCTCGTCGGGCGGACAGATGGCCTTTGTCATCGACGAATACGGCGAGGTGCTGGGAATCGTCACGCTGCAGGACCTGATCGAGGCGATCACCGGGGAATTCAAGCCGGACATCGCCGGCGCGGAATGGGCCGTGCAGCGCGACGACGGCTCATGGCTGCTGGACGGCCTGATCCCGATCCCGGAGCTGAAGGACCGCATCGGCCTGCGCAATGTGCCGGAGGAAGACAAGGAGCGTTACCACACCTTGTCCGGCATGCTGTTGCTGCTGCTCGGCAGGCTGCCGCAGATCGCCGACGCGGTGAGCTGGCAGGACTGGAAATTCGAGATCGTCGACATGGATGGCAAGCGCATCGACAAGGTGCTGGCCACGCGGATGGCGCCGCAGGAGGGGCCGGAGCTGGAGACGACGGGGTAGTTGCGAGCTGGTGTTGGGGGCCGGGGGAGAGGGAAGTCACCGCAATCCCACGCCCCAAGCCACCCCCGCTATACTCCCAAGCGGATGGCCCCCGCCATCGCCCTGCCTCCGGAGAATCGCCATGCTTCCTCCCCTGCGCCATGGCTCGCGCGGCATCGCCGCCGTCCTGCTTGCCACGCTGGCGGCCGCACCCGCCTACGCCCATCACGGCTGGTCGACCTACGACGACAGCAAACCGGTCACGTTGACCGGCAAGCTGGTCGAGGTCAACTACCAGAATCCCCACGCCACCGTCCGCATTGATGCCAACGGCAAGCGTTGGCTGGCCGTGCTGGCGCCGATCTCCCGCATGCAGTCGCGCGGCGCCACGGCCGACAAGGTCGCCGTCGGCAAGCAGGTGACGCTGGTCGGCTATCCGAGCAAGGAGCACGACGACGAGATGCGCGCCGAGCGCATCGTGCTGGACGGCCAGACGGTCGAGCTGCGGTAAGGCGGCCGATGGCGTCGCTTGCCGAGATCGGCGCCACGCTGGCCGCGCTGCCGCTGTCGCACGCCCTGCGGACGTCGCCGTGGGCGTACCCGGCGATGGAAATCGTGCACCTGGCGGGCCTCGGCCTGCTGTTCGGCACCATCGCGGTGGTCGATCTGCGTCTGGCCGGCCTCTGGCGCACGCTGCCGGTGCTGACGCTGCTTCGCAATGTGCTGCCGTTGACCGCGGCGGCCTTCGTCGCGATGGTGGCCAGCGGCGCCCTGCTGCTGCTGGCGCATGCCGACGAGCTGCTGACCAACCGGGCCTTGCAGGTCAAGGCGGCGCTGATCGTGCTCGGCGTGGCCAATGCGGTGGCCTTCCATGCCGGACCCTTCCGCGCGTTGCGGCGTGCGCCGGCAGGCGGCGGCGCCGGAAGCTGGAACGTCGGGGCGCCGCCGCCTGCCTGGGCGCGCATCAGCGCGATGGTGTCGCTGCTGACCTGGACACTGGTGATCGCGGCTGGCCGGCTGATCGCCTATGTCTGATTCACGTTACAAATTGCCACACTACCGCCGCACCACCGCGTGCGCATACGGCCCGGCAATTGTAAAATCGCGCCGTTTGCAACACTTGATAGGAGAGCGGTGTGAAAAAAGGTTGGATCTTCGGCTTGATGCTCGCCGTGCTGCTTGCCGGCTGCAATACGATGGCCGGGTTGGGCCAGGATATCCAGCGCGGTGGCCAAAAGCTGGAAGGCGCGGCCGACCGGCATAAGTGAGGTTCGTGCACAGTTCTCCCCTCTCCCGCAAAGCGGGAGAGGGGCCGGGGGAGAGGGCAGTAACAACAGGCCCCACAACTCCCAGCAAGCCCTAAAGCAGCTCATCCGGCGTAAAAGGCGTCAGCACATCCACCCAGAATCGCTCCGACCACGTCGTGTCGGGCTCCGTGTCCAGCACCACGGCATCCTTGCCCGAGCCGTCCACCCATTGCACCTTCCCTTCCGGGGATAGCTGCACCCGCCAGCTGTTTTCCCCGATCGCGCCCGAGAACAACTGGGCCACCCGCCCCGCCAGCCGGGCGTTTTCCAGGATGATGCCGGTCTCGGTGTTCTGCGTGACCGAACGTGGATCGAAGTTCATCGAACCGACGAACAGATGGGTGCGGTCGACCACGGCGGCCTTCACATGCAGGCTGGCCTGCGACGACTTGAAATCGCCCACCGTGCGCTGCTGCCGGTTCAGCCGCGTCTTCAGTTCGTGAAGCTCCACGCCACCTCGCAGCAGGTCCTTGCGGTAGCGCTTATAGCCGACATGGACGACCGGCGAGTCGGTCGCCGCCAGCGAGTTGGTCAGCACGCGTACCTTGACGCCACGCGCCGCCAGCCCCGTAAGCCATTGCACGCCGCGGTCGCCCGGCACGAAGTACGGCGTGATCAGGATCACCTCGTCGCGCGCACTGTTGACCATCCGCGCGAACTCGTCGATCAGCGAGTCGTCGCGGTCCTGCAGCTTGTCCGGCGACACCTTGGCCGGATCGTCGACCAGCACGCTGGCGCGCGCCCAATCGAGGGTCAGCTTGCCGCCCTTGGCCAGCTCCCGCGCGAGGAAGGACTTGCCTGGATCGATGCGCGCCGGCGCCGTCATGCCGCTGGCCTCCAGTCGCTTGCGTTCGGCCTCGCGTTGCGCGGCCTCGTCGACCAGCGCCTGTTCGGGCACCGCCGGCGACGAGGCCGGCATGCCGGGCGCGGCGCCGGGACGTCCGGGCTGCTGCTCCTTGGCAAGCGATTCCACCGGGAAGGCGAATTCGCTGTTCCAGTAGCGATCGAATGCCGCCGACAGCCGCCGCACGGCGGGACCGGCGACGATCACGTCCAGGTCGACGAAGTTGGTGTCGGGCGCGCGCAGGAAGTAGGCGTTGCCGATATTCCGGCCGCCCGTCATTGCCAGCGCGTTGTCGGCGATGAAGACCTTGTTGTGCATGCGCCGGTTGACGCGGCGCACATCGGTCAGCGAGGTCAGGAAGCGCGTCGCCTTGGAGAACCGCCCCGCGGGAAACGGGTTGAAATAACGCACCTCGATATTCGGATGGCGGGCGAAACGCAGGAAGGCGGGGTCCTTGCCGTCGCTGTGCAGGTCGTCCACCAGCAGGCGCACGTGGACGCCCCGCTCGGCGGCGGCGCGCACATGGCGCAGGATTTCTCGCGACGATTCATCGGCGGCGACGATGTAGTACTGCAGGTCGAGAGTGCGGGTGGCCCGGTCGGCCAGCGTCACGAGGGTGCCGTAGGCCTCTTCGCCGGAGGACACCAGATGGAAGCCGGACAGCGCCGGATCCGGGCTGCTGCGCGCGGTGACCTGGCCCAGCGGCGTGGCCTGCCATTCAGCCAGCGCGGAGGACGGGCGCCGCTGGACATCCTGCGGCAGGCTGGCGCATGCGGAAGCGGCCACGGCCAGCACCACGGCGATGATGGCGCGCACCAGCCGTGCCGGGCTGAAGGCACGCCGATGGCTGCGCTGGAAACCGCTGTTCGCGGCCGCGACATCCATAGCCGGTTGCTGCTGCGCCGCCCACGACGTCGCTACCGCTGTCATGCCCGCTCCAATAGTACGGATGTTTCGAGCTTAGGCCGGCGTCGTGTCGACCGCAATCCGCATTTGTCCGACAGTTTTGGGATGCGGGGGGAGGAGATGCTGGGGGGGCTGATATTCCCCTCTCCCCGGCCCCTCTCCCGCTTTGCGGGAGAGGGGAGTTAAAGGCTTACGTTCGGCTCAGCTTCGCGGCTTCTTCCGCCAGGGACCGGATGCGCGGCCAGTCGCCAGCGGCGACGGCGTCCTTCGGCACGACCCAGGAGCCGCCGACGCAGACCACGTTCGGCAGCGCCAGATAGGACGGTGCGCGGGCCGCGTCGATGCCGCCGGTCGGGCAGAAGCGCAATTGCGACAGCGGGCCATGCCAGGCCTTCAGCACCGGCACGCCGCCGTTGGCTTCCGCCGGGAAGAACTTGAGGAAGGTATAGCCCGCTTCCAGCGCGGCCATCGCTTCACTGGGCGTGGCCACGCCCGGCAGCAGCGGCACGCCCGCATTGCGCGCGGCCCCGGCCAGCGTGGAGGTCAAACCCGGCGATACAGCGAACTGCGCGCCGGCATCGCGCACCGCGTGCAGCTGGTCGACCGTCAGCACCGTACCGGCGCCGACGCAGGCCTGCGGCAGCGCCGCGGCGACCTCGCGTATCGCGTCGAGGGCGACGGCCGTGCGCAGCGTGATTTCCAGCACCGGCAGGCCGCCGGCCACCAGGGCCTCGGATACGCGCAGCGCCTCGTCGATCGAGCCGAATTCGAGCACGGGAATGACCGGCACGCCTGTCAGGCGATCGATCAGCGAAGCAGGTTGGCTGGCTTGGGACATGGCGTTCGGGAAGGAAAAGGATTGAGGGTCGGGACCGATATCGACGATGGGGTCGGTCCGGTCCATGGGCCGAGGCAGGACACCGGCCATCAGCCGATCACCGAGACATGCTGCGCCAGGCGCGCCAGCACGGTCTCGGCGGTGGGAATGGGCGCGACCGCGCCATAGCCGGTGGTCGACAATGCCGCCGCGACATTGGCGTAGCGGGCGGCCTCGAACGGTTCGTCGCCGGCGGCGAGCCGTGCGATGAACGCGCCGCCGAAACAATCGCCTGCGCCGGTCGCGTCGACGGCCTGCACCTGCCACGCCGGCACCAGGGCGCGCGCCTGCGCGGTGGCGACATAGGCGCCCTCCTCGCCCAGCTTCAGCGCGACCAGCCCGATGCCGCATGCGAGCAGGTAATCGACGATGGCGTCGCGGTCGTCCAGCCCCGTCAACACCGTGATGTCGTCCCAGCTCGGCAGGCAGACATCCGTCATCGCCAGCGCCTCGCGCATGATGCCGCGCGCCCGCGCCAGCGACCACAGCCGCAAGCGAAGGTTGGTGTCGAAACTGACCCGCACGCCGGCCTTGCGCGCGTGCTCCATCGCGGCCAGCCCCGCATCGCAGGCGCTGTTGCTGATGGCCAGGCTGATGCCGGACAGATGCAGGAAGCGGGCCTCGGCAATGGCCTGTTGCGGCAGGCGGTCGTGTGTATAGCGGCTGGCCGCGGAGCCGGCGCGCAGATAGTCGAAGCGGTGGCCGTGCGCGTCGTGGCTGACGAAGTACACGCCGGTCGGCGCGTCGGGATCGGTGTACACATGGCGGGCGTCGACCCGTTCCTGCGTCCACAGCGCGAGCAGCCGCTCGCCGAAGCCATCGGCGCCCACCGCGCTGATGAGGCCCGCCTTGGCGCCCTGCCGCGCCGCCGCGATGCAGAAGTTGGAGATATCGCCGCCGAAGCCCTGCAGGTAGTGCTGCGGCTCATGCTCATTGGCCGGCTGCTGGTTGAACTCCACCAGCGGCTCGCCGAAGGCCAGGATATCGATGCTCATGTCTGCTGCGGTCGTCCGGTTGTCAAGGCGTCAGAAGAAGGTCTGCACGATGTCGATCACGCGCAGCCCGGCATCAAGCACGGGAATGTGCCGCCATTTGTCGAAGGTCAGGCACGGGTGCGAAATATCGAAGGCCACCATGTCGCCGACGCGCAGCCCGTCGCCGGGCGCGATGCGCAGGTAGGCGTGCTGGTCCATCATGCCGGTGACCTCCCAGTGGGACGGCGTCGCGCGCGGCAAGGTTCCGCTGCCGGGCCTCACCCATTGCGCCGGCAGCGGCAGGCCGGCGTCGAAGGCCGCATCGCGCTTGCCCATGCCGATGATGGCACGGTCGGGCTCGGGAATCGACTGCACATAGGCCCACAGCTGCAACGCCGGCAGCAAGCCCTCGCGCATGGACTGCGCCACCGGATTGCTTGCCAGAATCCGCTGCTGCGCGGCCCGGTAGATACCGACGTCGTGCGTCAGGTAGCAACCGGGACGCAACACCACCTCGATCGGCACACGGGCACCTTGGGCGCCGTCCGCGCCCTCGCGCGCAACTTGCGCGAACTCCTCGGCCACCACGTCGTACCACGCCGAACCAGCGCCCGACAGCAAGGCGGGCTGGCGCCCGAAACGGCCCTGCGCGGCCAGTTCGCGCGTGACGGCCACGGCATGGCGCAGGAAGCGCCGGATGTCATCCTCCTGCTGCAGCACGCCTTCGTAGACCTCGACGCCCGCCAGCACCAGCGTATCGGGCCAGCGGGCGAGCGCGGCCAATACCGCTTCGCGCTGGGCGTCGTCGCGTACGCCGGTGCGGCCGCCCGCGACACCGAGTTCGAGCAGCACATGCAGTCGCTGGCCTCGGGCGCGGAAGAATGCGCCGAGCTGGTCCGCCAGGTCGGCGGAATCGACCAGGCAGAAGAAATCAAAGCCGGGATCGCGCAGCAGGTCGGCGACGATTTCCATGTTGCGCCGGCCCACCAGCTGGTTCGCCATCAGCACGCGCCGCACACCATGCGCGCAAGCCGCCGCGGTCTGCTGCGCGGTGGCCAGCGTGATGCCCCACGCGCCCGCATCGAGCTGGCGGCGGAACAGCTTGGGGGCCATCGTCGTCTTGCCGTGCGGTGCCAGCTTCACGCCGTATTCGTCCATGAAGCGGCGCATCCATTCCAGGTTATGCGCCAGGCAGGGCTCGTACAGCACCGCGGCGGGCAGGCTCAGTTCCTCGTCGAGCAGCCGCCAGCCCACTTCAGGCGCGCGTTCCGGCGGCAAGGGCCCGTCCATACGGCCCAGGGCCTTGTTCAGGGGATCGATCATCCCGCTTTGGTACTTTATTTCACGCATGCAGACGAGGCCCGGACGAGGGCCGTTCAAATTCCGATTGACGTAATCATAGCGGCGAAATTACGATATTTCACCCTTGTTATAAAGTAACAGACACGTTCCCGCCGACTTTCCCGGGTGCGCCAGCCCTTACCGCCCATGACCGCCACCTTCGACATCCTGACCCGCATCGCAGAGCGCGGACCGACACTGCGGCTGGCCGAGCAGAAGGTGGCCCAGGTCATCCTGGAGGACCTCGCCGGTGCCGCCGCCGCCAGCATCAACGCGCTGGCACGCAAGGCCGGCGTCAGCGAGGCGAGCGTCACGCGGCTGGCCAAGGCGCTGGGATGTCGTGACGTGCGCGACCTCAAGCTGCGGCTGGCACAAGCGGCCGCGGTCGGCCAGCGCTTCCTCCACCATGAACAGCCGCCCTCGGCGGATGCCACGCTGCCGCAGACCCTCGCCGACCAGTTGCACCGCGACGTGGTGGCGGCGCTTGACGTCAATCGGCAGCTGATCGACGCCGATCACATCGAGCGCGCCGCCCGCCTGTTGCAGCGCGCACGCATGATCTACGCTTTCGGGATGGGCGGCGGCTCCAGCTTCATGGCCGACGAGGCCTGCTACCGGCTCGCGCGCCTGGGCCGGCCGGTTGCGAGCTATCAGGACGCGCTGCTGCAGCAGATGGTATCGGCCACGCTGGCCAAGGACGATGTGGTGCTCGCGTTCTCGGTCAGCGGCAGCGTGCCCGAGATGCTGGCGAGCTGCGATATCGCCCGCGAGTACGGGGCGCGGCTGATTGCCGTGACGGCGCTCGGATCGCCACTGGCGTCGCGCGCCGACGTGCTGCTGCCGATCCGCGCGATCGAGACCGATTTCATTTTCAAGCCGTCGGCGTCGCGCTACGCGATGCTGCTGGTGATGGACGTGCTGGCCACGCGCGTCGCGCTGCTGCAGCAGGACGACAGCCAGGAAAAGCTGCGACGCCTGAAGTATGTGCTCGACGCCCATCGCGGGCAGGGCGTGCCGGGCGACAACCGCCAGCCCTTGGGAGACTGACCATGCCGACCCGGTTCGATACGCTCATCCGCGGCGCCACCATCCTGGACGGCTCCGGCGCCACGGCTTACGAGGCGGATGTGGGACTGCGGGATGGCCGTATCGCGGCCATCGCGCCCGCGCTCGATGGCCAAGCCGACGAGCAGGCCGATGCCGCCGGCCTCATCCTCGCGCCGGGCTTTATCGACGTACATACGCACGACGACACGAACGTCATCCGCCAGCCCGGGATGACGCCGAAGCTGTCGCAAGGCGTCACCACGGTGGTGGTCGGCAATTGCGGCATCAGCGCCGCGCCGGTCAGCCTGCGCGGCGCGCCGCCCGATCCAATGAACCTGCTGGGCGACGCCAGCGCGTTTCGCTATCCAACCTTCGGCGCGTATGTCGACGCGCTGCGGGCGGCGCGSCCCGCCGTCAACGTGGCGGCGCTGGTGGGGCACACCGCGCTGCGCAGCAACCAGTTGGACCGTCTCGATCGCGCCGCCGATGCCGGCGAGATCGCCGCGATGCGCGCGCAGTTGCGCGAGGCGCTCGACCACGGCGCGCTCGGGCTGTCGACCGGCCTTGCCTACGCCAATGCGTTTGCCGCGCCGACCGAGGAAGTGCTGGCGCTGGCCGAAACGCTGGCCAACTCTGGCGGGCTGTATGCCACCCATCTGCGCAGCGAATTCGCGCAGATCCTCGAGGCCATGGACGAAGCGTTCCGCATCGGCCGGCACGCGCGCGTGCCGGTGGTGATATCGCACCTGAAATGCGCGGGCGTGGACAACTGGGGCCGCAGCGGCGAGGTATTGCAGGCGCTGGAGCAGGCGCAGCGCTGGCAGCCGGTCGGCTGCGACTGCTATCCGTACACGGCCAGTTCGTCCACGCTCGACCTGAAGCAGGTGACCGGGGACTTCGACATCATGGTGACGTGGTCCGAGGCGCATCCGCATATGGGCGGACGGCTGCTGGCCGATATCGCGGCAGAGTGGCAGGTCGATCTGCACGAGGCGGCGCGGCGCCTGCAACCGGCCGGCGCGGTGTATCACTGCATGGAGGATGCCGACGTCGATCGCATCCTGTCGCATCCCGCCACGGTGATCGGCTCGGACGGCCTGCCCAACGACCCCTTGCCGCATCCCCGGCTGTGGGGCGCCTTTCCGCGCGTGCTGGGCCACTATGCGCGCGATCGCGAGCTGTTGCCGCTGGCCATCGCCGTCAACAAGATGACGGGCCTGTCGGCCGAACGCTTTGGCCTGTCCGGGCGCGGCTTCGTGCGCGAGGGCCATTGGGCCGATCTGGTGCTGTTCGATGCGGCGACCGTGCGCGATGCGGCCACCTTCACCGATCCGATGCAGCCCGCCGAGGGCATCGCGGCGGTGTGGGTCAACGGCACGCTGTCGTGGCGCGACCGCGAGGCCACCGGCGCGCGCGCCGGGCGCTTTCTGCCGCGCGGCGAAGCGGCGCGAGCCTGAATCCCGGGCCACGCCGGCTCCCATTCCTTCCCCCTATCGATTCGTTGTTCGCAGGAGCATTCATGGATATTCAACGCTTTGGCGTCGAAGGCGGCACCGGTACCGGTGGCCAGCACATGCCATTTGCACGCGCGGTCGGCGCCGACGGCTGGCTTTATGTATCGGGCCAGGTGCCCATGGTGGACGGCGAGGTGGTCGAAGGCGGCATCGTCGCGCAGACCCACCAGGCCATCCGCAATCTGCTGGCCATTCTCGCGGAGGCCGGCTACGGGCCCGAGCATGTCGTGCGCTGCGGCGTGTGGCTCGACGACGCGCGCGACTTCGCGTCGTTCAACAAGATCTTCAAGGCGTATTTCGGCGCGAATCCGCCGGCGCGCGCCTGCGTGCAGTCCAGCATGGTGGTGGACTGCAAGGTGGAGATCGATTGCATTGCGTATAAGCGGGCGGGTGGCTGAGCCGGTCTGCTGCCGAGATTTGGCTGCCCTCTCCCCTACCCCTCTCCCGCAAGCGGGAGAGGGGAGTTAACCCAACGCACTGGCATACGCTCCCCCTCTCCCGCGTGCGGGAGAGGGGCGGGGGAGAGGCAGTCCCGGCCAGTCCAACGCCCCTCCCTTCCCTAACCCCAAACCCAAACCCAAATCCGCCCACAAGGCCCCCCGAAGGAGACAAGATGGCTGCCGTAACCGGAACCACCCTGCTGCTCTACGCGCTCGTCGCGGTCATCGCGCTGGTCGTGCTGATCGCGCGCTTCAAGCTGAACCCCTTCATCACCCTGGTGGTGGTATCCGTGCTGCTCGGCTTTGCCGTCGGCATGCCGATGACCGAGATCGTCAAGTCGTTCGAGGCCGGCGTGGGCGGCACGCTAGGCCATATCGCGCTGGTGATTGGCCTGGGCACCATGCTGGGCAAGATGATGGCGGAATCGGGCGGCGCCGAGCGCATCGCGCGCACGCTGATCGATTTCTTCGGCGCGAAGAACGTGCACTGGGCCATGGCGACCATCGCCTTTATCGTCGGCCTGCCGGTGTTCTTCGAGGTCGGCTTCGTGCTGCTGGTGCCGATTGCCTTCAACGTGGCACAGCGCACCGGCACGTCGATGGTGCTGGTCGGCATTCCGATGGTGGCCGGGCTGTCGGTGGTGCACGGCCTGATCCCGCCGCACCCCGCCGCGCTGCTGGCGGTCACCGCCTATGGCGCCGACATCGGCAAGACCATCCTCTACGCGCTGATCGTGGGCATTCCGACCGCCGCCATCGCCGGTCCGCTGTTCGCGCGGCTGATGGACCGCTACGTCAAGCTGCCCGACGAGAACCCGCTGGCCGACCAGTTCACCGAGGAAGCGGACGACGTGGTGGCCTCGCATCAGTTGCCCAGCTTCGGCATCACGGTATTCACCATCCTGCTGCCGGTGATCCTGATGCTGCTCGGCAGCTGGGCCGACGTGTTCACCACGCCGAAGACCTTCGCCAACGACTTCCTGAAGCTGATCGGCAATTCGGTGATCGCGCTGCTGATCGCCGCGCTGGTCAGCTTCTATACCTTCGGCAAGGCGCGCGGCTTCAACCGCGAAACCATCCTTCGCTTCACCAACGAGTGCGTGGCGCCGACCGCGATCATCACGCTGGTGGTGGGCGCGGGCGCCGGCTTCGGCCGGATCCTGCGGGACTCGGGCATCTCGAATGCCATCGTCGACGTGGCCACCGCCGCCAACGTGTCGGTGCTGGTGCTGGGCTGGCTGG
>NZ_VLJN01000013.1:0-18962 GCF_007829435.1 Cupriavidus gilardii J11
CCGCCGGCGCTTCGTCGCCCGCAAGCATGCCCGCCAGCGCCGTACGCCATTCCTGGCTGACCGTCAGCGAAATGCCCGCCACGACAGCCAGCAAACCCGCGCTGTTGAGCGCGAACTTCAGCGTGGTACGACCGCCGCGCAGCGCGCGGCCCGCGATCGGATGGGCGAAGCGGACTTGCAGCGACCGACGCACACCCGGAACCGGTTGCCTGAAACGGACCTGCAGGGCCCGTCCAACACCGGGAAGATGAAGGGTTTTCCAACCACTCATGCTTACCTCCCTCCGCCACCCGCCGCCGATGGGCCAAGGCATAGCCTCGCGCACCAATCGTCCGCTGACAGCGTACTCAAGTAAGGATGTCGCACCGCCCGGGAAGGCGACCGGCATCTGTTGTTGGTGGGCGCTCCCCATGCGCCCAGCGATTAGCAGGGGAGGCTCTTGGGGGAACCTGCCCTGCTGCGAAAAGACTCAAGCGCGCCGGATCCCCCGGCGGCGATCTGTCGGACCTCCTTGGATATCCAGTCCGCCAATTGATCGATGTGCTGGCATGGCGTCGCGGCATTTCGCCTCTTGACAGCCACATGAAATCATTGTTGCGATGCAGCACTCTTTTGAGCAGACGCGATTGTAGGAACGGTTTTATATCGAGTCAAGCATAAAGATAATATTCTACATATCCATAAGTTATATGTAACACCCCCATTTAGGTGAAGAAGAGATCACGTCATCGACCCAGGACCCAAGCCCCGCCTTGGCTGCATCGCTCGGGAGCGCGTGCTCCGGAGACAAAAAAACTTACAATTTGAGGCATCCCGGGACGCACCTTTTTTTGCACTATCCGTCGGAGCCGGTGATCTTCCCTGCCCGCCAACTGTGTCGCCGCACCGCACCAGTGCCCGACCCTTGACCGAAATTCTGATGAAATACAACGATTTGCGTGACTTTGTCGGCCAACTGGAACAGCAGGGAGAACTGCGCCGTATCGCAGCCCCGGTGTCGCCGCATCTGGAGATGACCGAGATCTCCGACCGCTTGCTGCGTGCCGAGGGCCCCGCGGTGCTGTTCGAGAAGCCGGCAAGGCCCGCCTCCAACGGGCACGCAGCCCACTTTGAAATCCCGGTGCTTGCCAATCTGTTCGGCACCCCACGCAGGGTCGCGCTGGGCATGGGCGCGGAAACATTGGCGGACCTGCGCGACATTGGCCGCGTGCTGTCGGTGCTGAAGGAACCGGAGCCGCCGCGTGGACTGCGCGAGGCCGGCAAGCTCTTTGCGCTGGCGAAGTCGGTCTGGGACATGTCGCCCAGGCGGATCTCGTCCCCGCCCTGCCAGGAAGTGGTGTGGGAAGGCCAGGATGTCGATCTGGCGCGCCTGCCGATCCAGACCTGCTGGCCCGGCGATGCGGCGCCGCTGATCACCTGGGGCCTGGTGGTCACCAAGGGACCGCACAAGAAGCGGCAGAACCTTGGCATCTACCGGCAGCAGGTGATCGGCCGCAACCAGGTGATCATGCGCTGGCTCGCCCACCGCGGCGGCGCGCTGGACTTCCGCGAGCATGCGCTGGCGAACCCGGGCAAGCCGTTTCCCATCGCGGTGGCGTTGGGGACCGACCCCGCCACCATGCTCGGCGCGGTGACGCCGGTGCCGGACACGTTGTCCGAATACCAGTTCGCCGGGCTGCTGCGCGGCAGCCGCACCGCGCTGGCCGGCTGCATCACGCCCACGCTGTCGGAGCTGAGCGTGCCGGCCTCCGCCGAGATCGTGCTGGAAGGCCATATCCAGCCCGACCCGGATCATCCTTCCGGCTACCAGCACGCGCTCGAAGGCCCGTTCGGCGACCACACCGGCTATTACAACGAGCAGGACTGGTTCCCCGTCTTCACCATCGACCGCATCACGATGCGGCGCGACCCGATCTACCACTCCACCTACACCGGCAAGCCGCCCGATGAGCCTGCCGTGCTTGGCGTGGCGCTGAACGAGGTGTTCGTGCCGCTGCTGCAGAAGCAGTTTCCGGAGATCACCGACTTCTATCTGCCCCCGGAGGGATGCAGCTACCGGATGGCGGTGGTCCGCATGAAGAAGCAGTACGCGGGTCATGCCAAGCGGGTGATGTTCGGCGTGTGGAGTTTCCTGCGGCAGTTCATGTATACGAAGTTCATCGTGGTGGTGGACGACGACGTCGACGTGCGCGACTGGAAGGAGGTGATCTGGGCCATCACCACGCGCGTCGACCCGTCGCGCGACACCGTGATGGTCGACAATACGCCGATCGATTACCTGGACTTCGCCTCGCCGGTGTCGGGCCTCGGCTCCAAGATGGGCATCGACGCCACCGACAAATGGCCGGGCGAAACCACGCGCGAATGGGGGCGTCCTATCCGCATGGATGCGGCGGTCAAGGACCGGGTTGACGCGATGTGGCAGACGCTGTTCGAGCCGGTGCCGCGCGCCTGAACGCGCACGCGGCTATCATTGGCCCTCGGAACCGCACCCGGTTCGTCCGGTGTGCTGAAGCATCCAGATCACGGATCATGCAGATGACAGGAGACTCCGATGGCCAATGTGCTAGACCGAATCCAGGACCGGGCGCTGGTCCGCGACCGGGCGTATGTGAACGGCGAGTGGATCGACGCTGAGGATGGCGGCCGCTTCCCGGTCGTGGATCCCGCCACCGGCCAGGAACTGGTGCAGGTGGCGAACCTGGGCGCCGCCGAAACCGAGCGCGCCATCGCGGCGGCCGACGCGGCATGGCCGGCGTGGCGCGAGCGCACCGCGAAGGACCGCGCCAATCTGATGCGGCGCTGGTTCGACCTGCTGATCGCCAACGCCGACGACCTGGCCGCGCTGATGACCGCCGAGCAGGGCAAGCCGCTCGCCGAGGCCAAGGGCGAGGTGGTGTACGGCGCCTCCTTTATCGAATGGTTCGCCGAGGAGGCCAAGCGCGTCAGCGGCGACGTGCCCGCCTCCACCTGGTCGGACAAGCGGATGGTGGTGCTGAAGCAGCCGATCGGCGTGTGCGCGTCGATTACCCCGTGGAATTTCCCGATCGCGATGATCACGCGCAAATGCGCGCCCGCGCTGGCCGCCGGCTGCACCATCGTGATCAAGCCGGCCGAGCAGACGCCGCTGTGCGCGCTGGCGATGGCCGAGCTTGCCCATCGCGCCGGCATCCCGGCCGGCGTGATCAACGTGGTGACCGGCGACGCCGGCCGCTCGGTCGAGATCGGCAAGGCGCTGTGCGCATCGCCGGTGGTGCGCCATCTGTCGTTCACCGGCTCGACGCCGGTCGGGCGCATCCTGATGGAGCAATGCGCGCCCACCATCAAAAAGGTGGCGCTGGAGCTGGGCGGCCATGCCCCCTTCATCGTGTTCGACGATGCCGACCTCGATGCGGCGGTCGAAGGCGCGATCGCCTCGAAGTACCGCAACGCGGGCCAGACCTGCGTCTGCACCAACCGCTTCTACGCGCACGAATCGATCTACGACGCCTTCGTCGACAAGCTGGCGCGCCAGGCGGAGGGCCTGCGCGTGGGCAACGGCTTCGAGGCCGGCGTGGTGCAGGGGCCGCTGATCGACGACCAGGCGGTGCAGAAAGTCCGCCAGCATATCGACGATGCCACGTCGCGCGGCGCGCGGCTGCTGACCGGCGGCAAAGTCTTGGACGGCATGGGCTCGCCGCGCTTTGTCGCGCCTACCGTGCTGGCCGATGCCACGCCCGACATGCTGATCGCCCGCGAGGAAACGTTCGGGCCGGTCGCCGCCGTGTTCAGGTTCCGCGACGAGAAGGAAGTGGTGGCGCTGGCCAATGCCACCGAATTCGGCCTCGCCTCCTATTTCTACAGCCGCGACATCGGCCGCATCTGGCGCGTCGCGGAGCAGCTCGAATACGGCATGGTCGGCATCAATACCGGATTGATCTCCAACGAGGTGGCGCCGTTCGGCGGCGTCAAGCAATCGGGCCTGGGCCGCGAGGGATCGAAATACGGGATCGACGAGTATCTGGAGTTGAAGTATTTGTGCATGGGGGGTGTTTGAGAGGCTTTTGAAGCTTTCGTTTGGGGTGGGACTGCCCTCTCCCCCCAACAAAAATTTCCACCATCCCCAACGCCCGCACCAGACGGGCAAAAGGAGGAGACATGACCACCATCGAGGAAGGCAAGCTCGTGTGGACGCCTTCGCCCGCCGTCCGCGAGCGGGCGCAGCTCACGCGGTTCATGCGCTGGCTGCGCAAGGAGCGCGGCCTCGCCTTTGACGACTACGACGCCCTGTGGCGCTGGTCGGTCACCGAGCTGGACGCCTTCTGGGACGCCGTGCGCGCCTACTTCGATATCCGCTTCGACACGCCCGCCCACACGGTGCTGGCCGGGCGCCGCATGCCGGGCGCACGCTGGTTCGAAGGCGCGACGCTGAATTATGCCCAGCAGGTATTCCGCCATGCAGGCGAAGGCCAGGCGCGCCACCGTGCGGCCATTCGCCATGCCGGCGAGACGCAGCCACTGGCGGAATTGAGCTGGGGCGACCTCGAACGTCAGGTGGCATCGCTGGCCCATGCGCTGCGGCACATGGGCGTGGGCCGTGGCGACCGGGTCGCCGGCTACCTGCCCAATATTCCGCAGACGGTCGTTGCCTTCCTCGCCACGGCGAGCGTGGGCGCGGTATGGTCCGGCTGCGCGCCCGACATGGGGCAGGTCGCCGTGGCGGACCGCTTCCGGCAGATCGAGCCCACGGTGCTGATCGCCGTCGACGGCTACCGCTATGGCGGCAAGGACTACGACCGCAAGCCGGTGATCGCGCAACTGGCCGCGGCCCTGCCCTCGCTGACGGATCTGATCGTGGTGCCGCATCTCGATGGCAACGCGGCACGCATCGATGCTGCGCCGAACGTGCGCCAGCACCGCTGGAGCGACACGCTGGCGCACGACGTGCCGCTCGTCGTCGACAGCGTGCCGTTCGACCATCCGCTGTGGATCGTGTACTCGTCCGGCACCACCGGCATGCCCAAGCCGATCGTGCACGGCCATGGCGGCATCGTGATCGAGCAGTGCAAGCTGATGGCCTTCCACAACGACCTTGGCCCGGACGACGTATTCCACTGGTACAGCAGCAGCGGCTGGATCATGTGGAACGCGCAGGTGGCCGGGCTGCTGCTTGGCTGCACCATCGCGCTGTACGACGGCAATCCGGCCTGGCCCGACCCTGCCGTGCTGTGGCGCTTTGTCGAACAGGCCGGCATCACGGTGTTCGGCGCCGGCGCGGCGTTCTTCACCGGCAATATGAAGGCCGGCGTGCATCCCGCGCGCGAGGCCGATCTGAGCCGGCTGCGCGCCGTCGGTTCGACCGGCTCGCCGCTTCCTGCCGAAGCCTACGACTGGGTCTACCGGCAGGTGCGCGACGACATCTGGCTCGCGCCGATGTCGGGCGGCACGGACTTCGCCGGCTCGTTTGTCGCCGGCTGCCCGCTACTGCCGCTGCACGCCGGCGAGATGCAATGCCGCTGCCTCGGCGCCAAGGTCGAAGCCTATGACGAGGCCGGACACCCGTTGATCGAAGCGGTCGGCGAACTGGTGTGCACCGAGCCGATGCCGTCGATGCCGCTCTATCTGTGGGGCGACGCGGACGGCCAGCGCTACCACGACAGCTATTTCGATGTGTACCCCGCGGTGTGGCGCCATGGCGACTGGATCAGGATCACATCTCGCGGCGGCGCCATCATCTATGGCCGGTCGGATGCCACCATCAACCGGCATGGCATCCGCATGGGCACCAGCGAGCTGTACCGCGTGGTCGAGGATCTGGACGAGGTGCTCGACAGCATGGTCGTCGATCTCGAATATCTCGGCCGCGACTCCTATATGCCGCTGTTCGTGGTGCTGCGCGAAGGCATCACGCTGGACGAGCGTCTTGCCGACACCATCCGCGCGCGCATCCGCGACGCGCTGTCGTCGCGCCACGTGCCCAACGCCATCCTGCAGGTGCCCGGCATCCCGCGCACGCTGTCCGGCAAGAAGATGGAGGTCCCGATCAAGAAGCTGCTGCTCGGCCATGATCCGGCTCGCATTGCCAACCGCGATGCGATGGCCAATCCCGAAACGCTGGACTGGTATTTCGATTACGCGCGGCGCTACCTTGCCGCGCAGCCTGGCACCGCCACCGCTGCCGCGTAGCGCCGCGCGGGCATGCGGCTTGCTAAATCGGGAGACATTCACCTGCCGCTGAGCCACCATGCCCTCGCCCGCCTCCGCCGATGCTTCGCCGCCGATGCTGCTGATCCATGGTGCGTGGCAAGGCAGCTGGGCCTGGGATGCGCTGTTGCCGGAGTTGGCCGCGCGCGGTGTGCGGGCCCATGCCGCCGACCTTCCCGGCAACGGCAGCGACGGCACGCCGCCGCACGCCGTGTCGCTGGACGGCGCGGTCGAGCATCTGGCCGAATGGGTCGATGCGCAGCCCGGTCCGGTGGTGGTGGTCGGCCACAGCGGCGGCGGCATCGCCGCGTCGCAACTGGCCGAGTCCCGGCCAGACAGGATCGCGTGCCTCTTCTATGTGGCCGGCATGATGTTGCCCAGCGGCGTGTCATATGCCGCGCTGGTGCGCGAACTGGCGCCGCGCTATCCCGAGGTATCGGGCATCGGCCCGCATCTGCGCTGGACCCCTAACGGCCTCGCCAGCACCGTGCCGCCCGATGCGGCGATGCGGATCTTCTTCCACGACTGCCCCGCCGAGGCCGCCGCCCTCGCGGCGTCGAAGCTCACGGCACAGGCAGAGGGCGGCCGCGCGGTGGCGCCCCGGCTGACCGCGGCCCGCTATGGACGCGTGCCGCGCGTGTATATCGAAGCGCTGCGGGACCGCTCGGTGGTCCTGCCGATGCAGCGGCACATGCAGACGTTGTCGCCGGGCGCCGTCCGCTATGCGATCGACTGTGGTCACGTACCCCAGTTGGCGCAGCCGGCCGCGCTCGCCGATCTGATGTTGAGCGCGCTCGCCCGGCAAGCCGCCGCGACAGCGTGAGGGCCAGGCGAAGGGCGCCTTCAACCGCAAGCGCAACGCAGGCACCGACTCGGTGCGGGAGCGCACCATTTACCGCGGGACGGCACCGGCCAATGCGCGCCAACCCGGCGCACGGCGGCAGGGCAGCCGCTATCATGCAGCTTCCGCTTTCCCATTGCGCGGCGTTTCACGCCTTTCGCTCGCCATGCCGGCTCACCCAACGGTTCGCTTTCAAGACCAGGATCTCATCCGTATCGGCAACCGCCGCCACGCGCTGCTGCTGGCCCCGTCGGCCGGCGGCAGGCTGGTGCGCTGGATACACGACGGCAGCGACATGCTGTACTGGCCCCAGGACGCCGACTGGTCGCGGCCGGCCAGGATCCGCGGCGGCAATCCGCTGCTGTTCCCGTTTATCGGGCGGCATTTCGTGGACGGAGAGGCCGGCCGCTGGCGCGCTCCGGATGGCGTGGTGCGCGCCCTGCCGCAGCACGGCTTCGCCCGCGACCTGCCGTTCGAGGTCAGCGAGGTCGATCCACGCGGGTCGATCCGCATGGCGCTGACCGATTCGGCGCTGACCCACGATAGTTATCCGTACGCCTTCGCCTTCGAGGTGGCGTACCGATTGACCGACGACGCCCTGGAAGCGGAGTTCCGCGTGGAGAACCGCGGCGACACGCCTATGCCGTTCTACGCCGGGCATCACTTCTATTTCGCCGTGCCGCACCAGCTGCGCACGCAGGCCCGGCTATCGATGCCGCCGGCCCGCCGCGTGCGTCAGCGCGCGGATGGCAGCCTCACCGAAGGCATCGCCGGTGAACGCGATTACGCGCTGGACGACCCGCGCCTGCAGGACACCTTCCACGTGCTGGACCACCCTGTCCCGCCATGCGAACTGATGATGCCGGCCAACGCTCCCGCCGAAGGCACGCGCCTTCGCTTCCACCTCGACGCGCCGGGCTCCACCGTACCCTGGCAGGCCATCACCACATGGACCGAGCGCGAGGACGCGGATTTCTACTGTGTGGAGCCGTGGCTGGGATTGCCGGACGCCATTCACCGGACGGGCGCGGCCATATGGCTGCCCCCGGGCGCGCAGCATTGCGCGCTATGCCGGATCGAGGTCACGCGGTCCGGTACGCCAAACTGACCGGCCGATAGCACCTGGAGCGCAGCGGTGCCCGCCGCGCTGCGGGACCGGGCCATATCGGCATCTCCGGGCGTTTTCTGAACCCCACGCAGGCGGGATTCAAGTGCGTCCAGCAACACATTAAGCTGCAGGCCGACAGCCCATCACCAGCCTTGCCCGTGGGCGCCGCCCGCGGCTGTCGGGGGCGGCCACGGCAATGGCCGCTTCGCGACTTATGCCGGATTACCGCTTCCCCCGCATCGTGGTCGTGTCCCTCGCCGACGCCCACGAACGGCGCGCCCATATGCGCGCGCAGTTCAGCCGCTTCCCAGCGCTGCAATATGAATTCTTCGACGCCATCCGCGTCAGCAACCGCTCAAGCTATCCCGCGGACTACGATGACCGCCGGCGCCGCCTGCTATTTGGCGACGACCTGCGGCCGGGGGAGGTGGGCTGTTTCCTTAGCCACCGCACGCTATGGCAGCGCTGCGCCGAGTCGAACGACGACGCGTGGTGCATCCTCGAGGACGACATCGTACTGCTCGACGGGTTCGAGGCGCGCATTCGCCTGCTGATGGCGCACCGCGAACAGTGGGACGTGGTTCGCCTGATGGAATTGATCCCCCGGCGCGGTAGCTGGACCCACACGCGCATCGACGAGGATCATGTGTTGCGGGCCTACGACCGGCAACCGTCCGGCATGCAGGGCTACCTGATCAAGCCCGCGTCCGCGCGGCGTGTCGTCGAACATTCGAACCGCATCGTCTGGCCGGTCGACGAGACGCTGGATCTGTACTGGAAGCACAAGCAGCGGTTGTACACGCTGCAGCCGGGGGCGATCGCGCTGGAGCCGCGCTTCGATTCCACCATCGGCGTTCGCAGCGCGAAACGCCGGCCGAAATGGCGCAAGGTGCAACGCCAGCTGATCAACGGCATCCACGGCGCGCAGCGGCGCTGGTACAACCTGCGCCAGCACGGCGTGAATCGCGACGCCGCTGCGAACTGATAACGCCCTCGGGACACCGGTCTTCCATCGTCGCGGAAGATCGGCGCCCGTCGCGCCTACTCCCTGACCCGGGCGGGATTCCCGACCACGGTCGCACCCGCCGGCACATCCCTGGTCACCACCGCGCCCATGCCGACCACGGCGCTCTTGCCGATGCGCAGGGGCTTGCCGCCCTGGCCTTGCCTGATCACCGCGCCGGTACCGATATAGGCGTCGTCCTCGATCACGACATTGCCGTTGACACACGCCTTCGGCGCCAGCGTGACAAAATCGCCGACCACGCAATCGTGCGCGACATAGGAATAGATGTTGGCCTGGAAATGGCGGCCGATCACGACGTTGGACGTCGCCATGCTGAAGTCGCAGAAGACCGCGCCCTCCCCGATCCGCACGTCGTCCAGGAAGCGCGTGGTGGGCGCGGCCAGCGATGCGAACTGCAGGCCGGCACCCTCGCATTTTTCGGCCAGCGCGCGGCGCCCCGCGGACGACCCCACGGCCAGCACGACCTGCCGGTCACCATGGCGGCTGACCAGCTCGTCGAACGAGATCACCGCGATGCCGTTCCTCACCGTGCCGATTTCGGCCGGCACATCGGAAACGAACACGACGGCGTCAGCCGCTGCGTTTGGATCGGCTGCCAGCGAAGCGTGTCTGGCGAGCGGCGCGACCTCTCTGCCAAAACCGCCGGCGCCATAGATTGCGAATCGCATGGGTCGGGTCCCTTGTGGTTGTGGGGCTCTTTTAGCAAACAATGCGGGGGGTTGTCCACGACGCCGCCGGTAACGGACACGGCAATGGGCCTTGTCATGATGAGAGCCGAAGTGCCCCTGAAATCGAGGGTGCTGGAGTAGAGTCAGATCCCAGGAGGCGACCGCATACAAGCGTCCCGACATAAAGACTGCTTCCCAAGCTCTCGGCTACCTGACGTATGCCCCACGGGGCTGACAAAGTTCCAGCAAGTAAGTGTGAAGCAGCTCGAGCAGAGTAGCGACACAAAAACAACGAAACACCGTCTTGGTCACTGTGCGGTCACCTAACAAAGAAGCCGCCTACATACACTTTTCTGACCCTCAGGTAGACGAAGCTAAATTTTTCGCTTCCCTTTGCCGTTGTATATACGTACCATCGCGCAAACTCGTGACAACCTGATGGTGCCCGACCCACGTTTGATAACTAATAATCACATTTCGTGTGTTAAGTACCCCACTGCTCCATGGGGGAACCTTTGTGGCGCCACAGGAATCGTATATACAATGGGGTTGGAATTTGCTTGCCATCATCATTTCTGACGGGATCTTGGCGAAGCTGCGGGACAAGCACGACGTCTCGCGGGCCGAGGTCGAGCAATGCTTCCAGAACAGGTGCGGGATGTTTCTCCGGGACAATCGTGAGGATCACCGCACTGACCCACCCTCCCTTTGGTTCATCGCGGAGACGAACAAGGGACGACTACTTAAAGTGGTGTGCATGTTTGTAGACGGAAACATCCACATCAAGTCTGTCTTCGAACCGAACGACGACGAAATCCGTTTGTATGAAGCACAAGGCAAGTAAAGCCTTCACAGGAGAATCAATCATGGCAGGCACGAAGAAGATCAAGGGTACCTCCCAAGCGTGGGAATCTGGTGATCTCGGCCGAGATGCAGGCCACGCAGCAGTTGCACCAAAGGAATTGGATAAGGCTGTCGACGATGCGCTCGGCATGCAAATGATTTCCATCAGGCTGGCAAAGGAACTGATCCAGGATTTCAAAACCATCGCAAAGATTCGAAAGGTGGGGTATCAGCCTCTGATGCGCGATGCACTCAAGCGCTTCGCTGAAGCAGAGTACAAACTTATCGCCATTGAAACCGCCAATGAGCTGGAGCGGTTGAAGAAGGAGCAAGCCGACGCTGAGCGCCAAGCCGAAGCAGACAAAGCTTCGACAGAAAAGCAGGCCAAGCCGGCCCATCGGGACCACCGTATGGCAGCGTAACCACTCACCCTTGAGCAGCCGCCCCAATCCGGGGCGCATTTTTTTGCGAGCAAGTTTGCCGTTGCGCAGGCCAGGTTGGCGCACCGACCATGCTACAATCCCGCTCCAGTTAGCCCCAGCGGGCGTCGTATAATGGCTATTACCTTAGCTTCCCAAGCTAAAGACGTGGGTTCGATTCCCATCGCCCGCTCCACCCTTCCCAGACTGGCCGCCTCCGCCACCGCATCGTCCGATCGGTGATCTGCCCGGCGGCTTTTTTGTTGCCATGCTTCCCGACGAATCCAACAGCAAGCCGGCCGATGCGCCGGCCGGGACCACGCCCGACGTGGCGCCCGACGCAGCAAGCGAACTTCCGAACGATGATCCGCGCGAGGCGGTGGCCCATCCGCGCCGCATCCGCTCGTTCGTGCGGCGCGCCGGGCGGACGTCTACCGGACAGCAGCGTGCGATCGACGAACTGGGTCCGCGTTTCGTGCTGCCGTACAGGCAGGAACCGCTGGACTGGCAGGCCGCCTTTGGCCGGCAGGCGCCCGCGATCCTGGAGATCGGCTTCGGCATGGGCGAGACCACCGCGCACATCGCACAGTTGCGGCCGCAGGACAATTTTCTGGGATGCGAAGTGCACGAGCCGGGCGTCGGCGCGCTGCTGAAGCTGATCGGCGAACGCGGTCTCGACAATATCCGCATCCTGCAGCACGACGCGGTCGAGGTGGTGGCGCACATGCTGACCGAGGAATGCCTCGACGGGGTGCATATCTTTTTCCCCGACCCCTGGCACAAGAAGCGCCACAACAAGCGCCGGCTGGTGCAGCCGCCGCTGGKGAAGCTGCTGGCGAGCCGGCTGAAGCCCAACGGTTATCTGCACTGCGCGACGGACTGGGAAGAGTACGCGCACCAGATGGTGGAAGTGCTGTCGGGCGAGCCGGCGCTGGTCAACACGTCGGACGCCCCGGGCGGCTTCGCCGGGCGGCCGGACTATCGGCCGGTGACCAAGTTCGAACGCCGCGGGCTGCGGCTGGGACATGGCGTGTGGGATGTCGTGTTCCGCAAACGCGCGGAGTAACTGCTCCCCTCTCCCCTACCCCTCTCCCGCAAGCGGGAGAGGGGAAAAAAACCGCCCCCAATCAACCGTGCCAGGCCACGATGCCAAGCTGCGCGGTTGCCAGCACCAGCACACCAAACGCAATCCGGTACCACGCAAACGGCCGGAAGTCGTGGGTCGCGACGAAGCGCAGCAGCCACCGCACGCACAGGAACGCCGACAGGAAGGCGAACACGAAGCCGATGGCGAACACGCCGAGATCGTCCGCGGAAAGCACGGAGCGGTTCTTGTACAGCTCGTAGACGCTGGCGCCGAAGATCACCGGGATCGCCAGGAAGAACGAGAACTCGGTCGCCACCTGGCGCGACAGGCCGAACAGCATGCCGCCGATGATCGTCGCACCGGAACGCGACGTGCCGGGAATCAGCGCGAAGCACTGCGCGAGGCCCACCTTCAGCGCATCGCGCCACGTCATGTCGTCCACCGATTCGATGCGCGGCGCGGCGGCCTTGGCGGCTTCGAGCAGCGCATTGCCCTGCGGATGCGATACCTGGCCGCGCCGGCTCTCGCGCCATTCCGCCCACAGGATCACCAGCCCCCCGACGATGAAGGCCATGGCCACCGTGATCGGGTTGAACAGGAAGGCCTTGATCCATTTGCCGAGCAGAAAGGCCAGTACGATCGCGGGAACGGTCGCGACGACGACATTGATGGCGAAGCGCTGCGCGCGAGGCTCGCTGGCAAGGCCACCCACCACGTCGAAGATGCGCCGGCGGAATTCCCAGCACACCGCCAGGATGGCGCCGAACTGAATCACGATCTCGAAGATCTTTCCCTTCTCGTCGTTGAAATTGAGAAGTTCGCCGGCGAGGATCAGATGCCCGGTGCTGGAGATCGGAAGAAACTCGGTCAGGCCCTCGACGATGCCGAGGATCAGGGCTTTGAGGGCGATGGCGATGTCCATGCGGAAGAGAATGTTCTTGTGGTTTCAGGAGCGCGCGGTTTCCCGCCCGGGCAACACGTCGCCAACCCGGGTGAGTGACCCGCGCAAATCAACGATTCAACGGAACTGCCGGAAAGCGAAGGCGCCGCGCGCGACCGCGCGCCACTGCCGGCGGCTTGTTTCCGCGCGCGGCGGAATACCGTCTGTCGAGCGAGGCATCGATGGTCATGCGCTCTTCGCGCGCCTATGGCCGCTGGATCTTGACATTGATGCCGTCGGGCAGCACGGTGATTGTACCGGGCTCGACACTCCTGCCGCCGAATTTCAGCTCATCGGGCTTGAACGTATAGAGCGGATAGTCCTGCAGCAGCTCCTCGGCCAGAATGCCGCCGAGGGCGTTCAGCTGCCGGGAGTACTGCTGCGGCAACCCGGCCACGTCGAACTGCTTGACCTCGGGGTCCTGCAGCACCAATGACCGCGTGGCCGGGTCGTAGCGCAGCGCGCTGTCCAGCGCGAAGCGGCCCGTCATGGCCTCGCGGAAGAACAGGCGGTTATCCAGCGTCGCATCGAACGCGATGCTGACGCGGTTGCGCTGTGGATCGAGCATCAGGCGCGGGTTGGCGAGCTGGATATCGAACAGCTGCATATAGCGCTGGCTGAACGGGAACTTGCGCTCCAGCGCCGCCTGCAACTGGCTCTGCGAAAAGGTGTATTCGTTGCCCACCAGCCCGCAGCCGGCAAGCCAGGCCGCCAGGGCGCCAGCGCCGCAGAAGCCCAGCCAGCGTCGGCGTGAAATTGGGTTCATGTCGTTCTCCAGTCTTCAAGGGAGCGAGGCCCCGCTGCCGTAACAGGAGCGAGGGCCGGATCGCTCAGGCGTCGGGCGCGGTCAATGCTTCGAGCCGGGCCAACCACCGCAACGCGTGCTCGCGCGAATCGCCGCACATTGGCGCCGACGGCTGCAAGCCACCGCAGAATGCCGGCCGCTCCGGCCGGCCGAACACGGCGCAGCGCATATCGGGCAGCAGCTGCGCGCACGGCACGCCCGCCGGCTTGCCATGCGGCATGCCGGGCAACGGCGAGGTGATGGACGGCGCGATGCAGCAGGCGCCACAACCGGCGCGGCAGGAAACGTCAGACTGGCAGGGCATGATATTGGTTCAGGACAGGGGCGTTCCCCCAGCGCGTCAGGCCACATTCTGCCCCACCGCGATGCCGGCGGCCGCTGCGCCGCAGACGTCGCTTGACCCTGCGCGTGCCGCTCCACTACATTACTGACCGACTGGTTATTTATTTGCCGGACCATGCCGGCCCCCGCCTGTAGTGAACAATTCCGAGCAAAMCCGGCCGATCCCGCGCGGCGGGACTGGCGAACCCGTGTCCGAACCGCGTCGCTGGTCGCGCCGCAAGTCTGCCCGCCCCCAGGAACTGGTGGCGGCGGCGCTGGACCTGTTCGTCGAGCGCGGCTATGCCGCCACACGACTCGAGGACGTGGCGGCGCGCGCCGGGGTATCGAAGGGTACGGTCTACCTGTACTTCGCCAACAAGGAAGAGCTGTTCAAGACCGTGGTGCGCGAGAACCTGGTGCCGGCGCTCACCAAGGGCACCGAGCTTGTCGACAGCTACCAGGGCACCACGCCCGAATTGCTGCGCGAGCTGCTGCTCGGTTGGTGGGGATTGATCGGCGCCACGCCGGTGGCGGGGCTCACCAAGCTGATCATGGCGGAATCGGCCAATTTCCCCGACATCGCGCGCTTCTACCAGGACGAGGTGATGACCCCCGGCGACGCCTTGTTCGCGCGGGTGCTGGCGCGCGGCGTGGCGCGCGGAGAGTTTCGCGAACTGCCGGCAAACCCCGCCACCACGCTGATCTGCGCGCCGCTGGTATTCCTGATGCTGTGGCAGCGCGCGTTCCGCGCGACCGCGCCGCAAGATATCGATCCCGAGGCGTATGTCGACACGCTGCTGCAGATGCTGCTGTTCGGCCTGACCACGGGTCCGGCGCGCGATACGCCGCTGCCTGAAAAGAATGGGCCGTGGATCTGGGAGCAGATCCGCGACGAGATGGCGGCGTCGGGGGACGAGATGGACGGGCGAACGGCTGATGCGGATGCTGTGGCCGCTGTGACTGCCCTCTCCCCCACCCGCAAGCGCAGGCCATCATGACGCTCTCGCGCAAACGCATCCTGCTGGCCGTGCTGACGCTGATGGTGCTGGTCGTTGCCATCACGCTGGCGCGCAAGGCGGGCGGAAGCAAGGCGGCCACGCCGGCGCCCGCCACCGCCATGGCGCAGGCGGGGCTGATCGAACTGCTGCAGAGCGACGTCACCACCGCCGCCACCGGCGATCTGCGCGTGACGCTGCCCCTGTCCGGGAGTTTGCGGGCCCTGAACCAGGCCGCGGTGAAGGCCAAGGTATCGGGCGAGGTCATGCAGGTGCTGGTGCGCGAAGGCGAGCCTGTGCGTGCCGGCCAGGTCATCGTGCGCATCGATCCGACCGAATACGAGGCCAGGGTGGCCCAGGCGCGCGGTCAGATGCTCGCCTCGCGCGGCCAGTTCGAGAACTCGCGCCAGACCTGGGAGCGCAACCGCAACCTGGTTGGGCGCGGCTTTATCTCGCAGACGGCGTTCGACAAGTTTCAGTCCGAACTGGATGTCGCGCGCGCCAATCTGGATGCCGCCGAAGCGGGACTCGCCGTCGCGCAAAAGGCGTTGTCGGATACCGTGGTGAAGTCGCCGCTCGACGGCATGGTGTCCGTCCGTTCCGTGCAGCCCGGAGAGAAGGTGTCGCCGGACACGAAACTGCTGGACGTGGTCGACCTGCGCACGCTCGAACTGGAAGCGCCGGTACCGATGGGCGAGGTCGGCCGCGTGGCGATCGGCCAGCCTGTGCGGCTCGAGGTGGAAGGCGCCGGCGCCTTCGAGGGCAAGCTGGTCCGCATCAACCCGGCGGTCACCGAGGGCACGCGCAGCATCATGCTCTATGTCCGCGTGGACAACGCCGACCGCCGGCTGCGCGCCGGCATGTTCGCGCAGGGCGGGCTGGTGCTCGGCACCCGCGCGGGCGTGGTGACGGTGCCGATCACCGCGGTGCGCAACGACGGCGAGCGCGCCTTCGTCTACACGATCGACAGCGGCGCGCTGGCCGAGCGCCCCGTGACCCTCGGCGCGCGCGACGACACAAGCGGACTGGTCGAGATCGCCAGCGGACTTGCCAGCGGCGCGCAGGTGGTCCGCACCAACCTCGGCACACTGCGGGTCGGCAGCCAGGTCCGGCTGGTCAAGGCCTGACCGGCGTCCCAGCGGCCCACAGCGCCCCCACCCGCCCCGGAGACCCGCATGTGGTTCACCCGCCTGTCCATCCACAACCCCGTGCTGGCCACGATGATGATGCTGGCCTTCGTGGTGGTGGGGCTGTTCTCGTACCAGCGGCTGTCGGTGGACCAGTTCCCCGACATCACCTTCCCCATCGTCGTCGTACAGACCGAGTATCCGGGCGCGGCGCCCGAGTCGGTGGAGTCCGACGTCACGCGCAAGGTCGAGGAGATCGTCAATACCATCTCGGGTATCGACGAAATCTTCTCGCACTCGTACCAGGGCACCTCGGTGGTGGTGGTCAAGTTCGACCTGACCGTCGACGTGGCACAGGCCGCGCAGGATGTGCGCGACAAGATCGCACTGATCCGGCCACAGTTTCGCGATGAGGTGGAAGAACCGCGGGTGCTGCGCTACGACCCTTCCGAAGCGCCGATCTTCCATCTGTCGGTTTCCAACGGGCCGGGCGCACAACGCAGCCACCGTGAGCTGACCACCATCGCCGACCAGATCGTGCGCAAGCGGCTCGAGACCGTGCGCGGCGTGGGCGCGATCAGCATCGTCGGCGGCACCAGGCGCGAGGTCGAGATCCATATCCGGCCGGCGCAACTGGAAGCGCTGGGCATCGGCGTCGATCAGGTGATGAACGCGGTGCGCAACGAGAACCAGGAGTTGCCCGCGGGCGAGCTGCGTTCGTCGGCCACCGAGACCGTGGTGCAGATCAAGGGCCGCGTGCCCGACGCGGCCGCGTTCCGGCAGATCATCGTCGCGCGGCGCGGAGGCCAGCCCGTCACCCTGGGCCAGGTGGCCGAAGTGCGCGATGGCGAGGAAGAACGGGAAAGCCTCGCGCTGCTGGACGGCAAGCGCGCGCTGTTCCTGTCGGTGGTAAAGGCGCAGGGCCAGAACACCGTCGATACGGTGGACGGGCTGGTGCGCATGACCGACGAGGTGCGCAAGCTGGTGCCGGCCGGGGTCGAGCTGACCGTGATCAACGACAGCGCGCGCGGCATCCGCCGCAGCGTCGACGAGGTCCGCTCGACGTTGATGGAAGGCGCCTTCCTGACCGTGGCCATCGTGTTCCTGTTCCTCGGCTCGTGGCGCAGCACCGTGATCACCGGGCTGACGCTGCCCATCGCCCTGATCGGTACCTTCGGCGTGATGTACGCGTTCGGCTTCACGCTGAACGTCATCACGTTGATGGCGCTGTCGCTGTGCGTCGGCCTGCTGATCGACGATGCCATCGTGGTGCGCGAGAACATCGTGCGGCACAACCTGATGGGCAAGAACCACCGTGCCGCCGCGCTGGACGGCACCGAGGAAATCGGGCTGGCCGTGCTGGCCACCACGTTCTCGATCGTCGCCGTGTTCCTGCCGGTGGGCTTCATGGGCGGCATCATCGGCCGCTTCTTCCACCAGTTCGGCATCACCGTGGTGGCGGCGGTGCTGATCTCGATGTTCGTGTCCTTCACGCTGGACCCGATGCTGTCGTCAGTGTGGCGCGATCCCGATCTTCACGGCACCGGCAACAAGCGCAGCTGGTACGGGCGCACCGTGGGCCGGCTGCTCGACTGGTTCTCGGCACGCATGGACGCGCTGGGCCACGGCTATGGCGCGATGCTGGGCTGGGCGCTCAAGCACCGGCTGGCCACCGCGCTGATCGCCATTGTCACCTTCTTCGGCAGCTTCGCGCTGGTGCCGCTGATCGGCACCGAGTTCGTTCCCAATGCCGACCTGGGCGAGACGCAGGTCGGCTTCACCACGCCGGTTGGTACCGCGCTGGAGGTGACCGAAGCCAAGGTCAGGCAGGTGGAGGCGGCGCTGAAGGAGTTTCCCGAGGTGGCCTATACCTACGCCACCATCAACGCGGGCAATACGTCCGGCCGCAACAACGCGCTGGTGTCGGTGCGGCTGGTGGACCGGCGCCTGCGCGAGCGCACCACGGCGCAGCTCAATCCGCTGATTCGCGAACGGATTGCCCGGATCGCCGGCATCACGCTGACCATGGTCGGCATGCCCGACGGCGCGGGCGGGCAGAAGGCGATCCAGGTATCGGTGCAGGGCGACGATCTCGGCGAGCTGAAGCGGCTGTCGGATGAGGCGTCGCGCCGCATGCGCGCGATTCCCGGGCTTGTCGACCTGGACTCCAGCCTGAAGGACGATCGGCCCACCATCGAGGTCCGCATCCGCCGGGAACTGGCGTCGGACCTGGGCATCGGCATCAGCCAGATCGGCAATGCGCTGCGGCCGCTGCTGGCCGGCGATGCGGTCAGCAGCTGGCGCGCGCCCGACGACGAAAATTACGACGTGCGCGTGCGGCTGCCCAAGGATGCGCGCACGGGCCTCGCGGACCTGAGCGCGCTGATGATCGCCAGCACGCATGCCAATGCGGACGGCTCGCCAAGGATGGTGCCGCTGCGGCAGATCGCCGAACTGGTGCCGACCACCGGCGCCAACCAGATCAGCCGGCGCGACCTGAACCGCGAGGTCGAGCTGACCGCCAATGCCGCCGGCCGATCGCAGGGCGAGGTCGCGCGCGACATCAAGGCGGCGCTGGACGGCATGACGTGGCCGGCC
>NZ_VLJN01000013.1:18968-101903 GCF_007829435.1 Cupriavidus gilardii J11
CCGCTTCGGCGGCTCCACCAAGTCGATGAACGAGTCGTTCGGCTATGCCGTGTCGGCGCTCGCGCTGGCGGTGATCTTCATCTACATGATCCTGGCGTCGCAGTTCGCCAGCTTCCTGCAGCCGGTGGCCATCATGACCTCGCTGCCGCTGACGCTGATCGGCGTGTTCGCCGCGCTGCTGCTGTTCCGCTCCACGCTGAATATGTTCTCGATCATCGGCTTCATCATGCTGATGGGACTGGTGACAAAGAACGCCATCCTGCTGATCGACTTTGCGAACCAAGCCCGCCGCGGCGAGCACGGCAAGGCGCCGATGTCGCGCGAGGCGGCGCTGGTCGAAGCCGCGCGGGTACGGCTGCGCCCGATCCTGATGACCACGCTGGCGATGATCTTCGGCATGGTGCCGCTGGCGTTCAGCCTCGGCGAAGGCGCGGAACAGCGCGCTCCCATGGGCCAGACGGTGATCGGCGGCATCATCACCTCGTCGGTCCTGACGCTGGTGGTGGTGCCGGTGATTTATACGTATCTGGATGACGTGGGGGCGTGGCTGGTGCGGAAATGGCACGGGGAGCGCGCGGCGAGGGCGAAGGCCCAGCGGACGGAAGGGGTTGGGGCGGAATGAGGTTGGGGTGTTACCGCCCTCCCCCCGGCCCTCTCCCGCCTTGCGGGAGAGGGCCGGGGGGAGGGCGGTAACACCCCAAACCACCCCCAAAACCGTTGCATCCACCCCCATTCCAGTCTCCCCGACGCCACCCCGCCATGGCGCGGAGTTAAAATGGCAGGTTTGACAATGATCCCCGGCCGCTGGCCTCGCCAGCCCGGAAACCCGAACGCATAGCGCTTGGCATAGCAAGGAAAGGCAAGATGGACTTCGAAAAAGCCCGATTCAACATGATCGAACAGCAGATCCGGCCGTGGGACGTGCTGGATCAGGAAATCCTCGACCTGTTGGCCGTGGTCAAGCGCGAGCAGTTCGTGCCCCCCCAATACGCGGCCCTGGCTTTCACCGACACGGAAATCCCGCTGCCCGGGGGCCAGTCGATGCTGGCGCCGCGCGTCGAGGCCCGCATGCTGCAGGAGCTGGAAGTGCGCAAGCACGAGAGCGTGCTGGAAATCGGCGCCGGCTCCGGCTACATGGCCGCCCTCCTCGCCCATCGCGCCCGCCATGTGCTGACCATCGACATCCGCCCGGAACTGGCCGCGCTGGCGCGCGAAAACCTGGCGCGCGCCGGCATCACCAACGTCGAGGTGGCCGAAGGCAACGCGGCCGACGGCTGGCCCGACGCGGCCCCGTATGACGTGATCTGCGTGTCAGGCTCGCTGCCGGTGATGCCGCAGAGCATCCTGTCGCAGGTCAAGGTCGGTGGTCGCATCGCCGCTTTCGTCGGCACGCTGCCGGTGATGGAGGCGCAGCTGATCACCCGGGTCAAGGAAAACGAGTACCAGACCGTCAACCTGTTCGAGACCGCGGTCGCCCCGCTGGTCGGCGCCAAGGCGCCGTCCCGTTTCCAGTTTTAACCGGACTTCCGACATGCAACAGATTTCCGCCCCCGAATTGGCCCAGTGGCTGGCCGACGACAGCCGCGCCAAGCCGGTGCTGCTCGACGTGCGCGAGGACTGGGAAGTGCAGACTTGCGCCCTGCCCGGGGTCACGCATATCCCGATGGGCCAGATCGTCGCGCGCGCGGCCGAACTGGACCCCGACGCGGAAGTCGTCTGCGTATGCCACCACGGCGGCCGCAGCATGCAGGTGGCATCGTTCCTCGAGCGCCAGCACGGTTTCGGCAAGGTCTACAACCTGAACGGCGGCGTGCACGCCTGGGCCGAACAGGTCGACCCGACCATGGCCAAATACTGATCGGGGCCCGCTGGACAGCGGGAGCCGGCCAAAAAAAATCGGCTGCGGCGCGCCTGGCGCCGTTGCCGTGCCACGAAGAACGAAATCATCGGCCGCGCCAGGCGCCGGCAAGCTGGAGATGTCATGAGGTTTGCGCAGTATCCCGCGCGGAGTGCCGCGCCGAGTGTCGCGCGGCGTTTCGCGATGTTCCAGAACCCCGTCTCCCGGGGCGTTCCGATGCATGCGCTGGCGCTTGCCGCCTGCGTCGCGGCGGCGCTGCTCGCTTCGCCGGCGCACGGCGCCGACCTGCTGCAGGTCTATCGCGACGCGCAGGCCAACGACGCGCAATACGCCAGCGCCCGGGCCCAGCTGGCCGCGACGCAGGAGCGCCTGCCGCAGGCCCGCGCGGGCCTGCTGCCACAGCTCACCGGAAGCGCCGGGATAACGCGCGCCAAGGTCGACCAGTCCGCGCCGCTGGACACCAACCGCTTCCTGGACAACAAGAACTGGGCGCTGCAGCTGACGCAGCCGCTGTTCCGCTGGGACCGCTGGGAAACCTACAAGCAGGGCGAACTGGCGGTACTGGCGGGCGAGGCCACCTTCAGCCAGGCCCAGCTCGACCTGATCACGCGCACCGCGCAGGCGTATTTCGACGTGCTGGCGGCGCAGGACAACCTGTATCTTGCCGGCGCGCAGAAGCGCGCCATCGCCGAGCAGCTCGAACAGGCCAAGCGCAACTTCGAGGTCGGCACCGCCACCATCACCGACACCAACGACGCGCAGGCACGCTACGACCTCGCGGTATCGACCGAGATCGCGGCACAGAACGAACTCGAGGTGCGGCGCGCCACGCTGCAGCAGATCACCGGCAAGCCGGTCGATGAACTGCTCGGCCTGCGCTCCGGCGCCACCATTCCGGGGCCGCAGCCCGCGGACGTCAATGCATGGGCCGATCAGGCGGAAAACACCAACCCGCAGGTCAGCGTGGCGCGCTACAACCTCGAAACCGCGCAGCGCGAGTACAACAAGGCCCGCTCGGGCCATCTGCCGTCGGTGGACCTCGTGGCGCAGTACGGCTATGTGAACTCCACCGGTAACGCGCAGCAGCAGATCAACATCGCCAGCCGCTACAACAGCGCGCAGGTGGGCGTGCAGCTCACGGTGCCGATCTACAGTGGCGGACAGATCCAGTCGCGCGTGCGCGAAACGCTGGCACTGGCCGACCGCGCCGCCAGCGATCTGGAATTCGCGCGCCGCACCGCCGCGCAGACGGCGCGCCAGACCTTCTCCGGCGTCTCCAACGGACTCGCGCAGGTCCGCGCGCTCGAAGCGGCCGAACGCTCGGCCCAAACGGCGGTGGAATCGAACCGGCTGGGCTATGAGGTCGGCGTGCGGATCAATATCGACGTGCTCAACGCCGAGGCGCAGCTCTTCTCCACCCGCCGCGACCTGGCACGCGCGCGCTACGACACCATCATGAACGGCCTGCGCCTGAAGGCCGCCACCGGCTCGCTGAGCGAGGAAGACCTGGTCCAGATCAACACGCTGCTGACATCGCAACCGGGCTCGATGTATCAGTTGCCACAGGTGCCGAAGGCGAGTGCGCCGGCGGGGAAGGGAAAGAGCGAGCGCAAGGCGAGACAGGGGTAAAGCCGGCTTAAATCATCGGTGACCGCCCTCTCCCCCGGCCCCTCTCCCGCCTTGCGGGAGAGGGGCGGGGGTGAGGGCAGACTCAACCCTCCAGACAAGCCCTCACCCCGCCCGCGTCCGCTTCACCACCTCCAGCAGCTCCCAACGAATCGCCGACGCGTCCGCCGGCGGATTGGGCACGCGCGTCTCCCTGACGCGCAGCGTGTAGGCAACGCCAGGCTCGAAATCCAGTCCTTCGATCGGTCCGTACCAAAGCTGCCACGCCCCATCGGGATTGTCGCGGACGCGGTAGCACGTCTGTGACGCCACTCCCTGGCATGGCACCCGCTGCCCATCCACATACACCAGCTTCTCGACGCCGCCAGCCGCGGACTTGCCCTCCAGCCGGTCCGCACGACGGCCGACGCCCTCACGCTCAACGAAGTGCAGCAGATCGCCATCAGCGGTCTTCCACACGATCTGCCGGGCATTGCCCGCCGCCGATGGCTGCGTGCCTACCGTGGTAAACGGTTGCTGCATGGCCTTGAGCAGCGCGTTTTCCACCGCCATGCCCGGATCGGGACAGGCCCGGCGCGTGCTGGCGACGCGGTCGAACCGCATGCCATTGTCGGTCTTGCCGTAGCTGCCGGAGAAGCGGTTGCATCCGGCATGGCCCGACACGGTGCCCTGCGCGGCATCGATGCCCGCGTTGAATTCGAATATCACCGGCTCACCGTTGTCGCCGTGCGGAATGGCTTTCAGCGTGCCGTCGGCCTGCTGCCAGCGCACCAGTTCCCAGCGGCTGGGTCCGCTGGCCTGCGTTTCGTTCAGGCTCGGCGTGGCGCCCGGCGAGTCGGGCGCCGGCGCTGTGGCACAGGCGCCAAGCATGGCGACGGCGAACATCGCCGTCGCGGCGTGGGTCATTCGACGTGGCATCGGCATCGATTCGCTCCTGGCGTCGGGACGGCGCGCCGCCCCCAAGGTCGACAAGGACCATGGCGGTTCGCCGGGGCGGACCGCCACGGACACGGATTCATGAATGGTCAGATGCCGTTTTCCCGGCTCGGTTCATTCGGCCTGCCCGGTCCCCGCCAGCGCCGGCACCAGCGCCGTGACGGTACGCGCCGTGGCACCGCGATGCTGGCCGGCGAAGCGGCCGGCGGCCTCGCGCATGCGCGCCAGCCGGTCCGGGTCCGCCAGAATCCCGGCGGCCTGTTGCATCGTGTCCTCGGCGCTGTCCACGCGGCGGCAAGCGCCCGCGGCGATGGCGTCCTCGGTGGCCTGCGCGAAGTTGAACGTATGCGGGCCGATCAGCACCGGCGTACCCACGGCGCACGCCTCGATCAGGTTCTGGCCGCCCAGGGGCAGCAGGCTGCCGCCGATGAACGCCAGATCGGCCGCGGCGTAGTACATCGCCATCTCGCCCATCGAATCGCCCAGCAGCACGTCGGCATCGATGGGCTGCCCGAGTGCGCCGTCGTCGATCGCGCTGCGCCGCTGGACGGTGAAGCCGGTCTGCGCCACCATCGCGGCCACCGCGTCGAACCGCTGCGGATGGCGGGGTATCAGCAGCAGCGCAGGGGGCCGGCGGTCGCCCCAACGATCGCCACACAGCCGTTGCCAGCGCGAAAGGGCATCAAGCAGCATCGCCTCCTCGCCCTCGCGCGTGCTGGCGGCGGCCAGCACCGGACGATCGCCGAACGCGCGTCGCAGCCGCTCGCCGCGCGCGATCTGGTCCGCCGACGGCTGCATGTCGAACTTGAGGTTGCCGGTCACGCGCACGCCCGGCACGCCGAGCGCGCGAAAACGCTCGGCATCGCCCTGCGTCTGCGCCAGCACGCCGGCGAAGTCCGCATACATCGCCGCGGCGGCATGGCCAAAGCGGGCGGTGCGGCGGTAGCTGCGCGGCGACAGGCGCGCATTGACGAGATACAGCGGCACCCCCTCCTGGCGCGCGGCGCGCACCAGGTTGGGCCATACCTCCGTTTCCATCAGCATGCCCGCCTCCGGCCGGAAATGCCGCAGGAAACGGCGCACCAGCACCGGCACGTCGTAGGGCAGGTAGCACTGCAGCACGCGCGCCTCGCCGCCGAACAGGTCCTTGCCGGTCTGGCGGCCGGTGGGCGTCATATGCGTCAGCAGGATGCGGTGCGCCGGATGGCGTGCCAGCAGCGAAGCCACCAGCGGTTGCGCGGCGCGCGTCTCGCCCACCGACACGGCATGCACCCAGATCCACGGACCCTGCCGCGGCAGGTCGCCATAGCGGCCCAGCCTCTCGCCGACGTGGTGAAGGTAGCCCCGCTCCCTGCGGGCCCGCCATACGAGCCGCAGCAGCGCGGCCGGCAGGATCAGCACCCACAGCAGGTTGTACAGAATACGCAGCAACATCAGGCTTCCCGCCCCTCCCAGCCTTCCGGCGGCAGGCCGCGGACCCGGCGTGCCGCGGCATGGACTTCGTCAACGGTGGGCGGAGCGCCGTCGTCGCCCACATTGGCGATGCGCTCGGACCAGTAGCCCTCGGTCTTCCAGCGCCACGTGGCGGTATAGATCTCGACCGTCGGCCGGCACAGCGCCGCGGCGATATGCACGAGCCCGGTATCGACGCCCACCACCAGCTCGGCGCGGTTGATCAGCCCGAACCCCTGCATCACCGAGAAACGCGGCAGCACACGGGCGCCGGGCACACCGGCGGCAATCCGTTCGGCCGCCTGCCGTTCGGCTTCGTTGCCCCACGGAAGCATCACGGCCAGTCCTTCCGCGAACAGCCGGCGGCCCAGCTCGTGCCAATGCTCCAGCGGCCACCGCTTGCGCGCGCCCGCGGTCGCATGGAAACACACCGCATAGCGCGCCGGCAGATCGGACCACAGCGTATCGCCCACATGCAGCGTGCGCGCTTCCTCGCCGAAGAACCTGGGCGGCTCGGCCGGCGCAAGACCGGTCAGCGCCGCGCCGAGCAGACGGGACCGCTGCACCGAATGGGTCCGCAGCGGCACCCCCACCGGCTCGGTATAGAACAGCCGCGCCGCCGGCTCGTAGCCCGAGCCCTGCGTCGCGTTGGCCAGTCCGACCACCGGCGCGCCGGAACGGCGCCGTGCGATGCGCGACACCACGGCGGTCTTGAGCAGGCCCTGGGTCTCGATCACGGCGTCATAGGCATCCTGCCGCAGCGCGCGCCTGAACTCGCCCAGTTCGTGCCATACCTCGTTCGTCAGCAGGCCCTTGCGCCAGCGGCGCAGCGCGAAAGGAATCACCCGGCGCACCTGCGGCAGCAGGCGCACCAGTTCGGCATAGCCCTCTTCCACGACCCAGTCGATGTCGCACTGGGGCCAGCGCGCGCGCAGGTCGTGCACCAACGGCATGTTGTGCACGACATCGCCGAGCGACGACACCTTGACGATCAGGATGCGCGGACGCTCGGGCAGCACCGCCACCACCGGCATCGGGGCCCGCGCGGCCGCGGACACGTCCGGCCCATCCTCGCGCCAGGCCGCCGCTGCCAGTACCCCGGGCGCTGGCGGCACGTCAGAACGGCAGCTGTGCATCCGGCTTCTCGGCCAGGATCACGCGCTTGAACTCCGCCTGGATGCGGGCCAAAGCGGCGTCGTTGTCGGCCTCGAAGCGCATTACCACTACCGGGGTCGTGTTGGAGGGCCGGGCCAGGCCGAAGCCATCGGGATACTCGACGCGTACGCCGTCGATGGTGATGACCTCGCGCGCGCCCTCGAATTTCGCGTTGGCGCGGATGCGGTCAAGCAGCGCAAAGGGCTCGCCCTCGGCACACTTGAGCTGCAGCTCGGGCGTGTTGTTGGCGTTAGGCAGCGCATTGAGCACCGCGCTGGGATCGGCGTGGCGCGACAGGATCTCGAGCAAACGGGCGCCGGTGTACAGGCCGTCGTCGAACCCATACCAGCGGTCCTTGAAGAACACGTGGCCGCTCATCTCCCCGGCGATCGGCGCGCCGGTCTCCTTGAGCTTGGCCTTGACCAGGGAATGCCCCGTCTTCCACATCAGCGGCTCGCCGCCGTGCTGCCGGATCCACGGCGCCAGCTTGCCGGTGCACTTGACGTCGTAGATGATCTGCTGGCCGGGATTGCGGGACAGGATCTCCTGCGCGAACAGCATCAGCTGCCGGTCCGGGAAGATGACCTGCCCGTCCTTCGTGACCACGCCGAGACGGTCGCCGTCGCCGTCAAAGGCGAGTCCCAGCTCGTTGTCGGTCTCGCGCAGGCATCGCATCAGGTCCTGCAGGTTTTCGAGGTGGGCGGGGTCGGGATGATGGTTCGGGAAATTGCCATCGACCTCGCAGAACAGCTCCGTCACCTCGCAACCGAGCGCGCGGAACAGGTCGCCAACGAAGGCGCCCGCCACACCGTTGCCGGCGTCCAGCGCGATCTTCATCGGCCGGGCCAGCTTGACGTCGCCGACGATGCGGTCGATGTACTGCTGGCGCAGGTCCACCTGCTGGTAGCCGCCGGCGCCGCTGGCGAATCTGCCGTCCACGATGCGCTGGCGCAGCGCCTGGATTTGATCGCCGTAGATGGCCATGCCGGCCAGCACCATCTTGAAGCCGTTGTAGTCGGGTGGGTTGTGGCTGCCCGTCACCATGATGCCCGAGGTGGCACGGCGGCCGGCCAGCTCGATATTGGTACCGAAGTAGACCATCGGCGTGGCGACCATGCCGACGTCGATCACATCCATGCCGGCGGCGCGCAGGCCCTCCACCAGGCCGGACAGCAGGTCGGGACCGGATAGCCGTCCATCGCGGCCAACCACCACCGCCGTCTCGCCGGCCTCGGCGGCGGCGGAACCGAACGACAGGCCGATGGCGCGCGCGACGTCACGCGTCAGCGTCTTGCCGACGATGCCGCGGATGTCATAGGCCTTGAAGATTGCGGGATCGATGGCGGCAATGTGGCGATCGGACACGTTTGCTCCTTTAGTCGAAAAGATTGGACCCAATTCTAGCGGTTCAACATCCGCTATCAGCCGCTTTGGGCCGATTTCACAGTGTCCTTCGCCGCGAAGCCGCCGTCTGATCGGCAACGAACGCGAGCAGCAGGCCCAACGCGAGGCCACCGACCACGGCCATGCTCAGGATGGAGACCGTATGAGGGAATACCGGCGACAGCGACACTACTGCGTCGCCAAGGCGCTTGGTCGGGAACGTCCGCGTCGGCGACAGGCTGGACTGCAGCGCCAGCCGCAGCTGTTCGAGCTGGTAGATTTCCTGGTTCTGCTGCGACAGCAGCATGCTGGACAGCACGGCGTCGCCGCCGGCCGGGCGTGCAGTTTGCGCCGCTTGTTGGGCCGAGCCCTGCACGCCGCCCTTGATGCGCCTGCTTTCCTGCAGCGCGCCCTCCACCGACGCCAGCGCGGCGCGGTTCATGGCGATGATGTCCGCGGCCGTGCGCTTGTGCTCCGCGATGATGAAGCCGGTAACCGCGCGGACAGCCGACTGACCTGTTTCGGGCGAATAGGCGCGCGCCCGCAGCGTGACGAAATTCGTGCCGGGCACCACCTGTGCGTTCAGCGTGTCCTTCAACAGCTTGCCCGCGTCGTCGGGAAGCTTCAGGCCCGCGGCCGTCAGCGCCTCGACGTCATAGCCGTCCGCGCGCACCCGCGCCGCCAGCACCTGCGGTGCCTCGATCAGCCGGTCCTCGCCGGCCCGCGGCTGCCCCACTTGACCGATCTCGACCGTGGCGGTGATTTCCCACTCGGGGCGCAGGAGGTAGACCGTCAGCAGACCGATGAGGAAAAAGACGGCCGGTGTCAGCACCACCCATTTCCAACGCCGCAACGGCACGGCAATGATGTCCCGGAACTCCAGTTCGGTACGCTCGGTGGGCGAGGCGTTCAAAGTCTTGTCGGTATCGTTCATTGCAAATACGTGAGGTATGGAAGAGCCGGCCGGCACGGCCAGATGTGGTTTGTCATGCGGTACGGCGCGCTACGCCCGCTCCAGGCCATGCCGACGCCAGGCGGCGTCGATGACCAGACCGATGACAATGAAGACAGCGACCCATGCGGCCACCAGCACGGCCTGCATGGACGCCGAAGCGCGCAGGCACGCCAGCCCCGTTGCAGCGAGGGCCGCCATCAGCGCATATTCGGCCAGCGCGGTACGGCGGTGCCCCCAGCCCATCCGCACCAGTCGCTGGTAGTAGTGCTCGCGATGCGCCTGCCACGGCTTCTCGCCGCGCAGCACGCGCCTGGCCAGCGTGACCGTCGCGTCCACGCCGAACGGCGCGAACACCAACAGTGGAAACCACAACGGCCACAGGTCCCGCTGCACGCCCAGGATGCCCAGCGCGCCAGCCAGCAGCCCCAGCGGAATCGAGCCCGAATCGCCCATGAAAACGCGCGCCGGATGAAAGTTGAAGCACAGGAAGGCCACGGCGGCGGCGGCGATCGTGAACGCGAAGGTGGCAAAGGCGGGATCATTGCCGAGCCACGCCGCCACGCCATAGGCGCCGAAGCCGAACATGGCCATGCCGCCGGCCAGCCCGTCCGAACCGTCCATGAAGTTGTACAGGTTGGTGCTCCACACCAGGCACAGGAAGGCGAAGACGGTCAGCCATGCGGCGGGCATCGGGATGACGGCGAACAGCAGCCAGCCGGCCGCGAGCGCATGGGCCAGGAAGCGCCAGCGTGCCTTCAGGTTGAAGCGGTCGTCGAGAAACGAAATGAAGACGAGGCCGAGGATGGGAGCCAGCAGCGCCGGCCCTGGCATCGCGGCGGGCAGGCTGGACAGCACCACGCCCGCCATCAGCATGATGCCGCCGAAGCGGGGAATCGGCTTGACGTGCAGCGAGCGTTCGTTGGGCATGTCGGCCACGCCCTGGAAAAAGGACGAGCGCAGGCCGAAATACAGGCCGGCCAGTGTCACCAGAAATGCGATCAGCGGAGAAAGGGCGTTCATCGGCAATGTCGGATGGTTTTTATTGTGTTTTCCGTGGACCCGGGTACAACGGCAAGGATGGCATCAATACCCCTCCGGCGCGTCGCCGCGGAACCACTTCACGGTGAGCTCGATGCCTTGCTGCATCGATACCGGAGGCGACCAGTGCAGTTCCGTTCGGATCGCCGCATCGTCGATGCGAAGCGGCGCCAGCAGCCGGGTAATGTCGTCGGAGCGTCCCAGCATCCGGCCAGCGGCTACCAGCAGCGCGCCGGGCACCGGCAGCAGCGGCGGCGTCCTGCCCATCTCGGCACCAAGGGCGCGGATCAGGGCGGCGGTGCCCACTGGCGTGCCATCGCGCACCACATACACGCGTCCGGCGGCGCCGGGATGCGTCGCGCAGGTCCAGAGCGCGTCCGCCAGATTGTCCACGTAGATCATATCCCGGCCGGCATTCGCGCTGCCCAGCGGCAACGGCCAGCCCTGACGCACGATCTTCAGCAGGCGGAGGAAGTTGCCCTCGTTGCCGGGACCATAGACAAGCGGCGGCCGCAGGATCACCCATTCCGTCGGACCGTCGCCCGCGGCCTCCTGCATGGCGACGTCGGCTTCCCACTTGGACTGCGAATACGCGTTGTAGGGCCGGCCGGGCGACTGCGCAGTGAAGATCTCACCCGGTCCGGTGAAGGGCCCGTAGACGCCGATCGAGCTGACGTGCACCATGCGCCGGACACCGGCACGCTGCGCGGCACGGAACAGCGCCAGCGTGCCGTCGCGGTTGACGGTGCGGAACGCCGCCAGCGCGTCGGTCTCCGTCTCGCGCAGCACATGGGCCCGCCCCGCCAGATGGATGACCACATCGACGCCCTGCAACGCCTGTTTCCAGTCGGTATTGCCGTCGATATTGCCGACGGTCACCGCGCTCACGCCCGCCGGCAGTTCTCGCCCGGCCGAGCGCACCGCGGCGCGCACGGCGACGCCGCGCTCGGTCAGGTACTGGCAGACCCGCCGGCCGATAAAGCCGGTGGCCCCGGTGACAAGGATCGTCATTGTCATGTGGTGGCAAGGAAAAAGATCATTCGGACGCCGTCGAGGCATGCCGGCCCGCATGCGGCAACAGCGACGCCAGCACCATGGCAAGCAGACACAGCGCGATCAGTCCGAAGTTGGTCCACGTATAGGCCTGCGGCGCAAACGACGACATCACGCTGACATAGGTGATCCGCAGGAAGATCAGCAGCGTGAACACCGACAGGCGCGCACGCAGCAGCAGGAAGGCACCCACCACCATCAGGTACAGCAGCATGGCGGCGACGAAGGCGCCCGCCGGCCCCAACGCCATCAGGAAGGGAAAGAACTCGGTGCCGATGTTGATGGTGGGCGCGTCCAGCGGAATATCGGTCCCCAGCGTCGCCACCGATCCCGCGCCAGGCACGAGCTGGTTGATCAGGAATTCAGGGTTGTGATAGCCCTTCGTCATGATTGCGCCGAAGTTGTAGATGCCCGCGCTGGCGTACAGCAGCAGCCACTTCAGCACCGTGGGGGACCCTTCGAACACCGGGCTGAACGGCAATGGCACCCATGCCAGATTGCCCGACCGATAGGTGCCAAGCACGCCGAAGGCGATGACCGCCGCCACTGCCAGCGTGCCGACCGTCTTCCACGGGATCGCGCGCCGGCGGCGCAACAGCATCAGCACGATGCACGCGAACGCCACGGCGAACAGCCGGTTGCGGTCCAGCACCAGCACGGGGAAAACCAGGCCCATGCCGATCAGCAGAATGCGCACCTTCAGGCTGCGGGCGCACAGCAGCCCGATCACCGGCAACATCCAGCACATGTTGGAAACGTGCCGGACATGAAGGCGCGCCCCGGAAAAGGTGGCGTACGACGTCGGATCGTGAATCAGCGGGATCGGAAACAGCGTCAGGTCGATCACGCAAAACGCGAAGATCACCCAGGCGATGCACAGCGCCACGAACGATTCGCGGGTGCCGATGAAGTCGGCATCGCGGATCGCATGTCGTGGCGGNCGCGATCGAAGCCGATCGCCAGCAGCGAGACGAAGATGAAGAACGCCAGGCCCAGCGCATACATCGCAGGTGGCTCGAAGCTGATGGCGGTGACGAGGCACCCCAGCAGCAACGGCGCGGCAAAGAACAGCGAAGGGCTTCTGAGGAAGTCTTTCATACGCGGCGTGCGGCGGGCTCCATGGTGGCTTCCTTCATGCGGGCCGCCGCCATCAACGAGAAATACCGCGCCATGTGCGCCGCCACGCGGGCGGGCGACCGCTGCAGGAAGGCGATCTTGGCATCCGTCAGCGCTACCTGCGCCCGCAGCATGGTGCGATACGGCTCGTCGAACAGCGGCGCATTGCGCTCGGCCACACCGCGTGCGTCGGTCAGGTTGGCGATGCGGGCGCGGCTGTCGCGGGTACGACAGGTATTGTCGCCATGCACGCGATACGCGCACACCGTCTTATCGATAAAGCCCAGCGCGCCGCGCGCAGCCAGCCGCAGGAAGAAATCCCAGTCGTCGATGCGCAGCGATTCGTCCCAGCCGCTCATCCGCTCGAACGCCGATTTCCGCACCATCGGCACCGGCCCGCCCACGGCCCAGCGGCAGATCACTTCCTTGGTCAGGCCGTGCGTGGTGGCATACCGGCTCTTGTCCGCTCCGTGCAGATCGACCATGCCGCTCTGATGCAGCACGTTGTTGTCGTTGTCCACCACGATGGAGTCGCCGATCACCGCATCCTTTTCCGGATGCGCCACCAGGTATTCCACCTGGGCGCGCAGGCCGCCGGGCAGGAAATAGTCGTCGCTGGCGCCAAGCCGCAGGTATTCGCCGCTAGCCCGCTGCGCCAGTTCGTTCAGTGTGGCGGTCACGCCGCGGTTGGGCCGCGAGATATACGTGACATTCACGAGTTGCCGGTGCGCGTCCACCCATTGCGCGATGCGTTCCGGCGTCGCGTCGGTCGAACCGTCGTCGATGATGACGATTTCCTTATTGTCGTAGGGATCGTCAAACGCGCTGTCCAGGCATTGCTTCACGAAACGCTCGTGGTTATAGGCCGGGATGATGATCGAAACTAATGGGAGCAGCACGGACGCCTCGCTTTCAAACTTTGCTTGCCATGACCAGGTCGGTTCGGTTCCGGCGGTGGGCTACATGGTGCGCATATAAAAGCGCGCCACCAGATACGTGTACAGCAGGTAGCCAACGTAATTCACCGTGAACGCGTACATCGTGCCGATCAGGCCAAAGCGATCCACGAACAGATACACCAGCGCGATATAGGTGGCGCTGAACAGGAATTCCGAGAACAGGAACGCACGCGTCATCGCCTTGGCCAGCATGATGTACGACAGCACATAGGCGGCGATCTTGACCACGTCGCCGATCAGCTGCGGCAGATACAGCGGCGCGGCCGCGGAAAAGTCGCCGCTGAACAGCAGCAGCGTGACCCAGTCGCGCAGGAAATAAATGGTACCGGCAATGACCACCACTGCCGGCATGATATGCGCATAGGCCGAACGCAGCTCGGCCCGCAATTCGTCGCGATTCCTGATCGAAGACAGCTTGGGCAGGTAATACATGCTGATCGCCATCGTGATGAACAGCAGATAGGCTTCCGATACCTTGCTGACCGCCTGCCACAACCCCACCTGGTCCCACGAAAAGCGGTCTGCCAAGTGGTTGCGTACCCAGATATTGACCAGCGGCGGCAGCAGCGCCGACGTCAGCGTCATGGTCGAATACCCGGCCAGGCGACGGAACATGTCGCGGTCGAATGACAGCGCGAACACCGCCCGCGAAAAATACGGGCTCATTTTCAGTACCACCAGGCTGACCAGCAATACCGACGCCTGGCCCACCACCAGCGCGAGCAACGCGCCATACAGCTTGAACTGCCAGGCCAGCAGCGCGGTGATCGACATGTTCAGCACCGCGCCGGCGACATAGATCAGCGCCACGCGCTTCACGTCCATGAAGCCATTGATCAGGGCCACGATGTAGTTGTTCAGCGCGATCATCGCCTGGGCGATGGCCAGCACCCAGATCAGGCTTTCGTAGGCGGCATCGCCGAGCAGCGAGATCGCGATCTGCTCGCTGAACAGCAGCGTCGCGACACCGATGACCAGCGACGCACAGCCGGCATACGACAGGCTGCTGCTGATCAGCCGGTTCAGCAGCGTGGCGTCTTCGCGGTACTCAGCCACGTACTTGGTGACGCCGCTCATGATGCCGCCGCCGGCCAGCACGGACAGCAGCGACATCAGGCTCATGAACTGGCCAAGCTTGCCGATGCCGGTGGGACCGGCGAACCATGCAACCAGCTTGATGACGACGAGGCCGGCAAGCAGCCGTGCGGCAGTGGCAAATCCGGAGTAGATCCCCGCACGGACGATACTCATACCCGCTCAGAACGCATTGCAGGCATCGATCACGGCGTCCACCTGCCCGGCCTGGAGCGTCGGGCTCATCGGTAGGCTCAGCACCTCGCGATGGATCGCCTCCGTCAGTGGCAGCGACGGCGACAGCGACTTCATCGCCTCGTAGGCCGGCTGCAGGTGCGGCGGTACCGGATAGTGGATCAGCGAGTGGATGCCCTTGTCGGCGAGGTGCTTCTGCAGCGCGTCGCGCTGTTCGCATCGCACGACAAACACGTGCCACACATGGCCATCGCGCTGCGCCACCTCGGGCAGCGCGATACGCGGATTGCGGATGCGCTGCAGATACTGGTCGGCGACGGCGCGGCGGATCTGGGTATCGGCATCAAGATACTTCAGCTTGACCGACAGGAACGCGGCCTGGATCTCATCGAGGCGCGAATTCACGCCCTGATAGACATTGTGGTACTTCACGTGCGAGCCGTAGTTGCGCAACGCGCGCACGCGCTCGGCCAGTTCGGCATCGTTGGTGACCATCGCGCCGGCATCGCCTAGCGCGCCAAGGTTCTTGCCCGGGAAGAAGCTGAAACCCGCGGCATCGCCGAACGCGCCGGCGCGCTTGCCGGCATGCGCGGCTCCGTGGGCCTGCGCCGCGTCCTCCAGCACCCGCAGCCCGTGGCGGCGCGCGATATCGTTGATCGCGTCCATGTCGGCGAGCTGCCCGTACAGATGCACCGGCACGATCGCCCGCGTACGCGGCGTGATGGCCCGCTCGATGCGGGTGGGGTCCAGGTTGAAGGTGCGCGGATCCGGCTCCACCAGCACCGGCGTCAGGCGGTTCTCGGTGACGGCCAGCACGGTTGCGATATAGGTGTTGGCCGGGACGATCACCTCATCGCCCTCCTTCAGCTCGCCGGCCAGCCGCCAGGCCCGCAATACCAGCGTCAGCGCATCGAGCCCGTTGCCCAGCCCGATGCAATGCTGCGTGCCGCAGTATTCGGCGAAGGCCCGCTCGAACGCGGTCAGCTCTTCGCCCATGATGTACCAGCCGGAATCGATCACGCGGCTGGCGGCGGCCTTCAGTTCGTCGGCATAGCGCTGGTTGACGTCCTTCAGGCTCAGGAAGGGAACTTGCCGGGCTTGGGTCATAGCAGTATCTCGTAGAAATCGTGAACGATCGCGCGCGCGCCGAAGCCTTCCTTCTGCCCCACCAGGCCGCCGTTGAGCACGGTGCCGGCCTGTTCGGTCGAAATGCCGAAGCTGAAGTAGCGCCGGTCGCGGTAGGGACCGGCGATCAGGTCGGCGATCAGGTGGTCCAGGGCGCCCTGCTCCCGTCCCTCGTCGGACGACGCCATGTATTGCGTATGCACCGTGTCGCCGAAGTCGTAGATCACGGTGCCGGCCAGCAACTGGCCATCGCACCGGGCTTCGTGCAGCACGATGTTGTCGGGAAAGCGCGATTGCAGCAGCACCAGTTCGTCGAGCGAATGCGTGGGCTTGACGCCGAAGCGCGCCACCACCGACGTCAGCAGCGCATGAAACTCGGTCAGGTCGGCATTCGGCGCGATGGTGGTCGCGGTCTTGCGGGACTTGTTGACCGACCACTTTCGTCCCTTGGAAAAGCTGTAAGGCTTGGCCAGCTCGATCACCGACGAGATATCGCGCCGGAACAGCCGCGCGTCGCAGCGGAACAGCGAGTACAGGTCTTCCTCGCAGGGATAGCGATGGAACACGTGCGGCACGGCCTTGTAGACCAGACGACGCACGCCCTGGGCGCGGTAGTGCTCCACCACCTTCTGCATCGCCTCCAGATTGCCTTCGGCGCGCAGATCGGCGCTGGCCAGGATGCCGCCATAGGTTAGGCCGCCATGGCTGACGATCTCGTCGCCGTGGCGGCTGGCGGGCAGCACCGCGACCGGCTTGCCGTCCTGCTCGATGATCAGCGATGCATCGACGAAGCGGTCGGCATGGTAGTCCATGTACCGGCGGTCATGCAGGAAGCTGCCGGTGCGCGAACGCGCCACCAGCGCGTTCCACTGCGCCTCGTCGGTGCCCTGGTATGGCCTGACTTCAATCATGGCGTTACCCGGCGATGGGCTCGAGCCGCCCAACCGTTTCGGCCACGCCGAATCCGTCAACGCCCATGTCGTTGCCGTTGTAGAACATCAGGATCCTGTCGCCGTGCTGGATCAGCGCTGGATAGCACAGCACGCGTGCATCCCACTCCTCGGGGCCGAGGCCGATCCCCAGTTCGTCGTCATGGCGCTCCCAGTGGACGCCGTCCGCCGAGTACGCCACCGTCGGGAAATACTCGCCGCCGGTGGTACCCTTGGTGCAATACATCACATAGCGGCCATCGATGCGATACACCCGCGGCCGGCCGATCCTGTATTCCGGCGCGATGGGCATCAGGCAGGCTTCGCTCCTGCGCGTGATATCGAGCAGGTCGCGGGCCTCCACATAGCGGATGTGATATTGCGGATAAGGCCGGCCGTTGATGATTTCCCAGTCATCGCCGCGCGCGAACCACAGCTTCCACACGCCGTTGTCGAAGTGGGCGGAATGCACCGCGCCGATGGTGTTCTGCCCGCGGGTGCGATCGATGATCGGCGCCTCGGATATCCGCTGGAAGGTCTCGCCGCCATCGGTCGACAACGCCAGCCCGGTGAAGGCAAGAAACTTGGCCTTGGCGACCAGCTGGAAGCCGACATAGAACATATAGATGCCGTCGGCATGCGCCACCACATCGCCGAGGATCACCCCGTTGTCGTCGAAGCATCCGTCGCGCCCGATATCCAGCGCCGGCCGTTCCGACACCCGCAGCACGCGGGTCGGATTGTCGGCATCGACATCGACAAAGCCGATGCGGCTCACGCCCGCGTCATCGCGAAAACCCGCATACACGCGAATGGTGCCGTCGTTCAGGCGAAACGGTGTCGGCGTCAGCGCCGAGTTCTTGCGCCAGTCCTGATGCCCATGGGCCTTCGCGTCGTAGGCCAGGCCAAGTTTCTTCCAGACAAACATCTTCTATTCCGGTTCAGGTTTCAGCATCGAGGCTCGATTTGCCGGGCACCGGCCGGGCGGGCGAGCTGACATAGATCTTCTCGGGCTCGGTATCCTTGGCAATCACCGCGCCGGAACCGATCACGCAGAAAGGCGCCACCTTGACCTTGTCGTTGAACGTGGTATTGACGCCGATAAAGCAGTTCTCGCCGATATCGCAGTAGCCGGAAATGACGGCATGCGAGGCGATGAAGACGTTGTCGCGAATCACCGTGCGGTGCCCGACATGGTTGCCGCTCCACAGCACGCAGTTGTTGCCCACCGTGACGAACGGCTGGATCACGTTGTTCTCGAAAATGAACGTGTTCTCGCCGATCTGCGCATTGCGCCACACGAAGGCGTGCGAGCTGATGTAGGTGGCGAAGCGATAGCCGCGCTGCTTGGCATCCTGATAGAGGCGCGTGCGCAGCCGGTTGAGCTGCGACGACGGAATCGCGACAAACAGCGTGAACCGGTCGGCCGGATAGCGGGTTTCCAGCTCTTCGTACGGGACCACCGGCAGGCCTGCCAGCGTGTCTTCCTTCAGGTATTCCCGCTCGACGGAGAACGCGACCACGTCGTAGTCGGAATCATGGGTGAAGTATTCGTGCGCGATCTGCGCGAACTCGCCCGCCCCGATAATCACCAATGGTTTCGTCATCGCCGCTCTCCTTTTGCAATGGATAGGAACTCGTCGTAGTCGCGGATATAGTCGTCGACATCGTACAGTTGATCGGCGAGCACCATCAGCACGCAGTCCTCGCTGAAGTCGTACATTTCGCGCCAGATCATCCGGTCCAGCAGCAGCCCCTGGCCCGGATCGTCGAGCAGGATGTCCGCGGTCTCGAAGCCGTCATCCAGATGGAAGCGGACCGAGCCCCGCACCGCGATGGCCAGCTGCTTCAGGTTACGGTGCGCATGGAAGCCACGCCGCACGCCGTCCTTTGTATCGAAGAGGTAGTAGACACGCTTGATGGTGAAGGGGACGTTCTTGGCCTCCTCCAGCGCCACCAGCATTCCTCGCTGGTCACCGTGCGTCTGCAGCGCGATACGCTTAATTTCCATTCTTTTCCCTATCGATACGGCAATGTTCTGAAGCCGTCGTGTATGGCGCGCCCCGCTGCCTGCCGGCGATGCGCTGCGGCGCGCCTGCCATGCGTCTGGTCTGTGGCCGCGGACGGTAACAGCAAAAAGCGGGGTCAGGCCACGGCCGCGGGCAACGGTTCGCCCACGACCTCCGGCCCGTAACCATGGACCAGCCGCTTCAGGATGATCTTGATGGCCTCTTCATCGGCATTAATGGCGGCCTGCCGCATGGCGAACAACTGTGGCTCCAGTTGCTCCCAGGGAACAAAATCCTCGCTGGCCTTCATGATGCGTTCATGATCGGTGCCCTCGGGATTATCACCGATCAACAATTCCTCATAAAGCTTCTCGCCGGGACGCAGCCCGGTGATGGCGATCTCGATATCGCCATCGGGATTCTCTTCATCGCGCACCGACAGGCCGGAAAGCTGGATCATGCGCTTGGCCAGGTCGAGAATGCGCACCGGCGAACCCATGTCCAGCACGAACACGTCCCCGCCATGCGCCATGGCGCCGGCCTGCAGCACCAGTTGCGCCGCTTCCGGAATGGTCATGAAGTAGCGGGTCACCTCGGGATGCGTCACGGTCAGCGGCCCGCCCTCGCGCAGCTGCTTGCGGAACAGCGGCACCACGCTGCCGCTGCTGCCCAGCACGTTGCCGAACCGCACGATGGCGAATACCGTCTGGTGCCGGACCTCGGCGCCGTTGGCGCCATCCCACATCGAGAAGCGCACGCGGCTCTGCGCCGCCAGCGCCTGCAGCACCAGTTCAGCCACGCGCTTGGACGCGCCCATGACATTGGTCGGCCGCACCGCCTTGTCGGTGGAAATCAGCACGAAGTGGCTCGCACCGGTCTCCAGCGCGGCCCGCGCGACGTTGAAGGTGCCAAATACGTTGTTCAGCACACCCTCGGCCGGATTGCATTCGACCAGCGGCACATGCTTGTACGCGGCGGCATGGTAGACCGTCGCCGGCCGGTGCAGCCGGAAGATCTCCATCATCCGCTGGATACTGCCGCAGCTGGCCAGCAGCGGCACGATCTCGAACTGCAGCTCGTGCTCGTGACACAGGCTTTCCAGTTCCCGATGGATGCTATAGAGGCCGAATTCGTTGTGCTCGACAAGCACCAGCTTGCTTGGCTTTTCCATGATGATCTGCCGGCACAGCTCACTGCCGATGCTGCCGCCGGCGCCGGTGACCAGCACCACCTTGCCGGCGAGATTGCGCGCCAGCAGTGCCGGATTGGGCGGCACCGGCGGGCGCCCCAGCAGGTCCTCGACATCGAGTTCCTGGAAGTCGTGCACCGTCACGCGGCCCGACGCCAGGTCCACCATGCCCGGCACGGTGCGCACGTGAACCGGCAATTCCCGCAGCTGCGCGATGATCGCATTGCGACGCAGGCGGTCCACCGACGGCATCGCCAGCAGGATGTCGGTGACTCCCATCTTCTCCACCGCCTCCGCCACGCGGGACGACGGCAGGATGTCCAGCCCGTTGATATGGCCACCCACCTTGGCGGCGTCATCGTCGACAAAGCCCAGCAGCACCACCTGATGCGTGGCGCTCAATGCCGAAGCGGTCTGCACGCCGGCCTCGCCGGCGCCGTAGATCAGGAAGCGCCCGCCGGAACTGCGGGCGCGCGGCGTGCCGGCATTCAGCCACAGGCGAGCCAGCGCGCGGCTTACGCCCACCAGCAACAGCAGGATGATGGGCTGGATCAGTCCGATACTGCGGGGCACCCCGTCCCACTTGGCGATCAGCAGCGTGGCGAAAAACAGCGCGCCGTACAGCGCCACGGCCTTTACCAGCGCACCGAGCACGGCCATGCCCGCATAGCGGAAGATGGCGCGGTACATGCCGAAGCGGACGAAGATCGGGAACGCCAACAGCGGGGCCAGGATGTACGGGTAGTGCTGCTGAAGCTGCGGAAAGGCCGCCTGGTCCAGTCGCAGGTAATAGGCGATCCAGACCGACACGATCGACAGGACGAGATCGACTGCCACAACGAGCAGGCGTTTCGCCGATCTCGGAAGCGCCAGCAGTGGAGCCGCTGATTTATGCAATTGCATTTGACGAAGTTCTCAATATGGCGAGAAAGCCGATCGCTGCCTCGCGGCACAGCGCTCAGTAGATGCCAAACATCACCGTGACGAAAAAGAACAGCTGATCTCTCGTCCGCCTGCGCAATTCGCGCCAGTGCCGGAGCAGGAACAGCCGCGGCACCGTGCCGTCGCTGGCAAGGCTGCGCGGCGCTCCCACGCGGGTGGCATCGACCAGCGCCGCAATGCGGCGAATCTCGCGGCGATACCAGCCCGAGCGCATCATCCGCAGCCGCGAGCGCGCCGCGGCCATGCCATGATTCGCCCCGAACTGATTGTTGCCATGCTGACGGTACTGCAGCATCGGCTCACCGTCGATAAACCACTTCAATCCATTGGCGCGGCACCACGCATACATCAGCCAGTCGTGCAGCGCGGCCTCGTTCGCCGGCTCCCAATGCGTCAGCAGGAACTGGCGGAACTGCTGCATGGCGGTGGAGCGCAACACATAGGTGCAACCCGGCCCGGCGGCCTCGAACATGTAGTCGAACCTGCGCTGTTCCTGTGCCTTGTCGATCAGCGCACTGCGCCCGTCCGGCCAGAACGCAGTCACATTGCCGGAGTAGGCCGCCGCACCGGTACGGCCGATCATCTCCACCGCCCGTACCAGCTTGCCGGGCAGCCAGATATCGTCCTGGTCGGCCAGCGCGACAAAATCGCCCTGTGCCAGATCGGCATCGCGGATGAGCCTGAAGAAGTTGCGCGCGGCGCCGCCGAAGCGCGTGCCCCTGGGCAGCAGCGTGACTTCGCCATGGCTTTCGGCCAGCGCGGTCAGCCATTCCCACGTACCATCCGTCGAGTTGTCGTCCGACACGACCAGACGCACGTCCACACCGGTCTGCGCGAGGATGCTCTGCACTTGCGGCTCGATCCATTGGCGTCCATTGAACGTCGCCAACAACACCAGCACGCGCGGTTTATGCGCATCCGCCTGCTCTGCTCTCGTCACCGATCCACCACCTCTCTCACTTCAACTTGCCCGAGGCTGCCGGTATGCTCCGATGGGTCGCCTTTTGTCATGGGTCGCCGCCTGCCAGCCTTTCTTGTTCTGTGCCCCGCCGCCTTGCCGGCGTCAGGAATAGACTTCCGCCTGCGCGAACGGCACGCCCTGCTGATCCTTCGCCGACAGGATCGGCGCGGTTTCCATGGCGGGCCACTCGATCCCGATCTGCGGATCGTTCCACGCGATGCAGCGCTCGGCCGACGGCGTGTAGTAATCCGTGGTCTTGTACAGGAATTCCGTGCCGTCCTGCAGCGCCACGAAGCCGTGCGCGATACCTGCCGGCAGCCACAATTGCTTGCGGTTTTCCTCGCTCAGTTCGAGGCCGAACCACTTGCCGAACGCGGGCGAACTGCGGCGCAGATCGACCGCGACATCGAAGGCGGCGCCACGCGTGACGCGCACCAGCTTGCCCTGCGCATGCTCGATCTGATAGTGCAGGCCACGCAGCACATACCTTGCCGAGCGCGAATGATTGTCCTGCACGAATTCGATGTGCTCGCCCACGGCCTCGTCGAAGGCCTTCTGGTTGAAGCTCTCGAAAAAGAAGCCCCTTGCATCACCGAACACCTTCGGCTCGATGACCAGCACGCCGGGGATCTCGGTTGGCGTCACTCTCACGAATGCTCTCCCCCCATCAGCAAGCGGCTCAGATAGCTGCCGTAGCCGCTCTTCTTCAACGGCTCGGCCAGGCGGGCGAGCTGCGAGTCATCGATATAGCCATTGCGCCACGCCACTTCCTCGGGACAGGCGATCTTCAGGCCCTGCCGATGTTCGAGCGTGGCGATGAACTGGCTTGCCTCCAGCAGGCTTTCATGCGTGCCCGTGTCGAGCCATGCATAGCCGCGCGCCATGATCTCGACGTTCAGTTGCCCGCGCTCCAGATAGATCTGGTTTACCTCGGTAATCTCGAGTTCGCCACGCGCGCTCGGCTTTACCGTGCGGGCGATATCGACCACATCCGCATCGTAGAAGTAAAGGCCGGTCACGGCAAAGCTGCTCTTGGGCTGCGCCGGCTTTTCCTCGATCGACAGAACCTTGCCGTTGCCGCCGAATTCCACCACCCCATATCGTTCGGGGTCGTGCACGTGGTAAGCGAACACTGTGGCACCGTTGGTGCGGGCCGATGCGCGCGCCAGCAGGCCCTGGAAGTCGTGCCCGTAGTAGATGTTGTCGCCCAGCACGAGCGCGCTCGGCGCGCCGTCGAGAAATTCGGCGCCAATGATGAAGGCCTGTGCCAGGCCATCAGGACTGGGCTGCACCGCGTACTGCAGGTTGATGCCCCACTGGCTGCCATCGCCCAGCAATTGCTGGAAGCGTGGGGTGTCCTGCGGCGTGCTGATGACCAGGATGTCCCGCATTCCGGCCAGCATCAGCGTCGACAGCGGGTAGTAGATCATCGGCTTGTCGTAGACCGGCAGCAACTGCTTGCTGATGGCCAGCGTCGCCGGGTGAAGTCGGGTGCCCGATCCGCCGGCAAGAATGATCCCTTTACGCATAGTGTGAACTCAAGAGAATTTGGTCCAGAAGATGACCGGTGGTGTCGCGCCAGTCCGGCAACGTCAGGCCGAACGTGGTCCGCAGGCGCGCGGTGTCCAGGCGCGAATTCGCCGGGCGTGGCGCGGGCAGGACATACTCGGAGGACGGAATCGCCTGCACCGCGTCCGGCGCGACGCGCAGCGCGACGCCGCGGCGTTCGGCCTGCCGCAGCACCTCCACGGCATAGCCGTGCCAGCTGGTCTCCCCGGCGGCGGCCAGATGGTAGAGGCCGCCCGGAAAACCGGAATGATCCGGTGCACCGCCAAACCAATGGCGGCCGATGATCTGGGCCGTGATGTCGGCGATCAGCGCCGCGCCCGTCGGCGCGCCCCACTGGTCGGCCACGACACGCAGGCTGTCGCGTTCGCGCGCCAGCCTCAGCATGGTCTTGGCGAAATTGCGGCCATACGCGCCGGCGACCCAGGAGGTTCGCAGGATCAGGCTTGCGCCGCCTGCGTCCGCGACGGCCTGCTCGCCGGCCAGTTTGCTCTGTCCATACACTGAGCGCGGATTGACCGCGTCGGTTTCGCGGTAGAAGCCGGCCTTTGTGCCATCGAACACATAGTCGGTGGAGTAATGGATCAGCAAGCTGCCCAACGCCGCGGCCTCGCGCGCCAGCACGCCCGGCGCGGTGCCATTGACCGCGAACGCCAGCTCGCGCTCGCTTTCCGCGCGGTCGACCGCGGTATACGCGGCGGCGTTGACGATCACATCGGGGCGCACGCGGACGACCATCGCCTGCACCGCCTGTGCATCGGCCAAGTCGCATTCGCGCCGGCTCACTGCGACCACGCGGCCCAGCGGCGCCAGGCTGCGACGCAGTTCGAATCCAACCTGCCCTTCGGACCCCGTTACCAGCAGGGTCGGAACGCGGTCTGCTTCAGGCGGCATATTGTGTGGCCATCCACTTCCGGTATTCGCCGGACGTCACGTCCTGAACCCAGTCCTGGTTGTCCAGATACCACTGGACGGTCTTGCGAAGCCCCGTCTCGAAGGTCTCGGCCGGCTTCCAGCCCAGCTCCCGTTCCAGCTTGCGGGCATCGATGGCATAGCGCCGGTCGTGGCCCGGGCGGTCCTTGACGAAGGTGATCTGCTCCCGATAGGAACCCGTCGCCTTGGGCCGCAGCTCGTCCAGCAGATCGCAGATGGTATGCACGACGTCGAGGTTGGTCTTCTCGTTCCAGCCGCCCACGTTGTAGGTTTCCCCCACGCGGCCGCGTGCCAGCACTTCCCGAATGGCGGCACAGTGATCGCCGACGTAAAGCCAATCGCGCACATTGAGCCCGTCGCCGTAAATGGGCAGGGACTTGCCTTGCAGCGCGTGATTGATGACCAGCGGAATCAGCTTCTCGGGAAAATGGTACGGACCGTAGTTATTGGAGCAGTTCGTGGTCAGTACCGGCAGCCCATAGGTGTGGTGGTAGGCCCGCACCAGGTGATCGGAAGCGGCCTTCGACGCTGAATAAGGGCTGTTCGGAGCGTACGGCGTGGTTTCGGAGAACTGCGGATCGTTCGGCCCGAGCGAACCGAACACCTCGTCGGTGGACACATGGAGAAAGCGGAACGCGGCCTTGCGTTCGGCGTCCAGCGCGCCCCAGTAGGCACGTACGGCCTCGAGCAGCGTGAAGGTGCCGACGATATTGGTCTGGATGAATTCAGCCGGTCCGTGGATCGAGCGATCCACGTGGCTTTCCGCGGCGAAGTGCACCACCGCGCGCGGCTGGTACTGGGCGAGCAGGCGGTCGATGGCCTCGCGGTCGCCGATGTCTGTGCGGGAGAACACATGGCGGGCATCGTCCCGCAGGGAGCGCAGGTTATTGAGGTTGCCAGCGTAGGTCAGCTTGTCGACATTCACGACGCCATCGGCGCCCGCATCGCGAAGCCAATCCAACACGAAATTGGCGCCGATGAAACCGGCGCCACCAGTGACGAGAATGTGTGGCAAACCCATGCTCCCTGTTTTATCTGTATGTATGCCGCGCCGGGCAATAGCCGGGCGCCCGCCAGCGATCCAACTCGGGGACGGCGGGATCCTAATTAAGCGTCTTCAGAAGTGGCGGTATTCTATCCGACCGGGGGGATGGGATTACCCGACCCCGTCATCTTTTTGTAGCCTGTTGTAACGGCTCCATGTGATGCTCTTTACAACCGGTAAAAACCGCACATCCCCAATCCCACGTACGTCCATGCCAACTTCCCAGGCCCTGTCCGCCCCGCCCTACGCCATCGGCGACCTGCAAGGCTGCGCCCCCTCGCTCGAACAACTTGTCACGAAAATCCCGGCGGGTGCGCCGCTGCGTTTCGTCGGAGACCTGGTGAACCGGGGGCCGGCCTCGCTGGCCACGTTACGCATGGTCCGCGCGATGGGACTGCGGGCCCAGAGCGTGCTGGGCAATCACGACATCCATCTATTAGCGGTTGCGGCGGGCGTACGCAATCCGGCTCCGTCTGACACGCTGGATGACGTGCTGTCCGCACCCGACCGCGAAGCCCTGCTGGACTGGCTGCGCCACCGTCCGCTGGCACTGGCCGAGAATGGCTTCCTGCTGGTCCATGCCGGTGTGCTGCCACAATGGACAGCCGAGCAGACGCTCGAGCTGGCGCGCGAGGTCGAGCAGGAATTACAGGGCCCAGATTGGGTGAGTTTCCTGCGGCATATCTTCGGCAATGCGGCCGACCGGTGGCACGACGGCCTGCGCGGCATCGATCGCCATCGCGTCGTGATCAACGCGCTGACACGACTGCGCTTCTGCACCGTCGACGGGGTGATGGACTTCAAGACGAAGGAAGGCGCGGGCCGGGCGCCCGACGGCTTCATGCCGTGGTTCGACGTGCCGGGGCGTCGCAGCGCGGATACGCCAGTCGTATGCGGGCATTGGTCGACGCTGGGCCTTGTCATGCGTCCCGACCTGATGGCGCTCGACACCGGCTGCGTCTGGGGTGGCCGGTTGACCGCGGCCCGCATGGCGCCTGCACCGGAGGAGCGAAACGTCATCCAGATCGAATGTCCGCAATACCGCGACCCGCTGGCCTGATCGCGGCCGCTTGCCGGGCCACGCCCTATCGCAGGGCGTCGGACACCCGTTGGCCATCCGGCCCGGCCTCGCTTTCCGTCGCGAACGCGCTCGCGCGCGTCATCACGCGATCGGGGGACGACCCCATGTCGGTCTGGCACTGCAGCAGGATCGCTTCCCGCGCCCGCTCTGCCAGCAGGCGCCGCGATGCGTCGTTGCCCTGCAATGCCTCGGCGAAACGCAGTTGGGCCCGCATCGGCGGCGCGCGCAGAATGGCATCGAGCGTCTGCAGCAACGTCATTTCGCCGATATAAGCCGGCGCGGTGGTTCGCTGGCCGGTTGCGGCGTCGACATAGACCAGGGCGACTGGCAGAACCGGCAGCCCGCCGGAAAGCGGGGCCTGCATCAGGTTCGCATGGAAGGGCAACAGATCGGTGCCATCGCTGGTCGTCCCTTCCGGAAACACGCAAACCCGGTCGCCCTGCAGCATGCAGTCGGTGATGTCATGCAGCACCCGATGCGCATCGCGCTTGCGTCCACGCTCGATGAACAGGGTTCCGGTCTTCTCGCACAGCCATCCCACCACCGGCCACCCACGGATTTCCGACTTGGCGACGAAGCGCGCCGGATGCCAGCTGTGGATGACGAAGATATCGAGCCACGAGATGTGGTTGGCAACCACCATCGCTCCACGCCTGGTTTCCGGCACGGCCCCCATCAGCTCCAGCTCGACGCCGCAGATGCGCAGCAGGCGCCGCGACCAGCGACGGATATGGTCTTCCCTGGCCCTCGCGCCACACCACGGGAACAGCAGCGCGCAGGTCAGCACGCCGCGCAGCAGATGAAGACAGAGGGCCAGCTTGCGCAGCGCGATCATCGCCAAGCCCCGCAGTTGCCGCACTCCCTCTCCCTCCTTGCGGGAGAGGGGAGCTTCCCGACAGGCGTCATTTGCACTCGTACACCACCTGGCCGCCGACCAGCGTGGCCGTGACCCGGCCCTGCATTTCGTAGCCCAGCCACGGCGAGTTCTTGCCCTGGCTCTTCAGCGTGCGCCGCTCGACCTTCCAGACCACGTCGGGATCGAACACGCACACGTCGGCCGCATCGCCCACGGCGAGCCGGCCCGCCTGCAATCCGCTGACACGCGCAGGCTCGCAGGTGATGCGGGCCAGCGCCTTGGCCAGCGGTACCTTGTGTTCGCTGGCCCAGCGCAGCGTCAGCGGCAGCAGCAGTTCGAGCCCGGTGGCGCCGGGTGTGGCTTCGGCGAACGGCAACAGCTTTTCGTCATCGTCGACCGGCGTGTGGTCTGAGCACAGCGCGTCGATGGTGCCGTCGGCCAGCGCGGCGACGATGGCGTCGCGATCGCGGCCGCTGCGCAGTGGCGGCGTGAAGCGCATCTGCGCGTTGAAGAAGCCGATATCCATGTCGGTCAGCGCGACGTGGTGGATATTGACGTCGCAGGTGACCGGCAGACCCTCGCGCTTGGCCTGGCGCACCAGCTCCAGGCCGGCCGCCGACGATAGCCGGCACAGATGGACCCGTGCGCCGGTGGACCGCATCAACTCGAAGATGGTGTGCAGGCGCACCGTTTCAGCGATGACGGACACACCGGACAGCCCAAGTCGCGACGCCACCGCGCCGCTGGCCGCCACGCCGCCGCCCAGATACGGGTCCTCGGGACGCAGCCATACGGTAAAGCCGAAGGTCTGCGCGTATTGCATGGCGCGCAGCAGCACCTGCGTATTGCGGATCGGCGCCTCGGCCTGCGAGAAGCCGACGCAGCCGGCCTCAGTGAGCTGCGACATCTCGGTCAGCACCTCGCCCTTCAGGCCCTGCGTCAACGCGCCCAGCGGATAGACATGGGTCTGGTTCAGCGTGCGCGCGCGGTACTTCAGCATCTCGACCAGGCCGGGTTCGTCCAGCACCGGGTCGGTATCCGGCGGACAGACCAGGCTGGTGACGCCGCCGGCGATCGCCGCGGCCAGCTCGGATTCCAGCGTGGCCTTGTATTCATAGCCGGGCTCGCGCAGCCGTGCCGACAGGTCGAACAGGCCCGGGCATACCACCTTGCCGCCGGCGTCCAGCGTGCGGTCGGCCCGGAAGCCGTCGGGGGCGGCGCCCACGCCCGCCACCTTGCCGTCGGCAAGGTACAGGTCCTGCCGTGCGTCGATATTGCCGGCCGGATCGATCAGGCGGCCGCCCTGGATGTGGATCTTCATATCGTGTCGCTTGCTGTTGCGTCAGTCGTGCGCGCGACGCGCGCCATCCCGCGTCATCGGGCTATCGCTTGTCGTCGCTGGAATCAGTCGTTGTTGCCGGCCACGATGCCCATGACCGCCATCCGTACGGCGATGCCAAAGGTCACCTGGTTCAGGATCACCGATTGCGGACCGTCGGCCACGGCCGAGTCGATCTCGACCCCGCGATTCATCGGTCCGGGGTGCATCACGATGGCATCCGGCCTGGCCAGCGCCAGCCGTTCCGGCGTCAGGCCGAAGGCCTTGAAGTACTCCTGCGCCGACGGCAGCAGCGCCCCGCTCATCCGCTCGTTCTGCAGGCGCAGCATGATGATGACGTCGACGCCCTTGAGCCCTTCCTCCATGTTGTGGAAGACCCGCACGCCCATCTGTTCGAGGCCCGACGGCAGCAGCGTGCGCGGGCCGATGGCACGCACTTCCGGCACGCCCAGCGTGGTCAGCGCGTGGATGTCCGAGCGCGCCACGCGCGAATGCAGGATGTCGCCGACGATCGCCACGGTCAGCCGCGTGAAATCGCGCTTGTAATGGCGGATGGTGTACATGTCCAGCAGGCCCTGCGTCGGATGCGCGTGGCGCCCGTCGCCGGCGTTGATCACATGCACATGGGGCGCCACGTGTTCGGCGATCAGGTACGGCGCACCCGAACTGGCATGCCGCACCACGAACATGTCGGCCGACATCGCGGACAGGTTGTTGATCGTGTCGAGCAGCGACTCGCCCTTGCTGGTCGACGAGGCATTGATGTTCAGGTTCAGCACGTCCGCCGACAGCCGCTTGGCGGCGATCTCGAAGGTGGTGCGGGTGCGCGTCGAGTTCTCGAAGAACAGGTTGAACACGCTCTTGCCGCGCAGCAGCGGCACCTTTTTCACGTCGCGGTCGGAGTCCGACAGCGACACGAACTGGCTCGCGGTATCGAGGATGTGCGTGATCATGTCGCGCGACAGTCCCTCGATGGACAGCAGATGCTTCAGCTCGCCGTTGCGGGTGAGCTGCGGGTTGCGGAACGTCTTGGTCATGGGCGGTGAGGCGTGACGTGGGGCCGGGTCAGGCGGCGGTCGATGCGGAAGGTTCGATGGTGAAGCTGAAGCGGGTGGCGGCGCCTTCGCCGTCGCGCGCGAGCACGAGACGGGCGTCGCGCGGCAGTTGTTGCGAACTGCCCGCGAAGTCGGCGGCGATGGGCAATTCGCGGTCGCCCCGGTCGACCAGAGTGGCCAGCGCCACGCGCGCGGGCCGGCCGTAGTCGAACAGTTCGTTGACGGCGGCGCGGATGGTGCGGCCGGTGGCCAGCACATCGTCGATCAGCAGGATGCGCGCGTCCTGCACGGGGAACGGCAGCGTGGTCGGCTGCGCCTGGCTGTGCAGGCCCTTCTTGGCGTAGTCGTCGCGATGGAAAGCCACGTTGATCACACCGTGGTGCGGCAGGTTCAGGTCGGCGGCCAGGCGTTCGGCGATCCAGGCGCCGCCCGAATAGATGCCGGCAATGGCCCAGGACGGTTGGGCCGGATCGGCGTCGTCGGCCAGCATGCCACGGACATGGTCGTGCAGCGCGCGGTACAGCGCCTCGGCGTCGGGTGTCTGCATCATAGCGGGAGTTGATCGAAATACTGTTGCAGGATGATGCGGGCGGCCTCGGCATCGAGCGCGCCCGGCCTCGCGCCCGCCATATGGGCAAGCCGGGAGCTGTAGCGCTCGTCCACCCAGACCACCGGCAGATTGAAGCGCCCGTTGAGCTGGTTGCCAAATCGTCGCGCCAGCCGCATGGACGGCTGCTCGCCACCCTCGGGATTGAACGGCATGCCGACCACCAGCTGCACCGGCTCCCACTCGGCGATCAACGCCGCCACCGCGGCGAAGCGGCCCTCGACGGTGATATTGGGGAGAATGGTCAGCGGACGGGCCTGCCGCGTAATGAAATTGCCGAGCGCAACACCGATCTTGCGCTCGCCGTAATCGAAGGCCAGCACGGTGCCGTCGGTGGGCGGTGCCGGCGCCGGTACCGCGGGCGGCAGAGCCGCGTCGGCGTCAGGCATGCCCCGCCTCGCCGGAGAGCATGGTGAAATCGATGCCCAAGAGGCGAACGGCGGCGGCAAAGCGTTCCTCGGGAGGCACGCTGAAGATGATCTCGGGGTCGGCCTGCACATTGAGCCAGCCATTGCGGCTCAGCTCCTGCTCCAGCTGGCCGGCGCCCCAGCCGGCATAGCCGAGCGTCAGCAGAAAGCGATGCGGCCCGCTGCCGTTGGCCACGGCCTCGAGCACATCCTTGGAGGTGGTCATTTCCAGGCCGCCCGGCACGGTCAGCGACGAGATATAGACGCCCACCGGGTCGTGCAGCACGAAGCCGCGCTCGGTCTGCACCGGGCCGCCGAAGTACACCGGCTGCCGGGCCACGGGCTGGATCTCGAGCTTGAGGTCGATCTTGTCGAACAGCGTGGCCATGTCGATGTCGATGGGCCGGTTGATCACCAGCCCGAGCGCGCCACGCTCGTTGTGCTCGCAGATATAGACGACCGCGCCCTCAAATGTCGGATCGGCCATGCCGGGCATGGCGATCAGGAACTGATTCGTCAGATTGATGGGGGCTGCGGGCGTCGCCATGGCTTGCATTTTATCAAATCGGCGCCGATGTTCCGGAAAAGATTCCCAAACCGCGCGCCGGTTGCGCTGGCCAGTCCGGCACGGCTGTCCGGCGCCCTATTCCTTCTGGGCCAGCAGGGCTAAATCCGCCGTGGTTAGCCAACGCCACTCGCCCGGCGCCAGCGCAGGGTCCAGCGCCAGGCCGCCAATCCGGCTGCGATGCAGCGCCGTCACGTGGTTGCCGGCCGCCGCCACCATTCGCTTGACCTGGTGGTACTTTCCCTCGGACAGGGTCAGCCGCAGCGCCCGCTCGCCCACGATGTCGCAGCCCATCGCCGCGATCGGCGCCGGCTCGTCGTCGAGCTGCACGCCGGTACGCAGTGCCTGTGCCTGCGCTTCGGTGGCCGGCTCGGCCGTGGTCACCTCGTAGACCTTCGGCACCTTGCGCTTGGGGGAGGTCTGCTGATGGATGAACTGGCCGTCGTCCGACAGCAGCAGCAGGCCCGTGGTGTCCTGGTCCAGCCGGCCCACCGCCTGCACGCCGCGCACCCGCAACGGCGTGGGCAGCAGCGTGTAGACGCTCGGATGGTGCAGGGGCCGCTGCGAGCACTCGTATCCGGCCGGCTTGTGCAGCATCAGGTAGGCGCGGACATGGCAGACCCATGGCTCGCCGTCCACGGTGATGCGCAGGCCCTCGGGGTCGAACGGTGCGTCGGCATCGTCGCAGGGCTGGCCCTCCACCTCCACCAGGCCGGCGGCGACCAGGTCGCCGCAATAGCGGCGGGTGCCGAATCCTTCGGCTTGCAGGATGCGGTACAGGGGGAGGGGTTTGGTGGTCATCGGCAGGGGTTTGGGATGGAGATGGGGCGATAATGGATTGGGGTGGTGTTTGCTGTGACTGCCCTCTCSCCCGGCCCCTCTCCCCCYTTGCGGGAGAGGGGAGAAAACCGCGAGCATTGCAAATACCGTCGGTGTGCTCCCCTCTCCCGCAAGGCGGGAGAGGGGCCGGGGCAGAGGGCAGTCCGGCGTCAAATGCAGCCCTAAGCCGCCAGCAACGCACTCTCCCGATAATGCCGCTGCGCATCCTCCGGCCGCTCGGTCTGCTCGAACAGGCGCGCCAGCGCCAGATGCGCCCGTACGCGCAGGCGGCGCTGATCGTCGGTGTTGGCGTACTTCAGCGCGCGCTCGAAGCTGGACTGTGCCTTGCCCCACAGCTGCTGGCCCAGGCACAGCACGCCCAGCGTGAAATGCAGTTCCGCATCGTTGGGGTGCTGCACCAGCCAGCGTTCCGCCTGCTGGATCTGCGGCAGCGACTGGCCGGGTTCGGCGCAGTCGGCATAGCGCAGCACCAGCCGGCTGTCCCAGTTGACCTTCAGCGCGTCCTCGACGATCCTGCGCGCTTCCTGCTGGCGCCCCAGTGCGGCAAAGTAGCGCGCGGCCGGTTCGGCGATGCGGGCGGCGCGCCGTTCATCGGCGCTCAACGAGCGCCAGAACTCCTGCAGCGCCTCGACATCGTGGCGGCGCTCTTCCAGCAGGGCCTCGCAGGCCATCTGTTTCAGGCGCAGCGCGAGCACCGGATGCAGCGCGTTGCGCTTCTCCAGCGAGCGGGCGAGCCGCAGCACCTCGTTCCAGTTGTTCAGGTGCTGGTGGGCCCGCAGCGCGATGCGTTGCACATGGATCTGCCGGCTGCCCTGCGCCTGCAGTTGCGCGATGGTTTCGAGCGCGCCTTCCGCATCGCGCGCATCGACGAGCATCTCGGCCAGCGACACCAGCCTGGCCTGTTCCCGCTCGGGCGCGGACACTTGCGCCAGCCAGCCGTCGCGACGCTCGGCTTCCTGCATATGGTGCGCGGCCCGCGCGCCGATCAGCGCGGCGGTCTGCGCCTGCTCCGGCCAGCTCTGCGCCTCGCGTGCGGTCCGTTCGGCCCGGGCGAAGCGGCCGGCGAACAGGTTCTCGATCGACTCGCGCAACGCCGCCTGCGCCTTCAGCATGCGATTGCGCTCGCGATAGGCCGCCGCGCGACGCGGCATCTCCGACAGGTGCCGGATCGCGGACAGTAGCGTCCATGCGACGAAGAACACCAGCAGCAACAGGGCCAGCGCCAGGTTGAGCGACAGTTCGATCCGGTACGGCGGATAGAACAGCACCACGTTGCTTTGGTTGAACTGCGTAAACAGCGCCAGGCCCACGGCGCCGCCAAACAGGATCGCCACCCAGAATAGCAATCGCATGCCCTACTCCTTCTTCAGGGCACGCAATGCGCCGAGGCTTTCCGCCATGGTGGGCAGCTGCACCGCCACCGCGCCGGCCTGCGCCTGCTTGATCTGCGTGAGTACCGCCTGCACACGCCGCGACTTGGTATCGAAGTAGCGGTCGATCATGCGCTGCGCCGCGGCCACGTCGTTGCGGAACACCGGCTCGTTGCGCGACAGCAGCGCGAGACGCGCGTTGAGCAGGCGCAGCTTGACGTTCTCGCGCAGGAACCAGCCCTGGTCGCCGGTCAGCAGCAGGGCGTCGGTATTGTCGACCCGGCGTACGCGGATCACGCGCATCAGTTCGTCGCGAACGGTATCCCACAGGCCGGCAAACCATTGCGCGACACCGCCCGCGCCGTCGGCCGCCGGTTGCGGCGCGTCGGCCGCGGGCGCCGAGGCCGACGTGTTGCCTTCGCGGCCTTCGCTGCGCTCAAGCATCCTTTCGCTGGAAAGCAGCGGCAGCGAATCGATCTGGTTGATCGCCTCGTCCAGCTTGATCGCCGCGCCGGTCAGGTCGGTATCCGGCATCGCCTTCATGGCGCCGATGTCGCGCGCGATGGCGCGGCGCAGGCCGTTGTATTCGGGCTTGTCCGAGCGCGCCAGTCTGACGTCGGCGCTTTGCAGCGCGGCGAGCGCGACCTGCACGTTGCCCGTCAGTTGCAGCTGCTGCGCCGCGTTGGTGAGCAACTGCTGGATCTCGGCCAGTTCCCAGTCGTCGCGGTTGCGGATCAGGTCCTGATAGACCTGCTCCAGCGTCGCCTGCTTGTCGCGCGTCTCGGCCACGCGCGCATCGAGCGCGCCCACCTTCGCCTGCATTTCCTTGATGGCGGTCTGCGCCTCGCGGGTCAGCACGCGCGACTCCTGCACCAGGCTGTCGTTGGCCTGCTGGCGCCGTGCCAGTTCCTCGGTGAGCCGGTCCACCCGCTGCTGCAGCCACCAGAAACCGCCGCCGGCGGCAAGCGCCAGCAGCAGCACCAGTAGCCAGGCCAGGCCGGCGGTTCCGCGCCGGGCACGGCCTGCGTCGGGTGCCGGGCTGCCAGTCGGCGGTGCCGCCGTGGGAGGTGGAGTGGAGGATGCGGAGGAAGTTTGCTGTTGCGTCACGCGATCGACCTTCGTTGACGAGGATGGCAAGGAGGGTTCTGCGGGGGCGGTGGCCGGCATGCCCTGCGCCGGCGACGCGAGCGGCGCTGCATCGCCGATGGCAGCCGGCGTGGCCGCGGGCGTGGAGGCCGGCACGGGCGGCGCCGGCTCCGGCATTGCAATAAGCGGCGCGGCCCAGCGCAGGCAGGCGGCCAGCAGCCCGTCGTCGCCGGGCTCGGCCAGCTGGACGTGGCGGAATCCCAGCGCATCGGCCTGCTCGGCGATTCTCGCATGCGGAACGATGCACTGCATGTCACGCAGCGCGCGTTGTTCGGCCTCGTCCAGGTTGGCTTCGGCCAGCGCGACGAGGTTGCGCACCGCCTCGGAACTGGTCAGCAGCCATGCATGGGGCGCCGCGCCGGGCCGCAAGGCCTCGCGTACGGCCTGCCACTGCATCGTGCCGGGTTCGGGACAACTGCGCCGGTATGCTTCGACCGCCAGCACGTCGGCACCCGCCTCTCGCAGGCGATCGCCGAGCCAGTCGCGGCCGCCGTTGCCGCGCACGATCAGCACCTGCCGGCCCGCCAGCGCGGCGCCGTCGAGTTGGGCCCACAGCGCTTCTGAATCGAACCGCCGCCCGGAAGGCTCCGCGCCATTGTCCGTGTCGGCTTCGCCGGTCGCCGAATGCGCTCCCGCGGGAGCAATCACCCGGTGGCGCGGCGCGGCAATACCGCGTTCAGCAAGCGCCGCCACGCTGGCCGGACCCACCACGGCGATGGCAACCCCTTCGGGCCACTGCGCGACGGCGCTGCCCTGCAGCAACGCCAGCGCATCGAGCGCGTGCGTCACGGCATTGGGGCTGACGAACACCACCAGCGCGAACTGGTCCAGGCGGGCGAGCGCGGCGCGCAGCGGCGCATCATCCTCGGCGGGCGCGATGGCAAGCAGCGGCAAGCCGAGCACATCCAGACCGGCGCCCTGCAGCGCCTCGGTCAGTTGCCGGGACTGCCCGGCAGGTCGCGTGACGACGACGGTCGGGCGGGGCATCGCGCGCCCTCAGGGCGCCGGCTTGGCGCCGGCGTCTTGGTTCAGGGTGTCAAGGATGGCGCGCGCGCCCTGGGACAGCAGGTCCCCGGCCACGGCCACGCCGAGCGCTTCGGCATCGGCGGCGCTTTCAGGGCGGGCTTCGCGACAGGCTCGCACGGTACGCGAGCCGTCCGGCGAGGCGACGAAGGCGGCCAGCCGCAGGGCAGGCCCGTCCCAGGTGGCGTGCGCCGCCAGCGGAACCTGGCAGGAGCCGCCGAGCTGGCGCGACACCGCGCGCTCGGCCGTGACGGCCAGCGCGGTCGGGGCATGGTTCAGTGGCGCGAGCCACGCGGCAAGGTCGGGCCGGCCGGCCGGGATCTCGATGCCGAGCGCGCCCTGCCCGGCCGCGGGCAACGACGTCTCGGTTTCGATCAGCGCGCGGATGCGGCCGGCAAGCCCGAGCCGCTTGAGTCCCGCTGCGGCGAGAATGATGGCGCCATATTCGCCGCGATCGAGCTTGGCCAGGCGGGTATCCAGATTACCGCGCAGCGGCTGCACCACCAGATGCGGATAGCGGCCGCGCAGCGCCGCCTCGCGACGCAGGCTGGACGTGCCCACCACGGTACCGGCCGGCATCTCTTCCAGCGAGGCATGGCGGGACGACACCAGCGCGTCGCGCGGATCCTCGCGCTCCATCACCGCGGCCAGCGCGAACCCTTCGGGCAGCTCCATCGGCACATCCTTCAGCGAATGGACCGCCAGATCGGCGCGCCCTTCGGCCATGGCCATCTCGAGTTCCTTGACGAACAGACCCTTGCCGCCCACCTTGGACAGCGTGCGATCCAGTATCTGGTCGCCCCGGGTAGTCATTCCCACAATGGACACGGCGCAAGCCGGATAGTATTGTTGCAACGCAGCACGCACATGTTCGGCCTGCCACATGGCCAGACGGCTTTCGCGTGAGGCGATCACGAGCTTGCTCGGCGCGACAGCGGACGTCGCGGAGGAAACGGATGAGGCTTGCATGCCGCGAATGGTAGCACGCACCCCCAGGCAGTCCGGCCGCAGCCGGCTGGGAGAGCGGGTTCCCGGCAGCACGCCGGCCTGCGTCCCACCCCTGCCGGAATCCGTCCGGCGCGGCCCTTGCCCGCCGTCGGCACCGTGATCCGATAACAAACCGCCAGAAAACGAGGAGATCGCATGACGCAGCCCGCCGCGCGCCCGGACGGCCGCAGGATTCGCGCCGTCCGGCCACCGGCCGACGCCGCCGCCAAGCCGTCCCCATCAGACGCCCCTGCCGCCATGGAAACCAAACCCGTCCCCGCCGCCCGCAAGACCGCCCGCCGCACCGCCGCATCGACGGCCTCGGCCGCCGCGGGCAGGCCGCCCGCCCCGTCGCATCTGGAGATCGTGCCCGCCGCACCGGCCCGCCGTGCCGCCGGCGACAAGGACCTGCCGTTGCGCGAAGACATCCGGTTTCTTGGCCGGCTGCTGGGCGACGTGCTGCGCGAGCAGGAGGGCGAGGCGGCCTTCGACATCGTCGAAACGATCCGCCAGACCGCTGTGCGTTTCCGCCGGGAAAACGACCGCGCCGCCGCCGCCGAACTGGACCGCCTGCTCAAGCGGCTGTCGCGCGACCAGACCAACCAGGTGGTGCGTGCCTTCAGCTACTTCTCGCATCTGGCCAATATCGCCGAGGACCAGCACCACAACCGGCGCCGCCGCGTGCATGCGCTGGCCGGTTCGCCGCCGCAGCCGGGCAGCCTCGCGCGGGCGCTGCAGGCCATCGACGCCGCGGGCGTCACCGGCCGCACGCTGCGCAAGTTCTTCGACGAAGCGCTGATCGTGCCGGTGCTGACCGCGCATCCGACCGAGGTGCAGCGCAAGAGCATCCTCGATGCACAGCGCGACATCGCCCGGCTGCTGGCCGAGCGCGACCAGCCAATGACGGCGCGCGAACGGGAGCACAACACCGCGCAACTGCGCGCGAAGGTCACCACGCTGTGGCAGACCCGCATGCTGCGCAATACCCGGCTGATGGTGGTGGACGAGATCGAGAACGCGCTGTCGTACTATCGCACCACCTTCCTGCACGGCATTCCGCGGCTGATGCGCGAACTGGAGGAAGACATCGCCGCCGTCTTCCCCGCATCGCGCAAGGCCAAGGCCGAACCGGCGCCGCTGCCGCCCTTCTTCCAGATGGGCTCGTGGATCGGCGGCGACCGCGACGGCAATCCGAACGTCACCGCGGACACGCTCGAGTACGCCGCGTGCAGGCAGGCGCTGCTGATCCTCGAGTGGTATCTGGACGAGGTGCACGCGCTGGGCGCCGAGCTGTCGATGTCGTCGCTGATGGTGGAGGCCAGCCCGGAACTGCTGGCGTTGGCCGACGCCTCGCCCGACCATTCCGAGCACCGCGCCGACGAGCCCTATCGCCGTGCGCTGATTGGCATCTACGCGCGGCTGGCCGCCACCTGCAAGGCGCTGACCGGACAGGCGGCCTCGCGCCATCCGGTGGCGGACGCCGAGCCGTATGCCAGCGCGCAGGCGTTCGCCGCCGACATCCAGATCGTCATCGATTCGCTGCGCAGCCACCATGGCCAGGCGCTGGCGAACGCGCGCATCGACGGGCTGCGCCGCGCGATCGACATCTTCGGCTTCCACCTGGCGTCGATCGACATGCGGCAGGTGTCGGACGTGCACCAGGCCGTGATCGCCGAACTGTTCGCCGCCGCTGGCGTGGAGGCCGACTATGCCGGCCTGTCCGAAGACCGCAAGCTCGAACTGCTGCTTGCCGAGCTGCGCCAGCCGCGCCTCTTGACGCTGCCGTGGCACGAGTACTCCGAGCAGACCCGCAGCGAGCTGCGCATCCTCGCCGTGGCGCGGGAGCTGCGCGCGCGCCTGGGGCACCGCGTGGCGCGCAACTACATCATCTCGCATACCGAGACGCTGTCCGACCTCGTCGAAGTGATGCTGCTGCAGAAGGAAGCCGGCCTGTTGCGCGGCACGCTGGGCAGCAGGCAGGATCCCGCGCGGATGGAGCTGATGGTGATCCCGCTGTTCGAGACCATCGACGACCTGCGCAACGCGGCCGGCATCATGCAGTCGCTGCTCGATCTGCCGGGCTTTGGCGCGGTGGTCGCGAACCAGGGCGGCGAGCAGGAAGTGATGCTGGGCTATTCCGATTCCAACAAGGACGGCGGCTTCCTGACCTCGAACTGGGAGCTGTACAAGGCCGAGCTTGCGCTGGTGCAGCTGTTCGCGCAGCGCGGCATCAAGCTGCGGCTGTTCCATGGCCGCGGCGGCACCGTCGGCCGCGGGGGCGGACCGACCTATCAGGCGATCCTGTCGCAGCCGCCCGGCACGGTGAACGGCCATATCCGCCTCACCGAGCAGGGCGAGATCATCAACAGCAAGTTCGCCAACGCGGAAATCGGCCACCGCAATCTCGAAACCGTGATCGCGGCCACGCTGGAGGCCTCGCTGCTGCCCACACAGAACGCGCCCAAGGATCTCGCCACGTTCGAAGGCATCATGCAGCGGCTGTCCGACCATGCCTACGTCGCCTATCGCGACCTCGTCTACGACACGCCCGGCTTCAAGGACTACTTCTTCGCCACCACGCCGATCACCGAGATCGCCGACCTGAACCTGGGCTCGCGGCCCGCGTCGCGCAAGCTGATGGACAAGAAGAACCGCCGCATCGAGGACCTGCGCGCCATTCCATGGGGCTTTTCGTGGGGCCAGTGCCGCCTGCTGCTGCCCGGCTGGTATGGCTTCGGCAGCGCGGTGCGGGCGCTGCTCGACAGCGCACCCGACGACAAGGCCCTCAAGGCCACGGTGGCCACGCTGCGTCGCATGGTCAAGACGTGGCCGTTCTTCTCGACGCTGCTGTCGAACATGGACATGGTGCTGGCCAAGACCGATCTCGCGGTGGCCTCGCGCTATGCCGGCCTGTGCGACGACGCGGCGCTGCGCAAGGCGGTGTTCCAGCGGATCAGCGCCGAATGGCACCTGACCTGCGAAATGCTGTCACTGGTCACCGGCAAGCAGGAACGGCTGGCCGACAACCCGCTGCTGGCGCGCTCGATCAAGAACCGCTTCGCCTACCTGGACCCGCTCAACCACTTGCAGGTGGAACTGCTCAAGCGCTATCGCGCCGGGAAGGATGGCGACGATGTGCGGGTCAGGCGGGGGATTCACCTGACGATCAACGGGATTGCGGCGGGGTTGCGGAATACGGGGTGATCCCAGGGGCCCGGAGGGCAAGCGGCTCGCCCTCCGGCCGGATCAGGCGGCATGGTGCGGCATACCGGCAATACCATCCGGCATGGGAGGCGGACCATGCGCCGAGTCCAAACGAGGGCCAGCGTAGGTGGCATGCGCCGGAAAATCTTTTCGGTCCGTCGCTGGCTACGGGCGACGATATAATTCCGGCTTTTCCTATCCTTTGGTTGCCCGCGACGTTCCCGTGCGCAGGCACTGCCCGTTCCCCTTACAGCCATGACCTCCCAACTAGCCAAGAAAGGCGAAGCCTGGTCCGCCCGCTTCTCCGAACCGATGTCCGACCTGGTGAAGCGCTATACCGCGTCGGTCTTCTTCGACAAGCGGCTGGCGCTGTTCGATATCCAGGGCTCGCTGGCCCACGCGGCGATGCTGGCCCGGCAAGGGATCATCAGCGACGCCGACCGTGCCGAGATCGAGCGCGGCATGGCGCAGATCCGGGGGGAGATCGAGGCCGGCAGCTTTGAATGGAAGCTCGACCTGGAGGATGTCCACCTCAATATCGAGGCGCGGCTGACAGCGCTGGTGGGCGACGCCGGCAAGCGCCTGCATACCGGCCGCTCGCGCAACGACCAGGTGGCGACCGATATCCGGCTGTGGCTGCGCAGCGAGATCGACAACATCGTCGGGCTGCTGGGCGACCTGCGCGCCGCGCTGCTGGACCTGGCGGAGAAAAACGCCGATACGATCCTGCCGGGCTTCACGCATCTGCAGGTCGCACAGCCCGTGACCTTTGGTCACCACCTGCTGGCCTATGTCGAGATGTTCACCCGGGATGCCGAGCGCATGGCCGACGCCCGCAAGCGGGTCAACCGTCTGCCCCTGGGTGCCGCCGCGCTGGCCGGCACCAGCTATCCGATCGATCGCGAGTTCGTGGCACAGCAACTGGGCTTCGACGGCGTGTGCCGCAACTCGCTCGACGCCGTATCCGATCGCGACTTCGCCATCGAGTTCTGTGCCGCCGCAGCGCTGGTGATGACGCATATCTCGCGCTTCTCGGAGGAACTGGTGATCTGGATGAGCCCGCGCGTGGGCTTCATCGACATCGCCGACCGCTTCTGCACCGGCAGCTCGATCATGCCGCAGAAGAAGAATCCCGACGTGCCGGAACTGGCGCGCGGCAAGACCGGACGCGTCAACGGCCATCTGATCGGCCTGCTGACGCTGATGAAGGGTCAGCCGCTGGCCTACAACAAGGACAACCAGGAAGACAAGGAGCCGCTGTTCGATACGGTCGATACCGTGGTGGACACGCTGCGGATCTTCGCGGACATGGTGCCGGGCATTTCCGTCAAGCCCGAAGCCATGCGCGCCGCCGCGCTGCAGGGCTATGCGACGGCCACCGATCTGGCCGACTACCTGGTGAAGAAGGGCCTGCCGTTCCGCGACGCCCATGAGGCCGTCGCCCATGCGGTGCGGGCCTGCGATGTACGCCAGTGCGACCTGGCCGACCTGACCGTGGCGGAACTGCGCGACGCCACCGGCCTTGGCGACAAGGCGGCGCTGATCGGCGACGACGTGCATGGCGTGCTGACGCTGGAAGGCTCATTGGCGGCACCGCGCCAGATCAGGTGCGCGCGGCGATCGCGGCGGCGAGGAAGCTGCTGGCCGGGTGACTTTGCCGGCTGCGCTAGGACACACAGGCTCGCCTTGGCGGGCCTGTTTTGTTTTGGTGGTTTGGGTTTGCGGTTACTGCCCTCTCCCCTGCCCCTGTCCCGCTTTGCGGGAGAGGGGAGAAAACCGTCTGGATTTAACACGCTGAGGGTGTGCTGCCGTCTCCCGAAAAGCGGGAGAGGGCAGTAACGGCAAACCAACCACCCCACAATGGTGCACAACGCGCGAACAATGTGACGAATTGGGGATTAACCCTAGCGATCCGGCCGGTTTTAGACCGTAAACTGTCGCGCCACCCCTGATTTACCCCATCCCCAAGGACGTTCACATGTCTCTGCTCATGCGGATCTCACGGCTTATCGACGCCGTGAACGACGCGGTCGGGAAGTGGGCGAAATGGCTGATCCTGCTGGCCGTACTGGTCTGCGCGGGCAATGCCATCATTCGCTACACCTTCAGCGTCAGCTCCAATGCCTGGCTCGAATTGCAGTGGTACATGTTCGCCGGCGTGTTCCTGCTCGGCGCGCCGTATACGCTGCGCAAGGACGAGCACGTCCGGATCGACGTGATCGCCGGCCGCTTTTCCGAACGCACGCAGGTGTGGATCGATATCGTCGGCATCCTGCTGTTCCTGCTGCCGATCTCGATCATCATCCTGTGGCTGTCGATTCCCTATTTCTGGCTGTCCTACGTCGGCCAGGAAATGTCCGGCAATGCCGGGGGCCTGATCCGCTGGCCGGCCAAGTTCCTGATCGTCGCGGGCTTCTTCCTGCTGATCCTGCAGGGCCTGTCGGAGTTGATCAAGCGCTTCGCGTATCTGAAGGGGGAACTGCCGTTCGAGGCGTTCCGCAAGCATGGCCACAGCCCGGCGCAGAACGCCGCGGTGATGTCCGACGGCGACCGCTCCGGTCCGCCGGCCACCCCGTAAGCGAGGCCCGCGATGACGCAATTCCTGATCGACAATATGGCGCCGATCATGTTCGGCTCGCTGGTTGTCTTCCTGCTTTCCGGCTTTCCCATCGCCTTCGCGCTGGCCGCCAACGGCCTGCTGTTCGCCTTCATCGGCATCGAGCTCGGCCTGCTGCCGCCCGAGCTGATGCAGGCGCTGCCGAGCCGGCTGTTTGGCATCATCGAGAACGACACGCTGCTGGCGATTCCGTTCTTCACCTTCATGGGCCTGATCCTCGAACGGTCAGGCATGGCGGAGGACTTGCTCGACACCATCGGACAGCTGTTCGGCCCGATCCGCGGCGGTCTCGCTTATGCGGTGATCTTCGTCGGCGCGCTGCTGGCGGCGACGACGGGCGTGGTGGCGGCCTCGGTGATCTCGATGGGGCTGATCTCGCTGCCCCTGATGCTGAAGTACAACTACGACAAGCGGCTCGCCACGGGCGTGATCGCGGCGTCGGGCACGCTGGCGCAGATCATTCCGCCTTCGCTGGTGCTGATCGTGCTGGCCGACCAGCTCGGCCGCTCGGTCGGCGACATGTACAAGGGCGCGTTCGTCCCCGGCCTGGTGCTGACGGGCCTGTACATGGGCTATGTGCTGCTCGTCACGCTGATCAGGCCGAGCGCAGCGCCCGCCCTACCGCTGGAGGCCCGCACCTTCCGCGAACCGAGCGGCAAGAGCGGCTCCACGTCCGTGCTGGTGCTCACCGCGCTGTCCACCGCGGTGGCTGTGGCGGTCGACATGACGTACAAGCCCGAGGCACCGCTGGACGAACGGCTGGTGATCTCGATCGGCGCGGGCATCGCCTTCGCGTTCGTGGTGGCCGTGCTGAACCGCCTGCTGAAGCTGAACCTGCTGTCGCAGATGGCGGAGAAGGTGACCTTCGTGCTGATCCCGCCGCTGGCGCTGATCTTCCTCGTGCTGGGCACGATCTTCATCGGCGTGGCGACGCCGACCGAAGGCGGCGGCATGGGCGCCCTCGGCGCGCTGGTGCTGGCGATGATCAAGCGGCGCCTTAACATGGACCTGACGCGACAGGCGATGGAATCGACGCTGAAGCTGTCGGCCTTCGTGATCTTCATCCTGATCGGCGCCCGGGTGTTCTCGCTGACGTTCTATGGCGTCGATGGTCACCTGTGGGTCGAGCATCTGCTGACCGCCCTGCCCGGCGGCCAGACCGGCTTCCTGATCGCGGTGAACGTGCTGTTCTTCCTGCTGGCCTTCTTCCTCGACTTCTTCGAGTTGGCCTTCATCCTGGTGCCGCTGGTCGGCCCGGTGGCCGACAAGCTCGGCATCGACCTGATCTGGTTCGGCGTGCTGCTGGCGGTGAACATGCAGACCTCGTTCATGCATCCGCCGTTCGGCTTCTCGCTGTTCTACCTGCGCTCGGTGGCGCCGCGCTCGGTGAAGACCTCGGATATCTACTGGGGCTCGGTGCCGTTCGTGGTGATCCAGCTGATCATGGTGGCGCTGATCATCATCTTCCCGGGGCTGGTCAACACCGGAACGCACAAGGCGCAGGACCGGACCACCACGCGCGATCTGACCATCGACTTCGGTACGCCAGCGCCTGCGCCTGCCCCGGCGCCGGGCACGCTGCCGTCGGAAGCGCCGACGCTCGGACCGTCGTCGCCGGGCGGAACGCAGCTGGAGGAGGTGCCAGGCGCGCCGGCACAGGAACCGGCGGCACCGGTGTTCGAGTTCGAGAAGAAGTAAGACGAAGACAGGGCGGCAGGCCGCCGCCCGGCGAAGAGACTTTGAGCCCCGCAGCGATGCGGGGCTTTTTGTTTTGCTATAGGGAAGCATGCCGGGCTGGCATGCTGGGGAGGCGACTCCCCTCACCCCCGCCCCTCTCCCGCTCGCGGGAGAGGGGAGAAAACCAACAGCGGCTCTCATGCCCGTGGTGTGCTCCTCTCTCCCGCTCGCGGGAGAGAGGAGGGGGTGAGGGCAGTATCAGCCGAGTCGAGCCGGTTCAGTACCCACCCTACTTCACACAATCGACGAAATACACGCGCTTGCCATCGATCTCCTCGGCCACGAGCCCGTGGATATCGGTCTCGAAGCCCGGGAACAGCTGGTTGAACTCGCGCGCGAACTTCAGGTATTGGACGATGGTCCGGTTGAACCGCTCACCGGGGATCAGCAGCGGAATGCCGGGCGGATACGGCGTCAGCAGGATCGCGGTGACGCGGCCTTCGAGGTCGTCCACCGGCACGCGCTCGATCTCGCGGTGTGCCATCATGGCCCACGCGTCCGACGGCTTCATCGCGGGTTCCATGTCCGACAGATACATCTCGGTCGTGACGCGCGCGACGTCATTGGCCTTGTAGACGCTATGAATCGCGTCGCACAGGTCGCGCAGACCCATCCGCTCGTACTGCGGGAAACGGGCGACGAATTCTGGAAGCACGCGCCACAGCGGCTGGTTCTGGTCGTAGTCGTCCTTGAACTGCTGCAGCTCCGTCACCAGCGAATTCCAGCGGCCCTTGGTAATGCCGATGGTGAACATGATGAAGAACGAATACAGCCCGGTCTTCTCGATGATGATGCCGTGCTCGGCCAGGTACTTGGTGACGATGGCTGCGGGAATGCCCCGCTCGCTGAATTCGCCGTCCACATCGAGCCCCGGCGTGATGATCGTGGCCTTGATCGGGTCGAGCAGGTTGAAGCCATCGGCGAGGTCGCCGAAGCCGTGCCAGCGGTCGTTCGCACGCAGCACCCACGCTTCGCGGTCGCCGATGCCGTCCTCGACCAGTTCTTCCGGTCCCCACACCTTGAACCACCAGTCGCCGTTCTTGCCCGCCTCGAAGTCACCCTCGACCTTGCGCATCGCGCGGCGGAAGTCCATGGCTTCCTGGATGCTCTCCTCGACCAGCGCGGTGCCGCCCGGCGCCTCCATCATTGCCGCCGCCACGTCGCACGACGCGATGATCGAGTACTGCGGGCTGGTGGAGGTATGCATCAGATACGCCTCGTTGAACCGATACCGGTCCAGCCGCCGCGTCTCCGAATCCTGCACCAGGATCTGCGAAGCCTGCGATAGCCCGGCCAACAGCTTGTGCGTGGACTGGGTGGCAAACACCAGCGCATCCTTCGAACGCGGACGATCACGGCCGATCGCATGCATATTGCGATAGAAGTCGTGGAACGCCGCATGCGGCAGCCACGCCTCGTCGAAATGCAGCGTGTCAATCTCGGTCGCCAGCATCTCCTTGATCTGCTCGGCGTTGTACAGCACGCCGTCATAGGTGCCCTGCGTGATCGTCAGGATGCGCGGCTTCTGGTTCTTCGCCTGGCTGGCGAAGGGATGCGACGCGATCTTCCTGCGGATGGTCTCCGGATCGAACTCGCTCTTGGGGATCGGGCCGATGATGCCGTAGTGGTTGCGCGTCGGCATCAGGAACACCGGAATCGCGCCCGTCATCATGATCGCGTGCAGGATCGACTTGTGGCAGTTGCGATCGACCACCACGATGTCGCCGGGCGCCACGTTGGCATGCCAGACCATCTTGTTCGACGTCGACGTGCCGTTGGTGACGAAGAACATGTGGTCGCTGTTGAAGATGCGCGCCGCATTCCGCTCGGACGCCGCCACGGGACCGGTATGGTCCAGCAGCTGGCCCAGCTCGTCCACCGCATTGCAGACGTCCGCGCGCAGCATGTTCTCCCCGAAGAACTGGTGGAACACCTGTCCCACCGGGCTCTTCAGGAACGCCACGCCGCCCGAATGGCCCGGGCAGTGCCACGAATACGAGCTGTCCTGCGCGTAGTCGATCAGCGCCTTGAAGAACGGCGGCGCCAGCGAGTCGAGATAGACCTTGGCCTCGCGGATGATATGCCGCGCCACGAACTCCGGCGTGTCCTCGAACATATGGATGAAGCCGTGCAGCTCCCGCAGGATATCGTTCGGGATATGGCGCGAGGTACGGGTCTCGCCGTACAGGAAGATCGGCAGATTGGCGTTGCGGCGACGCACCTCGGTGACGAACGCGCGCAGCTTCTCGATCGCCGCCGCCTCCGGCTCGTCGGCGCCGCCGCTGGCGAACTCGTCGTCGTCGATCGACACGATGAAGCTGGACGCGCGGCTCGACTGCTGCGCGAACGACGTCAGGTCACCGTAGCTGGTCAGGCCCATCACCTCCATGCCTTCGGCTTCGATCGCCTGCGCCAGCGCACGGATCCCCGAGCCGGAAATGTTCTCGGAGCGGAAGTCTTCATCGATGATGATGACGGGAAAGCGGAATTTCATGGAGCGTCCTCGCTAGGGGCCGGGGGGCCGTAGGGGAGTTGAGGCAAAGCGTGCGTAGTTATTGGAGAACCGTGTCGCCCCCGCGCATGCGGGGGGACGACAAGGTAAGCGGTCCGGTCATATGGACCAGAGCCACATGGCCCGCGTGTCGGCGCGGGAGCATGTGGCTCGATGGATCCAATACGGAGACCGCGCCAGGCGGCGGCCGACGTCAGGTTTTCGGCAGCGTGACACCGTGCTGGCCCTGGTACTTGCCGCCGCGGTCGCGGTACGAGGTTTCGCACACTTCGTCGCTTTCGAAGAACAGCACCTGCGCGCAGCCTTCGCCGGCATAGATCTTGGCGGGCAGCGGCGTGGTATTCGAAAACTCCAGCGTGACATAACCCTCCCACTCCGGCTCGAACGGCGTCACGTTGACGATGATCCCGCAGCGCGCATAGGTGCTCTTGCCCAGGCAAATGGTCAGCACGCTGCGCGGGATGCGGAAATACTCGACCGTCCGCGCCAGCGCGAACGAGTTCGGGGGGATGATGCACACATCGCCCTTGAAGTCGACAAACGACTTCTCGTCAAAGTTCTTCGGATCGACGATGGTGCTGTTGATGTTGGTGAAGATCTTGAATTCGTTCGCGCAGCGAATATCGTAGCCGTAGCTCGACGTGCCGTACGAGACGATCTTGCGCCCGTCCGCTTCCCTTACCTGGCCGGGTTCGAATGGCTCGATCATGCCGTGCTGCTCCGCCATGCGGCGGATCCACTTGTCGGATTTGATGCTCATAGGGTAAGTGGTAAGCGGAAGGGAGCCCGCCGGAACACCCGGGGGCGCGTGCGGTTGGGCCGCATTGTACAACCAATCTTGCAGTGCAATAGGGATTGGGAGGCGTCGTCCGGTGGGGCTGGGACTGCCCTATGCCACCGCCGCCTGCGCCACGCCATGCCGGAACCGCTGATGTCCCGTATAGAGCAGGAAATGCTTGCCGGTGCAACGGGCGAACAGCGTCAGGTTGACGCGCTTGGCCATCTGGTAGCCCATCTGCGTCACGCCTGAGCGCGACAGCAGGAAAGGAATCCCCATCTGGGCGCCCTTGATCACCATCTCGGACGTGAGCCGTCCAGTGGTGTAGAAGACCTTGTCGGCCCCCGTCATGCCTTCGAGCCACATGCGGCCCGCGATGGCGTCGACGGCGTTGTGGCGGCCGACGTCCTCGATGAACATCAGCAGCTCGCTGCCCTGGAACAGCGCGCAGCCGTGCACCGAGCCGGCCTGCTTGTAGACCGATTGCTGCAGGCGGATGGTATCGACGATGGCATACAGCGTCTGCTGGTCCAGCACCGCGTCGTCGGGCAGGCGGATCTGGTCGACCTCGTCCAGCAGCGATCCGAATACGGTGCCCTGCCCGCAGCCGGTCGTGACGATCTTGCGCGCGGTGCGTTCCTCGATGCGGTCCACTCCGCCGCGCGTGGTGACGGCGGCCGATTCCGTTTCCCAGTCCACCTGCACCGAGGCGATGTCCTCGATCGATTCGACCAGACGCTGGTTGCGCAGATAGCCGAGCACCAGCGCCTCGGGCGCGCCGCCCAGCGTCATCAGCGTGACCAGCTCCCGCTTGTCGAGATAGACGGTCAAGGGCCGTTCGCCGGGAAGAAAGGCGGAACGCACGCGCCCCTGCTCGTCCACCACCTCGACCTCCTCGATCAGCGGGACGGCGGCTTGGGTCAGTTCAGGGCGCAGGGACATGGAAGACAGCTGGCGGAAATCGGGGATTCGGGGCCGGCCGGCGCCGAAGCACCGTGCCGGTCAACACGGCGGATCAGGAATCAGGATTGCGCGATCACGCCGCAGGCAATGCGGCCGCCGGAATTGCCGGTCGGCTGCGTCTTGTAATCGTCGGGGTCCTTGTGGACCACCACGGCACGGCCCACCAGGCTGGTCGGCCCAGGTGTAATCGTCACGCCGGTCATGCGGAACATCGCCAGCGCGCGGCCATTGGCGTCGGCGGTCAGGTTCGGCATGTCGCCCGCATGGTGGTCCGGATCCGAAATAGAGCCGTGCGGCTTGCCGGTCGGATTGAAGTGGCCACCGGCGCTCATCGCGTCCGGCGCGGAGCAGTCGCCCTTCTCGTGGACATGGAAGCCATGGACCGAGTTGGGCGGCAGGCCGGTGACCTCGGCGCGCACCATCACCACGTCGCCGTGCTGCATGAAGGTGACCTTGCCCTGGGTGTTGGTGCCGCTCTTGGCCGCCAGCGGCGCGACCGCCCCCTGGCCCGCCATGCCACCCTGCTGGCCGTCATGATGGCCGTGATGGCCCATGTGCGAACACGCCGACAGCGCGGCTGCCGCTGCAATACCGAAAACGATGCGCTTCATGCGAACCTCCTTTTACGGTGTTGTTCCGCACGCATTGTAGCGTTCATCGTGCCGCGGTCTTCGTGGCGGGCGCGGCGGCGGGGTCGACGAAGGGTCCGGGATCGGCGCAGGCGGCGGTGGCGGCCGGCGTCGGCACGGCCTTGCCCTGGCCCTTCACTTCGGACAGGTAGTGCGTGGCGACGCGGTCCTGCGCCTTGCAAAGCTGGTAGGCGGCAACCTTGTCGGACCATGCCGCGCGCGCCTTGGCGGCGGCGGCCTTGGCCAGCTGGGCCTCATCCGGCGTGGGCAGCTTGGCCAGTGCGGGAGCGGAGATTGCGGCGGCGAATGCGAGGGCGATCGTCGGCAGGAATCGGATCATGGTTTGGTGTCGTGGGTTTGGCGTTTGGCGTTGGGTAAGGGGCCGGCGGAGAGGGCAGTGACAGCGCACCCTCAATCAGCCACCCACACCCCAAAAAGCAACCGGCCCCACATCAAGGGGCCGGCGGTCATCAGGCTTCTCCGGTCGAAGGCCGCCGCTCTGCCGTTCGCGTGGCCGGCTGGCTGCGCTGCGCCGGCACCTTGCCCGACTTGATGTCGTCGTACCAGAGCTCGTGGTGTTCCTTGGCCCAGGCCTCGTCCACCCAGCCGTCGCGCATCGCGCGATAGGCGCCGGCCATGCCAATCGTGCCCATGTAGATGTGGCCGAGCGACATCGCGATCATCAGCACCGCGGCGATCGCATGCACGATATGGGCGAGCTGCATGGTCGAGCGGTAGTAGTCCAGGCCCGGCACGATGCGGTCCAGCACGAAGCCGGAGGCCGAGATGGCGATGCCGAAGACGAACAGGCCAAGCCAGAACCAGCCCTTCTCGCCCGCATTGAAGCGGCCGCTGGGCACATGCTTGCCGGATGCGATGCCGCCCAGGCTGGTCAGCCATTGGATGTCCTGGCGCGACGGCAGGTTGTCGCGCAGGAAGATCACGAAGCCAACGATGATAGACAGCGTGAAGACCGGGCCGACGATGTTGTGCACGTTCTTCAGCAGATACGTCAACCAGCCGAACAGCGTATGGCCCATGATCGGCAGCAGGAAATGCTTGCCGAACAGCATCACGATGCCCGAAACGGCGAGGATCACGAAGGCGATCGCCATCGTCCAGTGCACGATGCGCTCCAGCGGCGTGAAGCGCTCGATCATGCGGCCAGTTGGCTGCGACTTGAGCGGAATGGTGCCCCGCCACGCGAAGAACGCCAGGATCGCCGCCGGCACCAGCACCAGCAGCCAGCCGCCCCATACGGTGATCACGCCGTTGCGGAACAGGCGCCACGATTGGCCGGTGCGCTGGATCAGCACGCCGGCTTCCTTGTCGGGCAGGCTGCTGTAGTGGCGCTGGTCGGAATTGACCTCGCGCCATACCGGCGCATTGTTGCCCGGCTGCTCGCGCGTGCGGGTCTGCTGCTCCTTGGCCTCGGCGGCAATGTCGCGTTCCGGCACATCGAAGATGTTCTGCGACATCACGCGGCTGAACGGCTGCTGCGGATGCGTGGCGGGATTGTTCGTCGCGGCGGCATCGGCCTGCGCCTGTTGCGACGTGGTGGCGGCAGGCTGCTGTGCCTGCGCGTGCGCGGCGCCGGCATGCAGCAGCGGCGCGGCCAACGCCAGCGCGCACGCGGCGGCGGCCATGCGCCCGGCCAGCGCGGAAATCAGCTTGGCGGTCATGTGCCCTCCTTCGGGTCGGCCCAGGGTCGGCTGCGCAAAAGCGACGCGCTCATTGGCGACCGGCTCATTGGACACGCGTGTATTCGTTCTGCTTCTGGTTGCGCTCGTGGATCTGCTTTTGCCAGCTGGCCTTGTCGCCCTGGCTCCAGCCCTGGGCGACAAACGGATCGTCGGGCGCGCCCTTCCATGCCGGGGCATCGCTCTTCTTGGTAGAGGCGGTAGCGGTCTGCGGCTTCTCGCCGCAGCCGGCCAGCAGCGCGGCGGTGGCCGCGACCAGGGTCAGCGTGACGCGGATCATGACGGCTGGCCTCCGTTTGCCTGCGGGGCGGTGGCGCCCTGCGGAGCCGGCGTGCCGGCGGGAACCGCGGGCTGGTTCTGCTGCGGCTTGGCGCCGCCGTAGGCGGTACCCCAGCCCCACACATCGCCGCCAGCGCCGCGCTTGACCACGCGGTTGCGCAGGATGTCGGCGATCACGTCGCCATCGCCGCCCAGCAGCGCCTTGGTCGAGCACATCTCGGCGCACAGCGGCAGCTTGCCCTCGGCGAGGCGGTTGCGGCCATACTTCTCGAACTCGGCCTCGGTGCCGTTGGCCTCCGGGCCGCCGGCGCAGAAGGTGCACTTGTCCATCTTGCCGCGCACGCCGAAGGTGCCGCTGGCCGGGAACTGCGGCGCGCCGAACGGGCACGCATACGAGCAGTAGCCGCAGCCGATGCAGACGTCCTTGTCATGCAGCACCACGCCGTCCTCGGTGCGGTAGAAGCAGTCCACCGGACAGACCGCCATGCACGGCGCATCCGAGCAGTGCATGCACGCGACCGAGATCGACTTCTCGGCGCCCTGCACGCCATCGTTGATCGTCACCACGCGGCGCCGGTTGACGCCCCACGGCACTTCGTGTTCGTTCTTGCAGGCCGTGACGCAGCTGTTGCATTCGATGCAACGCTCGGCGTCACAGATGAATTTCATGCGAGCCATTGTGTTCCCCTGACCTGGTCGGTCCGTATCCCTTGCTGTCTTGGCGCCGGTCCTGGCCTCTGTCCAGGCTCGCCGGCGCCGTTCCGGCTTCCAGTGCGCGCCCCGCCTTACGCGAAGCGCTCGATCTGGCAGACCGTGGTCTTGGTTTCCTGCATCATCGTCACCGAGTCGTAGCCGTAGGTGGTGGCGGTGTTGACCGCCTCGCCACGCACGATCGGCATCGCGCCTTCAGGGTAGTAGTCCTTCAGGTCCTTGCCCTGCCACCAGCCCGAGAAGTGGAACGGGATGAAGGCGGTATCCGGGCCGACACGCTCGGTGACCAGCGCGCGCACCTTCAGCGTGGCGCCGGTCGGCGTCTTGACCCAGCAGTAGTCCCCGTTGCGGATGCCCCGCGCCGATGCCGCGCGCGGATTGATCTCGACGAAGTTCTCCTGCTGCAGCTCGGCCAGCCACGGGTTCGAGCGGGTTTCCTCGCCGCCGCCCTCGTACTCGACCAGACGGCCGGAGGTGAGGATGATCGGGAATTTCTCGTGGACCTTGTTCTCGATATTGCGCTGCTGAAGCGTCTTGTACAGCGTGGGCAAGCGCCAGAACGCCATCTTGTCGTCGTGGGTGGGGTACTTCGCCACCATGTCGGGACGCGTGGAATACAGCGGCTCGCGGTGTTGCGGAATCGGGTCCGGGAAGTTCCACACCAGAGCGCGCGCCTTGGCGTTGCCGAACGGATGGCAGCCATGGTTCTTCATCACGACGCGCTGGATGCCGCCGGACAGATCGGTCTTCCAGTTCTTGCCTTCCGCGGCCTGCTTCTCGGCGTCGGTCAGCTCGTCCCACCAGCCCAGCTTCTTCAGCAGCACGTGGTCGAACTCGGGATAGCCGGTGGTGATGTCCGCGCCCAGCGAATGCGAGCCATCCTCGGCGAGCAGGCTCACGCCGTCGCGCTCCACGCCGAAGTTGGCGCGGAAGTTGCCGCCGCCGTCCATCACGTGCTTGGTGGTGTCGTACAGGTTCGGCGAGCCCGGGTGCTTCAGCTCCGGATTGCCGTAGCACGGCCATGGCAGGCCGAAGTAATCGCCGGTCAGGTCGTAGCCGGTGACCGGGTCCTTGCCCGCCTTGCACTTGAGCGTACGCACATCGAACATGTGCATGTTGCGCATGTGTGCCTTCAGGCGTTCCGGCGACTGGCCGGTGTAGCCAATGGTCCAGTGCGACTTGTTGATTTCCCGCAGGATCGATTCCGGTTCCGGCTCCATCCACGTGCGGCCGGCGCGCTTGACCTCGATCATCTTGAAGTTGCGCGACAGCTCCTTGCCGAAGCCGAGCTTGTCGGCGAAGGCCTGCATGATGGTGTGGTCGGGCATGGACTCGAACAGCGGCTCGATCACGCGCTCGCGCCATTGCAGCGAGCGGTTCGATGCCGTGCACGAACCCGTGGTTTCGAACTGCGTGCACGCCGGCAGCAGATACACCGCCCGGTTCGGATTGACCTTGTCACCTTCGGCCGGCGGCATGTTGGCCATGGCCGCGGTTGCCGACGGGTAGGGGTCGATCACCACCAGCAAGTCCAGCTTGTCCAGCGCCTTCTTCATCTCCAGACCACGGGTCTGCGAGTTGGGCGCATGGCCCCAGAAGAACACGCCGCGGACGTTATTGTCCTGGTCGATCAGGTCGTTCTTCTCGGTGACGATATCGATCCAGCGCGACACCGTGGTGCCGCTCTTTTCCATCATGGCCTGCGACGCGAACTGCGACTTGATCCATTCGTAGTCGACGTTCCACACCGCCGCGAAGTGCTTCCACGCACCGGTGGCCAGGCCGTAGTAACCCGGCAGCGAATCCGGGTTCGGGCCGACATCGGTCGCGCCCTGCACGTTGTCGTGGCCGCGGAAGATGTTGGCGCCGCCGCCCGACACGCCGATATTGCCCAGCGCCAGCTGCACGATGCAGGAGGCGCGGACCATGGCGTTGCCGATGGTGTGCTGGGTCTGGCCCATGCACCAGACCAGCGTGCTAGGCCGATTCTTGGCCATGGTCTCGGCGACGCGGTACACCTCGGCCTCGGGCACGCCGCAGGCTTCCTCGACCTTGTCCGGGGTCCACTTGGCCAGCACTTCCTCGCGGACCTTGTCCATGCCGTAGACCCGGTCGTTGATGTACTTCTTGTCCTCCCAGCCATTCTGGAAGATGTGGTACAGCACGCCGAACAGGAACGGAATGTCGCTGCCCGAGCGGATACGCACGTACTGGTCCGCCTTCGCCGCGGTGCGGGTGTAGCGCGGATCGACCACGATCACCTTGCAGCCATTTTCCTTGGCGTGCAGCAGGTGCAGCATCGACACCGGGTGAGCCTCGGCGGCGTTCGACCCGATATACAGCGCGGCCTTGGCGTTCTGCATATCGTTGTACGAGTTCGTCATCGCGCCGTAGCCCCAGGTATTGGCAACGCCCGCGACCGTGGTCGAGTGGCAGATGCGCGCCTGGTGGTCGGTGTTGTTGGTGCCGAAGAACGACACCCACTTGCGCATCAGGTACGCCTGCTCGTTGTTGTGCTTGGACGAGCCGACGAAGAACATCGAATCCGGGCCGGTTTCCTGGCGGATCGCCTTCATCTTGGCCGTGATCTCGTCAAGGGCCTGGTCCCAGCTGATGCGCTGGTACTTGCCGTTGACCAGCTTCATCGGATACTTGAGCCGGTACTCGCCGTGGCCGTGCTCGCGCAGCGCCGCGCCCTTGGCGCAGTGCGCGCCCATGTTGATCGGCGAATCGAACACCGGCTCCTGGCGCACCCAGACGCCGTTCTGCACCACGGCGTCGACCGCGCAGCCCACCGAGCAGTGCCCGCACACGGTGCGACGCACCACGATATCGTTCTTGCCATCCGCGGCGGCGGCGCCATTGGCGGCTTCGGCCTTGCGGATCAGCGACAACTGCGAAGCCGCGATGCCCGCGCCGACACCAATGCCCGAACGCTTGAGGAAGCTGCGGCGGTCCATGGTCGGCATCGCGCCAGCGAGGCTGGCGGCGAGCCGGTCGGCCAGACGCCCCGCGGGCTGGACGCCGCTGCTTTGCGCGGACGCGAGTCGATCAACGCGAGACGCAGGGGTACCGCCCTGGGCCGCGTGCTTGCGGGTCAGAATCATATTCACCTCGGAATGGGGTGGAAGCGGGAGACGGTGGTGTACCGGAAAGCGATCGTCGTGTGGCGATCGTTCCGGTCAGACCAGCGTCGTCCGGTAGTACTTGCGCACGTGTTCTGAGACACGGTAGCCCTTGCTGTCCGTATTCGTGGGCTCCGGCAATGCGGCCACGGCGGAAGAGGCGACTGGGGTGCGTGCGGTCATGGCCGTCGCGCCCGCGGCGGCGGCAACCACGCCGGCTCCCGCGAGGAAGGTCCGGCGTGCGACCCGGTGCTGCTTGTCTTTCATGGGGGTGCTCCTCGGTAAAACTTACCGATTTCCAATCCAGTTATGTAGTGTTTTGCGTATTGTAGATCGAGATATACAGAATGACCATGCCAACCGCGGGTTTATCCCGATTTTCAGTAATCATCCCGCTGCGCAGCAAATGTCTTCAGACATGAATTCCGGACACCGCGCATACCTCGCCACGATCGCCCTGCGCTGGCTAACGGCGCATTTCGATGGCTCTTGAGCCCTGCCGCGCCCGGTCAGTTCATTTCCATTGCCACCGCCTCCACCGAATGGAACGCCCGCAGCAATTGCGCCGCGCCGGCGTAGAAGCGCGCGCCGGGATGAGCCAGCACGGCGTCGCACATGGCGTCGACCCAGGGCTGCAGATGGCGCGAGAAGAAGCGCTGCTGCTCGCCCAGATTCGAAATGCCGACGTCGTCCCCGGCGATCAGGAAACGCATCACCTCGCACAGCGTGGCGATGTGGTCCTCGGTCTCGCTGACGTCCTCGTGGCGTTCGAGGCCATATCGCGCCAGGTCCTCGCGCAGCGACACCAGCGGACGCTCGTTCAGGAAGCCCGCCTGGTAGTACGAGCCATACAGGAAGACATCGGGCTTGCCGACGCCGACGAACAGCTGCTGGTATTCGTCCTCGGCCTCTGCCGCGGTCGTTCCGGCCGCCGCATCGCACAGCGCATTCCACGCCTGACCGAGCGGGCTCTTCGCCTCATCACCTTGCGCGCGGTTGGCGGCGATATGGTGCAGCAGCGCCGCGTCGGGGGCGCGGTAGAACAGCGACGCGAGCAGCCCGTACAGGTCGGCACGGGCGGTGTCCTCGGCCTGATCGGTATGGATGGCGGCGTGGGCGGTAAGGCTGATCGGTTGGGAATCGGTCATGGCTTGGACGGGATTGGGCTGGGGGATGGGGCTTGGCTGTTACTGCCCTCTCCCCCGCCCCTCTCCCGCGTTGCGGGAGAGGGGAGAACACCGAGAGATTCTAAAAACGCCACTGGTTTGCCCCCCTCTCCCGCACGCGGGAGAAGGGCGGGGAAAGGGCAGCGGCAGCAAACCACCAGGGCACCTACTGCAACGTAACCCCCGTGGCCTGTCCGGCGTCCTTCTCCATCATGTCGATCACCCGGCAGTCGCTGCACATCTTCAGCCGCTCCGCGGCGGCGCCGGCGAACGCGGGATGGCTGGACAGCCGTGCCAGCATGGTTTCGACCATCTGCGCCGTGCCAAACGGCTTGGCGCAGCGCACGCAATGGAAAGGCCGGGTCTCGTGCAGCGTGACGGGCTGGCGCGCGGCGTCGCCGGTCAGCAGGCGCGGCACCAGCGTGATGGCGTCCTCGGGGCAGGTGCTGGCGCACAGGCCGCACTGCACGCAGTTGCGCTCGACAAAGGACAGCACCGGCCGTTCGCTGTTGTCGCGCAGCGCCTGCGAGGGACAGGCGCCCACGCATGCCATGCACAGCGTGCAGCGGCCGGTATCGACCCGCACCGCGCCCAGCGGCGCGCCGGCCGGCAACGGCACCACGTCGGCCGGAGCCGGCGCGTGCGTTGCCAGATGATCGATCGCGACGCCGAGCGTTTCGCGCTTGGCCGCCGCGGCATGGAAGCCGGCGGGCGGCACCGTGGCCCGGTTGGGCGTCAGCGCCTGCAGCGCAAGGTCCAACGCTTCGACGTCCGGCGCGTGGATCAGCGAGAAGAATTCTCCGCGATAGCCCAGACCGTCCATCACCGCCTGCGCCACCGCCATCTGTTCGGCCAGCGCGGCACGGTACTGCGGCGCTTCGTCGCCGGTCAGCATCACGGCGACGCGATCGGCGCCCCAGGCCAGCGCCGCCAGCCACAGTTCGATGCCAACCGAGGCCGGATGGAACACGCCCACCGGAATGACCTGCGGCGGCATGCCGGCGGCCTTGCCGGCGCGCGCCGCGCGGCCGAGCGCGAGAATACGCGCATCGCCGTGTTCCTCTCCATGCAGCATCAGCACCGCATCGCGGCCACCTGCCTGCCGGTATGTGCCGAGCAACGTGCGCAGCTTGCGGCCCAGGTGGGCCGGCTTGGGATAGGCATAGCTGATGGCGCCGGTCGGGCACACGGTGGTACAGGCACCGCAGCCCATGCACAGGTTGGGCGCCACCTCGACGCGGCCCTTGCCGTCCTGCCAGCGCGAGCGGATGGCCTCGGTCGAGCAGATATCGATACAGGCGGAGCAGCCGGTGGTCTGGTTACGGCCGTGCGCGCACAGGCTGTCCTTGTACTGGAAGAACTTGGGCTTCTCGAATTCGCCCACCAGCTGGGTCAGCGTGCGGGCCATCGCCTGCTGCCGGACGGCGTCGCCGCCGGCATGCAGATAGCCCTGGGGCGGCGCATGCATGGTGAAGAACGGCGCATCGTTCAGATCGAACACCATGTCGAAGCGCTCGCTGACACCGCGTGCCGGCCGGTCGAAATCGATCGCCGCCGCGGCGCCGCACGCCTTGACGCAGGCACGATGGCTGTCGCAGCGGGACAGGTCGATCTGGTAGCTGAAGTCGATCGCGTTTTCGGGGCAGGCCTCGATACAGGCGTTGCAGCGCGTGCACAGGTCCAGGTCGATCGGATTGCCGCTGGCTCCGCCGGTCTCCCACTCGGCCTGGAAGGCGCCGAGCCAGCCGGTGAGCGCGTTCAGCCGGCCGCTGTGGACCGGGAAGCCGCGCGTGGCCGCAGGCGTGGCGCCAGGCTGCCGAGGCCCGGCGCTCAGCAGCACCGTGGCCTGCAGGCCGGAAGCCTCTAGTTGCTCGGCCCAGGGCAGCGCCCGCGCGGCCGGACCGAGCACCAGCACGCTGCCACCGGACCGGTAGTCCACCACCGGTACGGGATCGGGATCCGGCAGGGCCGCCGCTGCGAGCAGCGCGGCGATCTTGGCGTTGGCCGTGCGGGGGTCGCGGTGCGCGCCGCGCGACCAGCCACCGGTCTCGCGGATATTGACGAAGCGGATCGGCGCCGTCACCACGCCGTCCGCCTGCGTGCGGGCCGCGACCTCGGTAAACAGCGCGCGCTCCTGCGTGCAGGCGACGATCACGTCGTCGGTGCCGTCGAGCGCGGCGGTGAAATCTCCAAGCTCGCGCCGGCACAACAGCCGGTGGACCTTGAGCGGACCGGCGTCGGATGCGCCGCTTGGGGTTGCATCCGACAGCGCCGCCCCGTCAAGCGGCATGGTGTCGTTGCAGTTGCAGATCAGCGTGGGCATGGTAGGGACTGCTGGCCGGCATTTCTCGTCCGCTTCTGGGTGAGCGGATCGTGCCGACGGTTTGTGGGGACCGTCATTGTAGGCCGGGGACGGCCATCGGGCTACGCAGGTTTGTCCGGATCGCGCGCGGGAACCGGTGCGCCGGGCGTCGCTTGCCCGGATTCCGCATCCGTGGCTTCCGCCTGGGCGACGTCGGCTCCGCTGCCGGCCGCATCGGTGGCATCGACCGCATCGGCGTTCAACGCGGGGTCCGTCGCGGTATCCGGGGCGCCCTCGGCTCCGACCTCCGATCCGGCATCGCGATCGGGGCCCTGGGCCGCCGCGTCGGCCTGCGTGTGGACCTCGTCTTCACGCGGCGCGAACAAGCCCAGCGATTCGGACTGGTTGAGCCGCCGCAACACCTCGGGCGGGATCGGGTCCGGCCTGGTGTAGTCGTCGATATAGATGTCGAGGCCGTCCATCACATTGAAGTGCGGATCGGCGAACAGCGTCTTCAACGCAGCCCGCTTGACCTGCTCGTCCACCCCGCGTGCGACAAAGCGCGAGATGCCTTCGCCCGGCTTGAGCAGCGCGACATCGGCGAGCGTGGGGGCCGGTGGCGCCTCGCGTCGATCGGGCGATGGCGGCTGGCCGGCCACGCGGGACGCCGCGGCGACAGGCGTGACCGGCGCGGCCGGAGGTTCCGGCGCGACCGCCCTGCCCTCTCGCACGGCCGCCTTGCGGCGCGACCAGCGCGACAGGAACGAGCCGTCGTCCGCGCTGTCGGCGGAAGGTGCTGCGTTGGAAGAGCGGGAAGACTTCATGATGCGGTCCGGCACGGGCGTCGCTCAATAGCGGGCGCGCTCCTGCGGCGATTTGAACGATTCGGGGCGGCGGCGCTTCTTCGGTTCGGGTCGATAGTGCTCGGCGACATAGGCCCGCAGCCACGCGAGTTGCTCGTCGCTCAGCGGCACGTTCTCGACGGTCTCGCCCGCATCGAGCCAGCGGCCGGCCTCGTTGTACGACAGCGATACCCGCATCGGACGCGGACGGTCGCCACCCTCGCCCTCCGCTTCGGCGATCCGCCACAGCACGAACCAGCACGGCGCCGCCGAAGTGAGATTCAGGAAGTAGCCTTCGGCCTCGTCGCGATACAGCGTCACCTCGTAGCCCGGGAACAGCCAGCGCGCGCCCTGCTCGTCGTCCTGCAGGCACTGCGGCTGCGTGCCGAACGCGCCCAGGTCCGGCAGCACCGCTTCCAGCTCCCACTTCCAGGGCTGCCAGCGGTTGGCGAGCGGCACCTTGCGCATCACCACCGCCATCGTGACGGTGGGCCTGCGCATGTCGGCGGACGGTGCGGCGTCGGGACGTTCGGCTGCGGGTTCCATGTCGCGTGGCTCAGGTGTTCTGCACGACGATGCTGGGGAACTTGCTCGTCATGTCGCGCGCCTTGTCGGCGACCTTGATCGCCACCTTGCGGGCCACGGCGCGATACAGCTCGGAAATCGGGCTGTCCGGCTCGGCGATCACGGTCGGACGGCCGGAATCGGCCTGCTGCCGGATCGACAGGTTCAGCGGCAGGCTGCCCAGCAGGTCGACGTCATATTGCTGCGACATGCGCTCGCCGCCGCCCTCGCCGAAGATGTGCTCGACGTGGCCGCAGTTGGGGCAGCAGTAGACCGCCATGTTCTCGACGATGCCGAGGATCGGGATACCGACCTTCTCGAACATCTTCAAGCCCTTCTTGGCATCGAGCAGCGCGATGTCCTGCGGCGTGGTGACGATCACCGCGCCGGTCACCGGCACCTTTTGCGACAGCGTCAGCTGGATGTCGCCGGTGCCCGGCGGCATGTCGACGATCAGGTAGTCCAGGTCGCGCCAGTTGGTCTGGCGCAGCAGCTGTTCCAGCGCCGACGTCACCATCGGGCCGCGCCACACCATCGGATTGTCCTGCTCGATCAGGAAGCCGATGGAGTTGGCCTGCAGGCCATGGCCTTCCAGCGGCTCCATGGTCTGGCCGTCGGCCGACTCCGGACGGCCGTCGATGCCCAGCATCATCGGCAGGCTGGGGCCATAGATATCCGCGTCGAGCATGCCCACCCGCGCGCCCTCGGCGGCGAGGGCCAGCGCAAGGTTCACGGCGGTGGTCGACTTGCCGACGCCGCCCTTGCCCGACGCCACGGCGATCACGTTCTTCACGCCGGGCAGCAGCTTCACGCCGCGCTGCACCGCATGCGCGACGATGTTCATCGACACCGACACGCTGACATTGCTGACGCCCGGCAGCGCGCGCAGCGCCCCGATCACCAGCTTGCGGATCGGGTCCAGCTGGCTCTTCGCGGGATAGCCAAGCTCGACGTCGAGCGACACTTCGCCGCCATCGACGCGGATATTACGGGCGGAGCGGGTGCTCACCAGATCCTTGCCCGTGTTCGGATCGATCACGGTGCGCAGGGCTTCGGTTACCTGGTCAACGGTAAGGCTCAAGACAATCTCCGCTACTTGATATGTGGGGGAAGCCGCGTACTGTATCAAAGTGTGAACACTCGCATCGCCGTTGCCATCGGGAAGCGACGATTACCCATGTCCACCACAGGGGAATTACACCCGCTTACAACTGTCACAGGGAACGGCTTGTGCGGATAGCGGCATATCCCTATTGTAGTGCCCCGACATGGACGCTCCCCAGCGAAAACGGGTTATCCCCCTGGAGCGGCCGCTTGCAATTTTCGAATGCTGCTGGCGCAATGGTGCTGATGCGCCACGGGGCGCGCACCGAAGCCACCCTTCCAGCACAACAAACGACAGAAGGAGAAACCATGAAACTGAAGCTCGTCAGCCTTTCCATCGTCGCGTTCCTCGCCGCCGGCTGCGCAACCGAGCAGGGCACCCAGACCGCCGTGGGTACGGGCGTTGGAGCCGCGGTGGGCGCGGGCTTGGGCAATCTGATCGGCGGCAATACCACCGGAACCGTGGTCGGCGCCGCCGTCGGCGCGGCCGCGGGCGGTGCGGTCGGCTACAACTGGAACGCGATCCGCGGCAAGCTCAGCCGGGACACCGCCGGCACCGGCACCCAGATCACCGAACAGCCGGACGGCTCGCTGAAGGTGAACATTCCGAGCCAGGTGACCTTCGATACGGACAGCTCGACGATCAAGCCGTCGTTCCGCTCGGTGCTCGACCAGGTGGCGCAAACGCTGAACCAGCACCAGGATGTGCGGGCGATGGTCGTGGGCCACACCGACAGCACCGGCAATCCGACCTACAACATGCAGTTGTCCCAGCGCCGCGCCCAGGCCGTGGCCGGGTATCTCGGCGACCACGGCGTGGCCCGGGCCCGGCTGAGCGCCGAGGGACGGGGCCAGAGCCAGCCTGTCGCCGACAACAGCACCGAGGCGGGCCGGGCACAAAATCGCCGCGTCGAAATTTTTTTGAAACCAATTCAGGGCTGACCCTGTCATACCAAACAGGTACCGCTTGCCACCGTTGCTGGCTCGCGATGGGTGGCTGACCTCCCGGGCGGTACCTGATTTCTCCTCCTTTTCCGTTGTGGAAAGCTGCGCCGGTTCTGACCGGCGCTTTTTTTTGGCGTTTTTCGGGGTGGTGATGCTGAGACTGCCCTCTCCCCCGCCCCTCTCCCGCAACGCGGGAGAGGGGAGAACATCGGCGGGATATCGGACGCTGTCGGTTTGCTCCCCTCTTCCGCTCGCGGGAGAGGGGCGGGGGAGAGGGCAGTCTCAGCCCACCCCAAGCACCACCGACCGATCCACTTCCCCCAGCGTGGCCCGCCCCAACAGCGCCATCGCCACCTCCAGCTCGGTCTGCAGCAGCGTCAGCATATGTGCCACGCCCGCCATGCCGCCCACCGCCAGCGCGTGCAGCACCGGTTGGCCAAGCAGCACGGCCGATGCGCCGAGCGCCACGGCCTTGACGATGTCGGTCCCCCGCCGGATGCCGCCATCCATCAGCACCGGCACCCGTCCCGCCACGGCCGCCGCGACGGCGGGGAGCACGTCCAGCGTGGCGGGCACGGTATCCAGCGTGCGGCCGCCGTGGTTCGACACCACGATGCCCGCCACGCCGGCGTCGAGCGCAGGCTGCACATCGGCGGCATTGAGCAGGCCCTTGACCAGCACCGGCAGCCGGGTCTGCCGGCATAGCCATGCAATGTCTTCCCACGTAGGCGCGTTGGCCAGCATGCCGCGAAAGACCGGGCTGCCGGCCCGGGCCGTCACGGTCGGGTTGGTTTCGAGGCCAGCCAGGTTCACCGCCGCCACGCCGTCCGGCAGACGAAAGCCCGCCCGCTGTTCCACATTGCGAACGCCGCTCAGCACCGCGTCGATCGTCACGACGATGGCGCGATAGCCGGCGTCCTCGGCCCGGCGCGCCAGTGCCAGCGTGTCGTCGCGCCGCGGCATCAGGTAGAGCTGGAACCACAGCGGCGTCCTGCACGTCGCGGCCACCGCTTCCAGCGTGACGCTTGCCTGAGCGCTGACCGTCATCCAGGTTCCCGTCAACGAAGCCGCCTGTGCGGTGGCCAGTTCGCCATCGGGATGGACCAGCCTGTGATAGGCCGTCGGACCGATCAGGATCGGATAGTCCAGCGGCTGGCCGAACAGCATGCTGCCGGCGCTGGCCCGCGACAGATCGGCCAGCGCGCGTGGCATCAGGCGAACCCGCGCGAACGCGGCGAGATTGTCGCGCTGCGTGACGCCGTCGGCGGCGGCCCCGGCGATATACGCCCGGATGTCCGCTGGCACGCGCTGATGGAAGTAGTGCTCGTAGTCGCCCAGCGAAACGGTATCGGCCGGAATGTCCATGTCTCGTCCTGCTGCCGCGAATGGAGTCACAGCTCGGCCCAGCGCCGCAGCAGGTTGTGATAGTGATTGACCAGCCGGTGCACGGCGTCGTTGTCGTCGCCGAGTTGCTGCCGGATGTCGATGATCGAGCGGTCGAGTTCGTACAGCATCGTGCGCTGGACATCGTCCTTGACCAGCGACTGTGCCCAGAAAAACGACGCCCACCGGCTGCCGCGCGTGACCGGGGCCACCCGGTGCAGGCTCGACGACGGATAGACGACCAGATGGCCGGCCGGCAGCTTGACCGAGTGCGTGCCATACACGTCCTCGACCAGCAGCTCGCCGCCGTCATACTCGTCGGGATCGGACAGGAACAGGGTGCTGGACACGTCCGCGCGCATGCGCATGCCGCCCGTGCCCGGCACGGTGCGGATGGCATTGTCGACGTGCATGCCGAAGGTCATGCCCACGTCGTACCGATTGAACATCGGCGGCAGCACGCGAAACGGCAACGCGGCGGAGTGGTACGTGGGATGCCGGCCCAGCGCGTCGAGGATGACCTCGCCGAGCGCGCGCGCCTCCGCACTGTCCACCGGAATCTGCAGATTGTGCTTGGCCTTGGCGGCCAGATCGCCGGCAGTGGCGCGGCCATCCACCCATTGGCTGCCCTCGAGCACCCGCCTGCAGTGCCGCACTTCGTCGGCGGTCAGGACATCGGGAATCTGAATCAGCATCGTGTTGCCGCCCCCAGAAAGCAAAAAACCATACGCGTCGTTGCCAACGCGTATGGTACCTGTGCCGCCTCGCGGACCGTCAGCCGGTCCGGGCGCCAGGATGTCAGAACGTCATGCCGACGTTCAGCAGGAAAGTCCGGCGCGACGTCGGCACGGCGCGCGACGCGTTGAACGACGACTGGTAGTTCAGGCGATCGGTCAGGTTGTAGCCGTTCAGCGAGATGCGGTACTTGCCGATCTTGTAGGCGATCATCGCGTCGACCGAGAAGTTCTCCGGCATGCGGCCGGTATTGGCAGAGTCGGCCCAGTAGTCGGACGCATACTGCAGGCCACCGCCCACCGTCAGGCGGCCCGGCAGCGGCAGCAGCGTGTGCGGGATGTCATAGCTGGTCCACAGCGTGACGTTGTGCCGCGACACGCCCGGCGCCATGTTGCCCACGTTCGCCGCGGTGCTGGCCGAAGTCACCTCGCCGTCGAGGTAGGCATAGGCGATGTTGGCCATCCAGTTGCTGGTGATGCGGCCGCTCATGCCCAGCTCGACGCCGCGGATGCGACGGCCCTCGCCGCTTTCCGCAAAACCTTCGGTGATGTCGCCGGTGACCGGGTCGACCGTGTAGGCATTGCGCTTCTTGGTCTGGAAGATCGCACCGGTGACGCCCAGCCGCTTGTCGAGGAAGTCGAGCTTGGCGCCGACCTCGATTGTGTCGGAGCGCTCCGGCTCGTTGCCGACGCCGCTGGCCGGCACTTCCGACTGCACGCCGCCCACGGCCATCGCGATATCGGTGCCCACCGGACGATAGGTGCGGGCGAACGACGTATAGAACATGTAGTCCTTGGTCGGCTCCCAGATCGCGCTGATGGCCGGGCTGAGCTTCTTCGAGTCGGCGGTGCCGCCGATCGCCGAGGCGGCGTTGGTGCCGTACTCGCTGCGGAAGTAGTCCCAGCGCAGGCTGCCCAGCAGCGAGAACTGGTCGGTCAGCCAGACACGGTCGTTGGCGAATACGCCGACGTTGGTGGCATTGGCTTCGCGATAAGTGCCGCCATAGGTAACGAAGGCGCCCGGCGTCATCTGGAAGTTCGGGTCGATCACGGTCTGGTTGTTCACCCGGCCGGTCCACGCGCCCTGGTCGCGATGATCGCGCTGGTAGTTCATGTCCAGGCCGACCATGGCGCGATGGCGGATACGCCCGGTGTTGAACTCGCCCTTGGCGCTCAACACGTTCTGCACCGCCCAGCCGCGCTGGAGATAGGCCATGCCGCCGCCCGCGCCGTAGCTCAGTGCCACGTTCTCGCCGTTCAGCAGGCGCCGCAGGTTGGCGTTGGTGATGCCGGCCGGATTGGTGGCCGAGAAGTCGCGCTCGTAGACGCTCAGGCGCGTGTCGTTGTTGATCGTGATGCCATTGTCCAGCTTGGTCTGGAAGCCCGAGCTGACCATATGCACGCTCGACTTGTCGTGGTCGGTGTTGCGCACGTACGAGGTCGACGACGAGATGCCTGGCACGCCGAATTCGGTTAGCGGACGGGAAATGCCGTCATTGCCCACCGCCATCGGCACGCCATAGTCGGGCGTGCCGTTGCGGTACAGGTAGGAATAGTTAAGGTGCCACTCGGTGCTGGTGCCGATGCCGGTGCCGAAGTCGATCGCGACACCCTTGCGGTCGTCCTTGACGTGGTTGCGGTCGGCCACCTCGCCGTCCTGGAACATGCCGTTGATGCGCAGCGCGCTGGTGTCGTTCAGGCGCCAGTTGCTGTCCACCGTGGTGCGGTAGGTCGATGCCGATGCCACGCTCTGGTCGATGCTGGTGCTCGTCTCCAGATTGGCGCGCTTGCTGGTCTGGTTGATCAGGCCGCCCACGTTGCCGACGCCAAAGCTCTCGCCCGACGGGCCCTTGATCACCTCGACGCTTTCCGTGTTGAAGCTGTCGCGCTTATACGCGCCGAAGTCGCGCAGGCCGTCAACGTAGATATCGCCCTTGGCCGAGAGGCCGCGGATGCGAAACTGGTCGCCGCTCTGTCCGCCGTTGCCTTCGCCAGTCGACAGCGTGATGCCCGGCACATTCTTCAGCACCTGCTCCAGCGAAGTCGCGCGCTGCTGCTGGATGATTTCCTGCGGCACCACGTTGATGACCTTCGGCGTTTCCTTGACCGTATCGGGCAGGCGCGCAATGCCGGTCGAAGCCTGGTTGGTGTTGTCGATGGCATTGCCTGTCACCGTAACGGCCGGCAGCACCGCGCCTCCAGCGGGCGCCTTGCCGGGCGTGGCGCCATCGGCCGCCACCACCTGCGCAATGGCTGTGACCGGCATCGACATCGACATGGCGACGCCCGCGGTGGCCGCGCCGGACAGCAGCGCGTGGATCGCCTTCGATACGGTTTTCTGCTTCATCAGATTTCTCCTGCTGCTCTCGGATTCGGGGAATCGTTATGTCGGGGCCAGGCACGTCTTCCCGGACAGACGGCGGCCCTGGCCGAACGCTTCCCTGGCTCGGGGAAACGCGGGCGAACAAAGGGGTTCAAGGAGGGGCGGCGGGGCCGCGCCCGGGGTTACTACGCGGGCGCGTCGCGCCACCTGCCGGCCTGGCGCGACCGAAGGTGTGCGGATAACCGGACTGCGAGGGAGTACGGCGGTGCTTTCACGATGCGGCCCTGGATACGGCGTTTTGCCGGCCGAATGGATTAAGCGGCGGCTTCAAAGTTAGTAAATGTAAATGATTCGCATTTGTGAGTCAACTTGTTGTCCACATTGGGTTGGGGTGTTGGGGAGGGGATCGGTGGGTGGGGTGAGGGAGGGCTGAGACTGGCCTCTCCCCCGGCCCCTCTCCCGCAAAGCGGGAGAGGGGAGAGAGATGCGCCGGCCCTCTCCCGCGTTGCGGGAGAGGAAATTGCGGCGATGACAATGAGTGGGCGACCCCAATTGCTAGAATGTCGGTTTTCCTGTCCGAAGACAGGAAGCCCGCATCCAACCGTATCCCGACCGGCATCCTCATGACAGCACGTCGCATCCTCGTCACCTCCGCCCTGCCCTATGCCAATGGCCAGATCCATATCGGCCACCTGGTGGAATACATCCAGACCGACATCTGGGTGCGCTTCCAGCGCATGATGGGCAACGAGGTGTATTACGTCGGCGCCGACGATACCCACGGCACGCCGGTGATGCTGCGCGCCGAGAAGGAAGGCATCACGCCGAAACAGCTGATCGACCGTGTCTGGGCCGAGCACAAGCGCGACTTCGACAGCTTCATGGTGTCGTTCGACAACTACTACAGCACCGACTCGGAGGAAAATCGCCAGCTCTGCGAGAAGATCTACCTCGCGCTGAAGGCCGAGGACCTGATCGCCGAGCGCGACGTCGAGCAGTTCTACGATCCGGTCAAGAACATGTTCCTGCCGGACCGCTTCATCAAGGGCGAGTGTCCGAAGTGCGGCGCCAAGGACCAGTACGGCGACTCCTGCGAGGTATGCGGCACCACCTATGCACCTACCGACCTGAAGAACCCCTATTCCGTGGTGTCGGGCGCCACGCCGGTGCGCAAGTCGTCGACCCACTATTTCTTCAGGCTGTCGGACCCGCGCTGCGAAAGCTTCCTGCGCGAGTGGGTGGCCGACCTTGCGCAGCCCGAGGCGAGCAACAAGATGCAGGAGTGGCTGGGCGCCGATGGCGAGGCATCGACGCTGTCCGACTGGGACATCTCGCGCGACGCGCCGTACTTCGGCTTTGAAATTCCCGGCGCCCCCGGCAAGTTCTTTTATGTGTGGCTTGACGCGCCGATCGGCTACTACGCGAGCTTTCGCAACCTGTGCGAACGCAAGGGCATCGACTTCGACGCGTGGGTCGGCCCGCATTCCACGGCCGAGCAGTACCACTTCATCGGCAAGGACATCCTGTACTTCCATACGCTGTTCTGGCCGGCGATGCTGCGTTTCTCCGGCTACCGCACGCCGACCAACGTATTCGCGCACGGCTTCCTGACGGTCGACGGCGCGAAGATGAGCAAGTCGCGCGGCACCTTCATCACCGCGCAGAGCTATATCGACACCGGCATGAATCCGGAATGGCTGCGCTATTACTTCGCCGCCAAGCTCAACGCGAGCATGGAAGACCTGGACCTGAACCTGGACGACTTCGTGTCGCGAGTCAACAGCGACCTGATCGGCAAGTACGTCAACATTGCGAGCCGCGCGGCCGGCTTCCTGGTCAAGCGCTTCGACGGCCGCGTCGACGAGGCGGCGCTGTCGCATCCGCTGCTGGTGCAGCTGCGCGAGGCCGCCCCGCAGGTCGCACAGCTGTACGAGGCGCGCGAGTACAGCAAGGCGCTGCGGCTGGTGATGGAGTTGACCGATGCCGTCAATGCCTTCGTCGACAGCGAGAAGCCCTGGGAACTGGCCAAGGACGAGGGCAAGCGAGCGGCGCTGCACGCGGCCTGCTCGGTGTCGCTGGAGGCGTTCCGCCTGCTGACGATCTACCTGAAGCCGGTGGTGCCTCGGCTGGCCGAGGGCGTCGAATCGTTCTTGGCCGTGCCGCCGCTGGACTGGCGCGCGGTCGATACGCAGCTGAGCGCCGCCAATCCGGTGCGTCCGTACTCGCACCTGATGACGCGGGTGGACAGCAAGCAGATCGATGCGCTGCTGGCCGCCAACCGCGAGTCGCTACAGGCGGCAAACGCGGGCACGCCCGCCGTGGCCGACGCCGCGCCGGCTGGCATCGAGCCGATCGCCGACACCATCACGATCGACGACTTCGCCAAGATCGATCTGCGCGTGGCGAAGATCGTGGAATGCACCAGGGTCGAGGGCTCGAACAAGCTGCTGCAGCTGACGCTGGACCTGGGCGAAGGCAAGACCCGCAACGTGTTCTCGGGCATCCAGTCGGCCTATGCGCCGGAACAGCTGGTGGGCAAGCTGACCGTGGTGGTGGCCAACCTGGCGCCGCGCAAGATGAAGTTCGGCATGTCGGAGGGCATGGTGCTGGCTGCCTCCGCGGCCGATGAGAAGGCGGCGCCGGGCCTGTATATCCTGGAGCCGCACAGTGGGGCGGTGCCGGGAATGCGGATTCGGTGATCGGGCTCAGGGGGAGAGGGCAGTATCAGCGAACCCAGACCGCCAGCAACCCTACCCCCCCTGCATCCTCGACGGATCGTCGCTCCTCGACGTGTGCGTGACGCGTCCATCGTCGCCAAAGTGCACGTTGAAGAAGGCCTTGTCCTGCGAGGTTTCCCACCAGCGGTAACCCCACACCTTTTCCCGCTTCAGCGCGAACGCCTCCACGCGCGTCGGCTTGCCCAGCATCCGCCGCACCGTGTCCTCGCTCATGCCGGCGCGCACGCGCTGGAAATTCTCCGCGGTCAGCACCTGTTCGATGGAGCGCACCTTGCCATCCGGCGCGATGGTGACCATCCACGTGGTGGCGCCTTCGGGTCCACGCGGATATTCGAGCCGGCGTTCGCCGCTCTCTTCCTCCCAGGCGATCTCCGGCTGGCCGGCCTGACGCCGCAGGTCGTCCTCGGTGGAAACGCCGGGTTCGATGCCCTTGAACATCATGCTGTCGGGCTGCACCGATTGCCACACCGAGCGGGCGGTCTGTCCCGCCCTGTTCAGCGCTTCGTCGACCTTGCGCTGATCGCAGCCAAACAGCGCCAGCACCGAGGCGATCAATCCCATGGCCGCGATCCCCCGTGTGCGCGAGCCGCGGCTGGCCAATGGCGTGCGCTCATCGCCGCACTGCCTCGGTGGGGTCGGCCGGCGCGTCCTCGCCGTTGCCCTCCCGTTCGTTCTGTGCATCCCGATCTCCTCCCCTGCCGGCGTCGCGGCGCGCCGCCGATCCTCCAAATAACGCGCTCCAGCTATCGAAGCGCCGGTTGAACAGCAGCGACAGGCCGTTGATCGACCCGCCGCGCGCAATCAGCGACCAGCGGCGCGAGAACGCCCAGGTCAGCTTGACGATATTGCCGGCCGACGTGAGGCTCTGCTCGTAGCCGACCGAAATCTTCTCGGTCACCGCCTTGCCGATGCTCACCACCTGCTGGTCGGTGAGGCCGCCGGTGCTGGGCCCGATCGAGAACTCGTCGATACCGAAGCGCTGCACCACGCCCTTGCCGGCGCGCGAGCCCAGCATGCCGAGCGCGGCACCGCCCAGCGCCGCGCCGCTGAGCTGCTGCTGCTGGCCCAGCGCCGCGCTCTCGGCGCCGTAGCCGAACATCAGCCACGACAGCTTGTCCTCGTCCGGCACATTGGGCTCCGACACCAGCCGCACGCGCGGCAGCCGCACGGTGCCGGTCACTTCCACACCGGCCTCCACTTCCTGGTTCAGCCGCATCGCGCGGATATTGAGGTTGGGATTGTCGGCGGGGCCGTTGAAATTGACGATGCCGCGCGTGATTTGCAGCCGGCGTCCAAAGGCCTCGTACGTGCCATCCACCACGCGCACCGTGCCGGTGATGCGCATCGGCGCCAGCGGCTCGCTGTTGATGCCGAGCCGGCCCGCCAGCAACAGGTCGGCACCGGCGCCACGGAAGCGGAAGCGGTCGCCGAGGTCGAGCGACAGATCGATGACCGGGCTGAAGCGGCCCGCCGGCTTTGATTCCGGTACGGCCGGCGTGGCGGCGGTGCGCAGTTCGCGGCGTCCGCGCGTGTCGGAGCGGCGCACCACCACTACGTCGTCACCCAGCGCCGGAGCGCCGGCCTTCGGCAGGTCGAACAGCCCGCGGTCCACGCGCAGCTTGCCGCGAATGGCGAACTGCCCGCCCTCGTTGGCCAGCGACGCATCGCCGGACACCACCAGCGTGCGCTCGGGACTGGCGAACAGTTGCAGACGGTCCGCGACGATGCGGCCGGTGAGGGCGGGATCGGCCTCGCCCAGCCGCACGTTGCCGGTGGCGGTCAGCGTGCCATCGCCGCCGTGGAACACCACCTGGCGCAGCTCGATCACGTTGCGGTCCAGCACCAGCCGCACGGTGCCGTCGGTCAGCCGGATGCCCTGGTCGTAGAGCGTGATGCCGAGGTCGTCGCCGTTGACCGCGCCGGTCAGCACGGGCTGGCCCACCGTGCCGGCCAGACGCAGCGTGCCGGCAAGCCGGCCCTCGAAGCCGTACTGCGGACCGGTCAGGCTCTCCAGCGACTTCAGGCGCGGCACGTCGAAGGCCACGCTGCCGCCCAGCACCGAGGCCGGCGTGACGGTCATCACGCCCTCTTGCCGGGTCAGCCCGGCGAAGGCGTCCACGTCGACATTGCCCACGCGCGCGGACACCACGCGGCCCCGCAATTGCAGCCGGTCGCCGGCCGCCTGCAGCCGCAGCGCGGTCTCGCCGAGGCCGAGCGCGGTGAACCCGCGGCCGGCGTTGACCGACAGATCGCCGGAGCGCCGCGTCAATTCGGCAAACCCGGCGGCACGCTCGCCGAGGTCCAGATCCCAGCGGCCGTCGAGCACCAGGTCGGAGCGCACGGGCGGGGCCTCGCCCGAGATGGCCTGCGCAAGCTCCAGCAGCTTGGCGAGCTGCAGCGCGCCGATATTGCCGCGCGAACGGATGCGGCCGCTGTTCCAGTCCAGGCTATCGATGTCGATGGTCGCCCGCGAGAACAGCAGATGCGTTTCGCCGAGCGTCAGCCGGCCGCTGCCGGCCGACACCGTCGCGGGGGCTGTCAGCCGCAGATCGAACGTGCCGCTCTCCTGCAGCGTGCGGATGGTGCCGGTCCACAGCTTGCCGTTCCACCCGCCCTGCCCCGCCACGGCCAGTTGCAGCGGCCGGCGTCGCAACTGGCCGCTGCCTTCGATATCGAAACGATGACTGGCCTGCGTGCCATCGAGGTTGGCGTCGAGCGTGCGCAGCGAAAGTTGCGGCCCCCGGTAACCCTGCGCGGTCAGACGGAAGCGCAGCGGACCGTCCAGTCCGCTTCGCAGATCGGCGCTGCCGCTGGCGCTGGCCACACGGTGCTCTCCGAAGCGCAGCGCCTGCGCCTCGTAAGTGCCGGCGATCTGCGGCCGCTCGACCGTGCCGGCAATGTCCGCGTCGACCTGCAGCCGGCCGCCAACGCCTAGCTTGAGCCGGTCCAGTTGCGGCGCATCGACGATCAGCTTGAGCCGGTCCCCGGGCCCGCCGAAGCTGCCCCGCACGTCGGCGTGGTTGCCCGCCATGGTGAGCGTTGCCGTGCTGGGCAACAGCCGGCGCCCGGCAAGCTGCACCTTGCCGCCACCGGTCATCGGCAGTCCCGCGTATTGGCTGTCCGCGATCGCGAAATCGGCCGTCACGCGAGGTTCGCCGGCCAAGGTGCCAGACGCGTTGAAATTGGCGTTGATGCGCCCCGCCGCCACGCTGGCCAGCCGCGCCGGGTCCAGATTGGCGACCCGCCCCTTGAACGCGAAGGCCTGCTGGTCCTTCAGTCCGAGCCTGCCCTCCGCGTGCAGGCTGCCGGGACCCACGCCGACGCGCAGCGCGGCCAGCGTCACGGCCTCCGGGTCCACGCGGGCATCGGCAAACAGCTTCAGTTCGCCGCCGGACAGGTCCAGCGCCACGCTCTGACGGCCGGGCTCCAGCCGCACGATCACCGGCCCGGACAGCCTCATCGGCTTCAGCGAGCCGTGCAGCGCATGCGGGTCCAGCCGCCGCACATCGAGGTCGAAACCACCGCGGCCGTCGCGCAGCGAGCCGCTGCCGGCGATCTCGGCGCCGCCCGCGAGGCTGACCTGCAGCGACGGGAAGTTCTGCTGACGCTCGCTGAGCTCGACGCGCGCCTGCACCGACTGCACCGGGAGCCGCTCGGCATCGATGGCGCCCGGTTCCAGATTGCGCACCGAGACATCGCCGGCCACGGCCAGCGGCGACGCTCCCGCAGTGGGTGCCGGGACGCCGGTCGCCGGCCGCAACTCGGCGCGCACGGTCAGGTTCGCGTTTGGCGCGGCCGGATTGAACAGCCGCGGGTTGATGCGGTCGCCATCGACGCGCAGCCGGGTAAATGGCACGGGGCCGAACGGCGTCACCTCGGCATCGCCACGCGCGCGGATGCGGTCGCCATTGGCATCGATCTGCACACGCAACGATTCCAGCGTGCCGGCCGCCTGCGCCGCCACGGCAAAGTCCTCGCGCTGCCAGCTGCCTTCCAGCAGCGCCTGCGCGTTGAGCGGGAACGGCGCCTGTCCGCCCAGCTGGGCATTGGCGGACAGCTTGCCGAAGGGCGTGGTCAGCCGGCCAATGCTGAGCCGGTGCCGGCCGCCGTCGCTATGCAGTTCGGCCGACAGATCGGAGAAGACCAGGGGTTCCGCGGTGGCCGCCGGCCCCCGCACGATCGACAGCCGCTCCAGCGTCAGCGCATCGACGTCGAGCGACAGCGGCACCTCCAGCGATTGCGGCATCGTCAGCGGTTGCTGGTCTGCCTTGTCTTCGGATGGCGSCAGCCGTACGTCCACGGCGCCCAGATGCAGCGACGACACATGCAGCCGGGCCCGCCGGGCGCCGAGATGCCAGGCGACCGACCATGCACCATCGAGCCGGTCCACGGCGACGCGGGTGTCGCCCTGGGCGAACACCACGTCGCGCAGGTGCAGGCCGTTGGCGAAGGTGCCGCCGTCGTACTGGCCGGCCAGCACGCCGGCCGACAGTCGCGTGGCCAGCGACCACAGCTCCCGCGACCCGCGCTCGGTACGCAGCGCGGCGACCGCGGCGATCGTCAGCAGCACCAGGAGCACGACCAGCGTCACCACGATCCAGCCGAGCACGCGTGTCCAGCGCGCCCGGCGGCGCGGGGGCGGCGGCTCGCCGCCGTGCCCGGGAACGGAAGGAAGATCGGTGAGCGTCATGCCGTCCGCCTCATGCGCAACGCTGCGGGAGCGGCGCCCGCGCCGACAGCGGGCAAGGGGCGGTCCATGCGATTCCGGCCGTCATCAGAACGCCACACCCAACGAGATGTGCGGCCGGAATTGCTGCTCCTGGATGCCATAGCCGACGTCGAGCTGCACCGGTCCCACCGGGCTGCGCCAGCGCGCGCCGATGCCGATGCCATGGTAGAACTTGACTCCATCGAGATTGTTGGTGGCGGTACCGCCATCCCAGAACACGGCGACGCCCCAGTCCGGCTTGAACCAGTACTGGTATTCCAGGCTCGCGGTGGCAAGGTACTTGGCGGGCAGCACGCTGCGGCCATTGGGCGTGCCGATCGACTGGTAGTCGTAGCCGCGGATCGAGTCGGTGCCCCCGGCGCGGAAGCGCAACGAGGCCGGAATCTTGGCGGCGCTGCCGCCGGTGATGTTGGCGCCCAACTCCAGCCGCGCCACCACCAGATCGCGCTCGCGCACGGGAATGTACTGGCGGATGCGGCCATAGGCGCGCCCGAAGGTCTGGTCGGTAAGCACCCCTTCGACCGCCGCGCCCAATTGCGTGTTGATGATGTTGCCGCGGCGAGGGAACACCGGATTGTCGACGTCGCGCCGGGTCCAGGCAAACTGCGGCACCAGCGCCTTGCTGCGCTGCCGGGCCTGGCCTTCCGGCTGCAGTTCGTCGTAGTAGAAATCGAGCGACCATACCGTATCGTAGCGCTCGCGCGTGCGGCCACGGCGCAGACCGCCGCGCCAGCTGGTGATGTCGGTGTTCTCGAGGTCGATGGTCCGCTCGTAGCTGGTGTAGACGCTGTTGCGCCAGGTGCGGCTGTCCGGGGGCATGGCCACTTCGGCCAGCGCGTACTGGCGCTTCTGCTCGATGCGCGCCTGCGAGTCGAACACCCAGGCCCGGTTGAACAGGTTGTAATAGGCGTAGCGCCCCTCCACCGACGCGCCGGTATCGGTGCTGTAGCCGACGCCGGAGGTGACCCGGTGGGCGGGGTACTCGCGCACCCTGACCTTGACCGGCGCGATCACCGTATCGGCATCGGCGCCCTGTGCGGCCGGGTCGCCAAGGTCGACCTGCACATTGGCGAAGTACGGCTGGTTCTGCACCGCGCGCTGCAGCTCCAGCAGCCGTTCCACACGGTATGGCTCGCCAACGTAGAGCGGATTGACGTTGTGGACGATCTGGGCCGGATAGCGGCGGGTGCCGGTGACCTCAAGCTTGCCCATCAGGTACGCCGGCCCGCTGTCGTACTCGGCGCTCAGGTCGGCTGCCTGGTCGTCGGCCTCGATGCGCGCCTGTGAGCGCGTCAGCCTGGCGCCGTAATAGGTCTCGCTCTGCAGCGTGACCAGTGCGTCTTCCTTGGCATTGTCCCAGTCGGACTGGCGGAACGGCTTGCCCACGGGCAGGCCCCATTTCTCGCGCAGCGTTGCCACCTGTTCGGGGGAACGCGTGAGGGCCGGGCCGGTGACCGCGATGTTGACGTCGCGAATGGTCGTGCGGGCGCCGGGTTCCACGGTCAGATGGACGACCCGTGCCTCCCCGTCGCCCTCGACCCGCGTGGTGGTCTTCGGGTCGAACCAGCCCTCGGTGGCGGCGAACTGCCGCACCTGCTCGCCCACGGTTTCGACCATGTAGGCGAACTGGTCGTCGGAGAGGTCGGTGCGTTCGCGATAGCGAACCAGGTCCAGATGTTGCTCAAGGATTTCCTTGAGCGGGTCGGGTGCCACGATCTCGACGCGATACTCGGCCAGCACCGGGCCGGCCAGCCCGCAGAGCAACCAGGGCAGCAGCCAGCCAAGCCACCGCGGGCCACCGCGAGCGCACCTGCGCGTGCCCGGGCGCCCGCTCCTGCTTGCCGTGTTCCGGAGGTCCAATGTCATCTGCCGTTGCGGTCCGACAAAGTCGCTATTTGACCACAGCCTGGGCCGGATTCCGCAAAACCGGCGCCTGGCCGGCACGCGCCACCTGCCGGTCGGGCATGCCGATACGGTAGAATTCGGCCAGATTTTCCAACCGGCTTTCCCTTTTTCGTCTTTCAGTCTTTCAATTTCGCCATGGCCATGTACGAATCCGACATCACCCAGTTCCTGAAGACGCTGAAGCAGGAGCGTCCGTCGCTGGAGGCGGAACAGCGCCAGGGCCGCGCGCTGCTGTGGGACAAGACGCCCATCGACCTGGAGGAGCGCCAGCGCGCCGAAGCCTCTCGCGTGCCGCAGAAGCCCTACGTCTACGCGCTCGACTGATAGCCGGCCGGCGGCGCGCACCGCGACCACCGGCGCCCGCGCGACCCGCACGCCCACATGAACCAGAGCGAACAGGACAAGTTGTCGCTGGCGATCGAGCTGCCCGCCGTGGCGGCCGACGCCGGCATGGAGCCGGCCGCCGTCGACGGCATGGCCTTTGCCCGCCTGTACGGCGAGCCGCTGTTCAAGCTGCCGCAGGACCTGTACATCCCGCCCGATGCGCTGGAGGTCTTCCTCGAAGCGTTCGAAGGGCCGCTGGATCTGCTGCTGTACCTGATCCGCAAGCAGAACTTCAACGTGCTCGACATCCCGATGTCGCAGGTCACGAACCAGTATCTGGCCTACGTCGAGCAGATCCGCAAGAGCAATCTGGAACTGGCGGCCGAGTATCTGCTGATGGCCGCGATGCTGATCGAGATCAAGTCGCGCATGCTGCTGCCGGTCAAGAAGGCCGACACCGACGAGGATGCCGAGGACCCGCGGGCCGAACTGGTGCGCCGCCTGCTCGAATACGAGCAGATGAAGCTGGCGGCGCAACGGCTGGACCAGGTGCCTCAGCTCGGCCGCGATTTCCTACGGTCGCAGGTGTTCATCGAGCAGAGCATGGCGCCGCGCTTTCCCGATGTCGACACCAGCGATCTGCAGGCCGCGTGGGCCGACGTTCTCAAGCGCGCCAAGCTGAACCAGCACCACAAGATCTCCCGCGAGGAGCTGTCGGTGCGCGAGCATATGAGCCAGATGCTGCGCCGGCTGCAACACGCCCGCTTCATGGAGTTCACCGAACTGTTCGAGGATGCGATCCGCTCGGGCAAGGGGGTGCCAGTGGTGGTGGTGAACTTCATCGCCATGCTGGAGCTGTCGCGCGAGTCGCTGGTGGAGATCACGCAGGCCGAGCCATATGCGCCGATCTATGTAAGGTTGGCTTATACGCCGGCTTGAAGCGAGGGTGGCTGGTTTGCGATGACTGCCCTCTCCCCCGCCCGCCCAGCTGCGCACACTTGATCTACAATCCGCCCACACCCGGCACCAGACCGGCGTCGATCCGATGGGACGCCCCGCGCCACGCGGCATTGCCTTCGCGCAGCCGCCCGATCGTCCCGTCGAGGGTCTCTCCTACCACGACCAGCACACGAGTTCATGAAAGTCATTTCCTCCATTCACGAGCTGCGCGACCAGTTGCGCGGCCAGAACCGGATCGCCTTCGTGCCGACCATGGGCAACCTGCATGAGGGCCATCTGTCGCTGATGCGGCTGGCGCGCCAGCATGGCGACCCGGTGGTGGCCTCGATCTTCGTCAACCGCCTGCAGTTCGGTCCGAACGAGGATTTCGACAAGTATCCGCGCACGCTGCAGGACGACATCGAGAAACTGCAGAAGGAAGGCGTCTACGTGCTGTTCGCGCCGACCGAGCGCGACATGTATCCCGAACCGCAGGAATACCGCGTCGATCCGCCGCACGATCTGGGCGACATCCTGGAAGGCGAATTCCGGCCTGGCTTCTTCAACGGCGTCTGCACCGTGGTGATGAAGCTGTTCTCGTGCACGCAGCCGCGCGTGGCGGTGTTCGGCAAGAAGGACTACCAGCAGCTGATGATCGTGCGCCGCATGGCGAACCAGTTCGCGCTTCCGATCGACATCGTGCCGGCCGAGACGGTGCGCGCCGACGACGGCCTGGCGCTGTCGTCGCGCAACCGCTATCTGTCGGACGCCGAACGCGCCGAGGCGCCCACGCTGTACCGCACGCTGCACCAGGTGCGCGATGAGCTTCTGGCCAATGTCGGCACGGTGGAACTGAACGCGGTGGAAGCCCGCGCGATCGACGCGCTGAAGGCGCGCGGCTGGAAGCCCGATTACATCGCGATTCGCAAGCGCAGCAACCTGCAGGCCCCCACGCGCGACGAGTTCGCGGCCGGCGAACCGCTGGTGGTGCTGGCCGCGGCCAAGCTGGGGGCGACGCGGTTGATCGACAATCTGGAGGTTTGAGGGGGTTGGCTGGGGTTGGGCTGTGACTGCCCTCTCCCCGCCCCTCTCCCGCCTTGCGGGAGAGGGAAGCACACCGACAGCATGTGAAACACCGCCGCTTTTCTCCCCTCTCCCGCAAGGCGGGAGAGGGGCGGGGGAGAGGGCAGTAGCAGCAATACCAACTACCGCATCCCCTACCCCCTCCGCGCCCCGCGCCGCTTCCACCAGATCAACACCCCCGTCACGGCAAACACCAGCGGCATCACCCCGAACCCAGACATGAATATCCGCCCCGGCAAACCGAAGGCCTCGCCGGTATGCAGCGGGTACATCCAGTTCAATACCGTATCCCCCGCCGGCGCACGGAGCGGATCGCGCACGCCGACACGCTCGCCGCTGTACGCGTCAAGGTAAAGCCGCGTGGCCCCACCGCCCTGGCGGACTTCGCCAGGCTGGCGCAGGCGGATCTCATAGACATCGTCCGGCTGGCGCGGATACCCGATGCGCGAGACCATCGCCGACGGATACAGCCCCCGCGCGGCGCGCATCGCCTCGTGCGCTTCCAGCGGTCGCACGTCGCCGGCCGGCGGCGCCGATGCGGGCCGGCCCGGCGGGGTCACGGTCATCACGCTGCCGACCACCGGCGTGACCCACTTCGGCAGGTTCAGATACCAGCCGGAAAACGCCACCGTGGCCAGCACCGGGGCGGCGAAGATGCCGCCGGCCCGATGCAGCGAGTACACGAGGCGCGGCCACGATCCGCCATGCGTGATGCGAAACGCCTGCCGCACCGAGCGCGCCTGCGCTTTTGGCCACCACAGCGCCACGCCGCCCAGCACCGCGATCAGCAGCAGCATGCCGCCGATGCCGGCCAGCGTCTTGCCCGCGTCGCCGGCCAGCAGGTAATGATGCAGGTGGAACAGCGTGGGCATCAGCAACGCGCGCGACAGGCCCGGCTCGCCCCAGACGCGCTCACCCTTGATCTGCAGCGTCACCGGATCGATCATGACCTGGCGGGAGCGGCCGGGCACTGCCTTGGCCTTGTCCTCTCCCGGGGCCCGTGCCTTCACGGGGTACCAGGCGATAAAGACCTCGCGCCCGCTCACCGGCAGCATCAGCAGCCGCGGCTTGCCGTAGCGCGGATCGGCCTGCAGTCTGCGTGACAGCGCGTGCACCGTCTGCGCGCTGACCGGTAGCGACACCGGCGCGGACGCGCGCAGCAAATCCGGGTTCAGCGCCGCATCGATCTCGTCGCGCCATGCCAGCACCGTTCCCGTGAGCCCGAGCAAGACGAACAGCGCGCCGAACCACAGGCCGATATAAAGGTGGAGCTTGACGAGAACAACGCGCGTGCGACCTGTGACCATGGCAACAGTGGGGACCGCAGGGCAAGCATGCGGGCGGAGATGGGAGGCAGAACGTCGGAACGGCGGTTCCGACGAGCCCGCAAGTTTATCAGGGCCGCCCTAGGCCCTGCCGCTGCTGGCGCCGCCGTGGCCGCGTAACGGCGCCAGCAGCGCCGCCATGTCCAGATGCGCCGCCATGGTGTCCGCCAGCCGCTCGATCGACCGCTCGCGCAACGTGGCCAGGTCCACGCCCTCGGCCCGGTCCAGCCCGGCCCAGCGCAGCAGCGCGGCGCATGCCTGCGGTTGATCGAACAGGCCGTGCAGATAGGTGGCGAAGACTTGCCCATCCGCGGACACCGCGCCGTCGGCGCGCCCGTCATCGAGCCTGACCGCGGGGCGCGACAGCGCGGCGCCTTCGGTCACGCCGAGATGGATTTCATAGCCGCTGACGGGCGCGTCGACACCGGGCAGTGCCAACCGGCCGCCGACCTGCCGCAGCTGCTTGTGCTCGGCCAGCACCGTGGAAAACTCCAGCAGACCGAGTCCCGCGCTGGAACCGGCAGGGCCTTCGCGGCCGTCCGGGTCGTCGATCCGCTGGCCCAGCATCTGCATGCCGCCGCAGATGCCGATCACCTTGCCGCCATAGCGCAGATGGCGCAGCAGCGCCACGTCCCAGCCCTGCTGCCGCAGGAATGCCAGATCGCCGCGCACGTTCTTGCTGCCGGGCAGCACGATCAGGTCGGCCGGCGGCATCGGCATGCCGGGTCCGACCATCCGCAGGTCGACGTGCGGATTGGCGCGCAGCGCATCGAAGTCGGTATGGTTGGCGATGCGCGGCAACACCGGGACCGCCACGCGCAGCGCATCGGCCGGCTTGTCGGCCTGCGCCGATGCCACCGCGTCCTCGGCATCCAGATGCAGACCGTGCAGATACGGCAGCACGCCGAACACCGGCTTGCCGGTACGCGCGCGCAGCCAGTCCAGGCCCGGCTCGAGCAGCGCGATGTCGCCGCGAAAGCGGTTGATGATGAAGCCCTGCACGCGCGCCCGCTCGCTTGCCGACAGGCAGTCGAGCGTGCCGAGCAGATGCGCGAACACGCCGCCTCGGTCGATATCGGCCACCAGCACCACCGGGCAATCGACCGCTTCGGCAAAGCCCATGTTGGCGATATCACGGTCGCGCAGATTGATTTCGGCGGGGCTTCCCGCCCCCTCCACCACGACCACGTCGTAGCCCTGCGCCAGCCGCCGGTGCGAGGCCAGCACGGCTTCCATCGCCACCGGCTTGTAGGCGTGGTAGGCGCGTGCGTCGAGATCGAGCCGCGCCTTGCCATGGATGATGATCTGCGCGCCGGTGTCGCTGCTGGGCTTGAGCAGCACGGGGTTCATGTCGGTATGCGGCACCAGTCCCGCCGCCTGCGCCTGCAGCGCCTGCGCGCGGCCGATCTCCCCGCCGTCGGCGGTGACGGCGCTGTTCAGCGCCATGTTCTGCGGCTTGAACGGCGCCACCCGCACGCCGTCGCGCGCCAGCAGGCGGCACAGGCCGGCCACCACGGTGCTCTTGCCGGCGTCCGATGTCGTGCCCTGGACCATCAGGGTGCCGTGCAGGGCGGTGGGTGAGTGAGGGGTGGGTTGCATCGGGGGATTATCGCTGATACCGCGTTCTTACCCGGCCGTCTCCCCATGCGCCCGCTACAATACCCGGATGGAACCCACGGTCATCGCCGAAACGCCGGCCACGGCCGCCGGCACGCAGCCCGGCCTCATCGAGCCCCCGCCCAGGCAGTTGACCCTGGTGCTGGGTGGCGCGCGCTCGGGCAAGAGCCACTACGCGGAACAGCTTGCCACGGACCATGCCACCGCCACGGGCGGCCCGGTGACCTACATCGCCACCGCGCGGGAGGACGACCAGGTTGCCGACGAGGAATTGCAGCTGCGTATCGCACTGCATCGGGCCCGCCGCCCGCCTGACTGGCAACTGGTCGAGGAGCCGTTGCATCTGGCCGACGCGCTGTACGCGAATGCCCGCCGCGAGGGCTGCATCCTGGTCGATTGCATGACGCTGTGGATGAACAACCTGATCTTCCTCGACAAGCGCGCCTATCCGGAACATGGCGTCATCACGCCGCCGCCCGCCTTCACCGAGGAAATCGATGCATTGCTGGCGGCCTTGCCCACGCTGCCGGGTCACGTGATCCTGGTCTCCAACGAAATCGGCTTCGGCGTGGTGCCGATGGGCGCGATCACGCGCTTCTATGTCGACGAGCTTGGCCGGCTCAACCAGAAGCTGGCCGCCGTCGCCGATCGCGTGCGCCTGCTGGTCGCCGGCGTGCCGGTCGCGGTCAAGGGCGCCGATCCCACATGGTGAACGCGGCAAGGACGAGGTGATGGCGTGGTGACGAGCGCCGCCATGGGCGCGACGACGATGGCGGCACTGACCCTGGCCGCCTGGGCCGGTGTGCTGCTGGACCAGTGGCTGGGCGAACCGCGCCGCTGGCATCCGCTGGTCGGCTTCGGCAAGCTCGCCGGCTCGGTCGAGCGCCGCGTCAATCGGGCCGGTCCCGGCTGGCTTCGGCGCATGCTCGGGCTGCTGGCATGGAGCGCGCTGGTCCTCGGCCCCGCAAGCGCCGTGGCGCTGGCGATCGACCGAGCCAGCCACATCGCGGGGCCCTGGCTGGCCTGGGGCATGCAAGCGCTGGCGCTGTACGCCGCGCTCGGCGCGCGCAGCCTCGAACAACATATCGCCCCCATCGCCACCGCGCTGTCGTGCGGCGACCTGGCGCTGGCTCGCGCGCTGACGGCACGCGTCGTCTCGCGCGATACCGCCGACGCCGACAGCGAAGCGGTGGCACGCGCGGCCTGCGAGTCGGCGCTGGAAAACGGCAACGATGCGGTATTCGGCGCGCTGTTCTGGTTCCTCATCGGGGGCGCGCCTGCCGCGGTGGCGTTCCGGCTCGCGAATACGCTGGACGCGATGTGGGGCTACCGCACACCGCGCTTGCTGCATTTCGGCTGGGCCGCCGCCCGCCTCGACGATCTGCTGAACCTGATTCCGGCTCGCCTGACGGCGCTGTCCTATGCGCTGCTCGGCTCCACCGTCCGCGCGCTGCGTTGCTGGCGCGTCCAGGCCCGCGCATGGTCCAGTCCAAACGCCGGTCCGGTAATGGCCGCGGGTGCCGGCGCGCTGGGCGTATCGCTGGGCGGACCGGCACGGTACCACGGCGCATGGGAAACGAGGCCGGCGCTTGGCGAAGGCAAGGCGCCGACCGCGGCCGATGTGCTGGCCAGTCTGCGACTGGTGCGACGGACCCTCTGGCTGTGGTTGGGGACCGCCAGCGCGGTGGCGCTGCTGGCCACCCTCGCCTCGGGAGCGCGCGGTTGACCGACGTCACGCACCCACCGATCCGCCACGGCGGCAACCTGCTCGACGCCGCGCGGCGCTATGGCCGCGCAAGCGCCGACTGGATCGACCTGTCAACCGGCATCAATCCGCACGGCTATCCGGTGCCCGCGCTGTCCGCCGACTGCTGGCAGCGGC
>NZ_VLJN01000023.1:0-7135 GCF_007829435.1 Cupriavidus gilardii J11
GTGGCCGCCGTCGCGCGAGCATCGCTTTGCCGCGTGAGCGCGCTGCCCCATTGACCCATCCCTTGCCCTGACCTTTTACAAGGAGTTCTTATGTCGTTGAAGACCCGAAGCGTGGCCATCGCGCTTGGCGCCCTGTTTGGCCTGGCCTCGTTGACCGCCGCCGCGCAGACGCAGACCCAGGTCACGATGTACTACCCGATTTCCGTCGGCGGCCCGCTGACCCAGGTCGTGGACAAACTGGTCGGGGATTTCCAGCAGGCCAATCCCGACGTCAAGGTCAACGCCATCTACGCCGGCAACTACGACGACGCGCGCACCAAGGCGCTGGCCGCGCTGAAGGCCGGCACGCCGGTGCAGACCTCGGTGCTGTTCTCGATCGATCTGCACGAGCTGAAGGACCTCGGCGTGATCCGGCCCTTCGACGATTTCGCGAAGACCGCCGAAGACAAGGCGTGGCTGCAGAGCTTCTATCCCGGCCTGATGGACAACGGCCGCGCCGATGGCAAGACCTGGGGCATCCCGTTCCAGCGTTCGACCATCGTGATGTTCTACAACAAGGACGCCTTCCGCGAGGTCGGCCTCGATCCGGAAAAGCCGCCGCGCAACTGGACCGAGATGCGCGAGGCCGCCGCGAAGCTGGTCAAGCGCGAGAACGGCAACACCAGCCGCTGGGGCGTGATGATTCCGTCGACGGGCTATGCCTACTGGATGTTTGGCGCGCTCACCAAGCAGAACGGCCACGCGTTGATGAACGCGGCCGGCACGCGCACCGCCTTCGACAGTCCCAAGGCCGTGCAGGCGCTGGAATTCTGGACTTCGCTGTCGAAGGACGGCCTGAGCCCCAAGGGTTTGATCGAGTGGGGCACGCTGCGCCAGAACTTCGTCGAGGGCAAGACCGCGATGATGTGGCACTCCACCGGCAACCTGACCGCCGTGCTGAAGGACGCCAAGTTCGACGTCGGCGTGGCGCAGTTGCCGGGCAACACCGAGATGGGGTCGCCCACCGGCGGCGGCAACTTCTATCTGTTCAAGAGCGGCACCGAGGCCGAGCAGCAGGCCGCCTTCCGGCTGGTGCGCTTCCTCACCGCGCCCGAGCGCTCGGCGCAATGGAGCGTGGCCACCGGCTACATGGGCGTGAGCCCGGCCAGCTATGAAACGCCGACGCTGAAGAGCTATGCGGCCAAGGTGCCGCAGGCGCTGGTCGCGCGCGACCAGCTCGCGGTCGCGACGGCCGAGCTGTCGACGCACCAGGCCGGCCGCGTGCGCAAGCTGCTGGAGGATGCGCTGCAGTCGGCCATCACCGGCCAGCAGGCGCCGCGCGCCGCGCTGGCCGGCGCGCAGGCGCAGGCGGATCGGGTTCTCAAGCCGTATCAGCGTTGATGCGGCGCGTTGGGGTGGTGGATGTGCCGGACTGCCCTCACCCCCACCCCTCTCCCGCGAGCGGGAGAGGGGTGCAAAGCGGCGGTGTATCAAATGCCCTCGGTGTTCTCCCCTCTCCCGCAAGCGGGAGAGGGGCTGGGGAGAGGGCAGTGTCAAACCAGCCAACAACCGCACATAAACCCACCCTGTCTCCATCATCACCATGAGACACCGCCTTCCCGCCACCGCCCAGACCGCCCAGGCCTGGCTCATGCTCCTGCCAGCCCTCGTACTGCTGGCGGCGTTCACCTATTGGCCCATCGCCGGCAGCCTGTGGCAGAGCCTGCATACGCAGGCGCCGGGCATCGCCCCCGCGTACTCCGGCGCCGACCAGTACGCCGCGCTGCTCGATGACCCGGTATTTCGCCAGGCGCTGCGTAACAACTTCTGGTACGCGCTGGTCACGGTGCCCGCGTCGGTGGTGCTGGCGCTGGCGATGGCGCTGTGGGTCAACCAACGCTTCGCCGGCCGGGGCCTGCTGCGGCTGGCCTTCTTCACGCCGACCGTGCTGCCGATGGTCGCCGCCGCCAACGTCTGGCTGTTCTTCTATGCCCCGGATATCGGCCTGCTGAACAAGCTGCTGGCATCCATCGGCGTCGATGGCCGCAACTGGCTCGGCGACACCGAGACCGTGCTGCCGGCCCTGATGGTGGTCACCGTCTGGAAGGAAGCCGGCTTCTTCATGATCTTCTATCTCGCCGCGCTGCAGTCGCTCTCCAGCGAACAGCTCGACGCCGCGCGGCTGGAAGCGCCGTCGGCGTGGTTCCGGCTGCGCCATGTGGTGCTGCCGCTGCTGGCGCCCACCACGCTGTTCGTCGTGGTCAACGCGCTGATCAACGCCTTCAAGCTGGTCGACCACCTGTTCGTGCTCACCCGCGGCGGACCGAACAACGCCAGCACGCTGCTGCTGTACTACCTGTACGAGATCGCGTTCAAGTTCCAGGATGCCGCTTACGCGGGCGCGCTGACGGTCGTGCTGCTCGGCCTGCTCGCGCTGTGTTCGGCGGTGCAGTTCTGGCTGTCGCGCAACCGGGTCCACTACCGATGAAAGCCGTCCGCCACGCCCTCATCCCCGCCGCCGGAGCGCTGGCCGGCCTGCTGTGGATCGCGCCGCTGCTGCTGCTGTGCTGGGGCGCCTTCCATCCCGGCGGCGAAGCCATGCGCCTGAGCCTGCAGGCCGAATGGGGCCTCGCCAATTTCCCGCAGGCATGGCGCGTGGCGCCGTTCGCGCGCTACCTCGTCAACACGGTCGCCATCGTCGCGCTGCTGCTGCTATGCCAGATCGTCGTCTGCACGCTGGCTGGCTACGCGCTGGCGCGCATGCGCTTTCCCGGACGCGGCCTCGTCTTTGGCCTGGTGCTGGTGCAGCTGATGGTGATGCCCGAGGTGCTGATCGTCGAAAACTACCTGACCATCGCGCGGCTCGGGCAGGTCGACCACTACCTCGGCGTGGCACTGCCCTATATCGCCAGCGCGTTCGGCATCTTCCTGCTGCGCCAGACCTTCATGACGGTGCCGCAGGAACTCGAGGACGCTGCCCGCGTGGAGGGCCTCGGGCGGCTGGCCACCCTGCTCAAGGTGTACGTGCCGCTGGCGCGGCCGACCTACCTGGCCTACGGGCTGGTGTCGGTCAGCTATCACTGGAACAACTTCCTGTGGCCGCTGGTGGCCACGCAGACCGAGGCCAGCCGCCCTGTCACGGTCGGCATGGCGCTGTTCGCCGCACCGGAGACCGGCGTGGATTGGGGCGTGCTGTCGGCGGGCACGCTGCTGTCTGTGGGGCCGCTGGTGCTGGCCTTCCTGCTGTTCCAGCGGCAGTTCATGCAGTCGTTTATGCAGGCTGGGGTGAAGTGACGCAAGCACGCGCGGGGCAGAAGGGTTAGTCCAAGCTCGCGCGGGAAGCGGCGTTTTGACGACAATAGACGTTTGTCCGCCGGGCCCCCTTTTTCTGCGAAATGCAGCTGTTTAGTGATTACGCCAACGCTGCACCATCACCTGCTGGATTTTTCCCCGGAAGAAATAGCGCCGTTCGGTCGCACCCTGCGGGTCGGCACCGATCACGATGGGACTGGTGTTGTGCCCCACGCCGCCGGAGACCGACGCTGACGGCACTCCTTCCACATTGTTGACCCACAGCCGCACCGCACCGTTGCCGTCATAGGCGCCGACGATGAAGTAGGAGTTGGTGCCATTGAACGAGGTCAGCGGCGCGGTGGCATAGCGGTACGCGCCGTTGACGAACACACCGAAGCGCAGCGTACCGCCGGCCTGCTCCAGCGCGAAGCCGCCTGAATCGCTCTTGGCTGCGATGGCGGCAGTGGCACCCGAAGTCAGGTCATCGAAGTTCACCACCGCGCTGACCAGATAGCCGCCATCGCTGTCGTTGTCCGCCTGCCATGTCGTCACGGACTGCGCGCCGGAGAAGACCATGCTGCCGCCCACGCGGTCCTCGTCCGACGTCACCGACAGCACCTCGAGCGCCGGCGAGCTGCTGCCTTGCGCCACCGCGTAGGCCGTCGGTCCGGTGCGGCGGTACGTCAAGGGCCATGCGGTCTGCTGCGCCGTATTCATATGCACCAGCGACGTGGGCTCCTCGACCAGCGCACGCGCCGACGACGCCATTGCCGTCGCGCCGAGGTCGTAGTCGGTGGTGATGAAATCCACGTCCTCGCGCAATGCGGACAGATAGACCTCGCCCATGCTGGCCGGCGTGGTGTAGACGCCCACGCCCAGGCCAAGCAGTTTGGCCTGCATCAGCGCGCCGAACAGGTTCGCCATGCGGTACTCAAGCTCGACGCCATGAAAGCCCAGGTTCTTCGTGGCGCGGATCCCGTTGCGGATATCGCTCTGGATCAGTGTGTGAAAGCGAACATGGTCGCGAATGCTGGCGAACTCGCCTTGCGCCAGCAGCGCCTTGGCACGCACCAGATGCTGATGGCGGTTCTTGCCGTCCATGAACGCGCGCAACACCACCGGCCGCCCCGCGGTGGCATAGCCCAGGTCGCGCACCGCGCGCAGCACGCCGAGCATCAGCGTATCGCTGGCCGTCGCGGTGGAATAGTTCTCCTTGATTTCGAGGAACAGCAGCCGGTCGCTTTGCTGCAGGCTCGTATTGGCCAGCGCGTCGGCCAGCGCGGTGACCGCGCTCTCGCTGTCGTCGTGCTCGACATAGACCTGCCCGTCGGCATGCAGCGTCAGGTCGAATTCGATCAGGTCGAAACCGCGGGTCAATGCCCGCGCGACCTTCGTCTGCGTCGCGGCCGTGCTGCCGCCATAGCAATTGTGGCAGGACAGCGCCACCATATTGCCTAGCGGCGACACCGGCAGCGCGCGGCTGACGCCATTCCAGTAGGTGCCCGCCTGCGCGAGCGTGGAGGCCAGGGTCAGCGACAGCCAGGCCAATGTTCGAATGAAACGCGGGTACGCCAGCATGTGTTGGGACATGTGGGATCTCGTCGGGAAGGGTGGTTGGGACACGGCGACGCCGTGGCCGCGCGCCAGAGGCCATGCAGCCTGTGCCGAAACACGCGGCCGGGGCATTGTTGGGTCCGCAGGTTGCAGCGCGATGACGTTGATATGAAAGCGGTGGGGTTTCGGTTGCGCTTGGACTGCCCTCCCCCGCGCCCCTCAAGCGCTCCTCAAGCCCCCCGCAACGCCCTCCGATACTGCAACGCCTCCGCCGCATGCCGCCCCTGCAGCACATCCTCCCCATCCAGATCCGCAATCGTCCTCGCCACCTTCAGCACCCGGAAGTACGATCGCGCCGACCACCCCAGCCGTGCCATCGCCGCCCGCAACAGCCCCTGCGCCTCGTCGGTCAGCGGGCAATGCAGGTCGATCTCGCGCCCGGCCAGTTCGCCGTTGGCCTTGCCCTGCCGCTGCTCCTGTCTGGCATACGCCTTCAGCACGCGCTGGCGCACCGTCGCGCTGTCCTCGCCGGCGGGTCCGTCCAGCGTTTCCTGCTGGCTTTGCGCCGGCACCTCGATCTGCAGGTCGATGCGATCCAGCAGCGGCCCCGACAACCGCCCCTGATAGCGCTGTACCTGATCGGGCGTGCAGCGGCACGGGCGGGTCGGATGCCCCTGGTAGCCGCACGGGCAGGGATTCATCGCCGCGACGAACTGGAAGCGGGCCGGAAACTCCGCCTGCCGCGCCGCGCGCGAGATCGTGATGCGGCCCGATTCTAGCGGCTCGCGCAGGACTTCAAGAACACGCCGCTCGAACTCCGGCAGCTCGTCCAGGAACAGCACGCCGTGATGCGCCAGTGAAATCTCGCCGGGCCGCGGATCTCCGCCGCCGCCGACCAGCGCGGCCGCCGAGGCGGTATGGTGGGGCGCGCGGAACGGGCGCCGCCCCCATCGCTCCGGCTGGAAACCCGCACCGGTCAGGCTCAGCACCGCCGCCGATTCCAGCGACTGCTGCAGCGACATCGGCGGCAGCAGGCCGGGAAAGCGCTGCGCCAGCATCGACTTGCCGGTGCCGGGCGGCCCGACCAGCAGCGCGGAATGCTGTCCGGCGGCGGCTACCTCCATCGCCCGGCGCGCCTGGGCCTGTCCCCGTACGTCGCGCATATCGGGCAGTTCGCCTCCGTCCGGCCCAGGCGTGGCCGGCCGCGCGCGCCGCAGCGGCGGCCCGGTGCCCGCCAGCGCCGCGCACACTTCGGCCAGTGATGCCGCCGTCAGCACCGTCAGCGCTTCCACCAACGCCGCTTCGGGACCGTTGCCCCGCGCCACCACGAAGCCGCGCGCCTGCCCAGGCACCGCCGCGTTGTCGCGCGCCAGCCCCATCGCCATGGCCAGCGCGCCGCGCACCGGCCGCAGCTCGCCGGACAACGACAGCTCGGCGGCGAACTCCAGCCCGTCCAGCGGCCTCGCGGGAATCTGGCCGCTCGCCGCCAGCACACCCAGCGCGATGGCAAGGTCGAAGCGGCCGGACTCCTTCGGCAGGTCCGCCGGCGCCAGATTGACGGTGATGCGCCGCGCCGGAAACTCGAAGCCGCAATTGAGGATGGCCGCGCGCACCCGCTCGCGGCTCTCGCGGACCTCGGTGTCGGCCAGCCCGACGATGGTGAAGGCGGGCAGTCCATTGGCAAGATGGATCTCGACGCAGACCGGAGCGGCCTCGATGCCGGTCAGCGCGCGGCTGCGCAGGACGGCCAGATGCATGGCGTGCAGGGGCAGGGCGGTGTGTTGCGGCCGGTGCCGAACCGCAACGATTGGTTGAAGAGCGCCCGAAACGAACAAGGCCGCCTTGCGGCGGCCTTGAAGGGCGGGAGAGGGGTGGGCTTCGTCAGCCGGCCAGACCCGGATTGGCGGGGCCGGTGCCCGGCTCCATGCCGGAGGCCGTTCCCGTGGTGGACGCCGTGGCAGCCGCTCCGGGTGCCATGCCGGCGGTCTGCACCACCGCCGGTCCGGTACGGCGCTCCAGTTCGGCGACGCGCGCCTCCAGTTCCTCCAGCCGGGCCCGGGTGCGCGCCAGTACCTGTGACTGCACGTCGAACTCTTCGCGCGTCACCAGATCGAGCTTGGCGAACCCCTGCGTCATCATGCTGCGCACGTTCTTTTCGATGTCCTTGGCCGGCGAATTGCGCAGGGCCTCGCTGATCTTGCTTTGCAGGTCGTTGAAGAGGTCGTTCGGTTTCATCTGCTTCTCCTTGTGCACCGATCGGGTGCATCGGTAGGGGGCGGCCCGGACACGGCGCGGCGCCATGCACGGG
>NZ_VLJN01000023.1:7187-113997 GCF_007829435.1 Cupriavidus gilardii J11
CCCTGCCGCAAAGCGCCGCGCCTTCCTCGTTCACACCTTTTCACGCTGCCACGCGGCCTTCCGACAAGGATTGCGGGCGCCCGGCCTTTTCGACGGCCGATCTCCGGACAGTTTCAGCGCACCCGCGCCGCCTTACGCCGCTGGCTGGCACGCCAGTTGCAGTATCCGTGTCGACAAAACGCAGATCGATTTGTTCCAAAGACAGAAACAGAAATCCGAGCCAAAGAAATCCGAGCCAAGGAAAAGGAGAAGAAGTCCATGAAGAAGCTGGCCCTAGCCATCGGCGCCCTTACGCTGTGCGGTTCCGCGACCGGCGTGCTTGCGCAGTCGGCGCCCGCCGCGGCGGAACCGGCATCGCCGCACACCTTCACGGCCAACGTGACGCTGGCGTCCGAGTACCGCTACCGCGGCCTGATGCAGACCAACCGGCGTCCGGCCATCCAGGGCGGCTTCGACTACAGCCACTCCAGCGGCTTCTATCTGGGCAACTGGAACTCGAGCATCAGCTGGCTCAATGACAGCAACGACGACGTCTCGGCCCCGATCGAGATGGACTTCTACGCCGGCTTCAAGAACACCTTCGGCGCGGACGGCAAGTGGAGCTACGACGTCGGCGTGCTGCAGTACTACTACCCGGGCGACTACCCGGCGAACTACACCCGCCCGTACACCACGGAAGTCTACGCGGGCATCGGCTACGGCCCGGTGTTCTTCAAGTATTCGTACGCCCCGACAAACCTGTTCGGCTTCGCCGACAGCAAGCACAGCTGGTACGCCGACCTGTCGGCCAACGTGCCGCTGGACTTCTGGGGACTGACGCTGAACACCCACGTGGGCTACCAGAAGGTCCAGGTCGCCGACGCCTCGTACGTGGACTGGAAGATCGGCCTGACCAAGGACCTCGGCAACGGCTTCTCGGCATCGCTGGCGTATATCGACACCAACGCCAAGCGTTCGATGTACACCAATACGTCGGGCCGCTACATGGGCAAGGCCACCGCCGTCGCGTCGATCACCAAGACTTTCTAATCACGCGTCAGTACGAGCGGGCGCGGGGCTGACGACCCACGGCCCGCTTTCAGGAGAATTCGGATGAAACTGATCATCGCCGTCATCAAGCCGTTCAAGCTCGACGAGGTGCGCGAAGCACTGTCGGACGTCGGCGTGTCCGGCATCACCGTGACCGAAGTCAAGGGCTTCGGTCGCCAGAAGGGCCACACCGAGCTGTATCGCGGCGCCGAGTACATCGTGGACTTCCTCCCCAAGGTCAAGATCGAGGTCGCGGTTCCCGACGACGTCGTGGACCGCGCCATCGAGGCGATCGAGAAATCGGCGCGCACCGGCAAGATCGGGGACGGCAAGATCTTCGTCGCGCCCATCGAACAGGTGATTCGGATCCGCACCGGCGAGACCGGCGGCGATGCGCTGTAAGCGCCGGGGCCCGGCACGCACAACGACAAGAGGTCATTGAGATGAATAGTTGGATCAAGCGATTCCTGACGGCCGGCGCGATGGCGCTGGCCCTGGGCACGGCCGGCATGGGGCTGTCCACGCAAGCGGTGGCGCAGGACAAGCCGGCGGCGGCCCCCGCCGCCGCCCCCACCCCAACCCCCNGGCGCTGGCCCTGGGCACGGCCGGCATGGGGCTGGCAGCGCCCGCCGCGGCGCCCGCCGTGGCCGAGGCGGCCCCCGCCGCCGCCCCCACCCCAACCCCCGACAAGGGCGACACCGCCTGGCTGCTGGTATGCACGGCATTCGTCATCCTGATGACGCTGCCGGGCCTGGCGCTGTTCTATGGCGGCCTGGTCCGCTCCAAGAACATGCTGTCGATCCTGATGCAATGCCTGATGATCTTCTCGCTGGTATCGATCCTGTGGGCGATCTACGGCTACAGCTTCGCGTTCACCGAGGGCAACGCCTTCTTCGGCGGCACCGATCGCCTGTTCATGAAGGGACTGACGCCGGACGCCGTCGCCGCGACCTTCAGCAAGGGCGTGGTGATCCCGGAACTGGTGTTCTTCTGCTTCCAGTGCGCCTTCGCCGCGATCACCTGCAGCCTGATCATCGGGGCCTTCGCCGAGCGCGCCAAGTTCTCCGCGGTGCTGGTCTTCGTCGTGCTGTGGTTCACCTTCGCCTACATCCCGATGGCGCATATGGTCTGGTTCTGGCCGGGTCCGGACGCCTACACCGATGCGGCGGCGGCCGAAGCCGCGACCGCCAAGGCGGGCTGGCTGTTCCAGAAGGGCGCGCTCGACTACGCCGGTGGCACGGTGGTGCATATCAACGCCGCGGTGGCGGGCCTGGTCGGCGCCTACATGTTCGGCAAGCGCCTGGGCTTCGGCCGTGAAGCGCTGCGTCCGCACAGCCTGACCTTCACCATGGTGGGCGCCTCGCTGCTGTGGTTCGGCTGGTTCGGCTTCAATGCCGGCTCGGGCCTGGAGGCCAACGGCGGCGCCGCGCTGGCCTTCGCCAACACGCTGCTGGCCACCGCCGCCGCGGTGCTGTCGTGGACCTTCGGCGAATGGATCGGCAAGGGCAAGCCCTCGATGCTGGGCGGCGCCTCGGGCGCGGTCGCCGGTCTGGTGGCCATCACGCCGGCCGCCGGCTTCGTCGGCCCGATGGGCTCGATCGTGATGGGCCTGATCGCCGGCCTGGTGTGCCTGTGGGGCGTCAACGGCCTGAAGCGCCTGCTGGGTGCGGACGACTCGCTGGACGTGTTCGGCGTCCACGGCGTCGGCGGCATCATCGGTGCGCTGCTGACCGGCGTGTTCGCGGCGCCGAGCCTGGGTGGCGTGGGCATCTACGACTACGTCGCCAACAAGGTGTCCGACGACTACTCGATCGCCACGCAGGTCTGGGTGCAGTTCGAAGGCGTGCTGACCACGCTGGTCTGGTCGGCGGTGGTGGCCTTCGTCGCCTACAAGGTGGTGGATCTGTTGATCGGCCTGCGCGTCCCCGAGGACGAGGAGCGCGAGGGCCTGGATATCACGTCGCACGGCGAGACCGCGTACGAAGCCTGATCGCGACAGGAATCCCGGCACGCCGCCCGACCCCATGGCATCACGGGCGGCGCGCCGCAAACGGTGTTGTGCTGGAGAGCTGATTGGGAATCTTCTCTCAGGAGTTTTGCCCGGCCTCGAGCCGGGCTTTTTTCTTTGGGCGCGGCTTGACACGCCGACGGTGTGCTCCCCTCTCGCAAAGCGGGAGAGGGGCCGGGGAAGAGGGGATCCTCCCGCTCTTCGAAGCCGCCGACCCCCTATTTCGCAAACTACTTAATTCCGACTTCAAAAAGCTTCATTTGTGTTAGGGACTGCACCCGCATAGCATTCAGTCGAGGCAGTTTCCTCCACCTGCAGAACGCTCCCCGTATCTGTCAGGCCATTTCAAACGCGGCGCAGCCGCGTTTTTTTTTGCCGACCGCCCCATCCGGCGCGGCCCTCTTTGAATTTCCACGCCAATCCCCATATGGTTAGCCCATGCGGTCCGACTAAAGCGTGACCAAGCATGTGATTGGCCGTTCCTCTACAATCGGGGCGGACGATAAAGACGATCAATAGGATGGATATGGTCCCGCATCTCATCACCGCCCTCAACGGCCCGCTGCTCGAACTGGAAAAGAAGATTCTGGACGCCACGCCGTCCATCGAGCGCTGGTTCCGTCTGGAATGGCAGGAACATACTCCCCCGTTCTATTGCTCGGTCGACCTGCGCAATGCCGGGTTCAAGCTGGCTCCGGTCGACACCAACCTGTTTCCCGGCGGCTTCAACAACCTGGCGCCCGAAATGCTGCCGCTGGCCGTACAGGCCGCGATGGCGGCAATCGAGAAGATCTGTCCGGACGCCAAGAACCTGCTGCTGATCCCCGAGCGCCATACCCGCAATACCTTCTACCTGCAGAACGTCGCCCGCCTGTCGCTGATCATGCGACAGGCCGGCCTGAACGTGCGCCTCGGCTCGCTGTCGGAAGACATCACCGAGCCCACCCCGATCGAGCTGCCCGACGGCCAGACCCTGGTGGTCGAACCGCTGGTGCGCCTGGGTACCAAGGACCGCCGGCTGGGCCTGAAGGACTTCGATCCCTGTTCGATCCTGCTCAATAACGACCTGTCGGCCGGCGTGCCGCCGATCCTCGAGAACATCAATGAGCAATACCTGCTGCCGCCGCTGCACGCGGGCTGGTCGACGCGCCGCAAGTCGGCGCACTTCCACGCGTTCGACGAGGTCGCCAAGAAGTTCGCCAAGCTGATCGACATCGATCCGTGGATGGTCAACCCGTATTTCGCCAAGGTGGGTGGCATCGACTTCCACGAGCGGGTGGGCGAGGAAGCGCTGGCCGACGCGGTCGAGGCCGTGCTCAAGAAGATCGCCAAGAAATACCGCGAGTACGGCATCAAGGAAACGCCGTACGTGGTGGTCAAGGCCGACGCCGGCACCTACGGCATGGGCGTGATGACGGTGCGCGATCCTTCCGAGGTCAAGGGCCTGAACCGCAAGGAACGCAACAAGATGAGCGTGGTCAAGGAAGGGCTCGCCGTCAACGACGTCATCATCCAGGAGGGCGTGCATACCTTCGAGAAAGTCAACGAAGCCGTCGCCGAGCCGGTCGTCTACATGATCGACCGCTATGTCGTCGGCGGCTTCTACCGCGTGCACACCGGCCGCGGCGTCGACGAGAACCTGAACGCGCCGGGCATGCATTTCGTGCCGCTGGCCTTCGCCCCGAACAGCATTCCGGATACCCACGCCAAGCCTGGCGCGGCGGTGCCCAACCGCTTCTATATGTACGGCGTGGTCGCCCGCCTCGCGCTTCTCGCCGCATCGCTGGAACTGGAAAGGACCGATCCCAATCCGATCCTGTAATGCCCTGCCGCCGGTCCCTCCGGCGGCCTTCGCGATCCGGCCAACGAGACCCAGCCAGCATGCGCATTCTGTTCATTACCGACCCGCTCGAGACCTTCAAGACCTACAAGGATTCGACCTACGCGATGATGGTCGAGGCCGCCGGACGCGGCCACTCGCTGTATTTCTGCCTGCAATCGGAGCTGTCGCTGAACGGCGGCGCGGTGGAGGCGTTCGCCCGCCCGCTGCATCTCACCGGCGACAGCGGGCAGTGGTTCCGGCTCGACGCCGCCGCCGCCACGCCGCTGCAGCAGTTCGACGCGGTGCTGATGCGCAAGGATCCGCCGTTCGACATGGAATACGTGACCAGCACCTGGCTGCTGGAGCTGGCCGAGACGCAGGGCGCCAACGTATTCAACCGTCCCCAGGCCATCCGCGACCATTCCGAGAAGATCGCCATCGCGCAGTATCCGCAGTTCATCACGCCCACGCTGGTGACCCGCGATGCCAAGCGCATCCGCGCCTTCCATGCCGAGCATGGCGACATCATCGTCAAGCCGCTCGATGGCATGGGAGGCATGGGCGTGTTCCGCGTGGGGCGCGACGGCATGAACCTCGGTGCCATCGTCGAGACGCTGGGCGACGACGGCGCGCGCACGCTGATGGCGCAGCGCTACATTCCCGAGATCAAGGACGGCGACAAGCGCATCCTGCTGATCGGCGGCGAACCGGTGCCGTACTCGCTGGCGCGCGTGCCGCAGGCCGGCGAAGTGCGCGGCAACCTGGCGGCGGGTGGCACCGGCCGCGCGCAGCCGCTGTCCGCCCGTGACCGCGAGATCGCCGAAACGCTGGCGCCGCAGCTATGGCAGCGTGGCCTGCTGCTGGTGGGCCTGGACGTCATCGGCGACTATCTGACCGAGGTCAACGTCACCAGCCCGACCTGCTTCCAGGAAATCATGCAGCAGACCGGCTTCCCCGTCGCGGGCATGTTCGTCGACGCGCTGGAACGCGCGGTGGCGGCGCGGCAACGCTGACAGCCGTCGGCGCAAGTCGCCGCCGATAGCGGCGTATGGCGCCGACCCTGCCTGCTACAATCCGGGGCAATCCACAGGATTCACCATCATGGCAGGCATTCTGATCATCGCGCATGCGCCGCTGGCGTCCGCGCTTCGCGACTGCGCGGCGCACGTCTATTGCGGCGATCCGGACCGGGTCGAGGCCATCGACGTGGCGCCCGACGCGGAGCCCGCGGCCGTGCTGGCCGAGGCGCGCCGCCGCCTGGCCGCCGTGACGGAAGACAACGGCGCGCTGGTGCTGACTGATATCTTCGGCGCCACTCCCGCCAATATCGCCGCGCGGCTGGCCGACCCCGGCCGCGTCAAGGTGCTTGCCGGCGTCAACTTGCCGATGCTTGTACGCGCGATCTGCTACCGCATGGAAAAGCTGGACCAGCTCGCCACCAAGGCGTTGGCCGGCGGCTCGCAGGGCGTGCTGCAGGTCGGCTCCACCACTGTCCAGAACCAGATCGCCAACCATCCCGACAAGTATGCTGCAGAGGGACGTCACCATCATCAATAAGCTCGGGCTGCATGCCCGGGCATCCGCCAAACTGACACAACTGGCCGGTAGCTTTGCCTGCCAGGTCCGCATGTCGCGCAACGGCCGGCAGGTCGACGCCAAGAGCATCATGGGTGTGATGATGCTGGCCGCCGGCATCGGCTCCACGGTGACGATCGAAACCGAGGGGCCGGACGAACAGGAAGCGATGGACGCGCTGACCGCGTTGATCGCCAACCGCTTCGGCGAGGCGGAATGAGGCTGGCGCCCCGGCGCTCACTATCAACACGTTCCTGAACGGAGCGGTCCATGCCATTCGCCCTGCACGGCATCCCGGTCTCGCGCGGCGTCGCGATCGGACGGGCCCACCTGCTCGCGCCCGCCGCGCTCGACGTCTCGCACTATCTGGTCGACGAGGACCGGATCGAGGATGAGGTGCAGCGGCTGCGCGCCGCGCGCGCCGCGGTGCGCGCGGAGCTGTCGGCGCTCAAGCGCGACCTGCCGCGCGATGCGCCCGAGGAAATGGGCGCCTTCCTCGACGTCCACGCGATGATCCTGGACGACGAGATGCTGTCGCGCGAGCCGGAACGGCTGATCCGCACGCGGCGCTACAACGCCGAGTGGGCGCTGACCACGCGGCTCGAAGAGCTGATGCGCCAGTTCGATGAGATCGACGACGAATACATCCGCGAGCGCAAGGCCGATATCGAGCAGGTGGTCGAGCGGATCCTCAAGGTGCTGGCCGGCGCGCCGGTACTGGTCCCGGCGCCGGCGCCGGCGCTTTCGGCCGATGGCGAGCCCGCCCCCGGCGTCATTGTGGTGGCCCACGATATCTCGCCGGCCGACATGCTGCAGTTCCGCCATACGGTGTTCCACGGCTTCGTCACCGACATGGGCGGACGCACCTCGCACACCGCAATCGTCGCGCGCAGCCTGGACATTCCCGCCGCGGTGGGCGTGCAGAACGCCAGCGAGCTGATCCGCCAGGACGACTGGATCATCATCGACGGCGACGCCGGCCTGGTGATCGTCGACCCCACGCCGATCATCCTCGAGGAGTACCGGCATCGGCAGAGCGAGCGCGCGCTGGAGAAGAAGCGGCTGCAACGGCTCCGGCACACACCGGCGGTAACGCTGGACGGCATCGAGATTGACCTGCTCGCCAATATCGAGATGGCCGAGGACGCGACCGCCGCGCTGGCGGCCGGCGCGGTCGGTGTCGGCCTGTTCCGCTCGGAATTCCTGTTCATGAACCGGCGCGGCGAACTGCCGGGCGAGGACGAACAGTTCGAGGCGTATCGCGCCGCCGTGGAGGCCATGCACGGCCTGCCGGTGACCATCCGCACCATCGACATCGGCTCCGACAAGCCCCTGGACGCGCGCGATGGCCGTGATGGCCGTGCCGACGAATACGAGACCGCGCTGAACCCGGCGCTGGGCCTGCGCGCGATCCGCTGGTCGCTGTCCGAGCCGGCGATGTTCCTGACGCAGCTGCGTGCGCTGCTGCGCGCGTCGGCCTACGGGCCGGTGCGGCTGTTGTTCCCGATGATGGCGCACGCCCGCGAGATCGACCAGACGCTGGAGCTGGTGGCGCGCGCCAAGCGCGACCTGCAGGAGCGCGGCGTGCCGTTCGACGCCCACCTGCAGGTGGGCGCCATGATCGAGATCCCGGCCGCCGTGCTGCTGCTGCCGCTGTTCCTCAAGCGGATGGACTTCCTGTCGATCGGCACCAACGACCTGATCCAGTACACGCTGGCGATCGACCGCGCCGACAACGCGGTCGCCCACCTGTACGATCCGCTGCACCCGGCGGTGCTGCAGCTGATCGCCCGTACCATCCGCGAAGCCAACGAGGCCGGCGTGCCCGTGGCCGTCTGCGGCGAGATGGCCGGGGACCCCGCCATGACGCGGCTGTTGCTTGGCATGGGGCTGCGCGAATTCTCGATGCACCCCGCCCAGCTTTTGCGGGTCAAGCAGGAGGTACTGCATGCGGACTGCGGCCAGCTGAGCGCGCTCGTCGATGCGGTGCTGCAGGCGTACGAACCCGAGGAGGCCGCCGCCGCGCTGGCGCGGCTCTCTCGCGGCTGACGGTTTGAGACCTTTCTGAAACCGTCGATGACTGCCGCGCCGGTCATCGACGTGGCGCCGTAACTCCTTGATTCGATTAAGAAGTGACGACAAGCGCCCATTGACCCTAGCTTTATTAATGGGAATTGTTATCATTTTTGATCTCTGTTATTCTGCGTCCAGACAGCTACGACATGCCGGTGTCGCGGCCAGAAAGGAGGCTTTGTGTACGTCTGCATCTGCAACCAGGTAACCGACCGCGAGATTCATGGCGCCGCGCGCCTGGGCGTCTCCACGATGGACGAACTGGCCGAGTCGCTTGGCGTCGGCACCTGCTGCGGTCGCTGCCGCGATTGCGCCAGCCGCGTGCTGCAGGAAGGCGTTGCAGCGGTGGCCGAGGCGGCCGAGCCCGTCACGAGAACGGTGCAATTCGTCGCGCTTTCTTCCTGTTCCTCGCCGGGGTCGCGTGCCATAATGGACACACGGGACCCGGCAGTCGCGAACGACCAGCAAACCGAACTCGTTGCATGACGCACGCATGACAGCAGGCGCCAAGATCCACGCGATCTGGCGCGGTTTGTCGTTTCTGGTTTTCTGATACTGACTGCACGCGGCGCCGATCGGCGCCGCGTCGCGTTTTTGCGGGCCCCGTAGCAACAGGAGCCTCATATGAAAGGTGACAAGAAGGTCATCCAGTATCTGAATGCGCAGCTCACCAACGAGCTGACCGCGGTCAACCAGTATTTCCTCCATGCCCGCATGTATCGCCACTGGGGCCTGAAAAAGCTTGGCGACGTCGAGTACAAGGAATCGATCGGCGAGATGAAGCACGCCGACCGGCTGATCGACCGCATCCTGATGCTCGACGGCCTGCCCAACCTGCAGGACCTGCACAAGCTGCTGATCGGCGAGAACACGCCCGAGATGCTCAAGTGCGACCTGACGCTGGAGCAGACCGCCCACGTGACGGTCAAGGAAGGCATCGCCTATTGCGAATCGGTCGGCGACTACGTCAGCCGCGAGATTCTGGTCGATATCCTGACCGATACCGAGGAACACATCGAGTATCTGGAAACGCAACTGGACCTGATCGACAAGGTCGGCCTGCAGAACTACCTGCAGTCGCAGATGGAGCCGGGCGAGCAGTAAGCCCCGCGCGGCATCGACGGCCCGTCCCGGGCCGGCGTCCCAATCGGCCGGCGCGAAGGCCAACGCTGCGCGCGCCCTGCAGCCGAAACCCCTCTCATTCCCATTCGGTTTCTCATCCCGGGAGCCCGCGCATGACAGAGCGGATCCGCCTCACGCAGTACAGCCATGGTGCAGGCTGCGGATGCAAGATTTCCCCCAAGGTCCTCGACGTGATACTGGCCGGCAGCGGTCCGCAGCATCTCGATCCGCGCCTGTGGGTCGGCAACGCGTCGCGCGACGATGCCGCCGTGTACGGTATCGACGACCTTGCCAGCGATGACCCCCGCGGCCGGGCCGTGGTCTCGACCACCGATTTCTTCATGCCGGTCGTCGACGACCCGTTTGACTTCGGCCGCATCGCCGCCACCAACGCCATCAGCGATATCTATGCGATGGGCGGCGATCCGCTGCTGGCCATCGCCATCCTCGGCTGGGCGGGCCACCGGCCGCCGGCCGCGGGCGCGCGCGCGGCGGGGGGGGGGGCCCCGCCCCCCCCCGCGCCGGCGACGAGGCCGGCATTCCGCTGGCGGGCGGCCATTCGATCGACGCGCCCGAACCCATCTTCGGGCTCGCCGTGACGGGCATGGTCGAGCGAGGCCGCCTGAAGCGCAACGATACGGCGCAGCAGGGCTGCCGGCTCTACCTGACCAAGCCGATCGGCATCGGCGTGCTGACCACCGCCGAGAAGCAGGGCAAGCTGCGCGACGAACACCGGCAGCTCGCCACCGACTGGATGTGCAGGCTCAATCGTCCCGGCAGCCGCTTCGGCCGCCTGCCGGCGGTGCGCGCGATGACGGACGTCACCGGCTTCGGGCTGCTGGGCCACCTGGTCGAAATGGCCGATGGCAGCGGCCTGACGGCGCGGGTGCGGCGCGACGCGGTGCCGCTGTTGCCGGGGGTGCGCGACTATATCGGCCTCGGTTGCGTGCCCGGCGGCACGCAGCGCAATTTCGACAGCTATGGCCATCGCATCGCCGGCGGCGAGACCGGCCTCGATGCCACGGACCGCGCCATCCTGTGCGATCCGCAGACCAGCGGCGGCCTGCTGGTCGCGGTGTCGCCGGGCGGCGAGAGCGACTTCCTGGCGGCGGCCGCCGAATTCGACCTGAAGCTCGATTGCATCGGAGAGATGATCGCGCGCGGCAGCCATGCCGTGGAGGTGCGGTGATGGGCGAAGCGGCGCCGCGCGACCTATCCGGGGCGGCGCAGCCGCGCGCGGACACCGCCGACTTCGGGACAGTGCTGCTGTCGGGCGTGCCGCTGCTGGACCTGCGCGCCCCCGGCGAATTCGCGCGCGGCGCGTTTCCCGGCGCGGTGAACCTGCCGCTGATGGACGATGATGAGCGCCATCTCGTGGGCTGCCGCTACAAGGAACAAGGACAGCAGGCCGCGATCGTGCTGGGCCATGAACTGGTCAGCGGCGCCCGCAAGGACGCGCGGATGGCGGCGTGGGCGGACTTCGCGCGGCGCCATCCCGACGGCTATCTGTATTGCTTCCGGGGCGGCCTGCGCTCGCAGATCGTGCAGCGCTGGCTGCGCGACGAGGCCGGCATCGCCTATCCGCGCGTCGTTGGCGGCTACAAGGCCATGCGGACGTTTCTGCTGGACAGCCTGGATGCGGCCGCAAGCGAAGCCGACTGGCTGGTGCTGGGTGGCATGACGGGCAGCGGCAAGACCGAGCTGCTGATTGCACTGGACAGCGGCGTCGACCTGGAGGGCCACGCCATGCATCGCGGCTCCAGTTTTGGCCGGCGCGCGCGCCCGCAACCGTCCCAGATCGACTTCGAGAACGCGCTTGCGATCGACCTGCTGCGCCGGCGACGAGCGGGCGCGCATACGCTGATGATCGAGGACGAGGGCCGTTTCATCGGCAGCCGTGATGTGCCACCGCGGCTCTATGCGCGGATGCAGGCAAGCCCGCTGGTGTGGCTCGACGAACCGTTCGATGCACGGGTGGAAAGGGTGCTGGGAGACTACGTGGTGGACCTGTCAGCCGAGTTCATCGATGCGCATGGTCCCGAACTGGGGTTCGATGCGTTCGCGGCGCGGCTGCGCCAGGCGCTGGCCGATATCGCCCGCCGGCTCGGAGGCGCACGCCATGCGGAACTGGCCGCGATGCTCGACCATGCGCTGCGGCGCCAGCGGGAACATGGCGATGTCGCCGCGCATCGCGGCTGGATCGCCGGACTGCTGCGGCACTATTACGACCCGATGTACGACTACCAGCGGCAATCGCGCGAAGCGCGCGTCGTGTTCCGCGGCGACCGGGTGGCCGTGATGGACTTCCTGCGCGCCAGGACTCGCCTGTCGTAAGCCGCGCTACCCGGCTCAATGGCGGTGGCCGCAGACCTCGCAGTCCGGCGAGCGGGCCAGTGCCATCGTCGTCCATTCCATGCGGAAGGCATCCACCATCAGCAGGCGGCCGGCCAACGTCTGTCCCACGCCCGTGATGACCTTCAACGCTTCGGCGGCCTGCACCGTGCCGACCATGCCGACCAGCGGCGCGAACACACCCATGGTCGCGCACGCCGCTTCGGGTGCTTGTTCCGACGGCGGAAACAGGCAGGCGTAGCAGGGCGCGTCGGGCTGGCGGCGGTCGAACACGCTGATCTGCCCGTCGAAGCGCAGCGCCGCGCCGGACACCAGCGGCACCCGATGCGCGACACAGGCTCGATTGACGGCATGGCGCGTCGCGAAGTTGTCGCAGCAATCCAGCACCACATCGGCATCGCTCACAAGCCGGTCCAGCTCCGGGTCCCCCACGCGCTCGGCCACCACGCGCACATCGATCTCCGGATTGATGCGCAGCATGCCCTCGCGCGCCGATTCCACCTTGGCGCGGCCGATGTTGGCCGTGGAATGCAGGATCTGCCGCTGCAGGTTGGTCAGGTCCACCGTGTCGTTGTCGACCACCACGATACGTCCGACACCGGCCGAAGCCAGATAGGGCAGGGCGGCCGCGCCAAGTCCGCCCGCGCCGATCACCAGCGCGCGGCCGGCCAGCAGCCGGCCCTGTCCCTCGATGCCCAGCTCGTCCAGCAGGATATGCCGGGAGTAACGCAGCAACTGATCGTCGTTCATGAAGGAAAAACGGCGGGGTGGTAGCCCCGCCGCATCGGTGTGGTTGCTTGGATTCAGGGCGCCTTGCCGGTCGGCGTGCCGAGCGGCTTGCCCATCGGCGCGCTGGCCGGCGGACGCGATTCCGGCTTGACCTCGGACGGGGCCGGCGGCTTGCGCTGGCTGTCGCGCTTGACCGGGCCCTTTGGCGTCTTGTCGGACACCGGCGTCGCTTCCAGCTTGGAGCGCGACCGCTTCACCGGCTCGCCCTTGAGCTGATGGATCGCCTGTTGCAGCATGAAGTCCTCGCTGGAGCCGAACTCCACCGGCTTCTTGCGGCGGTCCTTCTCGCGCTCTTCCGGCGTCTTCTTCGCGTTTTCTTCCTCGAGGCGGCGCAGTTCCTCGACACGCCGCTGCTCGCGTTCGGTCATCTCGGCCTCTTCGGACTCCTGCTTGTTGTGCAGGTGGCGCTCGGTATCGATTTCGCGCGTGATCAGCGCGTCGTCGGGATCGCCGTCCGGATTCTGGTCGACCGGGATATCGGGGCGGATGCCCTTGGCCTGGATCGACTTGCCCGACGGCGTGTAGTAGTACGCGATCGTCAGCTTGATGCCGGTGTCGTTGGTCAGCGGCCGCACGGTCTGCACCGAGCCCTTGCCGAAGGTGGTCTTGCCCATGATCAGCGCGCGCTTGTGGTCCTGCAGCGCGCCAGCGACGATTTCCGACGCCGAAGCCGAATAGGCGTTGGTCAGCACCACCATCGGGATCTTCTTGTACAGCGGCGGCAGGTCCTTCAGCGGATCGTCCTCGATCGACGACAGCCGGTACGCATTGAACGAGGTCTTGTAGACGCGCTTGGCGTCCGGCACCTGGCCGTTGGTCGACACCACCGTGACGTCTTCCGGCAGGAAGGCCGCCGACACGCCGACCGCGCCCTGCAGCACGCCGCCACCGTTATTGCGCAGGTCCAGCACCAGCCCCTTCATGTTCGGGTTCTTCTCCGCCAGTTCCTTCAGCCGGCGGCCCAGGTCGGCCACCGTGCGTTCCTGGAAGCTGGTCAGCCGCACCCAGCCCACGGCCGGATCGACCATCTTGGCCTTGACCGACTGCACGCGGATCTCGGCGCGGGTGATCGACACCGGGAAGGTGCGCTCCTCGCTCTTGCGATAGATGGTCAGCGTGACCTTGGTACCCGGCTCGCCGCGCATGCGCTTGACCGCCTGCTCCAGCGGCAGCCCGCGCACCGGCTTGTCGTCGATGCGGGTGATCAGGTCGCCCGGCTGGATGCCGGCGCGGAAGGCGGGCGTGTCCTCGATCGGGTTGATGACCTTGACCAGGCCCTCCTCCTGCGAGATCTCGATGCCCAGGCCCGCGAAGCGGCCGCGGGTGCCTTCCTGCAGTTCCTTGAAGTCCTTGGCGTCCAGGTACGACGAATGGGGGTCGAGGCTGGACACCATGCCCTTGATGGCCTCGGTAAGCAGTTTCTTGTCGTCGACCGGTTCGACGTATTCGCGCTTGATCTGCCCGAAGATGTCCGCCATCAGCCGCAGCTGCTCCAGGGGCAAGGGCCCGGACGCATTCTGCGCGGTAGCGGAAAGCTGCAGCGTGGCCAGCACGCCGGCAACGAGTCCCGCGGAAACAAGGCTGATGTTCTTGAGCGTGTTACGCATGTGGGCTGCCTGAACGTTGAATGATCGCGCCGGTTGCAGCATGGCGCGTAAGGCGCAGCCGGTCCGGTCTGACCGACAGTATAAGAGCGCCGCCGGAAAAAGGCCGGGCGCCGCGTGCGCGGGCGCTCGCGACGGCCGTCCCGGGCGGCCCGGTTGGCCCTGGCCCGGGACGAGGCGGATCAGCGCGCCTTGCCCTGGCTGGCCACGGCCGCCAGCGACGCGGCGATCGCTTCCTGGTCGCCGAGGTAATAGTGCCGCAGCGGCCGGAGGTCGGCGTCGAGCTCGTAGACGAGCGGCGTGCCGTTGGGGATGTTGAGGCCCACGATATCGTCATCGGAAATCTGGTCGAGGTACTTCACCAGCGCGCGGATGCTGTTGCCGTGGGCCGCAATGACCACGCGCTTTCCGGCTTTGATGTCGGGAGCAATGGATTCGTTCCAGAGCGGCAGCACGCGGGCCACCGTGTCCTTCAGGCATTCGGTCAGCGGGATCTGCTCGCGCGGCACGCTGGCGTAGCGCGGATCGTTGAACGATGCCCGGGGATCGGTCGGCTCCAGCGCCGGGGGCGGCGTGTCGTAGCTGCGGCGCCAGACCAGCACCTGCTCGTCGCCGAACTTCGCCGCCGTCTCGGCCTTGTTCAGCCCGGCCAGCGCGCCGTAGTGGCGCTCGTTCAGCCGCCATTCGTTGCGGACCGGAATCCACATCAGATCCATTTCATCCTGCACGTGCCACAACGTGCGGATCGCGCGCTTGAGCACCGACGTGTAGGCGACGTCGAAGGCGTAACCGGCCTCCTTCAACAGCGTGCCGGCCTGGCGGGCCTGCGCCGCCCCGGTCTCGGTCAGGTCCACGTCGACCCAGCCGGTGAAGCGGTTTTCCAGATTCCAGGTCGATTCGCCATGGCGGATGAGAACGAGTTTGTACATATGACTTCCAGAGAGTGAGAATCCGGTGGCGGTGCCGGCGCGCGCTCCAGATGGCGCATGGCGCGCATGCGAAGAAGGGACGGGCCGCGAAACCGGCTATTTTATAATGCCGCCGACTCAACCCACTGGAAACGAAACGTGAATTTCTTCACCGACTACAACAACCTCGCGCTGATCGCGCTGGCCATCGTGTCGGGCGGCCTGCTGGCGTGGCCCGCCATCTCGCGCAGCGCCGCCGGCAAGACCGTCAATGCGACCACCGCCACGCAGCTCATCAATCGGCGCGGCGCCGTGGTCGTCGATATCCGCGATGCCGCGGAATTCGCCAAAGGTCATCTGCCGCAAGCCAAGAGCGCGCCGCTTGCCGACATCCCGGCCCGGGCGGCCGGCCTTGCAAAGGATAAATCCGTCCCGATCATTGTCGTAACACAAACCGGCCAGGGTTCGTCCAAGGCTCAAGCGGCGCTGAAGCAGGCCGGCTACGGCGAAATCTACGCGCTGGAAGGCGGCGTGGCCGCCTGGCAGCAGGCCGGCCTGCCGCTGGTCCGGTAAGCGGGATACGCGCATTCCAGATCGCTGGTAAAGTGGGTCGGAGGCCACCACGGTGGCACGCCGCCCACGATCGACCGCACCATTGAACCGGTCGATGCAATCGACACAAATCAGGAGGATGAAGCATGGCCCGCGTCGTCATGTACAGCACGATGGTCTGCCCGTATTGCAATATGGCCGAACGGCTGTTGCGCTCGAAGGGCGTGGAAACGATCGAGAAGATCCTGATCGACCGCGAACCCGGCAAGCGCGAGGAAATGATGAGCCGCACCGGCCGCCGTACCGTTCCGCAGATCTATATCGATGACCGTCACGTCGGCGGCTTCGACGATCTGTCGGCGCTCGACCGCCAGGGCGGCCTGGCGCCGCTGCTGGCTGCCTGACCTTCGGGAAACGGCGCGGATGAATTCGCCATCCGCGTCATGTACCATATGCGTTTTCCAACCGGACCCCGCGGTTGGCCGGCGCAGCCTCGCGCGGCCACCGGGCCGCGTCCAATTCACCGCCTTCGCGGCAGCCATCCATGAGTGACCAGCAAGCCAATCCCCAGGACGATCAACCGTACTTCAATATCCAGCGCGTCTATCTGAAGGACATGTCGCTGGAGCAGCCCAATTCGCCGCAGATCTTCCTGGAAACCGAGGCGCCTTCGGTCGAGGTGCAGGTCAATGTCGGCGCTTCGCAGCTGGCGGACGGCATCTTCGAAGTGGTGGTGACCGGCACGGTGACCACCAAGGTGCAGGACAAGGTGGCCTTCCTGGTCGAAGCGCACCAGGCCGGTATCTTCGACATCCGCAACGTGCCCGTCGAGCAGCTCGATCCGCTGCTGGGCATCGCATGCCCGACCATCCTGTACCCGTACCTGCGCGGCAATATCGCGGACGTGATCACGCGCGCCGGATTCCAGGCCATCCATCTGTCGGAAATCAACTTCCAGGCGCTGTACGAGCAGCGTCTGCAGGCCGCGATGGAAGAGGCGCAGGCCGGGCAGGGCGGCGCTTCAGGCATCGTGATGCCCGACGGCACGCAAGCGCGCCACTAAGCATCGCCGGCGCACGCATGAACGGGGCTGCGGCCCCGTTTTGTCTTTCCAGGAGGCGCGTCGCCGCCATCTCTTCTCGCATGGGCGCACTGTCATGAACCTTACCTTTCTCGGAGCCGGTGCCTGGGGCACCGCGCTGGCCAGCCACGCCGCGGTCGCGCACGACGTGCTGCTGTGGGGCCGCGACGCCGGGCAACTGGCGGCCATGGCGGCGTCGCGCGTCAACGCGGCCTATCTGCCCGACCTCGCGTTGTCGGAACGGCTGGCGTTCGAGGCTGATTTCGAAAGGGCGGCGGCGCATGCGATGTCGGAAGACGACGGGCTGGTGATCGTCGCCACGCCGGTCTCGGGGCTGCGGGAAATGACACGCCGGCTGGCCGTGCTGGCCGCGGCCCGGCAGCGGCCGCTGCGGATGCTGTGGCTGTGCAAGGGCTTCGAGGCCGGCACGCACCGGATGCCCCACCAGATGGTCGCCGATGAACTGGACGCGGCCGGCCCCGGCATTGCGGTCGACTACGGCGTGCTGTCGGGTCCCAGCTTCGCGCGCGAGGTCGCCCAGGGTTTGCCGTGCGCGCTGACCGTGGCCGGCAGTGCGCCGGTGCTGGCGGAGCTGTCGCAACGCGCCTTCCACCACCATGCGATGCGGATCTATGGCAGCGATGACCTGATCGGCGTCGAGGTGGGCGGCGCGGTGAAGAACGTGCTGGCCATCGCCACGGGCGCCAGCGATGGGCTGGGGTTGGGCCTCAACGCGCGAGCGGCGCTGGTCACGCGTGGTCTTGCCGAGATGACCCGGCTCGGTCTCGCACTCGGCGGGCGTGCAGAAACGCTGATGGGGCTGGCCGGCGTGGGCGACCTGATCCTGACCGCGACCGGCGACCTGTCGCGCAATCGCACGGTTGGCCAGCAGCTTGCCAGCGGCAAGACGCTGGACCAGGTACTGGCCGACCTCGGCCACGTCGCGGAGGGCGTGCGTTGCGCCAAGGCCGTCGCCGCGCTGGCCGACGCGCATGGCGTCGACATGCCGATCACGCGCGCGGTGTGCGCGGTCCTGTTCGATGGACTGGCTGCGGCCGACGCCGTGGCGCAACTGCTGCAGCGCGACGCAAGGGACGAGTGATCATGGCGACGTTCACCGCCCGCCGGCGGCTGCTGGCTGCCATGGCCGCCGCCGGCGCGGCCGCCGCGCTGCCGCTGGTTGCACGGGGTCAATCCGGGTGGCCGGCACGGCCCCTCCGCATGATCGTGCCGTTTCCGCCCGGCTCCTCGCCGGACCTGATCGCCCGCCTGCTGACCGAGCGGCTGGCCGCTTCGCTCGGCCAGCCGGTGGTGGTCGAAAACCGTCCCGGCGCCGGCGGCAATATCGGTACCGGCCAGGTGGCCCGCGCGGCCCCGGATGGCTACACGCTGCTGTTCACCATCAACGGCCCGCTGGTCACGGCGCCCACGCTGTCGCGCCATTTGAACTACGACCCGATGCGGCAGCTGGCGCCCATTACGCTGGTCGCGACATCGCCGAACGTGCTGGTGGTGGACCCGAACCTTGGCGTGCGGAATCTGCGCGAATTCGTCGCGCTGGCCCGCTCCCGTCCGGGTGCGCTCAACTATGGCTCCGTCGGCAACGGCAGCGCCGCCCATCTGGCGATGGAGCAGTTGAAGACGCGCGCGGGAATCGCGCTGGAGCACATTCCGTATCCCGGCTTTCCGCAGATTGCCGCGGCGATCATCGCCGGCCAGATCCAGGCGGGCTTCATGGTGCCCGCCATCGCGATGCCGCAGGTGCAGGCCGGCCGGTTGCGCGTACTGGCGGCCACCACGACGGGACGTACCGCACTGCTGCCCGATGTGCCGACCGTCGCGGAATCGGGGTATCCCGGCTTCGAGGCGATTTCATGGCAGGCGGTGCTCGCACCCGCCGGCACGCCAAGGGCCATTATCGACAGGCTCTACCGCGAGCTTGTGGCCATCATCGGCAGCGATGCGGTGCGTGAGCGGATGCGGGCGCAGTACTTCATACCGGCTGGAACCGCGCCGGAGTCGCTGCGTCAGACCATGGCGAGCGAGAAGGCGCGCTGGGACAAGGTGATCCGCGCGGCCGGCGTGCAGCCGGAATAGGGCCCGTAGGGCGCGTAGCCACCGGCCCGCGCAGCCACGGGAAAATGAACGCGTTCAGGCGCCCCCGGCAAAGCCCTGCTGGCGCCAGGCCTCGAACACGACCACCGCGACGGTATTCGACAGATTGAGGCTGCGGTTATGCGGCCGCATCGGCAGGCGGATGCGCTGCGCCGACGGAAACCATTCGCGCCGCTCGGGCGACAGCCCGCGCGTCTCCGACCCGAACACGAACCAGTCGCCCGGCGCAAAGCTGACCTGCCCGAACGGCGTCGAGCCGTGCGTGGTCAGCGCGAACATCCGTTGCGGATCCGGCCGCTCGGCCGCGAGGAACGTGTCCCAGTCATCATGGACGCGCATGGTCGCGTATTCGTGATAGTCCAGCCCCGCGCGGCGCATGCGCGCATCGTCCAGCGGAAAGCCCAATGGCCTGATCAGGTGCAACTGCGCGCCTGTGTTGGCGCACAGCCGGATCACGTTGCCGGTATTGGGCGGAATTTCGGGCTCGACGAGGACGACGTGGAACATGGCTTAGGCAGCGGAGATCGGGCGGGAAGCTTAGCGTGGCTGCGGGGTGGTGTCACGGGGTGGGTTTGGATTTGCCGACACTGCCCTCACTCCCCAGGCGCCGGCGTGCGCAATACCACCGCCACCGTCACCCGTGCCGCCCCATGGCGCTTCAATGTCGCCGACGCCTCCGCCAGTGTGGCTCCGGTGGTCATCACATCGTCCACCAGCACGATATGGCGTCTGGCCACGCGATCGGCCCGGGGCACCACAAAAGCCCCCGCGATGTTGGCATGGCGGTCCACCAGCGGCAGCCCGCTCTGCGCCGAGGTGTCATGCCGGCGCGCCAGCAGCGTGGGGTCGGCCGACCATGCTAGCCGTGCCGCCATCGCGCGGGCGATTTCCCATGATTGATTGAAGCCGCGCTGCGCGAGCCGGCGCGGTCCGAGCGGGATCGGCGCGATCAGCGGTAGCGGCTGCGCGCAGGCGAGGCCTTGCACGCGCCAATGCGCGCCCACCGCATCGGCCAGCTGCCGTCCCAGCCATGACGCAAGCGCCAGCGTGCCGCGAAACTTCAGCGCCAGCACCAGCGCGTCGCGCGGCGGCCGGTAGTCGGCCAGCGTGACGGCGGCGTCGTACGGTGGCGGCAACAGCTGGCAGATGGCACACGGCATATCCGCGGCGGTGCCGGATGAGGCGGGGCTCAGCGGCAGCGCACACTGTGGGCAACGCGGCGTCGTACGGCCGAGGCCGAGATCCTCCGCGCAATCGTGGCAAACCACATCGCCCTGGATACGCCCGCATTGCGCGCAGGCGCAAGGAACGAGCGCGCGCAGCCACCCGCCGACGCGCGCTGCCCATGACGACACGCGTATTCCAGTGGCCGCGTATACTGTCGGCCCGGCGGGAGTTCCCTGGTCCCGCCTTCCGATTTGCGTGTCGCCATCGCCGTGTCCCTGCATTCCGCCGCTTCCTCCGACGCTTATTTGCCCCCCGCGCGACTGACGCGGCTTGCCTTCGACCGCCGCAGCGCGGCGTTCGACCGGCTGGAATTCCTGCTGGGTGAAGTCGGCCAACGGATGCAGGAACGCATGCCGCTGATCCGCATCCAGCCAGAGCGCGCGCTCGACATCGGCTGCGGGCACGGCCAGGGGCTGGCGGCGTTGCGGGCCCAGTACCCGGATGCCCAGATCGCCGGGCTCGACATTTCGGGGGCGATGCTGGCCCATGCGGCGCAACGGGACCCGCAGCGGCAGCCCGGCTGGCTCGGGCGGCTGCTGGGCAAGCGGCCGACCTTCGATCTGGTGCAAGGCGATCTTGCCACACTGCCGTTCGCCGATGGCGCATTCGACCTGCTGTGGTCCAATCTTGCGCTGCACTGGCATCCCGAGCCCCACCTGGTGTTCCCGGAATGGCACCGGGTCACGCGCCAGGAGGGACTGGTGCTGTTTTCGTTGTTCGGACCCGACACCCTGAAGGAACTGCGCTCCGCCTTTGCCGACGTGGATGCCCAGGACCACACGCTGCGCTTCGTGGACATGCACGACATCGGCGACATGCTCGTCAACAGCGGCTGGTCCACGCCGGTGATGGACATGGAGACCCTGACCGTGACCTACGAGACGCCGGAACGGCTGCTCGAAGAAGTCCACACGCTCGGCGGGCTGCGGCACCCGCCGGGCGCGTTCGCGGGGATGCGCGGCAAGCGCTGGCGCGCCGCGCTGCTGGCGGCGCTGGACCGGCGCCGCAACGCCGACGGCGTGATTCCGTTGACCTTCGAGATCGTCTACGGACACGCGTGGAAGCTCGCTCCACGCGTGGCGCAGGAGCGCGACGCCGAGGGCCGCGCCGTGGTGCCGATCGACCGCATTGGCCGCCGCCGCCCGCCACGGGCCTGACCGCGGCCCCACGCGCGGCGCGCACCGCCACCGTGCATCAAAGCGCGTCGCCACGACGGATGCGCGCCACAGCCCACCGGACCGCGGCTTGTTCCGGTAGACGAAGCGCCATATAATGCGCCAGTTTGTCGCAGTGGTCCCCTGGCACTTCGCCTATCGGTTTGGCACCACGTTGGTGCAACTCCGTAAGCATACGTCCCAGGCGCGCATCCGGTGCAGAGTGGTTGGCGATGCATTACGCGGTTATCGCACTCCAGGCGGCGCATGGCGGATCCGGGAATCATCGCAGCGGGGTCCTTGCCATGCCGTGCAACGACTGGCTGATGAAGCGGAATTGTTCGCTATCCCCACGCCAGGTCGGCTGGTTCTACCTCTCCATCGTCTGTTTTTCCCTCGCCATCGCGCTGTTTTTTGCGTGGCGGGGCGCTTGGCTCGTGTTGCCCTTCGCGGGAATGGAGCTGGCGGGGCTCGGCGTGGCGCTACTGGTCTACGCGCGACACGCGACCGACTATGAACGCGTCACGCTTGCGAACGGCAGACTGGTAGTGGAGACGGCCAGCGGAGGTCGCGTGACGCGGCAGGAACTCAACCCTCACTGGGTGCGGGTCGAACTGGGCGAATCCGCCCCGGCGCTGGTGGTGTTGCGCTCGGGCAGGCAGACTGTGCAGGTGGGGTGCTTTCTGGACCCGTACAGTCGGCGGAAGTTCGCACGGGAACTCGTTGCGGCGTTGCGCCGGCAGTAAAGGGCGCGCCGGCCGGGCGGGGAGACAGAGTTGAATCTGTAATTTGGGTAGATAACAAATGAAAATGTGGAAGAAGGCATCCGCAGCATGTCTGGCCAGCTTGTCCCTCCTGGCCAGCCAGACAGCCCAGGCGGTCAGCGACATGCCGGGCGGCCCCGCCGTCCGACAGCTCAACCTGACCGAGCCCGTTACCAAGATCGCCGAGCAGATTCACTGGCTGAACTGGATGATGCTGATCATCTGCACGGTGATCTTCGTGTCGGTGTTCGCGGTGATGTTCTATTCCGTCTTCACCCACCGCAAGTCCAAGGGCGCCAAGCCCGCTTCCTTCCACGAAAGCATCACCGTCGAGGTGGTGTGGACCGTGATCCCTTTCCTGATCGTGATCGGCATGGCGCTGCCCGCCACCAAGACCGTGGTCGCGATGAAGGACACCACCAACTCCGACATCACCATCAAGGCCACCGGCTACCAGTGGAAGTGGGGATACGACTACCTGAAGGGCGAGGGTGAAGGCATTTCCTTTGTCTCCACGCTCACCACGCCGCGTGAGCAGATCAACAACGAGGCGCCGAAGTCGAACACCTACCTGATGGAGGTGGACAACGAGATGGTGGTGCCGGTCAACAAGAAGATCCGCATCGTCACCACGGCCAACGACGTGATCCACGCGTGGATGATCCCGGCGTTCGGCGTCAAGCAGGACGCGATTCCCGGCTTCGTGCGCGACACCTGGTTCAAGGCCGAGAAGACCGGCGTCTACCGCGGCCAGTGCGCCGAGCTGTGCGGCAAGGAACACGCCTTCATGCCGATCGTGGTGCGGGTCGTCACCGACGCCGAGTACACCAAGTGGGTCGACGAGAAGAAGAAGGCGATGGCCGCCGCGGCCGACGATCCCAACAAGACCTGGACGCTGGACGAGCTGAAGGTGCGCGGCCAGCAGGTCTACGCGGCCAACTGCGCGGTGTGCCACCAGCCGAACGGCAAGGGCGCCGGCGCGTTCCCCGCGCTGGACGGCTCCAAGGTGGTCAACGGCCCGAAGGCGCCGCAGATGCATATCCTGCTGGAAGGCAAGGGCGGCATGCCGTCGTGGAAGCAGCTGTCGGACACCGAACTGGCCGCGGTCATGACGTACACCCGCAATAACTGGGGCAACAAGACCGGTGAAGTGATTCAGCCGAGCGAGTTCGTCAACGCGCGCGCCGGCAAATTCCCCGAGGGCGGCGGCACCGAGGCGCCGAAGGCGGAAGACAAGCCCGCCGCGGGCCAGCAGGCCAGCGTCGCCGCCGAGCGCGCCGCTAGCTGAGCGCAGCAGTCAGAACAGGATTTGAGGAGCTTTTTGCGATGAGTACTGCTACCCCGGACGCACTCGCCCATCCGCACGACCCGGCGCACGGTCACGCGCACGACGAACACCACGACCATCCGCACGGCTGGCGCCGGTGGCTGTTCGCCACCAACCACAAGGACATCGGCACGCTGTACCTGCTGTTCTCCTTCACCATGCTGCTGTCGGGCGGCGTGCTCGCGCTGCTGATCCGCCTGGAGCTGTTCGAGCCGGGCCTGCAGTTCTTCCGCCCCGAACTGTTCAACCAGTTCACCACGATGCACGGGCTGGTGATGGTGTTCGGCGCGATCATGCCGGCCTTCGTCGGCTTCGCCAACTGGATGATTCCGCTGCAGATCGGCGCGTCCGACATGGCGTTCGCGCGCATGAACAACTTCAGCTTCTGGCTGCTGCCGCCGGCCGCGCTGCTGCTGGCCGGGTCGTTCTTCGCGCCGGGGGGCGCCACCGCCGCCGGCTGGACGCTGTACGCGCCGCTGTCGGTGCAGATGGGCCCGGGCATGGACATGGCCATTTTCGCGATGCACATCATGGGCGCGTCGTCGATCATGGGCGCGATCAACATCATCGTGACCATCCTCAACATGCGCGCGCCCGGCATGACGCTGATGAAGATGCCGATGTTCTGCTGGACGTGGCTGATCACCGCCTACCTGCTGATCGCCGTGATGCCGGTGCTGGCCGGCGCGATCACCATGGTGCTGACCGATCGCCACTTCGGCACGAGCTTCTTCTCCGCGGCGGGCGGCGGTGACCCGGTGATGTATCAGCACATCTTCTGGTTCTTCGGCCACCCCGAGGTGTACATCATGATCTTGCCGGCGTTCGGGATCATCTCGCAGGTGGTGCCGGCGTTCTCGCGCAAGCGCCTGTTCGGCTACAGCTCGATGGTGTACGCGACCGCCTCGATCGCGATCCTGTCGTTCATCGTGTGGGCCCACCACATGTTCACGACGGGCATGCCGGTGACCGGCCAGCTGTTCTTCATGTACGCGACGATGCTGATCGCGGTGCCGACGGCGGTGAAGATCTTCAACTGGATCGCCACCATGTGGCGCGGCTCGATGACCTTCGAGACGCCGATGCTGTTTGCCATCGGCTTCATCTTCGTGTTCACCATCGGCGGCTTCACCGGCCTGATCCCCGCGGTGGCACCGATCGATATCCAGATCCAGGACACCTACTTCATCGTGGCGCACTTCCACTATGTGCTGGTGGCCGGCTCGCTGTTCGCGCTGTTCGCGGGCTTCTATTACTGGGGGCCGAAGTGGAGCGGTTTCATGTACAACGAAACGCGCGGCCAGATCCACTTCTGGGGTTCGATCATCTTCTTCAACATCGCCTTCTTCCCGATGCACTTCCTCGGGCTGGCCGGCATGCCGCGCCGCTATGCGGACTACGCGGTGCAGTTCGCGGACTTCAACGCGATCTCGTCGATCGGCGCGCTGGGCTTCGGGCTGATGCAGGTGTATTTCTTCTTCTTCGTGGTGCTGCCGTCGTATCGCGGCGGCGAAAAGGCCGCGGACAAGCCGTGGGAAGGCGCCGAAGGCCTGGAATGGACCGTGCCCTCGCCGGCTCCGTTCCATACCTTTGAAGTGCCGCCGCAGGTTCGCTAAGTTGTAAACCGGCGCGCGGATCGCGACACCGGCGATCCGCGCGCCAACAGGCAAGGGCAATGGAGCATCCAGAAAAAAGTCCAGTGGCACCGGATCGCAAGGCCGCCAATCGCCGTCTCGGCCTGATCCTGCTGTCGATCGCCGTGGCCTTCTTTCTGGGTTTCTTCGCCAAGATGCTGCTGATGGGCTGAGGGCCCGCAGCCAGGTACCGATATGAGCACCAACATGCCGCCGGCACCGTCCGGCGACGCCGACGACAAGCGCTACAACCGCGGCATGATGCTGCGGCTGCTGGTGATCGTTGTCGTGATGTTTGCGTTTGGCTACGCGCTGGTGCCGCTGTACAAGAAGATCTGCGAGATCACCGGCATCAACGTGGTCACCACGCGCGAGCTGTACGGCACCAGCGCGGCGAAGAACACGCAGGTCGACACCAGCCGCACCGTGACGGTCGAATTCGACTCCAACGCGCGCGGACCCTTTGCGTTCCGCCCGGTCAGGAACAGCATGGAGGTGCATCCTGGCGAGATGGCCACCATCGTGTACGAGGTGGCCAACGGGCAGGACCGCGATATCTCGGCGCAGGCGATTCCGAGCTACGCGCCCAAGCAGGCCACGCAGTACTTCAAGAAGCTGGAGTGCTTCTGCTTCAAGCAGCAGACGCTGAAGGCCAAGGAAGGACGGGAAATGCCGGTGGTGTTCGTGATCGACCCGGATTTGCCGAAGGACGTGAAGAACATCACGTTGTCTTATACCTTCTTCGAAATCGGCTCGCCGGTCGCCCAGACGCCGCAGGGCCGGCTCGAAGACAAGCCGGCCGGCGGTGGCTGAGCGGATGGCAGTGGAGGAGGGGCGGCGATGGACGACCTGAAGGACGCGGTAAAGCGCAAGATGTCGTTCGGTCAGACGCTGCGGGCGGTGTTCTGGTCGTTTATCGGCCTGCGCAAGGGCGCCGAGCACGAGCGCGACATGGCCAGCCTGAACCCGGTGCATGTGATCATCGCCGGCATCCTCGCCGCGGTAATCCTGATCGTGGTGCTGATCACGATCGTGCGGCTGGTGGTCGGCTGAAGCCGGCGGCAGGCAGCGGGCGGTAGCCATACAGCGGGACATAGCGGGACATAGCGGGACAGATAGCAGCGACATATAACAGCGCCGGCGGCTCGCCAGGGCCGCAAGGTGCATAACGATGACTGAATCACAGATCTGAGCTGGAGAAAAAAGAATGAGTGCGAACCGCGCAAACGCTCCGTACTACTTCGTACCGGGCCCGTCGCGCCATCCGATCACGGCTAGCCTCGGCCTGCTGTTGACGGCGGCGGGCGCAGCCGGCTGGGTGAACGGCCAGCCCTGGGCGCCGTACGTCTGCATCGCCGGCCTGGTGTGGTTCCTGTTCGTGCTCAAGAGCTGGTTCGGCGACGCCATCGGTGAATCGGAGGGCGGCATGTACGGACGGCGCATCGACGTGTCGTACCGCTGGTCGATGGGCTGGTTCATCTTCTCGGAAGTGATGTTCTTCAGCGCCTTCTTTGGCGCCTTGTTCTATGCTCGCGTCTACACGATGCCGTGGCTGGGCGATCTGAACAACAAGATCCTGTGGCCCGACTTCGCCGCGGTGTGGCCCAACTCGGGGCCCGCAGGCACCGTGGAGCCCTATGAGGCGATGGGCCCGTGGCCGATCCCGACCATCAATACGGCGCTGCTGCTGATGTCCGGCGTGACGCTGACCTGGGCGCACCACGCGCTGCTGGCGGGCAAGCGCAACCAGGTGATCCAGGGTCTGGTGCTGACCATCCTGCTGGGCGCCGTGTTCATGGGCTTCCAGGTGTACGAGTACATGCACGCGTACACCGAGCTGAACCTGAAGCTGACCTCCGGCATCTATGGCTCGACCTTCTTCCTGCTGACGGGCTTCCACGGCTTCCACGTGACGATGGGCGCCATCATGCTGGCCGTCGTGCTCGGCCGCGTGCTGAAGGGACATTTCACGCCCGACAACCATTTCGCCTTCGAAGGCGCGGCGTGGTACTGGCACTTCGTCGATGTGGTTTGGTTGTTCCTCTACGTCGTGGTGTACTGGCTGTAAGCCGGACGATGCGCCGGCATGGTCCGGCGCGACCGGGAAACCATGGAGCGCAACGATCGCGCCCCGCAATCCCGGCAGGCCGATGGAACGAGCGCCGCAGCGAGGAATCCCACTGCGGCGCTTGTGCTTTTTGGCGGTGTCCGTATCGGCTGGCTTTGGCTAATCCTTCCCGCTAACGGATGCCGGTGCTCTCGATCCACCCCATCCAGTAAGAGAACAGGATAAAGAGGAACAGCGCGACGGAAAGGCCGACGCGGACCGTCAGCGAGCGCACCATGTTCGGCGTCTTGCCCCGGTCTCGCATCATGAAGAACAGTGCCGAGGCCAGGCTGGCGAGAATCAGGATAAAGGCGATGACGATGACGATACGCATGACAGGGCCGGGGACGATGAGCGGCCATTATCGCATCGCCGCGACGGGGGGGTGCCGATGACATCATGGTGGCGCGGCTTGAGCCCACTGCCCACGCTGGCGGCCGTGCTGGTCATTGCCATTACCTGCGCGCTGGGGAACTGGCAACTCGATCGTGCCCACCAGAAGACGGCGAGGGCCGAACGCCTCCATCGCCTGGCGGCAATGCCGCCGCTGGACTTGGCCGCGGTGCCGCCGGCAATGCGCGGGGAAGAGCTGGTCGATCGCCCGGTGCAGGCACACGGCCGCTTCGATAGTCGCCACGTCGTACTATTGGAGAACCGGCCGCATGGTGATGGCCGCGATACGCGGTCCGGGTTTCTGGTGCTGACGCCGTTGTGGCTCGATGGCCAGCGCGACGCTGGCGACGCGTCCGGACAACGTTCGGCGGTGTTGGTGCTTCGTGGCTGGCTTCCGCGCGATCCGGTCGATCGCACGCGCATCGCACCGTTTACGACGCCCGACGACATTGTTTCCGTCCATGGTGTGGCGCTGGGCAGCGTTCCGCGGGTCTACAGCCTGGGCGATGCCGGCGACGAGGCGGGACAGACCATTCGCCAGAACCTGGACCTGCAACGCTACGCAGCCGAGACCGGCCTGCCGCTGCTGCCCATCGTGCTGCGGCAGCATGGCGGTTCGGCTGACGGGCTGGCCCGCGACTGGCCGGCCGCCGACCTCGGGGCGGAGCGCCACTACGGCTACGCCTTCCAGTGGTTCGGATTGGCTTCGCTGACACTGGTGTTGCTGCTCGGGCTTTCGTGGCGCCGCGCCCGACGCATGCGGGCTCCGCAACGGTCGGCATGAACCGACCCGGCAACAATCCATCCGACCCTCACCTGGCCGCATGCCCGATTACCATCCATTGAACCGTTCCATGCCAACCGACCCAGGCGCCGATCGCGCCGCGACCCAAGACACCCGCATCGACGCCCGCACCCGCAAGGGGCGAATCCAGATGCTGTTGCTGCTGCTGGTGTGCGCGTCGCCGGTGATTGCGTCGTACCTGACGTTCTACGTCATCAAGCCTGCCGGTGGCGAGACCAACTACGGCACGCTGATCGAACCGCAGCGCCCGCTGCCGGCGGTCTCCGTCACCGACGAACGCGGCACGCCCGTGCCGTTGGCGCAGTTCAGGGGCAAATGGCTGCTGGTGTCGACCGACGCGGCAGCGTGCGACGAGGCGTGCGCGAAGAAGCTTTTCACCATCCGCCAGATACGGGCGGGGCAAGGTAAGGAGCGCGAGCGCATCGTGCCGGTCTGGCTGATCACCGGAGAGGGCAGCATCGATCCCCGCCTGACCGCCGCGTACAACGAGCCCTATGCCGGCGTGCGCTTCCTTCGCATCGACGGTGAAGCCGCGCGCCGCTGGCTGCCCCCCGCTGAGGGCGAGCGCATCGAGTCCACGCTGTATCTGGTCGATCCGCTGGGCAATCTGATGATGCGCTTTCCCAAGGACCCGGATCCCAAGAAGGTCCATTCCGACCTGAACCGCCTGCTCAAGTACTCGCGCATCGGCTGAGCGGAGAACCGGCCCAGAAACGAAAGTATTGCCCCCATGCTGACCCAACTCGCCCTGATCGGCCTGCTGATCGCGCTGCTGCCGCTGTCCTATGTGCTGGTCCGCAGCAGCCGCGACAAGTACCGCAAGCTGGTGTGGATCACCGCCTTCCTGACGCTGGACCTGATCATGTTCGGCAGCTTCACCCGGCTGACGGATTCGGGCCTGGGCTGCCCCGACTGGCCCGGCTGCTATGGCCATTCGAACCCGTACGCCGCGATGGAGCATATCCGCGCGGCGGAAACCGCGATGCCGAGCGGCCCGGTGACCTTCGTGAAGGCATGGATCGAAATGATCCACCGCTACTTCGCGATGGCGGTGGGCGTGCTCATCATCGCGCTGGTGGTGCTGGCGTGGACCAGGCGGCGTGAATTGAAGCAGTCGCCCTGGCTTGCCACCGGCGTGCTGGTGCTGGTTTGCGTGCAGGGGGCGTTCGGTGCGTTCACGGTGACAATGAAGCTGCAGCCGATCATCGTGGTGACGCATCTGCTGCTTGGCATGGCGCTGCTGGCCTCGCTGATCTGGCTCGGCTCGCGCAGCGACCCGCCACGGCTGGTGCCACGTGCCGCCGGCCGTCTGCTGTGGCCCGCCCGCATCGCGCTGGCGCTGCTGGCGATCCAGATCTTCCTCGGCGGCTGGGTCAGCACCAACTACGCGGTGCTGGCCTGCACCGACTTCCCGCTATGCAACGGCGAGTGGGTGCCGCGGATGGACTTTCGCAATGGCTTCACGCTGTGGCGGCCGCTCGGCATGACCGCGGATGGCGCCTATATCCCGCATGCGGCGCTGGTGGCGATCCATTGGGTCCACCGCGGCTTCGCCTTCGTGGTGCTGGCGTACCTCGCGTGGTTCGGCTGGCGTGCGCGCCGCTTCGAGCCGCTGGCGCGCCATGGCGGATGGCTGCTGGCCGTGCTGGTGCTGCAACTGGCGACCGGCCTGTCGAATGTGGTGTTCGATTGGCCCCTGGGCGCCGCCGTGGCGCACAACGGAGGCGCCGCGCTGCTGCTGATGCTGTTGGTCAGGCTCCATTACAATATAGGGCTCGCGACGCAGCCCGCCTCCGTGATGGAGCAGGCCGCCGATCTGACGACCCGGCCCGCCGATACGGCGCGCGCCTCATGAAAGACAAGACCTCTCCGTTGGCTACCGCTACCCATACCCAACCCCTCGGCCGGGCGCGCCATCTGGTGCGCCAGTACGCGGCGTTGACCAAGCCGCGTGTCACGCAGCTTGCGGTGTTCTGCTCCATCATCGGCATGTTCCTGGCCACGCCCGGCATGGTGCCGTGGTCCGTGCTGATTGGCGGCGCCGCGGGCATCTGGCTGCTGGCCGGCGCGGCCTTCGCCATCAATTGCCTGGTCGAGCAGAAGGTCGACGCGCTGATGCGGCGCACCGCATGGCGGCCATCGGCCACGGGCGAGATCACCACCGGCCAGACGCTGCTGTTCTCGCTGGTACTGGGCGGCGCCGGCATGTGGACGCTGCATGTGTTCACCAACGACCTGACCATGTGGCTGACCTTCGCCACCTTCGTTGGCTATGCGGTCGTGTACACGATCCTGCTCAAGCCCGCCACGCCGCAGAACATCGTGATCGGCGGCCTTTCGGGCGCGATGCCCCCGGCCTTGGGCTGGGCGGCAGTGGCCAACGACGTGCCGGCCGAAGCCTGGTTCCTGGTGCTGATCATTTTTACCTGGACGCCGCCGCACTTCTGGGCGCTGGCGCTGTATCGGCGCGCCGATTACGCCAAGTCCGGGCTGCCGATGCTTCCCATCACGCATGGCGAGCGCTATACGCTGCTGCACATCCTGCTCTACACGCTGGTGATGATTGCCGCCACGCTGCTGCCCTTCGTCTACGGTATGAGCGGGTACATCTACCTTGCGGCCGCGCTCGGTCTGGGGGGCTGGTTCCTGGCCTATGCGTGGCGCCTGTACCGCCAGTATTCGGACGCGCTGGCGCAGCGCACCTTCCGGTTCTCGATCGTTTACCTGGCGCTGCTGTTCGCCGCGCTGCTGGTCGACCACTACTTCAAGTTCGTGCCACAGGTCTGACGGCAAGGGCGGGGCGCGACATCTTGTCGCGCCCGTGCCCTCCGCCATCATGGTCGGCGATACTTCGAGGCTGCGCCCGCCCCGTTCGCCTGCTGTCCGTCACTCGCGGCCGCCGCTGCATCCGCCCTTTTTCGAGCCACCATGCGCATTTCCGATCATTCCGTCCCCTATCCCGGTATCGCCCGCCGACTCGCCGTCACCTTGCTTGCGGGGCTGTTCACGCTGCTGCTGGCGGCCTGCGGACAACCCAAGGCTTCGTTCCAGAACATCGATGTGACCGGCGGCAGCGAATTCGGCAAGGACTTCGCCCTGACCGACCACCACGGCAAGGTGCGCACGCTGTCCGACTTCAAGGGCAAGGCCGTGGTGCTGTTCTTCGGCTACACCCATTGTCCCGACGTCTGCCCGACCACGATGGTGGAGTGGAAGGCCGTGATGGAACAACTCGGCCCCGACGCCGACCGGGTCCAGGTGATGTTCGTCACCGTCGACCCCGAGCGCGATACCCAGCAACTGCTGGCGCAGTATGTCCCCGCCTTCGATCCGCGTTTCCTTGGCATGCGACCGGCCGATGAGGCGGCACTGCAGAAGATCGCGAAGGACTTCAAGGTGTACTACGCGAAGGTACCGGGCAGCGCACCGGGCAACTACACGATGGACCACTCCGCCGGCAGCTATGTGTTCGATCCGGAAGGGCGCTTGCGGCTCTTCATCCGCCACGGGCAGGGCACCGATCCCATCGTGCATGATCTGAAGCAGTTGCTGTCGTAGCCCGGGGCTCCCACGCCGTTCAGGGCAGCAAAAAGCCGGTTCCGAAGAACCGGCTTTTTTATTTGCTGGAATGGCGCTTTTCTTTCACCGTCGTCCCCGCGAACGCGGGCACCCAGCGTCTTTCGGCGCAACGATCCGTCAAGCAAACGCCTGCAGCGCGCCCTTCATCTTCTTCATCGCCGCGCTTTCGATCTGGCGGATCCGTTCGGCGGATACGCCGAACTCGTCAGCCAGTTCATGAAGCGTGGCGCCGCCCGAGCCGTCGTCGTTCACCTGCAGCCAGCGCGCCTCGATGATGCGGCGGCTGCGCGGGTCCAGCGTGGTCAGCGCCTTTTCCAGCCCCTCGACTTGCATGCGGTCCTGGCGCTGCGATTCCAGCACGCGGGTCGGCTCGTTGTGGCTGTCGGCAAGGTAGGCAATCGGCGCGAACTCTTCCTCGCCGTCTTCCACCTGGCCTTCCAGCGCCAGATCGCCACCCGACAGCCGGGTCTCCATTTCCTTGACCTCTTCGGGCTTGACGTTCAGTTCGCGGGCCACCGCGTCGATCTCGTCAGGGGTCAGCGCCTGGGAGCCGCGCTTGCGGCTGCGCAGGTTGAAGAACAGCTTGCGATGCGCCTTGGTCGTCGCGACCTTGACCATGCGCCAGTTGCGCAGCACGTACTCGTGAATCTCGGCCTTGATCCAGTGGATGGCGTACGACACCAGCCGGACACCCTGGTCGGGGTCGAAGCGGCGCACGGCCTTCATCAGGCCGATATTGCCTTCCTGGATGAGGTCGGCATGCGGCAAGCCATAGCCCAGGTACTGGCGGGCAATCGACACGACGAGCCGCAGGTGCGACATCACCAGACGACGGGCGGCGTCCACGGAATCGTGGTCGCGCAGCTCACGGGCGAGCCTCTGTTCCTCTTCGGCCGTGAGCATCGGAATACGGTGAACAGCCTGGATATAGCTGTCCAGATTGCCCAGGCCGACAGGCAGGCTCAGCGCGAGACTGTTGGTGCGCTGGGGCACCATCGGAAGATGGTCTTTCATTTCAATCGGATCGGCAGACAGCACTGCGTTCACTAAAGGCTCCTTTCGCATCCGGCGGGTGGCGTTGCCGGTCCCGAAGAGGACCGCACGCACACGACAATGCCACAGATATTAGCACTCCAGCCGGGTGAGTGCTAATTGGAGTCCTGGGCCTGTTGATAGTTCCCGGTAATCAGAAAACCGGTGCAATAGTCGGAGGAATCTCGAATCCCGCGACCCTGGTTAGAGCTGTTCCGGCGACGACGGTTCGGTGTGTGGCGTGAGCGCACGCCCGCGCTGCCGTGCAGCGTGGATGGCGGCGAGACCGGCTCCGCGAGGCGGCGGACGGGGCTACACTTGCCAGCGTCCCGTAACCATCCCGGAGGCGCCATGTCCGCCATCGAGCATCTACTGAAGCCGCACGTCCGCGATATCGGCGCCTTTTCCGTACGCCGGGTACTGCCAGCCGCCGCGGCGCAGACCGTGGGCCCGTTCATCTTCTTCGATCACATGGGGCCGGTCGCCCTGCCGGCCGGCGAGGGCATGGATGTGCGCCCACATCCTCATATCGGTCTGGCCACCGTCACCTACCTGTTCGAGGGCGAGATCACGCACCGGGACAGTCTGGGCAGCGAGCAGGTGATCCGGCCAGGCGATGTCAATTGGATGACCGCTGGCCGGGGCATCGTCCATTCCGAACGTTCGCCGCAGTCCGCACGCGATGCCGGGGCCCGGGTGCATGGCATCCAGACGTGGGTTGCGCTGCCGCGCGAGTTCGAGGAGGTCGAGCCCGCTTTCCATCATCATCCGGCCGCCACGCTGCCGCGCGTGGCGCGGCCCGGCGCCCGGATCACCGTAATTGCCGGCGATGCCTTCGGGGTACGTTCGCCCGTCAAGGTGTTCAGCCGCACGCTGTACGCCGCGCTGGAGCTGGATGCGGGCGCGAGCCTGGAAATTCCGGCCGATCACGCGGAGCGGGGCGTCTATCTGGTCAATGGTGCCGCCGTGGTGGACAACGAGGCGCTGCCGGCCGAGCATCTGGCGGTGCTGACGCCTGGAGTGGACGCCACCGTCAGCGCGCTGGAGCCGTCGAAGCTGATGCTGGTGGGCGGCGACCCCACCGACGGCCGGCGCCATATCTTCTGGAATTTCGTCGCCAGCAGCCGCGAGGCGATCGAGGCGGCCGCGCAGCGCTGGGAGAACGACGAATTTCCGCCGGTGCCCGGCGAGCACGAGCGCATTCCACTGCCGCGCCGGCCTTGAGCGGCGCGCCGCCGCTTTGGCATGACATGAGGACACGAGCCTAGATCGGATTCGCCCAGCTCACCCGCGCGCCGTCACGCATGCAGGTGCGGATGGCGTCGATCTGCCCGAGAATCGGCGCGGGAACCTGCACCGCGCCGTCGATGACCTGACGGGTCCACGACGCCGTGGCCGCCAGATCGGTGCCGACTGGCAGTTGCGGCACATCGGCGATCGACCCCGGCATGGGGTCGACCAGCGTTCGCTGGTGACCATCGTGCAGCCAGTCGATGCGGCCCGCGCGGCGCGCGTCGGCGACGGGCTCCCCTTCGGTGCCGCGCATCAGCAGCACGTTGGCGGGCTCGTGCGAGAAGAACTCGGTCAGCGTCTCCCGGTATTCCGGATGCGTGTAGCTGTACAGTCGCAGCGCCTCGGCGGGCGTATGCGAGCCGACCGGCTGCAACATCTTCACGATCGTGTGCGAGGAGTTGCGCAGCCCAATGACCGTGCGCTTGTCCAGCAGCGCGGTCAGCGCGGGCGAGAGCACATCGATGGGCAACGCGGCCACCGGGCCGTGCGGGCTGCCGCCGGCCAGGCGCTGCGACGCCTCGTCGGTGCTGGCGCAGGGTGCGATGCCCAGCGCCTCGAACAACATCATGCTGGTGATGCGGTCGTTGAAGCGGCGGGTGCCATGTACCAGCACGGGAATGCCTTCGCGCGCCAGCAGTAGCGCCAGCAGCGGCACCAGGTTCGGCTGCTTGCGGGCGCCGTTGTAGCTGGGGATCACCACCACCGGGCGCTCCGGCGGCATCGCGACGGGCAGGCAATGGGCATGCGCGGCTTCCAGCATGCCGGATAACTCATGCGGCGCTTCGCCCTTGATGCGGTAGGCCATCAGCACCGCACCGAGTTCCACGTCGGACAGGCGTTTGTCCAGCATGGCGTCGAACAAGGCCCGCGCATCGTCGCGCTGCAGGGCGCGCGCGCCGTTCACGCCGCGGCCGATCTCCTTGATGAAGCGCGCGGCTGCGAACGGCGGTTGCGGCGAAGTGGGAGCGTTCTGGTTCGGTTCCATGGGGCAGGGGAGAAGCGCTGGTTTTGCCGATGATAGCGTGATCGGGCCGGCGGCATCCGGCACCTGCCTTCACCGCATCCGGTCAACCCCGTCATGCCGCTTCCTTCAGCGCCGGACTGCGCTGCTTTCGGTGGAGGAAGTCGAGCACCGCGCCACGGCATGCCAGGTAGGTGGGATCCTCGACCAGCGCCATGCGGTCGCGCGGCCGTGGCAACGGCACCGGCAGGATTTCACCGATGGTGGCCGCCGGGCCATTGGTCATCATCACGATGCGGTCGGCGAGCAGCACCGCCTCGTCGACATCGTGGGTGACCATCACCACGGTGCTGCGTGTCTTGGCGACGATCTTCAGCAACTCGTCCTGCAGATGGGCGCGCGTCAGCGCGTCCAGCGCGCCGAACGGCTCGTCCATCAGCAGCATCTTCGGCTCCATCGCCAGCGCGCGGGCAATGCCCACCCGCTGCTTCATGCCGCCGGAGATCTCGTGCGGATATTTGCCCTCGGCGTGCGACAGGCCAACCAGCTCCAGCGCCTCGCGCGTGCGGGCCTTCAGCTGCGCCCTGCTTTCCGAGCCGCCGAATACGCGTTCGACGCCAAGATGCACATTGTCGAAGCACGACAGCCACGGCAGCAGCGAATGGTTCTGGAACACCACGGCGCGGTCCGGGCCTGGACCCGCGATCTCGCGGCCCGCGCAGATCAACGTGCCGGAAGTCGGTGCGGTCAGGCCCGCCAGCAGATTCAGCAGCGTCGACTTGCCGCAGCCGGAATGGCCGATCAGCGCGATGAACTCTCCGGCCGCGATCGACAGACGGATATCGCGCAGCGCGACGAACGGCCCCTTGCGCGTCTTGAAGACCTGTCCAACGTCCTCGATGCTCACGAACTTATCCATGCGTTCCTCCGATTGGTGCCGATTGGACGCATGCAATCAGCCGTCATGGCTGAAGCGCCGTGCCAGCGCCAGCAGCGCGTGTTCGAGCAGCAGGCCGACGACGCCGATCACGAAGATCGCGATGACGATGTGCTCGACCTTCAGGTTGTTCCATTCATCCCACAGCCAGAAGCCGATGCCGGTGCCGCCGGTCAGCATCTCGGCGGCGACGATGACCAGCCAGGCCGTGCCGATCGACAGGCGCACGCCGGTCAGCATGTACGGCAGCACGGCGGGGAACAGCACCTTGGTGAAGACCTTCCATTCGGACAGGTCGAGCACGCGGGCGACGTTCAGGTAGTCCTGCGGCACGCGGCTGACACCGACCGCGGTGTTGATCACCATCGGCCAGATCGAGCAGATGAAGATGGCCCAGATCGCCGCCGGGTTTGCCGCCTTGAACAGCAGCAGGCCGATAGGCAGCCACGCCAGCGGGGACACCGGGCGCAGCAGGCTGATGATTGGCGCCGCCATCGCGTTCAGGAAGGCGAAACGACCCAGCGCGAAGCCGGCCGGGATGCCGATCAGCGCGGCTAGGCCAAAGCCGGCGCCAACGCGCGCGAGCGACGCCAGCACGTTCCAGCCCACGCCCTGGTCGTTGGGACCATTGCGATAGAACGGGTCCGCGAACAGCGGCAGCGCCGCGTCCCAGGTTGCGCCCGGCGTGGGCAGCGCCGGAATCCACGTGGCAATGCCATGCCACGCCAGCAGGAACAGCACGAAGCCGGCAAGTGGCGGGCACAGCTTCAGCATGCCGTGCGCCAGCGCATCGCGGCGGGCGGCGCGGCGCTCCTCGCGCTGCTGTTCCAGGGCGCGCCGCTGCGCGCGGGCCTGCCCATCGTCGGCGCCCACATCGTCGCTGGATTGCGCGATCGCGTTCATATCGATCTCCTTGCGAGGCACGCGGCGCTCGTGGCCGCGGGCAGACGTTGAGAACAACGGGTGGGGCGGCGCTCCCGGGGGCGCCGCCCCTGGCATCACACCTTGATCTTGAAGCCGTCGGCGTACGCCTTCGGGTCCTTGGTGGCATCCCACACCACGCCGTCCAGCAGCTTCGCGGTGCGGAAATCGCTCTTGGGCAACGGCACTTGCGCGGCCGTCGCGGCCTGCCTGTAGATGTCCACGCGATTGACCTTCTTCGCCACGGCGAGATAGTCCGGATGCTCCTTCAACAGGCCCCAACGCTTGTGCTGTGTCAGGAACCACATGCCGTCGGACAGGAAGGGATAGTTCGCGACGCCGTCCTGATAGAACTTCATCGCGTCGGCGTCGTCCCAGGTCTTGCCCAGGCCATTGGTGTAGCGGCCAAGCATGCGGTCGAGGATGATGTCCATGTCGGTGTTGACGTAGGACTTGGCCGCGATGGTCTCGGCGGTCTTGCGTCGGTTCGATACCGAAGCATCGATGAACTTCGACGCCTCCAGCACCGCGGCGACCATCGCGCGCGCGGTGTTGGGGTACTTCTGCACGAAGTCGGCGGTGGTGCCGAGCGTCTTCTCGGGGTGGTCCTTCCAGATGCCTTGCGTGGTTTCTGCGGTGAAGCCGATCCTGTCCGCGATGGCACGCGCGCCCCACGGTTCGCCCACGCAGAAGCCGTCCATATTGCCCACACGCATGTTCGCGACCATCTGCGGCGGCGGCACGGTGATGGCGCGCGCGTCCTGCATCGGATGGATGCCGTGCGCCGCGAGCCAGTAGTACAGCCACATCGCGTGCGTGCCGGTGGGGAAGGTCTGCGCGAAGGTGTAGTCGCGCTTCTCGCGGCTCATATGGGCGCGCAGCGACGCACCGTCGCGCACGCCTTTTTCCGCCAGCTTGGACGACAGCGAGATGGCCTGGCCGTTATGGTTCAGGCTCATCAGCACCGCCATGTCCTTCTTCGGCCCGCCGATGCCGAGCTGCACGCCGTAGATAAGGCCGTACAGCACGTGCGCGGCGTCGAGTTCGCCGTTGACCAGCTTGTCCCGCACGCCGGCCCACGACGCCTCCTTGGTCGGGGTGATCCTGATGCCGTACTTCTTGTCCAGGCCCAGCGTCGCGGCCATCACCACCGATGCGCAATCGGTCAGCGGAATGAAGCCGATCTTCACCTCCGTCTTTTCCGGCGCATCGGAGCCGGCAGCCCATGCGCCCGCCTTCACCATCGGATCGACCAGCGTCATCACGCTGGCGCCGGCGATGGTCGCCATGGCCCGGCGGCGGCCCTGGCTGGCTGGCGCCGCGTCGGCGGAGCCGCCGGTAACGGGATCGATGACCGCCGGGCGTCGCGGCTTGGCGGTGGACGGGCGAGAGGGCATGCAAGGCTCCAAAGAAAAAGCGTCCCGCCCCGTCGCGCGGGAAGCGCGCGACGGGGGCAGGACGCCGTTGTCCGAAAGATGCCGGGGACCGTCGTTGGCCGCCGCATCGAGTCATCGCCAGCCGCCGTTGGCTGGCATCGGCGATAACGCAATCGGTGTGCCATGCAGCAATGCTGGAGAGCGGTGCGGGGACGGACCGATCGCGGGGCGCGATTCCCGCCGGCGGCGCGCGGTGCACGAAGCGGGAGAACGGGGCATGACCGCTAAGGGTGCGGGGCGGCGCTGTTGTTGTGCGTTGCACCAGCGGGGTGCGGGAGAGGGCAGTCACCGCCCGCCCGCGCCCCCGAAGAAATCACCCCATCACGTCAATCACCCGCTGCGCCGCCTCCAGCAGCTTGATGCCCCGCTCCATCGCCATATTGCGCAGCCGCTTGTACGCCTCGTCCTCGCTCATGCCCCGCTCCTTCATCAGCAGGCCCTTCGCGCGCTCGACCGTCTTGCGCTCGGCCAGCTTCAGCCGGGTGGCGTCCAGTTCTGCCCGCAGCGCCTGGTCCAGCTCGAAGCGCGCATAGGCGACGTCAAGCACGGTCTTTACGCGCTCGGCGCGCAGGCCGTCCACGATATACGCGGTGATGCCGGCCGACAGCGCGGCCTTGATCCGTTCGGCATCGTCGTTGTCGGTAAACAGCACGATGGGACGCGGCGCGTGCTGGGTCGACACGCAGACGTGCTCGACGGTATCGCGCGCCGCGGATTCCGACGCGATGATGATCAGGTCCGGCTGGCGCGCTTCGATGGCGTCGGGCAGCGTGATGCCGGCGTCGACCGTCTCCACGTCATCGAAGCCGGCCGCCGACAGGCCCGCACGAATCGTCTCGACGTTGAGCGGATCGGCGTCCAGCGGGTCGCGCACGAGCAGGATGCGCAGCGCACGGGGCGCGGCGGGCGGGGCCGTCGTGGTGGCAGGGGCTTCGGAGGGGACGCGACGTCGGTTCATGGCATTGGCGGGAGGTCGGACGGTTTTATGCAAGATTCAAGCCGGCCCCACGTGCGCCAGGCTGCCTCGCGCGGCGCGACGGGTGTATGCTGATGCCCTGCCGCGGCGGCTTGGAGCAGCCACGCGGCTCCGGTCGCGACCCGTGGAATCCATCGATCCACGGAGCCACGACGGCGGCCGGCAAACCCCGATTCCCATACCGACAAGCTGGAGAGATGCATGACCGAGTTCGTTTTCACCCCGCCCGCGCCCGTTGGCGTGCCGGTGCGCGGCAGCAGCGCGCGCTTCCCGGTGCGGCGCGTCTATTGCGTCGGCCGCAACTACGCCGCGCACGCGCGTGAAATGGGCTCGGACCCCGACCGCGAACCGCCGTTCTTCTTCTGCAAGCCCGCCGATGCGGTCAGCTATGTCGCCGACGGCTCCGAAGGCGCCTTTCCCTATCCGCCCGGCAGCGGCAACGTGCACTACGAGGTCGAGATGGTGGTCGCGATCGGCAAGGGCGGTCGCGATATCCCGGTCGACCAGGCGGCCTCGCATGTGTTCGGCTACGCCATCGGCCTGGACATGACGCGCCGCGACCTGCAGAACGAATCGAAGAAAACCGGCCGTCCGTGGGAAACCGGCAAGGCCTTCGACCACTCCGCGCCGATCGGTCCGATCGTGCCGGTGGAGGCCATCGGCCATCCGCAGCGTGGTGCCGTGACGCTGGCCGTCAACGGCGCCGAAAAGCAGCGCGGAGACCTGTCTGACCTGATCTGGTCGGTGCCCGAGATGGTGGCGTACCTGTCGCGCCTGTTCGAGCTGCAGCCGGGCGACCTTATCTACAGCGGCACGCCCGAGGGCGTCGGCCCGGTGGTCCGGGGCGACCGCATGGAATGCGCGATCGAGGGGCTGGGCGAGCTCGTCGTCAAGGTGGTGTAAGGCGATGCTGAAGCTCTACAGCTACTTCCGCAGCTCGGCTTCGTTCCGCGTGCGCATCGCGCTGGGGCTCAAGGGCCTGCCTTATGAGTACGTGCCGGTGCATCTGCTCAAGGACGGCGGCCAGCAATTCGCCGAATCGTATCGCGCGCTGAACGCCGACGCGCTGGTGCCCACGCTCGTCGATGGCGACCATGCGCTGGCACAGTCGATGGCGATCATCGAATACCTGGACGAAACGCATCCGGAGCCCGCGCTGCTGCCCGGCAGCGCGCTGGATCGCGCCTATATCCGTGCGCTGGCGCAAGGCATCGCCTGCGAGATTCACCCGGTCAACAACCTGCGCGTGCTCAAGTACCTGAAGCACACGCTGGGCGTCAGTGACGAGGCCAAGGAGGCATGGTACCGCCACTGGATCGAGCTGGGCTTTACGTCGATCGAAGCGACGCTGGCACGCGAAGGCAAGGCCGGGCGGTTCTGCTTCGGCGATACGCCGACGCTGGCGGACATCTGCCTGGTCCCGCAGGTGTTCAACGCGCAGCGCTTCCAGATCGGCCTCGAGCCCTATCCGACCATCTCGCGGGTGTTCGATGCCTGCATGGAGATGCCGGCGTTCCAGCAGGCCGCGCCAAAGGCGCAGCCGGACGCGGAGTAAGGTGGGGCGGGGGTGAGGGCGGTCACGGCTGAACAGCCGCCGCCCGTCACTCCCCCACCAATGCCTGCGCGAACTCGTCCGCCTTGAACGGCTGCAGGTCCTCGACCTTCTCCCCAACACCGATGAAATAGACCGGCACCGGACGCTGGCGCGCGATCGCCGCCAGGATGCCGCCCTTGGCCGTGCCGTCCAGCTTGGTGACGATCAGACCCGTCAGCTGCAACGCGTCATCGAACGCCTTGACCTGTGCCAGCGCGTTCTGCCCGGTATTGGCGTCGATCACCAGCAGTACCTCGTGCGGCGCGGTTGGCATCGCCTTGCCGATCACGCGCCTGACCTTCCGAAGCTCTTCCATCAGATGCAGCTGGGTCGGCAGCCGGCCAGCGGTATCGGCCATCACGATATCGACGCCGCGTGCGCGCGCGGCATTGACCGCGTCGAAGATCACCGCCGCCGGATCGCCGCTCTCCTGGGCGACCACGCTGACGTTGTTGCGCTCGCCCCAGATGGTCAGCTGTTCGCGAGCCGCGGCGCGGAAGGTGTCGCCCGCGGCCAGCAGCACGGATTGGCCGTAGTGCTGGAAGTGCTTGCAGAGCTTGCCGATGCTGGTCGTCTTGCCCGCGCCATTGACGCCGGCGATCATCATGACCAGTGGCTGCTCGCGGCCGAGCTCCATGGTCTTTTCCAGTGGCCGCAGCAGTTCGGTCAGCAATTCTCGCAACGCCACGCGCACGCCCTCGGCGGTTTCGATGCGCTGGGTCCTGACGCGCTTGCGCAGCTCCCCGAGCAGGTACTCGGTGGCTTCAACGCCGGCATCGGCCATCAGCAGCGCGGTCTCGAGTTCCTCGAACAGCGCCTCGTCAACCTTGACGCCGACGAACAGCGTGGTGATGCCACGGCTGGTCTTCGACAGGCCGGTACGCAGCCGCTGCATCCAGCCGCGCTTGGCTTCCTCGCTCGGGGGCGGTACCGGAACGAGGACCATCTCGTCGTCGTCCGCCGGGGCGGGCGGCGCGGACGGAGCAAGGACCGCGGCCTGCGGCTGCGGAGCGGGCGAGGGTTGTGCAACGGGCTCCGGCGCGGCTTCCGGCTCCGGTTGCGGTGCCGGTTGTTGCGCGGGCTGTTGCGCTGCTTGCGGTACCGGCTGCGGCACGGCTTCCTGCGCCGGCTGCGACGACCGCGAGAACCAGGACAGCGGCGACAGTCGGGACGGCGCTGGCTCGGGCCTGGCCGGTTCGGAGGGGGCGGGCGAAGCGATCGGCGCGGGCTGCGTCGGCTCCGGCGGTGCGGACGGAACCGATGGCGCCTCTGACGCCGGTGCCTGCGCCGCCGGCTCCGGTGGCGCCTCGGCGGGCGCGCTGACCGGCTCGGCCTTGCGCTTCTTCCAGAAACTAAACATTGGGAAAGGGGTCCATACCCCGGTAGAATCGATCGCCAAAATTCTAGCAGACGGGGTCGCATGAACCATCGCGCAGTGTCGACCGGGACGGGCACCACGCCCACCCACGCCCATATCAACACCCGTACAGCCCGCGCCCGCCCGCGCGGTTTTCTTTTGCGTTCCCTTCCGCTCGCCCTGCTGGCCGCGGGCTGGCTGTCAATGCCGGTCCTGGCACAGGGCCAGGGCGTGGCCGTGGACGCCCCACCAGCGCCCGGCGCGGTCGTACGCGGCACCGTCGCGGACTCCGGCACCACCGAATTCCAGCTCGCCAACGGCATGCGGGTGATCGTCAAGGAAGACCACCGGGCGCCCACGGTGGCCCACCAGGTCTGGTACCGGGTCGGCGGCATCGATGAGGTCAGCGGCACCACCGGCGTGGCCCACATGCTCGAACACATGATGTTCAAGGGCACGCCGAAGGTCGGCCCCGGCGAGTTCTCGCGGCAGATCGCGGCGCTGGGCGGTCGCGAGAACGCGATGACCAATCGCGACTTCACGATGTACTTCCAGCAGATCGGCAAGCAGCATCTGCAGCGCATGATGGAGCTGGAAGCCGACCGCATGGCGAACCTGATCATCAAGCGCGACGACTTCGATCGCGAGATGCGGGTCGTGATGGAGGAGCGGCGGTTGCGTACCGACGATTCGGCGCGCGGCACCGTGTACGAACAGCTGCTGGCCACCGTCTACACCGCGGCCGCCTACCGCCATCCGGTCATCGGCTGGATGAACGACCTGCAGAACATGCGGGTAGAGGACGTCCGCAAGTGGTATCGCGAATGGTATGTGCCCAACAACGCGATCCTCGTGGTGGCAGGCGACGTCAATGCCGCCGAAGTCCGCGCGATGGCCGAGCGCACCTACGGCAGGCTCAAGCCACGCGCGCTGCCCGAACGCAAGCCGCAGCTCGAGCCGCCGCAGTTGGGCGCCAAGCGGATCTGGGTCAAGGCGCCGGCCGAGAATCCCTATGTGGTGCTGGCCTACAAGGTGCCGCGCCTGCGCGACGTCGAGAAGGACGTCGATCCCTACGCGCTCGAAGTGCTGGCCGCCGTCCTCAACGGCTACGACAATGCGCGGCTCACGCGCGAGCTGGTGCGTGTCCGGCGGCTGGCCGACGATGTCAATGTGGGCTACGACAGCATCAATCGCGGCGAGTCGCTGTTCGTGATGGACGGCACGCCCGCCAACGGCCACAGCACCGAGGAGATCGAGCGAGCGCTGCGCGCGGAGATCGACCGCATCGCGCGCGAGGGCGTATCGGCCGACGAACTGCAGCGGGTCAAGGCGCAGGTGGTGGCCAGCCAGATCTACAAGCGCGATTCGGTGTTCGGCCAAGGCATGGAGATCGGTATTGCCGAGATCGCCGGTATCTCATGGCGCGACATCGACCGCATCCTGGAACGGATCAAGCAGGTGACCCCCGAACAGGTGAAGGCGGTCGCGGCGAAGTACTTCAGTGAAGATAACCTGACCGTCGCCACGCTGCTGCCCCAGCCCATCGATCCCAACAAGCCCAAGCAGCAGGCGCCCGCCGGCCTGCGCCACTGAGGAGCCCCGATGTTCGCGCTGAACGCGATCTCCCTTTATCGTTCGCCGTCCCGACCCGAGGTGCGCCGCGCCGGGTGGATGCGCGCGCTGACGGCCGCCGTGCTAGGCGTGCTGTCCATGCCCGCCGCACGTGCCGCGATTCCGATCGAACACTGGACAGCGTCCACCGGTGCGCGCGTCTACTTCGTCCATAGCCCTTCGATTCCGATGCTCGACGTCAATGTCGACTTCGATGCCGGCACACGGTACGACCCGCCGGGCAAGGCCGGCCTCGCCACGCTGGCGGCGGCACTTCTGGACAAGGGCGCGGCCGCGATCGACGGCCAGCCGGCGCGCGATGAGGCCGGCATCGCCGACGGGTTCGCCGATACCGGCGCGAGCTTCGGCGGGGCCGCAAGCGGCGACCGCGGCGGCATCGGGCTGCGCACGCTGACCTCGGAGCCGGAACTGTCCCGTTCGCTGGCGCTGGCCGCGCAGTTGATCAAGGCGCCGACCTATCCGCAGGCGGTTGTCGAGCGCGAAAAGGAAAGGATGATCGCCGCGATCCGCGAAGGCGATACACGGCCCGGCGTGATCGCCGACAAGCTGCTGTCGAAGGCGATCTACCCGAATCATCCGTACGGCGTCTCGGCGACACCCGAGTCGGTCGCCGCCATCACGCGCGACGATCTGGAGCGGTTCTGGCGCGACAACTATGCGGCCTCGCGCGCGGTGGTCACGCTGATCGGGGCCATCGACCGTCGCAAGGCCGAGGCGATCGCCGAACAACTGACCAGCGGCCTGCCGGCGGGAACCGCGCCGGCGGCAATGCCGCAGGTGCAGATGCGTATCCCGGCGACGGTGCAGCGCGTTTCGCATCCGGCGCAGCAGGCCACCGTGGTGCTCGGTCAGCCGGCCATCGCCCGGGGCGACCCGGACTATTTCGCGCTGCTGGTGGGCAACTACGTGCTCGGCGGCGGAGGGTTCAGCTCGCGGCTCACCGAGGAAGTGCGAGAGAAGCGCGGGCTGACCTATGGCGTGGACAGCTATTTCGCGCCGGCCAAGCAGCCCGGACCCTTCGGTATCGGCCTGCAGACGCAGAAGGCGCAGACCGACGAAGCGCTGGCGCTGGTCCGGCAGGTAGTGGCGCGGTTCGTCGCCGAAGGCCCCACCGCGGCGGAGCTGAAGGCGGCCAAGGACAATCTGGTCAATGGCTTTCCGCTGCGCATCGACAGCAACCGCAAGCTGCTGACCAATGTGGCCAATATCGGCTGGTATGGGCTGCCGCTAGACTATCTCGATACGTGGACCGCGCAGATCGCCAAGGTCTCGCGCCAGCAGGTCAAGGAAGCATTCCAGCGGCATGTGGATCCCCAGGGCATGGCCACGGTGATCGTTGGGGGGCCGGAGGGGAAGTAGGCGTTCTTGTCGGGATGGGACTGCCCTCTCCGCCGCCCCTCTCCGCAAAGCGGGAGAGGGCCGGCGGAGAGGGCAGTCCCAGCAAAACCCCCGCAATGTGCCCCACCGCCCCCAGCCACCTCCGCGACAGGCTCTACAATCACGACATGCCTTCGCCATCCCCATCATCCCCTTCATCCGCCATGCCACCCCCCCGCGGCCGGACCCGGCCGCCCGCTCCGCGCCAGACCCCGGCCCAGGTCCGGATCATCGGAGGGCGCTGGAAGCGCACGCCGCTGCCTGTTCTGGAAGCCGACGGCCTGCGGCCCACACCCGATCGCGTCCGCGAGACGCTGTTCAACTGGCTTGGCCAGGACATGGCTGGCCTGGCCTGCCTCGACCTGTTTGCCGGTTCAGGCGCGCTGGGCTTCGAGGCCGCATCCCGCGGCGCTGCCACGGTCACGATGGTGGAAGCGAACCCTCGCGTCGCCAGGCAACTGCGGGACAACCAGTATCGGCTCGGCGCCGAGCACATCCAGATCCTGCAGGGTGACGCATTCGCCATTGCGGCGCAGATGCCGGACGCTGCGTACGACGTCGTCTTTCTCGATCCGCCCTTCGCCCACGACTGGATCGGACCGTCGCTTGCGCACGCCGCGCGGCTGGTGCGCGATCATGGCGCCGTCTACGTGGAGAGCGACTCGCCGCTGACCGGCGCCGATGCGCCGGTGCCGGCCTCGCTGGAAATCGTGCGCCATGCGCGCGCCGGCGCGGTACATTTCCATTTGCTACGCCCGCGCGGCGTCGCACAATAACCTCACGCCGCTACCGGTCGGTCACCGCCCACCATGTGCCGCGCAAGGCGGATAAGGTAGGGTTTCCGTCCCAGGTTTGGGGTTACACTACGCCGCTGTCGCCAACGCCCGTCCGGTGGCATCGATGGAAGTCCGCTCGATAGCGGGCGCCGATGTGGCTCTACCACCCGGCAGGGCAGAACAAGGAGGAACCATGGTCGTCGCCGTCTATCCCGGCACATTTGATCCACTGACCCGGGGACACGAGGATCTGGTGCGCAGGGCGTCCAATATCTTCGACGAACTGGTGGTCGGCGTTGCGCACAGCCCGAACAAGCGTCCGTTCTTCTCGCTGGAGGAGCGCATCGGCATCGCCAAGGAAGTGCTGGGGCACTACCCGAATGTCCGTGTGGATGGCTTTTCGGGGCTGCTGAAGGACTTCGTCCGGAAGAACAACGCCCGCGTGATCGTGCGCGGCCTGCGCGCGGTGTCGGACTTCGAATACGAGTTCCAGATGGCCGGCATGAACCGCTATCTGCTGCCCGACGTCGAGACCATGTTCCTGACGCCGTCCGACCAGTACCAGTTCATCTCGGGCACCTTCGTGCGCGAGATCGCCGTGCTGGGCGGCGATGTCAGCAAGTTCGTGTTTCCGTCGGTGGAGCGCTGGCTCAAGGAAAAGATCGGCAAGGGCGGCTGACCTCGCCCGTGGCGAGGTGCGGTATTCCCCACTGCAGTGCCACGGCGGGACGGCGGCGCCCAATCGGCCTAGAATACGGGGTTGGATTGCGTGTCGACGCGGCCAGTCGGGCGCGGCGCATCCAGCAACAGGGAAATATCATGGCGCTGATCATCACCGACGATTGCATCAACTGCGACGTTTGTGAACCCGAGTGCCCGAACGAAGCGATTTCGATGGGGCCGGAAATCTACGTGATCGACCCCAACAAGTGCACCGAATGCGTGGGCCATTTCGATGAGCCGCAATGCCAGCAGGTGTGTCCGGTCGAGTGTATTCCGCGCGATCCGAACCGGCTGGAAACGCGGGAGGTGTTGATGCAACGCTATCGCTTGCTGACGGCTGCGAAACAGGCGGCGTAAAGCGGTACGGGTACTTTTGCATTGAGCCCCGGCATCCTGGCGATGGCGGGGCTTTTTGTTTTTTTGTGGGGCGACCGATTTCTTGCTGTGACTGCCCTCTCCCCCGMCCCTCTCCCGCGTTGCGGGAGAGGGGAGAAAACCGGCGGGGTTTCAMGCCCGGGTGCTTACTTTGTCGAGTGCAGCTGCATCATGGCGCGCTCGGACTCCCCCTTGGCCAGCAGCGCCAGCGGTGCCAGGCTGCGGTCGATGGCCGCGTCGATGGCTTCCTGTTCCTCGCGGCGGGGCGGCTTCAGTACGAAGTTGACCACTTCCTCCCGCTGGGCGGCGCCGCCCGCGTTGCGGGGGTGGCCAACGCCGATGCGCAGGCGCCAGTAATCCGGCGTCGACAGATGCGCCGAAATATCCTTCAACCCGTTGTGTCCCCCCGAACCGCCGCCACGCTTGAGCTTGACGGCGCCGGCAGGGAGATCCATCTCGTCGTGGGCGACAAGGATTTCGTCCGGCAGGATCTTGTAGAAGCGCGCCAGTGACACCACGGCAAGGCCGGACCGGTTCATGAAGGTCGATGGCTTGAGCAGCCAGATCTCCTGGTCCCACAGGCGCGCGCGGGCCGCCAGCCCATGAAAGCGCGATTCGACCCTTGGCGTCGCGCCGCCCATGCGGGCGAGCTGGTCGATGAGCCAGAAGCCGGCATTGTGGCGCGTGGCTTCGTATTCCGCCCCAGGATTGCCGAGGCCGACGATGAGCTTGATCATGGCGTAAGAAAAGCGGAGATCGGGAGCGTGGGAAGGATACGCGAAAGATCGGAGTGGGGCGATGGGGCAGTCACAGTCAAATACCACTCCCTCAACCCACGAAAAAAAACCGCCGGACACGCCGGCGGTCTCTTTCGGCGGCTTCGATAAACGAAGCCGCGCAGGGCAGCGAGTGCCGATCAGGCAGCCGGCGTTTCGCCTTCGCCTGCTTCGCCAGCCGCTTCCGACACGCCACCGGCGGCCAGAGCGATGGTGGCGACTGCGGGGTTGTCGTCGCCGTGGGTGATCGCGGTGACGCCCTTCGGCAGCTTCAGGTCCGACAGGTGAACCGTCTGGTTCAGTTCGACGGCGCCCATGTCCACTTCGATGAACTCAGGCAGGTCGCCCGGCAGGCACGACACTTCCAGTTCGTTCATGATGTGGTTGATGATGCCGTGGCCCAGCTTCACGCCCGGAGCGGTTTCCTGGTTCATGAAGTGCAGGGGCACCTTGACGTGGATCTTCTCGGTGGCCGACACGCGCTGGAAATCGACGTGCAGCACCAGCGGCTTGAACGGGTGCATCTGGAAGGCGCGCAGCAGCGCCTTCTCGGTCGTGCCGCCCACTTCCAGGTCGAGAATCGACGAGTGGAAGGCTTCCTTCTTCAGCGCGTGGAACAGCGCGTTGTGATCGAGCTCGATCATCTTGGGTTCGGCCGAACCACCATAGATGATGCCCGGGGTTTTGCCGGCGTTGCGCAGGCGGCGGCTCGCACCCGTACCCTGTACGCTACGCTCGAAAGCGATGACTTTCATGTAAGACTCCAGAAATTAAAGAGGGCTGTCCGCGACCAGACAGCCCGATGAACGGGCAGGAAGCGCGTGGGAACGGCCTCTCGCCCCATGAACCGCGCGGCGCGGGAAACCCGCTCCGCCGCGGTAAAGCCTTGAATTCTAACAGTAACCCAGGAATCGGCGCTCAGGAATCGGCAAACAGCGACATGATGGAGTCGCCCTTGACGATACGCGTGAAGGTCTCGGCCAGCAGCGACGCGGTGGAAAGCTGGCGGATCTTGCCGGTCTGCAGCGCGTCGTCGCGCAGCGGGATCGTGTCGCACACCACCACTTCGTCGATCTGCGAGTCCGCGATGCGGGCAGCCGCGCCGCCGGACAGCACCGGGTGCGTACAGTAGGCGAACACCTTCAGCGCGCCGCGTTCCTTCAGCACCTGGGCAGCCTTGCACAGCGTGCCGCCGGTATCGATCATGTCGTCCATGATCACGCAATTGCGGCCGTCGACTTCACCGATGATATTCATCACCTCGGAAACGTTGGCCTTCGGACGGCGCTTGTCGATAATCGCCAGGTCGCAGTCGAGCTGCTTGGCCAGCGCGCGCGCGCGCACCACGCCGCCGACGTCCGGCGACACGACCAGGAGATTCTCGTAATTCTTCTCGCGCAGATCGCCCAGCAACACCGGCGACGCGTAGATGTTGTCCACCGGGATATCGAAGAAGCCCTGGATCTGGTCCGCGTGCAGGTCCATCGTCAGCACGCGGTCGACACCGGCCACTTCCAGCATGTTGGCAACCACCTTGGCCGAGATCGCGACGCGCGCCGAGCGCGGGCGGCGGTCCTGGCGGGCGTAGCCGAAGTAGGGCATGGCGGCGGTGATGCTGCGTGCCGAGGCGCGCTTGAGCGCATCGACCATCACCATCAGTTCCATCAGGTTGTCGTTGGTCGGCTGGCAGGTGGACTGCAGCACGATCACGTGCTTGCCGCGGACATTTTCCTGAATCTCGACCTGGACTTCACCGTCGGAGAATCGGCCCACCAGGGCCTTGCCGAGCGGGATGCCGAGGTGCTGCACGACAGCCTCCGCGAGTTTGGGGTTGGCGTTGCCGGTAAAAACCATCAAGCCGTCGCTACTCATGAGGGGCACCTGTCTTGCTGCTGGGGGAGAGTCGCCAGCGCTGCCGGCGACGGATTGTGCAGGATCTGCGAGGAATGTAATGGCAGGGGAGGAAGGATTCGAACCCTCGAATGCCGGAATCAAAATCCGGTGCCTTAACCGACTTGGCGACTCCCCTACACAACCGGGACCGTTCTTCGTTGCACCAACCGCGTGCCACGCCGAACGAATAACCTACCAGGCGAACGTTGCGAGCGGATGGCGCGAAAGACCTTTCACGCATCTGCCATCCCATTCGGGCGGCAACCGTTCCACTACCTGTTGTGCGATTTGCGCGTCAGTATAGCGCGCAAACACGCAGGCACCGGAACCGGTCATCCTCGCGTGCGGACTGTATTGTCTCAACCACGCCAGGGCTCGGGCAACTTCACCGAACTTCGCCGTTGCCACCGCTTCCAGATCGTTGCGACCGAAAGCGAATTTGTTTGTGCAAGCAGCGAAGTCCGCAATTATGGAGATGGGCGTATTCCTTGTCAAGCGCTCATCGGAAAAAATTGCCGCGGTCGGCACATGCTCGCGTGGATGAATGACGACGAACCAGCTAGGCGGCAGTTCGACGGGCGCCAGGCGCTCGCCCACGCCCTCCGCAAAGGCGTTTTCGCCGAACACGAAGAAGGGCACGTCGGCGCCCAGCGACAGGCCGATGCGCATCAGCTCCGCGCGGGACAGGCCGAGCTGCCACAGACGGTTCAGCGCCAGCAGCGTCGTGGCCGCGTCGGACGAACCGCCGCCGATGCCGCCGCCCATCGGCAGCACCTTGTCGATCGCGATGTCGACACCGAAGCGCGTGCCGGTCGCCGCCTGCAAGGCGCGCGCCGCCCGCACGGCCAGGTCGGTGTCGGCGGGCACGCCGTCCACCTCGGTGGTACGGAAAACCGCACCGTCGTCGCGCCGGCGGAAGTGCAGCGTATCGCTCCAGTCGATCAGCTGGAACACGGTCTGCAGCGTGTGATAGCCGTCCGGCCTGCGGCCGGTCACATGCAGGAACAGGTTCAGCTTGGCGGGGGCCGGGCAGTCGCGCAGTTCCACCGGAGGCGGCAGATCGCTCATGGGGTTTGCAACGGGTGGGTCAAAGCGGTTCAGGGCGTGCCGGGCGGGTCGATCACCAGCTTGACGGACATCGGCCCGCTTGCCGCGTCGCGCGCCAGGTCGATGCGCCGGGGCAGCGTGCCGTTGCCGGCGCCGTCAGCGCCTTGCTGCCAGGCGCCATAGCGCACGGTCCAGCCATCCTGCGTCAGCGTGGCCAGCCGGCCCTGTTCGTCGCGCGTGGCGGTGGCCGGGGAGCCCGGCGCGGGCCGTGCGTGCAGCCAGTCGCGCAGTCCGGCCACGGGCAGCGCGAAGCCAAGGTTTTGCTCGAGCAGCGTATCGACCTCGGGGGCATTGCGCGGCGGTTCGTTCGGCAGGTCCAGCGTCGCGCCGGATGGCGTGGCGGKGMCCRCGGCCAGCGTCTGGCCCAGCGGTGAAATCAGGTCCAGCCGCACGTTGTCGCCCTGCTCACGCCAATGGAAGCTGCCCTGCACGCCTTCGTCGCGGCCGTGGCGGACATAGTTGGCGGCGAAGCGGCCACGGAATTCCTCGGGCCGCGCGCCCGCGGCGGCATCGAAGGAGCGCGACGGCGTGACGCTCGCACAGGCGGCAAGCCATAGCGGGGCCGACAGGCAAAGCAGGGTCAGGGTACGGCGAAAGCGGGTCATGCGCGAAACGGAAACAGGAACAGAAACCGGGAAAGAGGGAAGCGAAGGGGCTGAAGCGCAGCGGAAGGGGCAATGAACCGCGCTGCCGCCGCGGTCCTCTTGCCGGGTGCCGCGGCGGCGCGCGCCATTCGCTATTGCCCGATCTTCACGTTGTACCTGCGCAGCGTATCGATCAGGGTCTCGTTATCCGGATCGATGCGATAACCCTCGGCCCAGGTGCGGCGGGCCTCGTCCCGCTCGCCCATGCGCCATAGCACCTCGCCCAGATGCGCGGCGATTTCGGCCTCGGGCGCCTTGGCGTAGGCATTGCGCAGCAATTGCGCGGCCGGCTGCAGCTCGCCCATGCGGAATTTGACCCAGCCCAGGCTGTCCATGATGTACGGATCGTCCGGCCCGAGTTCGGTCGCCTTCTGCAACAGCTGCAGCGCCTCGGGCAGCCGCTCGTTGCGATCCGCCAGCGAGTAGCCGAGCGCGTTGTAGCCCTGCTTCTGGTTTGGCTGCAACGAGATGAACCGGCGCAACCGCCGTTCCATGCTGTCGTAGCGCTTTTCGCGCTCATCCAGCATGGCCAGCTCGTACAGCCATTCGGCATTGTCGGGCTCGGCCTTGATGCGTTCATCGAGCAGCTTGCGCGCGCGATCGTAGGCCTTCGCGTCCATCAGCATGCCGATCTCGGCCTGCCGGATCGCGGTCATGCGCTGCGCGCGCTGGTCGGCGTTGGGGATGTCCTCGGCATCGGCCAGCATCTCTCCAAACACCGCCTGGGCGTCGTCAAGCCGGCCCATGCGCCCCAGTATCTGGGCGCGCTTGACCGAGGCCGCCGCGGCCAGCCGCTGGTCCTCGATGCGGTCCAGCCATTGCACCGCGGTCGCGTAGTCCTTGCGTTCCTCCGCGATCTGCGCGAGGTATTGGTAGGCGATATCCGGGTTGGAAGACGGCGCCTTTTCGGCAAGCGTCAGGTACTCGCGCAGATAGCGCTCGGCTTCGTCGTAGCGTCGGGCCTGCAGACCCGTCAGCCCGAGCGCCAGCGGGACGCGCGGATCGTCGGGTGCCACCTTGCGTAGCGACTCGAATTCGCGTCGCGCGGCTTCCATGTCGTTGCGCTGCAGATAGAGCCGGGCGAGCGTGATGCGGCCGTTGATCGAGGCAGGCGCCTTGTCGAGAAAGCGCTTCAGGCCCTCGATGGCCTGCTGCGGCGACGTGTCGGCGCGCATTTCGGCCGCCATCAGCGCCGCCGCTTCGTAGTCCGGCCGGATGCGCAGCGCTTCGTCCAGTTCGGCAAGGGCTCCGGGTACGTCGCCGGCGGTTTCCCGGGCACGTGCCAGCGCCAGCCGGGTCTCGGCCGATTGCATGTCGTTGGCCAGCAGCCGCTGCAGCAGGGCGACCGCGCCGGCTGGATCGCTGGTGCGCGACAACTGCTGCTGCAATTGCAGGATGGCGTCGGGGCGCTGGCTCGGCGATACGCCGTTCAGTTGCAACGCCAGCAGCGGCTCGGCTTCCTCCCAGCGGGCATTGAGCACCAGCAGCGTCGATAGCACCTGCCGCGCGGCACTGGAGGTGGGCGCCAGTTCGGTCCACAGGCGAGCGGCATCGAGCGCCTGCTGCGAAACGCGGGCGTTGAACGCGATCTCGGTGGCGCGCTGGGCAAACCGCGGATCGCGGGTCGACCGCGCCAGATCCAGATAGCCGCGATAGGCATTGCCGGCGAGGCCACGCTGCATCGAGATCTCCGCCAGCAGCACGCGGTACATGATGTCCGAGGTCAGCGGGACATCCGGCAGCGGCGCCTTCGCGGGCAACGGCGTGGCCGGCGCCGCTTCCACCTCGCCGTCGGGCGTCAGCGTGAACATCGGCCGCTGCTCGTCCTGCGAGCCGTCCTGCGATGCTTCCTGTTCGGCTACGGTGGCCGCGCCTGCGCGGCCGTCGCGCGCGCTGGCGCAACCGGCCAGCGTGGCGGCACTGACGAGGACAGCCGCGGCAAACGCGGGCAGGCGGCGCGCGGACCGCGGCGCGGCGGCGCCGGCCGGCGTGGCCGGGCGCGGCGAGAGGAAGAGGGCGACGATGCGGTCCAGACGGTCCGACATGAAATGGGGCTCCGGCACTCGGGCCATGTGACAAGGTGGGGCCATTGTAGCGTGCCGCTACAATGGCCGGCGGCGGCGCGCCATGAGGCCCATGGCGCCTGCCGCTTGGAGTCGCGTGTACAGGAGAGGTTCGATGCCCGAGTTGCCCGAGGTCGAGGTTACCCGCCGGGGGCTGCTGCCCCATCTGGTGGGCGGCCGCGTCGTCACCGTGATGGTGCGCCATCGCGGCCTGCGCTGGCCGGTGCCCGATGATCTCGAAGGCACGCTGGCCGGGCGCACGGTCCGCCGTGTGGAGCGGCGCGGCAAGTACCTGCTGCTCGAATGCGTTGGGCCCGCCGATACCGGCTGGCTGCTGGTGCATCTGGGCATGACCGGGACCTTGCGCGTGTTGCCGGAGCCGCCCGTGCCGGGTGTGCACGACCACGTCGATGTGGTGCTGGAAGACGCCTCGGGCACCGCGGTGACGTTGCGCTTCCGCGATCCCCGTCGCTTCGGCGCCGTGTTGTGGGCCGCGCTGTCCGAGGCCGAGCTTCCCGGGCATCCGCTGCTCAGGAGCCTTGGCATCGAGCCGTTCGATCCGGCCTTCGACGGCGCATGGCTGTACCGGCATACCCGGGGCCGCAGCGCCGCCATCAAGACCGTTCTGCTGGCCGGCGATATCGTCGTCGGCGTGGGCAATATCTATGCGTCGGAAAGCCTGTTCCGGGCCGGCATCCGCCCCACCACGGCGGCGGGGCGGCTGTCGGCCGCACGCTGCGGGCGTCTGGCCGTGGCTGTGCGTGAAACGCTGGCCCAGGCAATCGACCGCGGCGGCAGCACGCTGCGCGACTTCGTCGGCAGCGATGGCGCCAGCGGCTATTTCCAGCTCGACTGTTTCGTCTACGACCGTGCCGGCAAGCCGTGCCGCGTGTGTGGCACCCCGATCCGGCAGATCGTGCAGGGCCAGCGCTCCACCTTCTATTGCGCGCAGTGCCAGCGATGACCGGCCCGGCACGGCGGTATCATGGCGACCGCGCGCATCGCGCCGCAGCCATGCATGTCGTGGCGCACAGATGCCGTTCCCTTCCCGAAGCCTTGCCCCGATGCCCCGCCGTTCCGCCGCGCCCGTAGTTTCCGCATCCGCCTCCATCGACGTGCCGCCCGACTTCGGCGCGCGCGTGGTGCATTGGCAGCGCCAGCATGGACGTCACGGCCTGCCGTGGCAGAACACCCGCGATCCCTATCGCATCTGGCTGTCAGAGATCATGCTGCAGCAGACCCAGGTCGCGGCGGTGATCGAGTACTACCAGCGCTTCCTGTCGCGCCTGCCCACGGTTGCCGATCTCGCCGCCGCCTCGTCCGATGACGTGATGGCCCTGTGGGCCGGACTCGGCTACTACTCGCGCGCCCGCAACCTGCATCGCTGCGCGAAGCTGGTGGTCGAGCAGCATGGCGGACGCTTTCCCACCGATCCGGCCGTGCTGGTCACGCTGCCCGGCATCGGGCGTTCCACCGCGGCGGCCATTGCGGCCTTCAGCGCCGGCGTGCGCTCGGCCATTCTCGATGGGAACGTCAAGCGCGTGTTCGCGCGTTGCTTCGGCGTGCACGGCTATCCCGGTGAGAAAGCGGTGGAGAACCGCATGTGGGCGATGGCCGAGGCCGCGCTGCCGACCGCGGGACCGACGCAGGCCGACGATATGGTGGCGTACACGCAGGGCCTGATGGACCTGGGCGCGACCGTGTGCACGCGCGGCAAGCCCGGCTGCATCGACGATGCCGGCCGCTGCCCGCTGGCGGACATCTGCGTGGCGCGGCGCGATGGCTTGACGGCGGTACTGCCGGTGCCCAAGCCGCGCGCGGCGGTGCCCGAGCGCAGCACGGTGATGCTGATGCTGCGCCATGGCGGCGAAGTCCTGCTCGGGTTGCGTCCGGACAGCGGCGTCTGGGGCGGCCTGTGGAGCCTGCCCGAAATCGATGCACCGGGACTGCCGTTCGATCCGCAAGAGGCCGAGCATGCGGCGCTGGACCATGCCCGCCGCTTCGGCACGCCGTCGCGCGCCGCCATGGTGGCGGAGCTGACCCACGTCTTCACGCACTTCCGCCTGTTGATTCGTGCCATCCGTGTCGATATGGCCGCGCTTGCCGTGCATGAGTCCGCCGCTCACACGGATGGGTGGCGCTGGCTCGGCCTGCACGAACTCGATGCGCTGGGCATGCCGGCACCGGTGCGCAGGCTGCTGGAGAGCCAGCGCGGCGGCCTGTTCGGCTGAAGCGGCAACGTGGCTCGCCCGCGCCTGCCGTCAGGCTTGACGCTACAGGATGTGGTTCTGCCGCATGAATTTGTGCACGATCTCGATGCGCATGCCGGCGTCCGGCAGTGCCATCAGCATCTGCCGCGCCTTCAGCGGCAGCGGCAGCAGTTCGCACAGCCGGTTCGCGACCCAGCTTGGGTCATCCCAACGCGCGGGCTCGGCAAACGGCGGCCTGTCCGGATTGGCGTGCAGCAGCGGTGCGAGAATGCGGCGCAGCGCCCCGAGGCATTCGCCCAGCAGCTCAAGCTTGCAGTCGATCACGTCGTCGGGCAGCAGCTCGGCCCTTGCCACGATCAGGCCATCGTCGAGCGTGCGATGCTCCAGCACGCGAAAGCGCTGGCATCCCCGTGTATCGATCAGCAGCACGCCGAGCTGCTCCATATTGCAGTCGACGATTTCGGCAAGGCAGCCGACCGTTTCCGGTACCGTGGGCTCACCGGGACGGGCCACCTCGTTGCCGCTGGCGATCAGGCATACGCCAAAGGCAGCGCCGTCGCGCAGGCAATTGCGCACCATGTCGACGTACCGGCGCTCGAACACGCGCAGCGGCAAGCGGCCGCCGGGAAACAGCACGGTGTGAAGGGGAAACAGCGGCAGGCTCTCCAGGTCCACATGGGCGGGAGCCGCCGGCGAGGACGCGGCGGACGTAGGCGACATGCAATTCCGTCAGGACTTCGTTCGGAAGCGCGCAGCTGGGCGCGGGCGCTTGCAGCCAGACCGTGCGCGAGGCGGCGTGCTTCGCCGCGGCCCTAGCCGCTGACGGGCACCAGCTCGCGGTGCCTGACGAGCACATTACCATGTGCCCGGAAATAGTTGGCAAGTCTCTCCGCAATATAGACCGAACGATGCTGGCCGCCAGTACAGCCGATCGCCACGGTCAGATAGCTGCGGTTGTCGGCGACGAAGCTGGGCAGCCATTTCTCGACATACGCCCGGATATCCTCGGCCATCGCGAGCACCATCGGCTGGCTTTGCAGGAACTCGATGACGGGCCCGTCGCGGCCGGTGAGCGGGCGCAGTTCGAGGTCGTAATACGGATTGGGCAGCGAACGCACGTCGAACACCAGATCCGCGTCGCTTGGCACGCCATGCTTGAATCCGAACGAGGTGAACAGCAGCGTCAGTTCCAGATTGTCGTCGCGGATGAAGTCCTTGATCCACGCGCGCAGCGTATTGGTGCGCACATTGCTGGTGTCGATGCGATGCGCGGTTTCCGCCAGCGGACTGAGCAACTCGCGTTCCATCTCGATGGCTTCGACCAGCGAGGTATCGTTGAGCGCCGGCGTTGCCCCGGTATCGTCGGCCTCGCGCCGTACCGACAGCGGATGGCGCCGGCGTGTTTCCGAATAGCGCTGCACCAGCGAATCGGTATTGGCGGTCAGAAAGACGACGCGCACCTGATGCTCGGCCGACAGGCTGCGCAGCGTGGCTGGCAGTCGCGCCAGCGACTCGCGGCTGCGGATATCGGTGGCGATGCCCAGATGCGTATAGCCCTCGGCCGCGAGATAGCGCGCGAGTTCGGGGATGAACTGTGCCGGCAGGTTGTCGACGCAGTAGTAGCCAGCGTCTTCCAGCACGTTCAGTGCGACAGTCTTGCCGGAGCCGGAAATGCCGGTGATGAGAACGATCCGCATAACGCCTGAAGGATAGCATCGCGTGATGATTGCGTCATGACGCGACGATGAAAGACAACAGGCGGGAAGGTGCGGGCGTCGACCCGGCAGCTTCCAAGACACTGGGTCCCCGCTTTCGCGGGGACGACAGATGGGAAGTTAAGGGCCGTTCAAGCCGACAGGCACTGCTTCATGAACGCCTTGCGCTCGTCGCCCTTCTTGCCGGCGGCCTGCGCGTTGCAGTCCTTCATTTTCTGCTGTTGGGTATTGCCAGCGGTGGCGGGCTTGTTCGACAGGCAGTCCTTCATGAAGGCCTTGCGGGCATCACCGGTCTTGCCAGCCGCTTGCGCATTGCATGCCTTCATCTTGTCCTGCTGGCTGTTACCGGGGGCAGCGGTCTGCGCGAGCGCGGCGCCAGCCAGCATGGGGACAGCCAAAACACAAGTTGCGATCAGTCGTTTCATGGGCATCTCCTGGTGGGGAAATCTGAGCAGCCTGTCCGCCGCGCCGGAGGCGACGCAGTCTATAGTGCTCATTACCGCACGAAACGCGACAACACACAATGCCGTTGACCAGAATCTTTCCTCTCCCGCTTGCGGGAGAGGGGCGGGTGAGAGGGCAGTCACACCCGGACAACCCGCCGTTCCGGCCCCTACAGCAACCGCCCCTGCCCGCGCGATACCGCATCGGCCTGCATCGCGGCCCGCTGCCGGTCCATGAAGTCGCGCAACGTATCGATGCCACGCAGGCGCAGGATGGTGTTGCGCACGGCGGCCTCCACCAGCACCGCGAGGTTGCGGCCGGCTGCCACCTGGATCTTCACCATATGGATCGGCAAGCCCAGCACATCGAGATATTGGGAATCGAGCGGCAGGCGCTCGAACTCGCCATCGTTGCGCCGGACCAGCTGCACCACCAGCTTCAGCTTCATCTTGCGGCGCACCGCGGTCTCGCCGAAGATCGTCTTGATATCGAGCAGACCGAGCCCGCGCACTTCCAGCAGGTTCTGCAGCAGCGGCGGGCAGCGGCCCTCGACGAAGTCCGGCCCGAGGCGCACGAAATCCACCGCATCGTCCGCCACCAGCCCATGGCCGCGCGAGATCAGTTCAAGGCCGAGTTCGCTCTTGCCAAGACCGGACTCTCCCATGATCAGCACGCCCATGCCGAGAATGTCGAGGAAGACGCCATGCATCGTCACGCGCGGCGCCGAAATGCGTGACAGGTACAGTCGCAGGTGATCGATCACCGCGGCCGACGATACCGGCGTGGTGAACAGCGGCGTCGAAGAGCGGGTGCAGCGCAACTCCAGGTCAGGCGGCGGTTCCATGCCATCGGCAATCACGAGGAATGGCGGCTCGAGCAGGATCAGCTCTCCCATCTGCCGCTTGCGCGTCTCGTCGTCGAGCCGCTGGTAATAGGTGATCTCCGGCTTGCCAAGCACCTGGATCCGGTTCGGGTGGATCAAATTCAGGTGGCCGACCAGATCGGCCGCCGAGGTCGCCTCGCGGGCGAATTCCAGGTCGAAGGCGCGATCCGCGCCCTCCAGGCCCGCCACCCACGAGAGTTTGAGGTCGGCTGCGTTGTCGTCGAAGATCGACTGGGAAGTGACGCCGGTAAGTTCCATCGGATCAGGGGCCTGGCGGGAGCGGGTGGTGGGGTGTGGCAGGAAGCGGCTGGATCGGAGCGAAGCGGGTAGCAGGCTAGTGGCGTTTGACCGGGCGGTGTGGCGTGGCCCGGCGGGGCGCCTCAGGCATGGACCACCTTTGACTGCGCCACGTCAAGGATGCCATTGCACCAGCAGATCATGTACGGCCTCGGACGTCGGCAAGGAGCCGAGGCCCTCTCGCATGTCACGATCGGACAATAGCTGGGCGATTTCCGACAGAATTTCGAGGTGTTGCTGCGTCGCCTGTTCCGGCACCAGCAGGAAAATCAGCAGCGATACGGGTTTGCCGTCCGGAGATTCGAATGGAATCGGCTCGGCCAGGCGCATGAACGCCGCCAGCGGCTGCTTCAGGCCCTTGATGCGCCCATGCGGGATGGCGACACCGGCGCCCAGGCCCGTGGAACCGAGCGACTCGCGAGCGAACAGGTTGTCGGTCACCGTGGCGCGCGCGACGCCGTGATTGTTCTCGAACAGCAAGCCTGCCTGTTCGAACACGCGTTTCTTGCTGGTGACGCTGACGTCCAGTGTGATGTTGCCCGGCGGCAGCAGTTTGGCCAAACGATTCATTTGATGATGCGCGGAATTCGTGATGCTGGCGTTGCCGCACGGTCCGAACAGCGGCCGTCCGCGTGCATGCCTGAGGGCACGGCAGCGCTTGCATGGCCGCGGCTCCCCGACTCGAGCGTGCGGCAGATTATAGAGCAGGGTCAATCCCTGCATGCCCGATGCGCGACCGGTGCGGACGAACACCGCGCCGTAGCGTCATTCTCGTTCTATGTATTGCGCAGCATACACTGGGAAGGCGGTCCGACGGAACCCCATTGTGCGCGGCACCACGGTGGGCGCAAAAAAGCCGTGCACCCGGCACGGCCCTTTTTCTCGCTGGCGCGGCAGCCGCTGTGCCGCGGCGGCCACCCCTGGCATCGGCGCTACTGCTGCATCTGCGCTGCCGCCATCTGGTACTTCACCGACTCACGGTCGTGATTCTGCACCTTGTCCTTGTAACGGATCACCTGGCGGTCCAGCTTGTCGACCAGCATGTCGATGGCCGCGTACAGGTCCTCGTGGTGGGCTTCGACAAAGATGTCCTTGCCCTTCAGGTGCAGATTGATTTCGGCGCGTTGCCGGCGGTCCTTTTCCTTTTGATTATCGACGGAGAGCAGCACGCTGACGCCAATGACTTGGTCGAAATGCCTGATGATTCGCTCCAGTTTCGTTTCCACATATTCACGCAGCGTTGGCGTGATGTCCAAGTGGTGTCCACTGATCTTCAAGTTCATAGCACTTCTCCTTCTGAAAGAGCCGCACCAGGCAGGCGGTGCGGCTCGTCTACAAAGACTTGCGGAGATTAACGGCTGGAATCTTCAAGGCTTCACGATATTTCGCCACGGTGCGGCGCGCGACGACGAAGCCCTGTTCTCCGAGCAGTTCGGCAATCCGGCTATCGGACAGGGGATTCCTGGGGTCCTCCGCTCCGATGAGCTGCTTGATCAGTGCGCGGATCGCCGTGGAAGAGGCGGCGCCCCCGGTTTCGGTCGAAACATGGCTACCGAAGAAGTATTTGAGCTCGAATGTCCCCATCGGGGTGGCCATGTACTTGTTGGTCGTCACTCGAGAAATAGTGGATTCGTGTAAACCCAGTGTATCGGCTATCTCCCGTAAAACCAAGGGGCGCATCGCGATTTCGCCGTGCGTGAAGAAGTTCCTCTGGCGTTCGACAATCGCTTGTGCGACGCGCAATATGGTGTCGAAGCGCTGCTGGATATTCTTGATCAGCCAGCGTGCTTCCTGCAGCTTCTGCTGCAATCCGGCCGCATTGGAGTCGCCTTTTGCGCCGCGCAAGATCTGCGCATACATGTCGTTGATACGCAGCCTCGGCATCACATCCGGATTAAGCTGGGCCACCCACCCGCTGCTGGTCTTGCGGACAAAAACGTCCGGCACCACGAAGTCGGCCTCGGGCCGGCTGTACGCGTGGCCTGGGTACGGCGCCAGAGAGCGGATCAGGTCGTGGGCCGCTTTCAACTGGACGTCATCAACCTGCAGCGCCTTCTTCAGCCGCGTGTAGTCGCGGGCCGCGAGCAATTCCAGATGCTGCTGGACGATGGTGAGGGCCAGTTCGCGTTGCGGGTGCGTAAGCCGGCGCAGCTGAAGCGCCAGGCATTCCGACGCATTGCGCGCGCCAACGCCGGGCGGATCGAAGCTCTGCAGCAGCGTGAGGATGGCGTGCAGTTCCTCGAGCTCGAATTCGAGTTCCTCGGGCAGCTCTTCCAGCATCTCTTCCAGCGACGCGCTGAGATAGCCGTCGTCGTCCAGCGATTCGATCAGGAAGATGGCCAGCCCCTTGTCGCGCGGCGAGATCTTCAGCGGCGCCAGCTGTTCCATCAGGAACTCGCGCAACGTTGGATCGGCATCGCGCAGTTGCAGCGGCGTCTTTTCGTCTTCGTCGGATTGGGGGCGGCGGGCGAAGTCATCGAGGCTCCAGTCGCCGCCGTAGTCGTCATTGGCGTTGTCGGCGTAGCCATCGTCGGCGTCCGGCGCCGCGCCGTCCGCACGACTGTCGCCATTGGGTGCCGGCTCCGCGGGGGCGGTGGCGGGCGCGGACTGGACATTGACCGAGCCGTCCGCTGCCACGCGCAGCGGACTTTCGATCCAGTCGTTCTCGCGTTCCAGCAGCGGATTCTCGGTCAGTGCCTGCTCGACTTCCTGCTGCAGTTCCAGGGTGGAGAGCTGGAGCAGGCGGATCGACTGCTGCAGTTGAGGGGTGAGGGCGAGATGCTGAGAGAGACGAAGCTGTAGCGACGGTTTCATGCGACCTATTTTATGCTCAAGTTCGGCCGCTATGGAACGGAAGTTGCTATGTAAGTTGCTATCAGATCTTTCCTACAGACCGTCTCAGTCAATCGGCTGTGCGTCAAGGGCCGCAGCGTTGGCGCGGCCCCGCGTTCACATGCGGAAGTTCTCGCCCAGATAAACCCGGCGCACCGATTCGTCGGCGATGATCTCCTCGGGGCGGCCGGCGGCCAGCACGGCGCCTTCACTGATGATGTAGGCGTGGTCGCAGATGCCGAGCGTCTCCCGCACGTTGTGGTCGGTGATCAGCACGCCGATATTGCGTGCCTTCAGGAAGCTGACGATGCGCTGGATTTCGCCGACCGCGATGGGATCGACGCCGGCAAACGGTTCGTCCAGCAGGATGAAGCGCGGCGCCGATGCCAGGGCGCGCGCGATTTCCACTCGGCGGCGTTCGCCGCCGGACAGCGATAGTGCCGGGTTGTTGCGCAGATGGGCGATCTGCAGGTCGTTCAGCAGCTCGTCCAGCCGGCGCTCGATCTCGTCCCGCGTCAGCGGCTTGCCGTCGTTGCGTTGCAGCTCCAGCACCGCGCGGATGTTCTGCTCGACATTGAGCTTGCGGAACACCGACGCTTCCTGCGGCAGGTACGACAGGCCCATGCGCGCCCGTTCGTGGATCGGCAGCCCGCTGATGTTCTTGTCGTCGAGGATGATGTCGCCTTCGTCCAGCGCCACCAGGCCGACGATCATGTAGAACGACGTGGTCTTGCCGGCGCCGTTCGGCCCCAGCAGCCCGACCACCTCGCCGCTGCGCACGTCGAGCGAGACGTCCTTGACGACGGTGCGCGAACCGTAGCGCTTTTTAAGATGGCGCACCACCAGATTGCTGGAGGCGGGCGGCGTACCTTCGCCGGCGGCATTGACGGAGGCAGTGGCGAGCGTGATCTCGTCGACGGGCATGGGCAATTCCTTGGTGCGATCGACTTTAGCGATGCGCGGGATGAGAACGGGTGCGGCGCGGCCGTGTGGCGATGGCGCTCAACGGCCGGGCGCGGGCGAACCCTTCAATTCGACGCCTTGTCCGCTGCCGGCCTGTCCCTGCCGCGGCGACAACACCGCGCGCACGCGTCCGCCCGGCGCTCCAGGAGCGGCATTGCGGCTGTCGCCGGTGGCGGTGTAGAACTCGTTGCGGCTGTCGTAGGTCAGCACCGCACCGCGGATTTCATCCACCACCTTGGCGCCGGCCAGGCGCGCCATGCGGGCGTTGCCGATCAGCTTGGCGATCTCCTGCTTGCCGTCGTACTCGATGCGGTCGCCCCAGCCGTCGATGTATTCGTCGACGTTGTCGCGCTTCTGGCGAATATAGGCCTGCTTGCCGCCCTTGGACGTGGCAACCGCGTATTGGTATCCCTCCGGATCGGTGCGGACCTCGGCGGCATCCGACTTCAGGATCATGGTCCCCTTGGTGAGCACCACGTTGCCGGTCAGCGTATAGATCTGCTTGACGTCGTCGTAGCTGGCGTTGTCGGCTTCGAGCACCAGCGGCTTGTCGCGGTCGGCGCGCTCGGCGAGCGCGGGCGTGGCCGCGACAAGGCCCGCGGCCGCGGCCATGGCAAGCAGCATGGCGACGGCGTGGCGATGGACGAAGGAGGTCGGGTTCAGGATCATGTTAGCCACGTGGCGTTGCAGGGGAGGGCGGCGCTTGGGCGCCGTGACGCGAAATACCGGCTCATGGACTGGAGGCAGGCGCACCGCTATTCCTTGCGCGGCGCCATGACGATGGTGCCGCGCACGTTGCCCAGCAGGTCCACTTCGCGCGTCACATTGTTGAACACCAGCCCGTTGGCCGTCATGACCGAGGGGCCGCGCGTCAGCTTGACGGGTTTGTCCGTCTTTACGATGTCGTCGTTGATGAGGATCTGGAAATAGCTCGACGTTGCGGTAAGTTCGGGGTCTTTCGACGGATCGGCGCCCTGGATGCGCACGATGCGCGCGTTGCCGTACAGGTCGATCACGCTGGCGTCGGCGTTCATGCGGCCGGTATCGGCATGGCCGGTGACGGGCGGGCGGTCCGGTTCATAAGCGCGCATCGCGGGCCTTGTGACCTCGTAGGTCTGGTCGTCCTCGTAGTGGACCATGCGCACGCCGGTAAATCGCATCTTGGTGGTGCCGTCCTCGTCCAGCTCGGTGGCCGTGAAGTTGTCCATGTAGTAGTCGGGCACATGGCGCTTCTCGCGCTGGGCGTCGCTTTCGTCGTGCGGCGTGTTGACCTGCACCAGCCAGAACGTGCTCCCTGCCACGAGCGCCATCAGCAGCAGCGGCATCAGCCGCAGCGCGAGCCGGGACAGGGAGGGAAGGAAGTCCTGCATGGCTTGTGTCAGATGACCTTGGCGCGGGTCAGATCGTGGATATGCAACGCACCGACCAGACGGTTGTCGCCGTCGACCACCAGCAATTGGTTGATCCGGTTCGCTTCCATGATTTCCACGGCTTCGACGGCCAGCTGGTCGGGGCCGACGGTGAAGGGATTGCGGTGCATGACGTCGCCGATCGGCACGGTCTTCCAGTCGCGCGGCGTTTCCAGCAGGCGCCGCAGATCACCATCGGTAAACACGCCCACCGCGTGGCCGTCCGGGTCGACCACGGCCGTCATGGCCATGCCCTTGCGCGTGATTTCCATCAACGCCTGCGCCAGCGGGGTGCTTTCGCGCACTTCGGGCACCGCGTTGCCGGTGCGCATGACGTCCCGCACATAGGTCAGCAGCTTGCGGCCGAGCGCGCCACCGGGGTGCGAGCGGGCGAAGTCTTCCTCGCCGAAGCCGCGCGCATCGAGCACGGCCACCGCGAGCGCGTCGCCCAGCGCCAGCGCCGCCGTGGTGCTGGCGGTCGGAGCCAGGTTCAGCGGGCAGGCTTCCTTCGCGACACCGGCATCGAGGTGCACGTCCGCCAGTTGCGCGAGGTTCGAGCGGGGGTTGCCGGTGACCGAGATCAGCCTGGCGCCGAAACGCTTGATGATGGGGACGATCGACAGCAGCTCGGCCGTTTCGCCGGAATTGGAGAAGGCGATCAGCACATCGTCGCGCGTGACCATGCCAAGGTCGCCGTGGCTGGCCTCGGCGGGGTGGACAAAGAAGGCCGGCGTGCCGGTCGAAGCCAGCGTGGCGGCGACCTTGCGCCCGATATGGCCAGACTTGCCGATGCCGGACACCACCACCCGGCCGGTGCAGTTCAGAAGCATCTGCACCGCCCGCGGGAAGTCCGCTGTCAGGCGGTCGGACAGCGCGGCGACCGCGTCTGCCTCGATCTGCAGCGTGTGGCGGGCGAGCTGGAGTGCTCTTTCGGCATTGAAATTGGCTATCATGGCGACGAAGTATACCAATGAATGCGATGGCGCCCGGTCTCCCCGGCGCGCCGCCGCATGCTGCGTTCCGCCGGCCGGCCGCCCCCGGCGGACCGATGTCGGGCGGGCTGGCTTACCGTTCCACCCCCTCGATGCACTCGCCGCTGGATCTGACCCTCGTGCTGCTGGGCGCCGCCGTACTCGGCGTGGTCGCGTTTCGCATGATGCAACTGCCGCCGATGCTGGGCTACCTCGCGGTGGGCATCCTGATAGGCCCGCATGCGCTGGGGCTGGTCAACGACGATGCGCAGACAAAGTACCTCGCCGAGTTCGGTGTGGTCTTTTTGATGTTCTCGATCGGGCTGGAGTTCAGTCTGGCGAAGCTGCGCAGCATGCGGCGGCTGGTGTTCGGCCTCGGCGGCAGCCAGGTGATTCTGACCATGCTGTCGGTGGGCGCCGCTGGCTGGATGTTCGGGGCGCTGTTCGACCTGTCCTGGCAGGCGTCCGTCGCGCTGGGCGGGGCGCTGGCGATGTCTTCGACCGCGATCGTGTCGAAGATGCTGTCGGAGCGGCTGGAGCTGTCCACCGAGCACGGGCGCAATATCTTCAGCGTGCTGCTGTTCCAGGATCTGGCCGTGGTGCCGCTGCTGATCGTGGTTCCCGCGCTGGCGCGCGATCCCGGCGAGCTGCCGATGGCGCTGACACTGGCCACGGTCAAGATCGTGGCCGCGCTGACGCTGATCTTCGTGCTGGGCAAGCGGGTGATGAGCCGCTGGTTCCACGTGGTGGCGGCCCGCCGCTCGCAGGAACTGTTCATGCTGAACCTGCTGCTGGTCACGCTGGGCATGGCGGCGCTGACGGAGCGGCTGGGCCTGTCGATGGCGCTGGGCGCCTTCATGGCCGGCATGCTGATCTCGGAGACGCCGTACCGGCATCAGGTGGAAGAGGACATCAAGCCGTTCCGCGACGTGCTGCTGGGGCTGTTCTTCGTCACCATCGGCATGCTGCTCAATGTGCGGGTGGTGCTCGAAAACCTGTGGCTGGTGCTGGCGTTGCTGGTGGTGCCGGTACTGTTCAAGCTGGTGCTGATCGCCGCGCTGGCGCGGGTGTTCGGCTCGCGGCAGGGCGTGGCCATCCGTACGGGGCTGGGGCTTGCCCAGGCCGGGGAATTCGGCTTCGTGCTGCTCAACCAGATCGGCGGTCTCGGGCTGATCGATCCGGTGCTGAACCAGGCGGTGCTTGCCGCGATGCTGCTGTCAATGCTGGTGGCGCCCTTCCTGATCCAGTACAGCGATGCGATCGCGATGCGCTTTGCCGCCAACGAATGGCTGATGCAGTCCCTGAACATGACCCGCATCGCGGCGCAGAGCCTGCAGACCGAGAAGCACGCGATCATCTGCGGCTTCGGCCGCAGCGGCCAGAACCTCGCGCACCTGCTGGAGCGCGAGGGGATCAGCTATGTGGCGCTGGATCTCGATCCCGACCGGGTGCGCGAGGCCGCCGCCGCGGGGCACACGGTGGTCTACGGCGATGCCGGTCGCCGCGAGGCCCTGATCGCGGCCGGCATACACCGGGCCGCCGCGCTGATCGTCACCTATAACAACACGCCGTCGGCGCTGAAGGTGCTGCACCATGTGCACGAACTGGAGCCGCGGCTGCCGGTGATCGTGAGAACCTTCGACGATTCCGACCTGGAGGCGCTGCAGCGGGCGGGCGCGACCGAAGTCGTGCCCGAGATCATCGAGGGCAGCCTGATGCTGGCCTCGCATGCGCTGGTGCTGCTCGGCGTGCCGATGCGGCGCGTTGTGCGCGGCGTGCAGCAGGCGCGCGATGCGCGCTACAGCCTGTTGCGCGGCTACTTCCATGGGCGCGACGACGATGACGACATGGTCGAGCGCGACGCGGTGCGGCTGCATTCGGTATCGCTGGACTCCGCCTCCACCGCGGTGGGCCGGCAGCTGGGGGCGCTCGGGCTGGACCACATCGGTGTGCAGGTCACGGCGGTCAGGCGGCATGGCATCCGGGCGTTCGATCCGCAGCCCGATACGGTGTTGCAGCCTGGGGATATCGTGGTGCTGCGGGGTACGCCGGAGGCGCTGGAGGCGGCGGAGCAGAGGATGGTGAGTGGGTGAAGTCGGAGGGCGGGGGGCAGTCCCTGCTATCCTAACCCGTCGCGCCTTTTCCAAAGGCCAGTTTTCGCATTCCACCATGCCCGCTGCCACCATCCAATCCCCGCCGCTCGGCGACGTCACCACCTATCTGCGCGACCGCATCCGCACCGTGCCCGACTGGCCGCAGTCCGGCGTGATGTTCCGCGACATCACGCCACTGCTGCAGGACCCCAAGACGCTGCGCGTGCTGATCGATGTATTCGTGCACCGCTATATGGACGCCAACCTCGACGTGGTGGCGGGCATCGATGCGCGCGGCTTCATCCTTGGCGCGATCGTGGCCTACGAGCTGAACCTGGGCTTCGTGCCGATCCGCAAGAAGGGCAAGCTGCCGTTCCAGACGGTCGCCGAGGAATACGAACTCGAATACGGCAGCGCGACGGTGGAGATCCATGCCGACGCGTGCAAGCCGGGCGACCGCGTGCTGCTGGTCGACGACCTGATCGCCACCGGCGGCACCATGATGGCCGGACGCCGGCTGCTGGAGCGGCTGGGCGCCACCGTGGTGGAGGGCGCGGCCATCGTCGATCTGCCCGAGCTGGGTGGCTCGCGCCATCTGCTGGACAGCGGACTTCCGCTGTTCACGGTGTGCCGCTTCGAGGGCCATTGACCCGTTCGAGGGTCGTTGCCGCGGCGGCCTCGCCCGGCGTTGCAGACACGCACTGCCATGGCGCACCGCCGCGTTGCCCTTGCCCGCGGCACGGGCGCATAATGGCCCCTTGACCAATCGAGAACGAACCACCAATAACAAATGCCGGGCGGATCCTGCCTCTGACCGCTGCACCGGCCACAACGAGTGACACCATGGGCGTATTGCTTCATTTGCTGTCCGGGGTCGCATTGCTGGTCTGGGGCACGAATATCGTCAAGGTCGGCATTCTGCGCGTCTATGGCGCGAATCTACGGCACGTGCTCTCGGCCAGCGTGGCGAACCGGTTTACCGCGTTCGCCGCGGGCCTGGGCGTGACCGGCCTGGTGCAGAGCAGCAATGCCACCGCGGTCATCGTCAGTTCCTTCGTCAGCCAGGGCCTGATCGCGGTTGCGCCCGCGCTGGCCATCATGCTGGGGGCCAATGTCGGCACCGCGATGATGGTGCAGGTCTTCTCGCTGGACCTGTCATGGCTGTCGCCGCTGCTGATCTTCGTCGGCGTGATCTGCCACCTCACCTGGAAGGGCAGCAGGCCCGGCCACGTGGGACGCGTGCTGATCGGCCTCGGCCTGATCACGCTGGCGCTCGAACTGATCTCCAACGCTACCCGGCCGGTGGTCGAGGCGGCCGGCGTCAAGGTGCTGTTTGCCAGCCTGACCGGCGACGCCGCGCTCGATATGCTGGTGGGCGCCTTCCTGACCGTGCTGTCGTATTCCAGCCTGGCCGTGGTGCTGTTCTGCGGCGCTCTCGCATCGGCCGGCGTGGTGTCGCTGCCAGTGGCGCTGGCGCTGGTGCTCGGCGCGAACCTGGGCTCGGGCGTGTCGGCGTTCCTGACCACGTCGGGCAACAACCAGCCGGGCAAGCGCGTGACGCTGGGCAATCTGCTGTCGCGCCTGCTGGGCTGCCTGATCGCGCTGCCGCTGCTCAATAACGCCGAGGCGTTGCTGCGGCTGGTCGATGCCGATCCGCAGCGTCTTGTGGTCAATTTCCATCTGCTGTTCAACGTGGTGCTGGCGGTGGCGCTGATCGGGCTGACCGCGCCGCTGGCGCGGCTGTGCGAGGCGGTGCTGCCGGGCCGCAATACCGGCGAAAGCCAGGTGACGCCGCGCCACCTGGACCCCGCCGCGCTTTCCACGCCGACGCTGGCGCTGGCCAATGCCGCGCGCGAGGTGCTGCGTATCGGTGACCGCGTGGAGCAGATGCTCGACAACATGCTGCGCGTGCTGCGCACCAACGACGCCAAGCTGGCCGCGGCGACGTGCCGCATCGACGACGAGATCGACGACCTCTATACCGCGATCAAGCTGTATCTGACGCGCATCAGCGTCGAGGCGCTGGACGAGCGCGATGGCCGGCGCTGGACCGAGATCATCTCGCTCAATATCAATCTCGAGCATGCGGCCGACATCATCGAACGCATTCTGATGGACGCGCGCGACCGCAAGATCGCCCATAACCTGGTGTTCTCGGACGAGGGCATGCAGGAGATCACCGAGATGCATGCGCGGCTGGTGGCCAATCTGCGCCTGGGCCTGTCGGTGTTCCTGAACGGCGACCTGAAGAGCGCGCAGCAGCTGATCGGCGAGAAGGCCACCTTCCGCGAACTGGAACGCAAGTACTCGCATTCCCATCTGCGCCGCGTGGCGACGCAGACGGTGGCCAGCATCGATACCAGCTCGCTGCACCTGGACGTGATCAGCGACCTGAAGCGGCTGAACTCGCTGTTCTGCGCCACCGCCTACCCGGTGCTGGAGGAGGCCGGCGTGCTGGGACACACACGGCTGATCGAGCCAACCGTCGGTGAGCCGGGCTCCAGCGAGCCCGCGTCCGGGCCGGCGCGGACCCAGGGCGCGGTGGAACCCGGCGCGCGCGAACGCCCTAGCGGCGCTTGAGCAGCGGCGCCAGGTACTTGCCGGTGAAGCTGGCCTTGCTGCGGGCCACGTCTTCCGGCGTGCCGCGCGCGATGATCTGGCCGCCGCCGGCGCCGCCCTCGGGGCCCAGGTCCAGCAGCCAGTCGGCGGTCTTGATCACGTCCAGGTTGTGTTCGATGATGACCACGGTGTTGCCCTGGTCGCGCAGCTTGTGAATGACCTTGAGCAGCAGCGCGATATCGTGGAAGTGCAGGCCCGTGGTGGGCTCGTCCAGGATATAGAGCGTGCGGCCGGTATCGCGCTTCGATAGCTCCAGCGACAGCTTGACCCGCTGCGCCTCGCCGCCCGACAGCGTGGTCGCCGACTGGCCCAGCCGGATGTAGCCCAGGCCCACGTCCAGCAGCGTCTGCAGCTTGCGCCGCACCACCGGCACCGCGTTGAAGAAGTCGTGCGCCTGCTCGACGGTCAGGTCGAGCACCTCCGAGATGCTCTTGCCCTTGTACAGCACCTCCAGCGTTTCGCGGTTATAGCGCTTGCCGTGGCAGACGTCGCACGGCACGTAGACGTCCGGCAGGAAGTGCATCTCCACCTTCAGCACGCCATCGCCCTGGCAGGCCTCGCAGCGGCCGCCCTTGACGTTGAACGAGAAGCGGCCCGGGTCGTAGCCGCGCTCCTTGGCCGACGGCACGCCGGCGAACAGCTCGCGGATCGGCGTGAACAGCCCGGTGTAGGTCGCGGGATTCGAGCGCGGCGTGCGGCCGATGGGGCTTTGGTCGACATTGATGACCTTGTCGAAATGCTCCAGCCCCTCGATGCGGTCATGCGCGGCCGGTTCAGGCGTGGACCCGTACAGATGGCGCGCCACCGCGTGATACAGCGTGTCGTTGATCAGCGTCGACTTGCCCGAGCCCGAGACGCCGGTGATGCAGGTCAACAGGCCGACGGGAATCTCGGCGGTGACGTTGCGCAGGTTGTTGCCGCTGGCATTGATGATGCGCAGCATGCGTTCGGGGTCCGGCTCCGTGCGCTTCTTCGGCACCTCGATGCGCAGGTCGCCAGACAGGTACTGGCCGGTCAGCGACTGCGGCGATGCCTCGATCTGCGGGGGCGTGCCCTCGGCGACGATCTGCCCGCCGTGCACGCCCGCACCCGGGCCGATATCGATCACGTAGTCGCTGGCGCGGATCATGTCCTCGTCGTGCTCGACCACCAGCACCGAATTGCCGATATCGCGCAGATGCTTCAGCGTGCCGATCAGCCGGTCGTTGTCGCGCTGGTGCAGGCCGATCGACGGCTCGTCGAGCACGTACATCACGCCGGTGAGGCCGGAGCCGATCTGCGACGCGAGCCGGATGCGCTGCGCCTCGCCGCCCGACAGCGTGTCGGCGCTGCGCTCCAGCGACAGGTAATCGAGGCCCACGTTGTTCAGGAAGTTCAGCCGCGCGGTGATCTCCTTGACGATCTTGTCGGCGATCTCGCGCTTGGCGCCGTGCAGGTTCAGCGTCAGGAACCAGGTCAGCGCATCGCGCAGCGGCCAGCCGTTGATCTCGAAGATCGCGCGCGCCTGCTCGCCGTCGCCGACCTTGACGTGGCGCGCTTCGGTGCGCAGCCGCGTGCCATGGCAGGCCGGGCAGGGCTGGTTGTTCTGGTACTTCGCCAGTTCCTCGCGCACCGCGATTGAATCCGTCTCGCGGTAGCGCCGCTCCAGATTGGGAATGATGCCCTCGAAGGCATGGGCGCGCGTGGTGGTGCGGCCCCGTTCGTTCATATAGGTGAACGGAATCTCGGTCTCGCCCGAACCATGCAGCACCACCTTCTGCACGTCGGCCGGCAGTTCCTCGAAGGCGGTGTCCAGGTCGAAGTCGTAGAATGCCGCCAGGCTTTGCAGCATCTGGTAGTAGAACTGGTTGCGGCGGTCCCAGCCCTTGATCGCGCCGGAGGCCAGCGACAGATTCGGGAAGGCCACCACGCGCTTCGGATCGAAGAAGGTGATCTGGCCAAGGCCGTCGCAGTTCGGGCAGGCGCCCATCGGGTTGTTGAACGAGAACAGCCGCGGTTCCAGTTCCGGCAGCGAATACGAGCAGATCGGGCAGGCGAACTTCGAACTGAACACGTGCTCCTTGCCCGTATCGAGCTCCACCGCCACCGCGCGGCCGTCTGCCAGCCGCAGCGCGGTCTCGAACGATTCGGCGAGCCGCTGCTTGATGTCGGCGCGCACCTTGACGCGATCGACTACCACTTCGATGGTGTGCTTCTCGGTCTTTTTCAGTTTCGGCAGCGCGTCGACCTCGTAGACCCTGGCCTGCGCCTCGTGCGCGGTGCCGCCGCCCGAACGCACGCGGAAGCGCACGAAGCCCTGCGCCTGCATCGAGTCGAACAGGTCGGAATGCTCGCCCTTGCGATCGTTGATGACCGGCGCGAGCACCATCAGCTTGGTGTCCTCGGGCAGCGCCATCACCGCATCGACCATCTGCGACACGCTCTGCGCTTCCAGCGGCAGGTTGTGATTGGGGCAATACGGCGTGCCGGCGCGGGCGTACAGCAGCCGCAGGTAGTCGTGGATCTCGGTGACGGTGCCGACGGTGGAGCGCGGGTTGTGGCTGGTGGCCTTCTGCTCGATCGAGATCGCCGGCGACAGGCCCTCGATCAGGTCGACGTCCGGCTTTTCCATCAACTGCAGGAACTGGCGGGCGTAGGCGGACAGCGATTCGACGTAGCGGCGCTGGCCCTCGGCGTACAGCGTGTCGAAGGCCAGCGAGGACTTGCCCGAGCCGGACAGTCCGGTAATCACGATCAGCTTGTTGCGCGGCAGATCGAGATTGATGTTCTTCAAGTTGTGGGTGCGGGCCCCACGGATTCTGATTTCTTCCATATAACCGTTCGTCATCGCCAGGCTGGGCCGCCAGTCAGGGGTCGACAGGCCGGTCTCGAAAGATCCCGGGCGCCAAGCCGACCCGGGAGAAGGGCTAGCAGGAAGTGCGCCCGATGCAACGCAGGGGGTACATGGTGGCACGCCAGAGCCGGTAATCGGGCGCCGGGGCCATTTCCTGCAATCCGCCGCTGTTCCCTAAAGAGGTCGGGTCTGGCGCGCGGAGCAAACCTGCTAATATACCGAACTTCGGTTTCCGGGGTTGCCGGCCCCGCCCGTCGCCGACAACCGGCGCGCCGGGGCCCTCCCACGCTGGTTCGGGGTCCCATGCGGCCCCAGGACCAAACAAGTACTGGCCGCCGCCTCGCGCCAGTCCCTTCGCGGCCTGGCAACCCGTCTCATCGAGTCCCCAACGACCGCAATGCCGTCGACCCAGTCCTCATCCCACGCAGCGGCCGATGGCGTCGGCGATATCCCAGCCGGCCGCGCCGATCGCATGACACGCACCGAACTGCGCGCCAGCGTCTCGCTGGCCAGCATCTTCGCGCTGCGCATGCTGGGCCTCTTCCTTATCCTGCCGGTCTTCGCCGAGTACGCGCGCGCGCTGCCCGACGGCCACGACGCGCAGCGCGTCGGCCTGGCGATGGGCATCTATGGGCTGATGCAGGCGTTCCTGCATATTCCGCTGGGCTGGCTGTCCGATCGCGTCGGGCGCAAGCCGGTGATGGTTGGCGGCTTGCTGCTGTTCGTCGCGGGCGGCCTGGTCGCGGCCTTCTCCGATACGCTGACCGGCATCATCGCCGGCCGCGCGCTACAGGGAATGGGCGCAATCTCCGCGGCGATCACCGCCTGCATCGCCGATCTGACGCGCGAGCGCCACCGCACCAAGGCCATGGCCATGGTCGGCGGCAGCATCGGCCTGACCTTTGCGTTGTCGCTGGTGATCGCGTCGCCGCTGCTGCGCACCATCGGCATGCCGGGCATCTTCCTGCTGATGTCCGTGCTGGGCGTGCTGGCGATCGGCGTCACGCTGGTGCTCGTGCCCAACCCGCCTCCGCGGCATCCCGAGCGGCTGCCGATGCGCCGCGTGCTGCTGCATCCCGATCTTGCCCGGCTGAACGTCGGCGTGCTGGCGCTGCACGCGTCGCAGGTCGCGATGTTCATGGTCGTCCCCGGCATGCTGACCGATGCCGGCATGCCGCTCGACGCCCACTGGAAGGTGTATCTGCCGGTGGTGCTGTTGTCCTTCGTGCTGATGCTCGGGCCCATGTTCGCGGCCGAACGCCATGGCCGGATCCGGCCGGTGCTGCTCGGCGCCGTGGCGCTGATGACGGCGGTGCAGCTGCTCTTCGCCGTGGTGCACGGGTTCTGGGGCATCGTCGCCGTCTTGCTGCTGTTCTTCGTGGCCTTCAATGTCCTGGAGGCGATGCAGCCGTCGCTGGTGTCGCGCTACGCGGCCGCGTCGCGCGGCGCCGCGCTCGGCGTTTACAACACCACGCAGGCCATGGGCCTGTTCCTCGGCGGGGCGATCGGCGGCTGGCTGCTGCAGCACGAGGGCCGCGGCGCGGTGTTCCTCGGCTGCGCGGCGGTGCTTGTCCTCTGGCTTATAATCGCCTGGAGCATGAACCCGCCGCCGGCCCGCGGCCGCGACGCCGCCCCCGGGGCGGCGCATTGACCACGCCGGATCGCGATTTCCACATCGTCCCGTAACGCTTCACACCGCGCCCGCGCGTTAGCATGGCGCGAATGAACGATGTGGATGGCGCGGCGGGGCACGCAACCTCAAACCATATCGAGCCGGCGTGGGCGCCGGCACATCGTCGTATCAGTCAAGGCATCGTCGCGCCAGCCCGCAGCGGGCGCGGTCATCGGAGAAAGCACGCATGGCATCAGTCAATAAAGTCATCCTCGTCGGCAACCTGGGCGCGGACCCCGAAACCCGCTACATGCCCAGCGGCGATGCCGTGACCAATATCCGGCTGGCCACGACCGACCGCTACAAGGACAAGCAGTCCGGCGAGATGAAAGAACTCACCGAATGGCACCGCATCGCCTTCTTCGGCAAGCTCGCGGAGATCGCCGGACAGTATCTGCGCAAGGGCTCGCAGGTCTATATCGAAGGCCGCATCCGCACGCGCAAGTGGCAGGACCAGTCGGGGCAGGACAAGTACAGCACCGAAATCGTCGCGGAAACCATGCAGATGCTGGGCTCGCGTGGGGCCGGCGGTGGCGGCGGCGATGACGGCGGCTATGCCCGTGAATCGTCGGGCGGTGGCGGCGGTGGCTACGGTGGTGGCCGTGGCGCGTCGCAGGGCGGTGCCCAAGGCGGCGGCGCCGCCCGCCGGCCGCAGCAGGCGCCGTCGAACGGGTTTGAGGATATGGATGACGATATTCCGTTCTGATATCGTCCAACGCACGTAATGAAGAGACCCCGCCCTTGCGCGGGGTCTTTTTTTGGCGTGGCGATGGTAAGGGCTGCGGCGCCTCGACCGTCAGCCGTCGACCCTTTTCCCCTGCGCGTCAACCACCACCTCCCCGTCCTCCTTGCTGAACGGCCCCTGTTGCGGCGACGGCAGGATGTCGAGCACCACCTCCGATGGCCGGCACAGCCGCACGCCAAGCCCGGTGATCACAAATGGCCGGTTGATCAGGATCGGATGGGCCAGCATGGCGTCGAGCAGCTGGTCATCGGTCAGCGCGGGATCGTCGAGCCCTAGCTCGGCGTAGGGCGTACCTTTCTCGCGCAGCGCCTGCCGCACCGTGAGGCCGGCGCGGTCGATCATGTCGCGCAGTTCCGCGCGCGACGGTGGCGTGACCAGGTACTCAATGACGCGCGGCTCGATGCCGGCGTTGCGGATCATCGCGAGCGTGTTGCGCGAGGTGCCGCACGCCGGGTTGTGATAGATGGTGACTGCCATGGCGGCTCCCTAGGTTGCGTTCGCTTCGTACCAGTGGCGCGAGCGGTTCACGACGCCGACCACGATCAGCATGATGGGCACCTCGATCAGCACCCCCACCACGGTCGCCAGCGCGGCGCCGGACTGGAAGCCGAACAGGCTGATGGCGGTGGCGACGGCCAGTTCGAAGAAGTTGCTGGCGCCGATCAGTGCCGACGGACCGGCAACACAGTGGGCCACACCGAGCCGGCGGTTCAGGTAGTAGGCCAGGCCCGCGTTCAACACGACCTGGATCAGGATCGGCACGGCCAGCAGCAGGATGATCAGGGGCTGTTCGACGATGGCGTTGCCCTGGAAGCCGAACAGCAGTACCAATGTGGCGAGCAGGGCCGCGATCGAATACGGCGCCATCGCGCCGGTCGCACGCCGATAAACGGCGTCGCCCCGGGACAGAAGCGCCTTGCGGATGATCTGCGCGATCACCACCGGAATGACGATGTAGAGGACCACCGACGCGATCAGCGTGTCCCACGGCACCGTGATCGCCGACAGGCCGAGCAGCAGCCCGACCACCGGTGCAAAGGCCACCACCATGATGGCGTCGTTCAGCGCCACCTGGGACAGCGTGAAATACGGATCGCCCTTGCACAGCTGTGACCACACGAACACCATCGCGGTGCAGGGCGCGGCGGCCAGCAGGATAAGGCCCGCGACATAGCTGTCGAGCTGGTCGGCCGGCAGCCAGTCCGCGAACAGATGCCGCACGAAAATCCATCCGAGCAGGGCCATCGAGAACGGCTTTACCAGCCAGTTGACGAACAAGGTCACGCCGATGCCGCGCCAGTGGCCCGCGACTTGGCCCATCGCCCCGAAGTCGATCTTGGCCAGCATCGGGATGATCATGATCCAGATCAGCAGGCCGACCGGAATGTTGACCCGCGCCACTTCCATGGCGGCAATGCGGTGAAACGCGGTCGGCAGCCATTGGCCCAGCAGAATGCCGGCGACGATGCACAGTGCCACCCACACAGTCAGGTAGCGCTCGAAGAAGCCGATTCCGCCGGCCTCCGGTACGGCGGCTGGTACTGCCGCGCTTGTTGAAGGGCTGTCGGTCATGAAATTTCAAAGGTCGGCGGCGTGGTCGCCACGATTGCGGTGCTGTGGCGCCTCATCGCTCAAGACCCGCAAGCCGTGCCGCAGGCCGTCACCGGCGAGCACGGGTTGCCGCCGCAGCAGTTATCGGTGAGATAGGCGAGCAGTTCGTTCATGGTCTCGAAGCGGGCGGAATAAATGACCGACCGCCCCTCCTGCCGGCTCGCCAGCAGACCGGCGCGATGCAGTTCCTTAAGATGGAACGACAGCGACGAGGCGGGCACCTGCATCAGTTCGGCGATGCGGCCGGCGGGCAGGCCATTCGGGCCGGCCTGCACGAGCGCCCGGAACACGGCGAGGCGGATGCCATGGGCGAGAGCGGCGAGCGCGTCGAGGGCATGGTTTGTTTCCATGTTTCGAATATATTCGAAACATGGATTGGATGCAACGGCTATCGTCAATCGCGGCCCTGTTCCGGGCATCAATACAACGGCCCCGCTGGCGATCGCGCCAGCGGGCCTCCATCGGCAGATGCTGTCCGCCCCGTCGTCACACAGCGAGGGTCTGCGCCACTACCGCCGCCGCCGCCGCGCTCGACAGGCTCACCGCCAGCCAACCGCCAACGAAGAGCGCGTCGGCGGCCATCCTGTGGATCGTCTTCATCGTCGTCTCTCCCGGCAAGTGGCTTGGATCCGGATCAGTGTTCGATCACCGGTGCATGCACGGGCGCGATCGATTCGTGCGGGGTAGCCGTGCGCTGGGCAGCCTTGTGCACCATCGTGTAGGCGTAGTCGATGCCCATGCCGTAGGCGCCGGAGTGTTCCTGTGCCACGCCGATCACCGCGTCGTAGGTCTCGCGGTTCTTCCAGTCGCGCTGCCATTCGAGCATGACCTGCTGCCACGTGACCGGCACCACGCCAGCCTGGATCATCCGTTGCATCGCGTAGTCGTGGGCTTCCTTGGTGGTGCCGCCGGACGCGTCCGCGACCATGTAGATCTCGTAGTCACCTTCCAGCATCGCGCTCAGCGCAAACGTGGTGTTGCAGACCTCGGTCCACAGGCCGGCGACCACGATTTTCTTGCGGCCATTGGCGGCCAGCGCGTCGCGTACCTTCTGGTCATCCCAGGAGTTCATCGAGGTGCGTTCGAGGGTTTCCTTGCCGGGGAAGACGTCGAGCAGTTCGGGGTAGGTGTAGCCGGAGAACGAATCGCTTTCCACGGTGGTGATCACGGTCGGCACGTCGAAGATCTTCGCGGCCTTGGCCAGCGCGACGACATTGTTCTTCATCGTCTGGCGGTCCATCGACTGGACGCCGAAGGCCATCTGCGGCTGATGGTCGATGATGATCAGTTGGCTGTTGCGCGGGGTCAGGACTTGCAGCTTGGCGTTGGACATGAGGTTCTCCGGTAAAAGTCGATTCAATTGGTTTGAAGGTATGGGGCCGCGCCGATGTGTTGTTGCGCTGTCCATGTACCGAACTATATTGGCTTGTCGCAGCGGTGGCAGGGGCTATTGCTGTCATAGTTGTTCAAATATATTGAATTTGTGGCCCGCTCGTGGATGGGGTTGCGTTGGTGGGGTTTCTGTCGCCGGACTCCCCTCACCCYCGCCCCTCTCCCGCTTTGCGGGAGAGGGGCGATACAGTGCCGTCTTTCTCCCCGGTTTGCGGGAGAGAGGTGGCAGGGAGAGCTCGGGATTTCAGGGATATGGGCGTCAGTCGTGAACCGGTAATCTGCGCCATCCGTAGCCGACCGCGCCGCCATGAGACCGTACCGTCCGCCTTATTCGATCGCCACGCTGGAAGCCTTCGTGTCGGTTGCCCGCCTGGGCAGCTTTACGCGCGCGGCGGATAGCCTGTGCCTGACGCAAAGCGCGGTCAGCAAGCACATCCGGCTGCTGGAGGGGCATCTTGGCGTGCCGCTGTTCAGCCGGATCGGCGGCGTGGCGCTGACCCCGGCGGGACAGCAATTCCTGGAAGGGGTGGAGCCCGCGCTGGATCAACTGGCGGCCACGGACGCGCGCGTGCGGCAGACCGATGCGCAGCTGACGCGCATCCGCATCCTGGCGCCCCCCGCGGTGCTGCAGTACTGGCTGATCCCGCTGTTGCCGCGTTTCGGACGCGATCATCCCGATATCGATATGCAGGTGTCCACGCGCCTGTTGTCGGCCCGCGTGGCGGACCAGGACGTCGATGCCGAGATCCGCTTCGGCAGCGGGTCGTGGCAGGGCGTCAGCGCCGACTATCTGTTCGGCAGGGAAATGGCGGTGATCGCGTCGCCAGAGCATCTGGACGCGAACCCGATCCGGGAACCGGCTGATCTTGCGCGATGGCCGCTGCTGGGCCACGTGCTGTATCCCACCGCCTGGGCCGAGTGGCACGCGACGCTGGCGCCATCGCTGCCGGCGCCGTCGCCCCGGCAGTCCTATGACCATTACGCCGTGATGATCGAGGCGGTGCGGGCCGGGCTGGGCATCGGCATCATTCCCCGGCTGCTGGTGCGCCAGCATCTGGCCGATGGCCTGCTGGTGGCGCCCTTCAACGAGGTGATGATCGGCAGTTGCGGCTACTTCCTGGTACTGGACGAAACCCGTCTTCCGCCGAGCTGCCTCAATACCGTGCGAGGGTGGTTTGTCGCCCGCGCCAGCGAGATGGCGCGGGCGTGGCTGGCCGACGCCAAGCCGCCGGTGCGCTATCGCAGCATCGACAGCAGCGCCGCCGCCGCGTCGTCGACCTGAGCGCGCGCGGCTTCGCTGACATTGAGCAGCCGCGCGAATCCATGCAGCATGCCGGGCGCGCGGCGGAAGGCCACCTTCACGCCATCGGCCACCAGCCGGCGATGCAGCTGCTCGCCCTCGTCGCGCAGCAGATCGTGCTCGGCGGTGACCAGCACCGTGTCGGGCAGCCCCGACAGGCTCGGCCAGCGCAGCGGCAACGCGCCCTCGGGCAGCGTGTCGCCGAGCAGCGCCCGCCAGTACCACTGCATGCTGGTGCGCGTCAGTGCCGGTCCCTCCGCGTACTGCCGCGCGCTGTCGGTATCGAGCGCCGGATCGAGCGCCGGATAGAACAGCAACTGGGCCGCGGGGGCGTTGTCCGAGTGGCGCAGCGCGTAGCTCATCGTCAGCGCGATATGCGCGCCGGCGCTGTCGCCTCCGATCAGCCAGCCATCCGAGAAGTCGAGCCCCAGCACGGCGGCATGCCGGCGCAGCCAGTCGAGCGCCGCTTCGCCGTCCTGCTGCTGCGCCGGATAGGGATTCTCCGGCGAGCGGCGGTAGTGCACGCTGATCACCGGCACGTCGGTCATGCAGGCCAGATGGCTGCACAGCGCGTCGTGGGTCACGATGCTGCCGACCGCCCAACCGCCGCCATGGAAGTACAGCAGCGGCCGCGATGCCGTGTCGGGGTCGCGCCGGTAGATGCGCAGCGGAATCTCGCGACCCGGCGCGGTAACGTACCAGTTGTCGAGCCATACCGACGTCGACGGCGCTCCGGCGGCGGCGAGCTTGCGTGCGCGCAGCTCGCTGGCAGCGCGGCGCGCATCGGCCTCGGTCAGGCCCGCGCCGCCGCTTTCCGTCGGCAGCGTGACGGTTTCCTCGATGGCGGCAAGCAGCGCGCGGTCAATGGGAGCAAGTTCAATCGGCACGGATGCCCCGGCTGCGAATGATGTCGCCCCAGCGACGGGTTTCCTCGGCGACGAAGCGGCCGAAGTCCTTGCCGACCGGTCCGCCGACAGTCACGCCTTCCTTCGCGAAGCGCTGCTTCAGTTCAGGGTCGGCAAGGGCCTGGACCACGGTGGCACGGACCCTGTCGGCAACGTCGGCCGGCACGCCCGCCGGCATGAACATGCCGAACCAGTTGATCACGTCGAAGCCCGCCGTGCCGGCTTCCTGCATGGTCGGCACTTGCGGAAATGCGGGATTGCGCTTGGCCGACGTGACCGCGATCGCGCGGTACTTGCCCGCCTCGATCATCGGCAAGGCGGAGCTGGGGTTCTCGAAAATGCCCGTCACGAGCCCGCTGACCACGTCCGCGGTGTGCGCGGAGCCGCCGCGATACGGCACATGTGTAATGGGCAGCTTCGATGCGGAGGCGAACAGCTCCATCGACATATGCGACAGCGTGCCCTTGCCCCCGGAGGCCAGCGTCACGCCCTTGCCGCCGCCGGTGGCTGCCTTCTTCATATCGGCGACGTTCTGGATCGGCTGCACCGAACCGACCACCAGCAGCAGCGGGTTCGAGACCACCATCGCCACCGGTTCGAAATCCTTCGCGGTGTCATACGGCAGCTTGCCGAACAGCGAGTTGTTGACCGCGAAGCCGCCCCCGGCGAGCAACAGCGTATAGCCATCGGCCGGTTGCCGCGCCACGAATTCAGTGCCGATGCGGGTGTCGGCGCCCGGACGGTTGTCGACGATGAAGGACTGGCCGGTCAGCGATTGCAGCTTCTGCGCGGTGGCGCGTGCCGCGATATCGGCGATGCCACCCGGCGCGTAGGGCACGATGACCCGTACCGGTTTGGTCGGCCAGTCGGCCGCGTGAGCCGTGGSGGSCGCCAGCGAAAGGGCGATGGAGGCTAGGGTGCCTCGCAGAAACCCGTGATGCATGATGTCTTCTCCCTTTATTGAATGTGTGCGGGGACTATGTCACGGCACGCAGGCAACCGGGGTGAAGCTTCGTCATGCCCATGCGCGAATGGAATGCGCTGGCGGGAGAGGAGGGGAGGGAGTGGGGACTGCCGCTAACGCGCCGTCATTGGCAAAGCGACTCGCCATCGGCGAGCCCGTCGATGACCGAGCGGCCGTAGTCCACCGCCGCACGGCGCGCGGTGCCGACGTTCTCGCACGAGCCCGAAGTCAGCCGGAACAGGCGGGAGTGTTCGTCCCCGGGCTGGTGGCCCTCCAGGCAGATCATCACCGAGACATCGAATGCCAGTTCCGGCCTCTTGCGCGGCCATTCCTCGACGCGTGGGCGCCGGTAGACCAGCGGGTAGAGGTCGTAACCCTTGTAGCAGGCGGTCGGATAGGCATCCATGATTTGCTCCAGTGTTACAGACGGGTGGGGCCGGTGGGCCGGACGGGGACGCGAAAGTCCGGCGTGACGAAGGCGTTGCGTTACGGCCGGTGGGTCACGGCCAATAAAAAAGCCCCACGGCGTGGGGCTTTTTTTACGGTATCAGAGCGGCGTTATCTTCGTCGCGGCCGGGCCTTTTTGTCCCATGCCCTTGACGAATTGCACCTTCTGACCTTCTTGCAGCGACTTGAAGCCGCTGCCTTGAATCTCGGAAAAGTGCGCGAACAGGTCGTCGCCGCCAGCGTCAGGGGTGATGAAGCCGAAGCCCTTCGAATCGTTGAACCACTTTACGGTACCAGTATCCATGTATATCTCCTGGAGTTCCCACCGGAACGACGGTTCCGAGGGGCATGACGATCAAGAAGAAACATGAAAACGTGGCCGCCGTGGCGGCGCGTCACGAATATCGACGCGCTTGCTTGAAGATCTTGCTCGGCCCGTTATACAGGTCCCGGGCCCGCCTGTCAAAACAATACGCAAACAATGGGTGCTGCGGGCTCTCCGGTGCTCCCGGAGCCGCAATTGGCAATACGTGGTAGTTTGGCCGTCCGAACCGAAGAAGGAGAGTGCCATGACGCCATGCGAGCAGTGCCGCGCCATCGAGACCGGCAAGCGTGGTGCGCCGGGACATGCGGCGCTGCGCATCACCGGCACCGAGCGGCGCAAGTTGCCCGGCGCGCCGGCGGTCACCGTCAGCACCTTCGTGTGCTCGGCATGCGGGGCGGCATGGGTGCACTACGACGACAAGCACGACGAAGGGCGGGGATGGTCGCTGGCCGACGGCCAGGCAGAGTAAAACGGCGCCTCAGGACCCGCCGCGGCGCGGGTTCTCCCGCGTCAGCTGCGCATAGACGTCGTGGGCCAGCGCGAGCAGCCGGGTTCGGTCGATACCCCCCGACACCGCATAACCGAAGTTGCCATCGATCCAGTAGAACACGTTGACCGGGCCGTCGCGATAGAGCTTGAAGGCCGTCATGTCGCCGGCGAGCGCACGGTGCGAGATGCACAGCGTAATGCGTTCGCCGTTGGCGTCGTGATACATGAACTGGGCCACCGGTCCATTGCTGCCAGGCAGCAGCCGGCCGCCCATCAGCGTGAAGCCGGTGCCCGTCAGCACCGGGGGGCGCACGTCGGCGCCCAGGCGGTTCGATACCCATTTGACAAGCTCCTGCTCGCGGTCGACGCCGACCTCGACCGGACGCCGCACTTCAGGGGCGTAGATGACATGCGCGATCGCCGACTGGCGGGCAAACGATTCGCTGACGTCGATGACGCCGCCGGTACGCTCGGCCAGTTCGGCGTCCGCAACGGGGCCCGCGCGCCAGCCGTCCAGTCCGGCGCCCAGTCCGGCGCCAATGCCGATGCCAAGCACCAGGGCCGCCGCCATGCCGCCCCAGCGGCGCCAATCCACGGCAGCGGTCCGGCGCCCGCTAGTGCCGGGGCGCAGCCGGGAGGGCACGGGCTCGGTCAGTACGCTGTCATAGCGCGCGTGCAGCATGCTGTTGAGCGCGAAATACTGGGCGACGCGTTCCGCGAGGACCGGGTCCCGTTCGAGCCGGCGTTCGAACTCCAGCCGCTTTTCCTCGGGCAGCGCGCCATCGACATAGGCCTGCAGGTCCTCGTCGCCGATGGGGAAGTCCTCGTTGCTCATCGCACCACCTTCAGTTTCGCTTCGGGCTTCGCTCCCGCCATCAACAGGCGCAGCCGCTCCCGGCCGCGTGACAGCCGGGACATGACCGTGCCGATCGGCACCCCGAGCGCGAGGGCGACTTCGGCATAGCTCATCGATTCCAGTCCGACCATCAGCACGACTTCCCGCTGCTCCGCCGGCAGCCGCTGCAACGCGTAATCGAGGTCGCGCATCTCCAGCGCGCCGGAGTGGCCGGGTGAGATGCGGAGGTCGGCGTCGGGCACCGTATCGTCGTCAATCGGCACATGGGCGCCGCGCAGCGCCGCGCGGCGCATCTGGTTGGCGAAGGCGTTGTGCATGATGGTGAAAAGCCAGGCCCGCAGGTCGCTGCCCGAATGGTATTGGCCCGCGTGGCGCAGCGCGCGTTCCAGCGTGTCCTGGACCAGGTCGTCGGCGAGCTCGCGGTTGTGCACCAGTGCGCGTGCGTAACGGCGCAGCCGTGGCAGGTGCTCCATCAGTTCGTCGCGGACATCCATGGGGTTCCTGTTCTTTGTCGGCGGGCCGGTGCGGGCAGGCGTGGGCTCTGACTCTAGGTGAACACGGTGGCGGGGATTTTATTCCTTGGAGGCTTKACTGCCCTCTCCCGCCTTGCGGGAGAGGGGAGCAAACCGTCAGCGCCCGAACCCCGGTGGTGTTCCCCCCTCTCCCGCCCAGCGGGAGAGGGGCGGGGGAGAGGGCAGTGAGGCGCGTGAGCCCCTTGACGCCCCCGCTCCCAATCGGCATCATCCCCGAGTTTATCTTAATACGAATCATTGTCATTCGTATTTATACGGGGAGAATAAAAAGATGTCTGTCAATTCCAGCAGGCCGGCACACGCGCGCGTGGCCCGGCCCAGAAAGCGTATGGTTTCGATGGGGGCGCACGCTCTGGTGGCGCTTGGCGCGACGGTGTCCGCCGCCGCGCTTGCCCAGCAGGCCGAAGCCGGGCCGGCGGAAGCCGCGCTGCCCCCGGTCACGGTGTCCGCAGCGGCGGTCGAGGATGTCGGGCCGCAGCTGGAGAAGAAGGTCAGCAGCGGCGCGCTGGGCGCGCGGTCGCAGCTCGACACGCCGTTCTCCACGGCGATCGTCAGCGGCGAGGATCTGGCGGACCGGCAGGTCAGCAAGCTGGGCGACGTATTGGCGCTCGACGCGTCGGCGTCCGACAACAGCAACGCCTATAACGCATGGGCCGCATACCTGACCGTGCGCGGCATGCAGCTGGACTGGCAGAACGCGTTCAAGATCAACGGGCTGCCCTATGTGGGCTACGGCATCACGCTGCCCTATGAGCAACTGGAGCAGGTCGAGCTGCTCAAGGGCGCGTCGGGCTTCATGTATGGCTTCGGCAATCCGGGTGGCACAGTCAACTACGTGACGCGCAAGCCGACGGACGAGCCGGTACGCAGCATCGAGCTGGGCTATCGCAGCGCCCATATCTGGACCGAGCACGTCGATCTCGGCGGACGCGTGGGGCCGGACAATATGTTTGGCTACCGGCTCAACGTCACGCATGAGGAAGGCAAGCCGTACAACGCGGTGGGCATCAATCGCGATTCCGTCTCGCTGGCCCTCGATGCGCGCGTGACGCGGGACCTGACGCTGACCTTCGACACGCTGTACCAGAAGCGCCGCACCTTCGGCCAGACGCCGTCGATCTACACCGGCGTGCTGGCCGGCACCACGCTGCCTGGCGTGATCAGCGGGCGCGGCGGCCTGTACAGCGGCAATGACCAGCACTTCTACAGCAACCTGCAGCTGTACACGGCGGGACTGCGCTACGCGATCAACCCGGACTGGACGCTGTCGACGAACTACAGCTTCAGCAAGGCCTCGCGCAGCCGGAACGAAAGTACGTTCTATCTCGCGGACGCCGCCGGCAACTTCAGCGACTTCCGCTACGATGGCTCGGAAGCGCACCAGTTCAACCAGTGGCAGATGATGCTGGAAGGCAGCTTCCGTACCGGTCCGCTGGCGCACCAGCTGGTGGTCGGCACGGCGTGGCAGCAGCAGGTCAATCGCTACAGCGCCAGCACGGTGTGGGAGGACCTCGGCACGGGCAACCTGCTCGTCCCGGACGTGCGGCGCTACTTCAGCTTCCAGCCCTTCACCAAGTACCGCAACAGCGATATCACGCAGAAATCGATCTTCGCCAGCGATACCGTGCAGCTGTCGCAGCGCTGGTCGGTGCTGGCGGGCCTGCGCTATACCAACTACGAGCAGAACGGCTACACCACCACGGGGCAGGTGTCGTCGAACTATGGCAAGAACGGCGTGATCACGCCGACCGTGGCGCTGATGTTCAAGCCGGTGCCCACGACCACGCTGTATGCCAGCTATGTCGAGGCGCTGGAGCCGGGCAGCGTGGTGTCCGACATCTACGCCAACCGTGGCGAGCTGTTCAATCCGCTGCGCAGCAAGCAGTACGAGGCCGGCGTCAAGACCGAGCAGGGACGCTGGAGCGCCACCGGCGCGCTGTTCCGCATCGAACGCGCCGCGGAGTACGCCAATAGCGAGAACTTCCTGGTGCGCGATGGACGGTCGATCTTCCAGGGCCTGGAACTGGCCGCAGCAGCCCGCCTTGGTTCCCAGTGGGAACTGGGCGGCAGCCTCATGTGGCTGGACAGCGAGATCGATCGCGCGGCCAACTTTGTCGGCAATCGCGTTCCAGGGGCGCCGCGCTTCGTGCTGGCGGGCCGCGTCGCCTACCGCGTGCCGATGCTGCCGGGCCTTCGCCTGGGCTTCGATGCGAAATACACCGGCGCCACGCAATTGCGCGCGGCCAACGATATCGAGCTGCCCGGCTATACCGTGCTGAATTTCGGCGCGACGTATGCAACGCGCGTCGCGGGCAAGGACGTGACGCTGCGGGCCGGCATCAACAACCTGACCAACAAGCGTTACTGGAACTTCCAGTACGCCGACTACATCCAGCCGGCCGATCCGCGTAGTGTGGCGGTGACGGCGAAGGTGGCGTTTTAAGGGGCGGCGGCGGTYAKGYYGKGACTGCCCTCMCCCCCGCCCCTCTCCCGCAAGCGGGAGAGGGGCGAACGCCGACAGAGTTTCGGACGGCGCGGGTTTGCTCCCCTCTCCCGCAAAGCGGGAGAGGGGCGGGGGCGAGGTCAGTCACAGCCTAGCCCCAACAACCGATCACCCCACCCGCCGATTCTCCCCCTCCCTCGCCAGCACCGGCACCAGCGCCGCCCCGGTATGGCTCTGCGCCACCCGCGTCAGCGTCTCCGGGTCGGCGGCCGCGACGATCGTGCCGCCGCCATCGCCGCCTTCCGGGCCCAGGTCGATGACCCAGTCGGCCTCGGCGATGACATCGAGGTCGTGCTCGATCACCACCACGCTATGGCCGCCGTCGACGAGCCGGTGCAATACCTTGATCAGGCGGGCCACGTCGGCCATATGCAGGCCGACCGTCGGTTCGTCCAGCACGTACAGCGTGTGCGGCGGCTTCTGACCGCGACGGGTGATGTCGTCGCGCACCTTGGCCAGTTCGGTCACCAGCTTGATCCGCTGGGCCTCGCCGCCCGACAGGGTCGGCGACGGCTGGCCGAGTGTCAGATAGCCCAGCCCGACGTCCCGCATCAATTGCAGCGGATGCGCGATGTTGGTGATCGCGCCGAAGAACTCGACGGCCTCGTCGATTTCCATCGTCAGCACTTCGCCGATATTGCGGCCGCGCCAGGTGACGGCGAGCGTCTCCGGGTTGAAGCGCTGGCCGTGGCAGACATCGCACGGCACCTTGACGTCGGGCAGGAAGCTCATGCCGATGGTGCGCACTCCCTGGCCTTCGCAGGCGGGGCAGCGTCCGTCGCCGGTATTGAAGGAGAAGCGCGATGCGGTATAGCCGCGTGCCCGCGCTTCCAGCGTATCCGCGAACAGGCGCCGGATCGCATCCCATACGCCGATATAGGTCGCCGGGCACGAGCGCGGGGTCTTGCCGATCGGGGTCTGGTCCACTTCCAGCACGCGGTCGATGGCTTCCCATCCGGTCACCGTCTCGCAGCCGCGCCATACATGCCTGACGTCCGGCCCCGCCTTCGTGCGGCTGCCGGTCGGGGCAGCATCGGCCGCCTTGCGTGCACGCCGCGTGGCGGGTGACGACAGCACCGAGCGGCCCACCGCATCGAGCAGGTTGGTCATCAGCACGTCGCGCGCGAGCGTCGACTTGCCGGACCCGCTGACGCCGGTGATGGCCACCAGCCGCGACAGCGGCATGGTCGCCGTGACGTCGCGCAAGTTGTGCAGCGTGGCCTTGTGAACCGTCAGCCAGTTCGGCGGCACCGCACTGGCGTGGTCTACCGGCCGGCGCGTCTGCAGCGGATGCACGATCGGGCGGGCCAGGAACTGGCCTGTCAGCGATGCCGGCTGCATCGCCAGTTCGCGCACGCCGCCCTGCGCCACCACGGTGCCGCCGCGCTTGCCCGCGCCGGGACCGATGTCGATGATATGGTCGGCGCGGCGGATGGTGTCCTCGTCGTGCTCCACCACCACCAGCGTATTGCCCTTGTCGCCGAGCTTGCGCAGCGCATCGAGCAGGATCTGGTTATCGCGCGGATGCAGGCCGATGGTCGGCTCGTCGAGTACGTAGCAAACACCCTGCAAGTTGCTGCCGAGCTGCGCCGCCAGCCGGATGCGCTGCGCCTCGCCACCGGACAGGCTGGGCGCCGCGCGATCGAGGCTCAGGTATCCGAGACCGACTTCCTCGAGGAATTCCAGCCGGCTGCGGATTTCGCTGACCACATCGCGCGCGATGTCGGCCTCGCGGCCGTGCAGATGCAGCCCTTGGACCCATTCGCGGGTTTGCGACACCGTCCAGCGGCCGATATCGACAATCGACTTGCCGGCGAACTCGACGGCGCGCGCGGACGGATTGAGCCGCGTACCGTGGCAGGCGGGGCAGGGCGCATCGACCAGGCCGTCCGGCTCGATCTCTTCGGAGGGCAGCGTCTGCTCGCGGCCACGATCGTCGCCGCCGATCACGCTGTCGTCGTAGGCGGCGCGTTGCTCGCGCGTCAGCGCAAGACCGGTGCCCACGCAGGTATCGCACCAGCCATGCTTGCTGTTGTACGAGAACATGCGCGGATCGAGTTCGGGATAGCTGGTGCCGCAGGTGGGGCAGGCGCGACGCGTCGAGAACACCTTGACCATGCCGACGCCGTTACCGTCGCCGCCGCCATCCAGCGCGTCGCGCAGGCCGTCGAGCGGCGCCAGCAGATGCATCACGCCCTTGCCGTGCTCCAGCGCCTGATCCAGCAGCGCGCGCAATTCGGCCTCGTTGTCCGGCGACACCACGATGTCGCCGACGGGCAGTTCGATGGTGTGTTCGCGGAAGCGGTCCAGCCGCGGCCATGGATCGACCGGCAGGAAGGCGCCATCGACGCGCAGATGCGTCTGCCCGCGTGCCTTGGCCCATTTGGCCAGATCGGTATAGACCCCCTTGCGGTTCACCACCAGCGGGGCCAGCAGTCCGACGTGCTGGCCGCGATGTTCGCGCAGCAGCTGCGCGACGATCGACTCGGCGCTTTGCGCCGCCACCGGCGTGCCATCGTTGATGCAATGCTGGATGCCAAGCTTGACGTAGAGCAGCCGCAGGAAGTGCCACACCTCCGAGGTGGTCGCCACGGTGCTCTTGCGGCCGCCGCGCGACAGCCGCTGCTCGATCGCCACCGTCGGCGGAATGCCGTACACCGCGTCCACTTCCGGACGCCCGGCCGGCTGCACGATGGAACGCGCGTAGGCGTTCAGCGATTCCAGATAGCGGCGCTGACCCTCGTGGAACAGGATGTCGAACGCCAGCGTGGACTTGCCCGAGCCGGACACGCCGGTGATCACGTTGAAGCGGTTGTGCGGGATGTCGACGTGCAGAGACTTCAGGTTGTGTTCGTGCGCGTTGACGATGCGCACCACGTTCTCCCCCTCGACCGCGCGGCGGGCGCGGCGCGCGGCCGGCGAGCCGTGCGCGGCTTGCACGCGCAGCGCATCGCGCACCATCAACGCGTCGGCGCGCCCCATGTCTTCCTCATAGCGGCGCAGCGCGGCGCCGGTGTGCGAGGCGCCGCAGCGCTGGATGTCATCCGGCGTGCCCGCGAACACCAGTTCGCCTCCGGCATCGCCGCCCTCGGGGCCGAGATCGATCAGCCAGTCGGCGGCGCGGATCACATCGAGGTTGTGCTCGATCACGATCAGCGAATGGCCGCCATCGAGCAGCTTGCCGAACGCGCGCATCAGCTTGGCGATATCGTCGAAGTGCAGGCCGGTGGTCGGCTCGTCGAACATGAACAGCTTGCCCTCGTTGGCATCCGGGGCCACGCGCTTGCGGCCGGCCTGCGCCGTTTCGGCGAGGAAGCCGGCCAGCTTGAGCCGTTGCGCCTCGCCGCCGGACAGCGTGGGCACCGGCTGGCCAAGCTTCACGTATTCCAGTCCGACATCGACGATGGGCTGCAGCACGCGCAGCACCTCGGCATCGCCGGCGAACAGCGCCACCGCCTCGCTGACCGTGAGTTCAAGCACGTCCGCCACGGAGAGCGCGCGTGTCACCGGCGCGCCGCCCTCGTGCATCGGCGCGGCGCGTTCGATCTTCACCTCCAGGATTTCGGGGCGGTAGCGGGTGCCGTCGCAATCCGGGCAGCGCAGATAGACGTCCGACAGGAATTGCATCTCGACATGCTCGAAGCCCGAGCCGCCGCAGGTGGGGCAGCGCCCATCGCCGGAGTTGAAGCTGAAGGTGCCCGCGGTATAGCCGCGTTGTCGGGCCAGCGGCGCCTTGGCGAACAGCTTGCGGATCTCGTCGAAGGCGCCGACGTAGCTGGCCGGATTCGAGCGCGCGGTCTTGCCGATCGGCGACTGGTCGACAAACACCGCATCGCCGATACGCCCGGCGCCATGCAGCGCGCGAAATGCGCCGGGCGTTTCGGTCGGCTTGCCGAAATGCCGTGCCAGCGCGGGATGCAGCACGTCCTGGATCAGCGTGGATTTGCCCGAACCCGATACGCCCGTCACGCAAACCAGCCGCTGCAGCGGAATATCGATGGTGACGTCGCGCAGGTTGTGTTCGCTGGCGCCCTCCAGCGTCAGGCGCGGCGTCCGCGCGTCCACGGCGCGCCGGCTCCAGTGCGATGCGTCGGCGACGCGGCGCCGCCCTCCCAGGTATTCGCCGGTCAGCGTATCGGCGCCGCGGATCTCGGCCGGCGTGCCGTCGTAGACGATCTGTCCGCCGCGTTCGCCCGGTCCGGGTCCCATGTCGATCAGACGGTCCGCGGCGAGCATCACCGACGGATCGTGTTCGACCACCACCAGCGTGTTGCCCGCATCGCGCAGGCGCCGCATCGCCTCTACGATGCGGTCCAGGTCGCGCGGATGCAGGCCGATGCTGGGTTCGTCGAGCACGAACAGCGTATTGACCAGCGAGGTGCCGAGCGCCGTGGTCAGGTTGATCCGCTGCACCTCGCCGCCGGACAGCGTGCGGCTCTGGCGGTCCAGCGTCAGGTAGCCGATGCCGACATCGCACAGGTATTTGAGCCGCGTGCGCACCTCGGCCAGCAGCAGCTTCAGCGCATCGTCGAGCAGCGCGCTGGGCAGCGTCAGCGTGTCGAAGAACTGGCGGATCCGTTCGATCGGCAGCAGCATCACGTCGTGCAGCGACAGCCCCGGCAGCGCCTCGAGCTGCGCGCGGCTCCACGAGACGCCGCGCGGCATGAATCGCCGCGCCGGCGCCAATACCGCGTCGGCGTTCTCGCGCGAGCCGAGCCGCCACAGCATCGCCTCAGTCTTCAGCCGCGCGCCGCCGCAGGTTTCGCACGGCGTATAGCTGCGGTACTTCGACAGCAGCACGCGGATATGCATCTTGTACGCCTTCGACTCCAGATAGTCGAAGAAGCGGCGCACGCCGTACCACTGGCTGTTCCACTTGCCGTTCCATGCCGGATCGCCGTCGATCACCCAGTCGCGCTGCGCCTCGGTCATCTCCGCCCACGGCGTGTCGCGCGGAATGCCGGCGCGCGAGGCATGGCGCATCAGGTCGTCCTGGCATTCCTTCCACGCCGGCGTCTGCATCGGCTTGATCGCGCCTTCGCGCAGCGTCTTCTTCGCATCCGGAATCACGAGACCCAGATCGACGCCGATCACGCGGCCAAAGCCACGGCAGGCGTCGCAGGCGCCGTAGGCCGAATTGAAGGAAAACAGCGCGGGCTGAGGGTCGGCATAGCGCAGATCGCTCTCGGGGCAGTGCAGGCCGGTGGAGAAGCGCCAGATGGTCGGCTCCGCGCGGCCATCATCGCCGTCGTCGTCGTCCTCCGGCAACACGTACACGTCGACCCGTCCGGCGCCGCGCCGCAGCGACGATTCGATGGCCTCGATCGCGCGCGACTTCTCCACGCGGCGCAGCCGGAAGCGGTCGGCCACCACATCGAGCATCTTGCGTGGCCCGGTGGGCGATGCGACCACGCGCTGCGCCTGCACGCGGGTATAGCCGCTGACCGACAGCCACTGTTCGATCTCGGCCTCGCTGGCCGATTCCGGCAACTCGACCGGGAACGTCAGCGCCAGCCGGGGATCGCCGTCTGCGGTGCGCGCCAGCAGTTCGTCGTAGATGGTCTCGGGCGTGTCGTGCCGGACCGGCAGCGCGGTCTCGCGGTCGAACAGCTGCGCCGCGCGGGCGAACAGCAGCTTCAGGTGATCGTTCAGCTCGGTCATCGTGCCGACCGTCGAGCGCGAGCTGCGCACCGGGTTGGTCTGGTCGATGGCGATGGCCGGCGGCACGCCTTCGACCCGCTCGACCTGAGGACGGTCCATGCGGTCGAGGAACTGGCGGGCGTAGGCACTGAAGGTCTCGACGTAGCGGCGCTGGCCCTCGGCGTACAGCGTATCGAAGACCAGGCTCGACTTTCCGGAGCCGGACGGGCCGGTGACTACCGTCATCTCGCCGGTACGCAGATCCAGATCGACTTGCTTGAGATTGTGCTGACGCGCGCCGCGGATGCGGATGACGCCGGAAGACATGGGAAGGGATCCTTTTGTAGACGCACCGCCATCGGTTGGCGGTGGAAAGCCGGGCGTAAACTTTAGCAAAAGTCCCATCCCGCCGTTGACGGTCCCTCTGCAGGCCGCGCGGATCGCTCCCGCCTGCCCGTCGATCCACTGCACTGTTGACCCGAGGCAACCTGCTTTACGCAGATTCCGTGCGCTTTTCAAAAGAACACTGACCTTGCCGCCCCTAGCATGGCGGCGTCGCGTCACCTGGAGCCGGTGGTGCGGCATATCGCTTAGCTCGCCGCCTGGCCATGCGGGTCGCACAACGCCGGCGCGGCGGCGGGCATGGCGGCTACCTCGCGCTTCTGCCCGTATCGCCTTCCAACCTCCCCAGGAGAACCCCATGGTGCAACCCACCTCGAGATCGCTCGATTCTCATAACGCCAGCGCGGCCGGTGGCGCCGCCGTGGGCGATGCGGCCGTCGCGGCGCTGCATGCCGCGGTCAGCCGTGGCGACCTGGCGGAGATCGGCAGGCTGGCCCTGGAGGCTCCGGCGCTGCTGCACCGGGCCGATGCGGACGGCAACGCCTCGCTGCATCACGCGCTGCTGTGCGGCGGCGACCCGCGCACGGTGGAATGGCTGCTGCATCATGGCGCGGACCCCACGCAGCCCAATGGCGACGGCGACACCGCACTGCATCTGGCCTTCGCGCGCCGACCGGCGTCGCCGGAGCTGGTCCGCACGATCCTCCGCCACCTGGACCGGCACGGCCGGCGCGGCGAAGGTCTCGATGGCCTGCTGCTGGCGCTGACCGCTCGCAACGCGGACCTGAAGACGCCGGCCGCGGTCGCGGGCGATGTCAACGGCGCCGAATTCGGCCCCATGGTCGCCGACATGGTGGTGGACTACCTGGACTGGCTGCACCACAGCGGCACGGCGGCCTTCGCGGAAGCGGTGGGCCGCGGCGATGTGGAGGCGATGGCGCCCTGGCTCGCGAGCGCCGATGCGCTGACGCTGCCGCTATCACCGATGGGCCATGGCGCGCTGGCGATTGCCGCCGGGCGAGGCCATGTCGATGCAATGCAGGCGCTGTTGAGCGCCGGCAAGGCCCTGGGCCTGTCGTTGGTGGATATGCCCGCGTTTCCCGGCGGCGAGACGCCGCTGGCGCGCGCCGCCACCTTTGGCCAGCTCGACGCCGCGCGCTTGCTGATTTCGCACGGTGCGGACGTCGACGAACCTGACCGAGACGGGCGCACGCCGCTGATGCGCGCGGCGGTGTATGGTCATGTCGATGTGGTATTGGCGCTGCTCGATGCCGGCGCCGACGTGGGCACGCATCAGGTCCACGGCTGGACGCCGCTCGCCTATGCCGCCGCCGCGCAGCATCCGCAGATCGTGCAGGCGCTGTTGGCGCACGGTGCCGACAGCTGCCTGCACCAGCGCAATTCGGCGATGCGCACGCCCCTGATGCTGGCCGTGGGCTCGGACGAGTTGGCCGCGTCGCCGGCATCGCGCCGGCGGACGATCGCATTACTGATCGAGGGCGACGCCAATGTCAATGCCGGCGATGAATACGGCATGACGCCGCTGATGCTGGCCGCCCAGTTGGGCGATGCGGGTACCGTGCTGCAGTTGTGCCAAGCGGGCGCCAATGTCCGGGCGCGCAACGGACGCGGTCAGACCGCCGCGGATATCGCGCGCGCGGTCGGCCATGCCGATATCGCCGCACTGCTCGAACGTGGCGGCGCGGGGCCCGAGCGCTGAAATGCCTGGTCGATCGGGCGGGTTGACGCAGGGTCTCGCCCGACGCGGCCTCCGGTCAGTCCGCCGTCGGCTGCACGCCTTGCGTTGCCACCCCGGACGGCGCCAGTGCCAGGCCTCCTTCCCACCAGCCTCCGGCCAATGCCTGCATCAACGCCGCCGTATCGGCCAGCCGGTCGGCGCTGGCACGTGTCAGCGCCAACGATGCCTCGCGTTGCTGCCGTTGGGCGTCCAGCCACGCCAACTGGCTGACCCCGCCAAGCTGGTACTGCCCGGCCACGATCGATAGCGTCGTCGTGGCGCGCTGCTGCGCTTCGGCGCGGGCGCGCGGCGAGCCGCTCCAGCCGGCCCGCGAAGGGCGACGCGACATGCACCCCCGGCCCCTCTCCCGCGGTGCGGTGCGGGAGAGGGGAGAGTCAGTGCTACTGCCTGGCGTTGCGGCGGTTATCCGGCCAGGGCGTATTGAAGTTGGTGCGGAACGGATTGATGTCCAGCCCGCCGCGTCGCGTGTAGCGCGCATAGACCGCTAGCTTGACGGGCTTGCACTGCCGCATCACGTCCATGTAGATGCGCTCGACGCATTGCTCGTGGAATTCGTTGTGGTTGCGGAACGAGATCAGGTATTTGAGCAGGCCTTCCTGGTCGATCGGCGCGCCCACGTAGCGGATCTGCACGCTGCCCCAGTCCGGCTGCCCGGTGACCAGGCAGTTCGACTTCAGCAGGTGCGACACCAGCGTCTCTTCGACCGGCGTTTCGTCCTGCTCGGCGCGCAGCAGGTGCGGCGCCGGTTCGTAGATGTCGGTCTCGATATCAAGCCGGTCCAGCAGCAGTCCGTCCAGCTCGCCCATCTGCTGGCGCCCGAAGTCCGCTTCCTGCGTCAGGCGTACCTGCACCGTGCCCCCGGTGGCTTCGGACAGGTCGTGGTGCAGCAGTTGCTGCAATGCCTCCGGCGAAGCCAGCCGGGTCTGGTTGAAGCTGTTCAGGTAGAGCTTGAACGACTTCGATTCGACGATGTTCGGCGTGTCGGCCGGGATGATGAAGCTGGCCAGCGCGATCTGCGGCTTGCCCCTGGTGTTGAGCCAGGAGACCTCGTAGGCATTCCAGATATCGACGCCGAAGAACGGCAACGACCGGCCTTCGGGCACGCCGATCTCCGCGCGCTTGCCCGCGCGCGGGATGGGGAACAGCAGGCTTGCGTCGTACTCCGTCTTGTAGGCGGAGGCTTTGCCCAGGGGGGAGTGTTCGGGCAGGGTCATAGGGATACTCCAGCGGCCCGCCGCGCGCGTCAGGCCAGAAACAGCTTGTAGACGGGATTGTCGGTTTCTTCCCAGTGTACGTAACCCAGCGTGGCCAGAAAGGCGCGGAAGGCGCGCTTTTCGTTCTTCGGCACCTGGATGCCCACCAGGATGTTCGACGTATCGGCGCCCTGGTTGCGGTAGTGGAACAGGCTGATATTCCAGTTCGGACTCATGCTGGACAGGAATTTCATCAGCGCGCCCGGGCGCTCGGGAAACTCGAAGCGGTACAGCAGCTCGTCCTCGGCCAGCGGCGAATGGCCGCCCACCATGTAGCGGATATGCTGCTTGGCCAGCTCGTCGTTCGACAGGTCGAGTGTGGCGAAGCCGTGGCGGCGGAAGGCGGCGGCGATCTTCTCGCTCTCCGCGCGGCTGCCGATCTGCACGCCGACGAAGATATGCGCCAGCCGGTTATCGGCGATGCGGTAGTTGAACTCGGTGACGTTGCGGGTGCCGAGCTGCTCGCAGAAGCGGCGGAAGCTGCCGCGCTCCTCGGGGATCGTCACCGCGAACACCGCCTCGCGGGCCTCGCCCACCTCCGCGCGCTCGGCGACGAAGCGCAGGCGGTCGAAGTTCATGTTGGCGCCGCAGGCGATCGCGATCAGGGTCTCTCCCTTCAGCTTTTCACGCTCGGCGTAGGCCTTCAGCCCGGCCACGGCTAGCGCGCCGGCCGGTTCGAGGATGCTGCGCGTGTCCTGGAATACGTCCTTGACGCCGGCGCAGATGGCGTCGGTGTCCACCAGCACGATATCGTCGACCAGCTCGCGTGTGAGGCGGAAGGTCTCCTTGCCGACCAGCTTGACCGCCGTGCCGTCCGAGAACAGCCCGACGTCCTTCAGTTCGACGCGCTTGCCGCTGTCGATGGAGCGCTTCATCGCGTCGGAATCGACGGTCTGCACGCCGATCACCTTGATCTCGGGACGTACCGCCTTGACGTAGGCGGCGATGCCGGAAATCAGGCCGCCGCCGCCGATGGCCGCGAAGATCGCATGGATCGGCCCGGGATGCTGGCGCAGGATCTCCATCGCGATGGTGCCCTGGCCGGCGATGACGTCCGGATCGTCGAACGGATGGATGAAGGTCAGGCCGTGCTTGCGCTCCAGTTCGGCGGCGTGCTGGTACGCATCGCTATACGATTCGCCATGCAGCACGATCTGCACCCATTTACCGCCGCGCTCGCGCACCGCGTCGATCTTCACCTGCGGCGTCGTCACGGGCATCGCGATGATGGCCTTGCATTCGAGGCGTGCGGCGGACAGCGCCACGCCCTGCGCGTGGTTGCCGGCCGATGCGGCGATCACGCCGCGGCGCAGCTCCTCGCGCGACAGCGACGCCATCTTGTTGTAGGCGCCGCGTACCTTGAACGAGAACACCGGCTGGGTGTCCTCGCGCTTGAACCAGACCGTGTTATGAATTCGGCCCGACAGCTCTCGTGCATGGGTGAGCTCGGTTTCCTGCGCGACGTCGTACACCTTCGCGGTCAGGATCTTCTTCAGATAGTCGGGTTGGCTGGTCTTGCGGGTCATGGTGACGGCCGGCGCCGGGGCGCCGAAAGGTGGGACGAAAGGACCGGGCCCGGCGCGCGTAGTGGCGCCGGGGGCGCTGCTGCTGTGTCCGGGAAACCCCTAATGATAAAGGATCGGGGGGTGGTTTGACGCTGGGGCGCTGGTACTGCCCTCTCCCCCGGCCCCCACGAAGTCCACGCACCGCCCCGGTGCACGCTCCCCTGTAGGACGCTGCCCGGTGGACGGTGGTCGACCTGTCGTGTTACGGTTTGCGACGATGTCTTCCCTACCGCTGATCGATCCCGATACCGCGCTGTTCCTGGACTTCGATGGCACGCTGGCCGATCTGGCGCCGCGCCCCGAGCTCGTGCAAGTCGAACCGGAACTGGTGGGGACGCTTCGCACCTTGCATCAACGGCTCGATGGGGCACTTGCCATTGTGTCGGGCCGGACCATCGCCGAACTGGATGCCTTCCTGCATCCGCTGCTGCTTCCCACCGCCGGCGTGCACGGCGCCGAACTGCGTGACGCCGAGGGCCGCCGGCTGGAGGTGCCCGCGCCCGAACTTGGCCGCGTGCTGGCGCGCCTGGAAGAGCTGACGCAGTCCCATGCCGGCCTGCGCCTGGAGCGCAAGCCGATGGCCCTCGCTGTGCACTACCGCGCCGCGCCCGATCTCGAAACCATGGTGCGCGAGCACGTCGCGGACGCGCTGCGCGACGTCAGCGGCGTGGAAATGCTGCACGGGAAGATGGTGGTCGAGATCAAGCCCGCCGGCGTCACGAAGGGCAGCGCCATCGAACTGATGATGCGCCAGCCGCCGTTCGCGCGACGCCAGCCCGTATTCGCCGGCGACGATGTCACCGACGAGGATGGCTTCGCGATGGTCAAGCATCTGGGCGGCATCGGCGTGCTGGTGGGCCAGCGGCCGAGCGCCGCCACCGTCAGCGTGCCCAGTCCGGCGGCCTTGCGCGAATGGCTCTATCGCAGCGCCAGCGCGCTGGCCGGCGGTTCGACCCGCCCGGCCGATACCGCCGCGCCGGACACGCCATCATCTACCACGTCATCCTAGGGAGGAAAGCTTGAGCCAGCCAGACACCGGGGTTTCGCACGATCGCGCCACGGAAGCCGACTACGCCCGCGCGGATTGCGCGGCGGCGCCGGGCGGCCATTGCCCGCCTTCGCTGTCGCTCGGCATGATCGGCAATTGCGCGTTCTCGGCACTGGTCGACCCGCGCGGACGCATCGTCTGGTGCTGCCTGCCGAGATTCGATGGCGACCCGGTCTTCAACGCGCTGCTCGATCCCAGCGAGAACGGCGGCCATTTCTCCATCGCGATCGAGGACTTCCAGGAGTCGCGCCAATGGTATGAGCCGAACACCGCGGTGCTGCGCACGCGCCTGACCGACCGGCACGGCAACTGCCTGGAGATCACCGACTTCGCGCCGCGCTTCTATCGGCTTGGACGCTATTTCCGCCCGCTGACGCTGGTGCGGCGCGTGCGGCCGGTACGGGGCGCGCCCCGTGTGCGCGTCACCATCGCGCCACGCTTCAACTGGGGCCGCTCGGCGCCGCAGATCACGCGCGGCAGCAGCCACGTCCGCTTCGTCGGCGACAACATGACGCTGCGCATGACCACCGACGCGCCGCTGACCTATGTGCTGGCGAACACGCCGTTCCTGCTGACACAGGGCATCAACTTCATCCTCGGTCCCGACGAGACGCTGCAACAGGGCGTCGACGATACCGCGCGCGATTTCGAGCAGGAAACCATCACGTACTGGCGCCTGTGGACGCGCCGCCTGGCGGTGCCGCGCGAATGGCAGGATGCCGTGATCCGCGCCGCCATCACGCTGAAGATGTCGCTGTACGAGGAGACCGGCGCGATCGTCGCGGCCATGACCACCAGCATTCCGGAAGCGCCAGACAGCGGGCGCAACTGGGACTATCGCTACTGCTGGCTTCGCGATGCGTTCTTCGTGATCCGCGCACTCAACAGCCTGTCCGAAGTCGGCACGATGGAAGACTACCTGCGCTGGCTGTCGAACGTGGTGATGCAGGCCAGCGACGGCCATATCCAGCCGCTGTACGGCATTGGCCTGGAACGCGAACTGCCCGAGAGCATGCTCGAACATGTGCCCGGCTACCGCGGCATGGGGCCGGTTCGCGTCGGCAACCAGGCGCAGGAGCACTTCCAGCACGACGTCTACGGCAATGTGGTGCTCGGTGCCGCGCAGGCATTCCATGACCACCGCCTGCTGCATCGCGGCGGCCCGGCCGAATACCGCGTGCTGGAAAAGGTCGGCGAGCAGGCCGTGCGCGTGTTCGGCACGCCCGACGCCGGCATGTGGGAGCTGCGCACCCGCGCCCGCGTGCATACCTCGTCGGCGCTGATGAGCTGGGCGGCGTGCGACCGCCTCGCGAAGATCGGCGAAAAGCTGCAATTGCCGTCGCGCGCCGCGTACTGGCGCAAGCACGCGGAAGGCATGCGTGAGCGCATCCTGCGTGAGTCGTGGTGCGAGGAACGGCGGGCCTTTGCCGAGAGCTTCGGCGGCCGCGAGCTGGACGCCAGCGTGCTGCTGATGGCCGAGGTGGGCTTCATCGATCCGCGCGACGCGCGCTTCATATCCACGCTGCAACGCCTTGAAGAGGTGCTGTGCGACGGGCCGTATATGCGCCGCTACGAGGCGCCGGACGATTTCGGCAAGCCTGAGACGGCGTTCAATATCTGCACCTTCTGGCGCATCGACGCGCTCGCGCGCATCGGCCGCAAGGAAGAGGCCCGCGAGATCTTCGAGGCCATGCTGGCGGCACGCAACCCGCTGGGCCTGATGTCGGAGGATACGCACCCGGTCACCGGCGAGATGTGGGGCAATTTCCCGCAGACCTATTCGATGGTGGGGCTGATCAATGGCGCGATGCGCCTGTCCTCGCCGTGGGACGCGGTGATATGAGCCCCGCCCGATTGACGGCCCGGCGCCCGGCGCGCCGGCAAACAGGAGGCATATGTCGAGACTGGTAGCGGTATCGAACCGCGTTGCCGATCCCCGCAATGCGGCGGCGGGCGGCCTGGCGGTGGCGCTCGGCGAAACGCTGAACGCCACCGGCGGCCTGTGGTTTGGCTGGAGCGGCCGCGTCGTCGAGGCCGCGCAGGGCGGGACGCCCGGGGAAGGGGAGTTGCATCTGCACCATGCCGGCGACATCACGCTCGCCACGGTTGACCTGAGCCGCGAGGACCACGACGCCTATTACCTCGGCTACAGCAACGGGGTGCTATGGCCCGTGTTCCACTATCGCGTCGATCTGGCCGATTTCGACTCCGGGCACCTGAATGTCTACCGGCGCGTCAACCAGCTGTTCGCGCGCAAGCTGGCCCCGCTGCTGAAGCCGGACGACATTATCTGGATCCACGACTATCACCTGATTCCGCTCGCGTCGGAACTGCGGGCGATGGGGTGTGGCCAGCGGATCGGATTCTTCCTGCATATCCCGCTGCCGCCGCCTCCGATCCTCACCACCATTCCGCAGCACGAGTGGCTGATGCGGGCGCTGTTCGCCTATGACCTGATCGGCTTCCAGAGCCAGGCGGATCTCGAACACTTCGCACGCTACGCGCAGTCGGAGGCCGGCGCCGAGCCGATGGGCGAGCATCGCTACCGCGCTTTTCACCGCACCGTGCGGGCGCAGGCGTTTCCGATCGGCATCGACGTCGACGAGTTCGTGTCGCTGGGCAAGGGGCCGGAGGCGCAGGAAACCTACGAGATGATGATGGCGCAGTACGCCCGGCGCCGGCTGCTGCTCGGCGTGGATCGTCTCGACTATTCAAAAGGGCTGCCCGAACGGATGAAGGCGTTCCAGGCGCTGATGGCGCAGTATCCGGAGAACCGGTCGAGCGCCACGCTGATCCAGATCGCCGCGCCTTCGCGCGAATCGGTGGATGCCTATGCCGACCTGCGCCGGCAGCTCGAAGGCATGTCCGGCGCGATCAATGGCGAATACGGCGAGCTGGACTGGATGCCGATCCGCTATATCCACCGCACCACGTCGCGCCGGCGCTTGCCGGGGCTATGCCGCGCCGCCCGCGTGGCGCTGGTCACGCCGCTGCGCGACGGCATGAATCTGGTGGCCAAGGAATACATCGCGGCGCAGGACCCCGACGACCCGGGCGTGCTGGTGCTGTCGCGCTTCGCCGGCGCGGCGGAGCAGCTGAAGGAAGCGCTGATGGTCAATCCCTACGACATCCAGGGCACCGCGCAGGCGATCCAGCAGGCGTTGCACATGCCGTTGGCCGAACGGCAGAGCCGGCATCAGAAGCTGCTCGAACGCATTCGCGCGCAGGACGTGCATTGGTGGAGCCGGGAGTATTTGCGGACGTTGGGGGAGATGGATCAGGGGTAGGGGCGGGGGAGAGGGCAGTAACAGCAAACCACCGCCACCACCCACCCTACGCCAGATCCCCCACCACATCCACATCCCTGAACGCCCCTTCCGCATCGGTCAGGATGCGCGTGACCGTCTTGCCCTGCAGCAGCCCGCGCGCGCCCTCGTCGCCTTCCAGCTGAAGCAGCGCATCGCGCCATCCCGCGCCGAAGCCCACGGGATGCCCGCGCCTGCCATCGCGCCACGGCGCGGCGATGGCCTCGGGCGTGACGATCGACAGCGCGACGGCGCGGATCAGATCCACGGGCAGCCATGGCATGTCGGCCAGCGCCACCACGCAGCCCCGCCCGGCCGGCGCGGCTTCCGAGCCCATGCCGGCTTCGGCCCGAGCCGTGGCGACCNCCTTGCAGCCGCCGTCGGCCAGTTCGGCCGTGAGCGATTCGTTCCCGGGGCGAACCAGCGCAATGGCGCCAGGCAAGGCGGTGGCGAGGTTGCGCGCGCTGTGCCAGGCCACGGTGCGGCCGTCCGGCAAGCGTTCCAGCAGCTTGTTGCGCTTACCGGTCGGATCGAACCGGCGCCCATAGCCGGCAGCAAGCAGGATGCCGGTGGGCAGGTCGGTATCGATCAGCGGCCCGGCTGGCATGCGCTGCCCTCGTTCGCCGCCAGTTCGCGGGCGGCCTTCGCGCCCTCCACCTGCACGATCTCCGGCAGCGACACGTGGTTCTTGGCCGCGATGACCTCGGCCAGAATCGAGATCGCGATTTCCGGCGGCGTGCGGCTGCCGATATAGATGCCCACCGGGCCGTGCAGCCGCGCCAGCTGTGCGTCGTTCAGGTCGAACTCCTTCAGCCGCTCGCGCCGCGCCTGATTGTTGCGCCGCGAGCCCAGCGCGCCCACGTAGAAGGCCGGCGTGCGCAGCGCCTCCATCAGCGCAAGGTCGTCCAGCTTCGGATCGTGCGTCAGCGCGATCACGGCGCTGCGTTCGTCCAGCTTCATGTCCATCACCGTGTCATCCGGCATGGTGCGGACCATCGTGACGCCAGGAATATCCCAGGTCTCGGTGTATTCCTCGCGCGGATCGCACACGGTCACCTGGAAGCCCAGGCCGACCGCGATCTGGCACAGGTACTTGGACAGCTGCCCGGCCCCGATCACCAGCATGCGATAGCGCGGGCCGTGGATGGTGGCGAGCGTGCGGCCATCGAAGGCGAGGCCGTCGGTGGCGGCCGCCGGGCCAAGCGTGGCCGCGCCGGTCGCCATGTCCAGCGTACGGGTTACCAGCTTGCCGTTCTCGACGGCGTCGAGCAGTGCGGCGAGCCCGCTGGCTGCAGTGACCGGTTCGGCCACCAGTTCGATGGTGCCGCCGCAGGGCAACCCAAAGCGGTGCGCCTCCTCGGCGCTGATGCCGTATTTGATTGCCTCCGGCCGTTCGCCGCGGATGCCTTCGCGGCGAACCCGGTCGATGATGTCGTCCTCGATGCAGCCGCCGGACACCGAGCCCACCACCAGCCCATCGTCGCGCACGGCAAGCATCGCGCCCTCCGGGCGGGGCGACGAGCCCCACGTCCGCACCACCGTTACCAGCAGCGTGCGGTGGCCTTCCGCCGTCCAGCGCACGCTGCTCCTCAGGACTTCGAGATCCACGCTGTCCATGATCGCTTCCGTTTCGTTTCACCTTCGGCGGGCTGGCCGCTTTCGCTGGCCTCGCCACCGTCGACACTGTCGTTGCCCGACTCCGCCGGACCGTTGCCTTCGCTGACCGCGGCGGTGAAGCGCGTGAAGAAAGCCTCGGCCATCTTGCGCGCCGCGCCGTCCACCAGCCGCGAACCGATCTGCGCGATCTTGCCGCCCACCTGAGCCTGCACGGTATAGGACAACACGGTCTCGTCGCCGTCCGGCTCCAGACGCACTCTAGCATTGCCCTTGCCAAAGCCCGCGGCCCCGCCCTGGCCATCGAACTGGATCGTGTAGCTGTCGGGCGCCTGGATATCGGTCAATGCCATCCTTCCCTTGAAGCGCGCCTTGACCGGGCCGACGGCGGCGGTCATCACCAGCTGATAGGCGTTGTCGCCGTCGGGCTCGATGCTCTCGCAGCCCGGTATGCAATGCTGCAGCAGCGCGGTGTCGTTCAACGCTTCCCACGCGGTTTGCTGGGGCACCGGGAGGCGGTGGCTCTGGGTCATTTCCATGGTGGGGGCATCTCCTGATTGGGATATTCGATGTTGGAGGGGATGGGGCCGGGGGAGAGGACGGTGGTGGCCGGATAAGCCGAGACGGAAGCCCCCAGCAACTTCTCCAGCTCGAACAGGCTGGCCAGGTTGTGCGCCGGCCGCAGCGCATCGACATGCGGCAGGATCGCCTGCACGCCGCGCGCCTGCGGCGTGAAGCCGGCGTAGCGCAGCAGCGGATTGAGCCACACGATGCGATGCGCGAAGCGGCGCAGCCTGGCCATCTCGTCGCCCAGCAGCGCGATATTGTCGTGATCGAGCCCGTCCGTCACCAGCAGCACCGTGGCACGGCCGCTCAGCGTGCGCCGCGCCCATTCGCGGTTGAACACGGCGAGCGTGGCGCCGATGCGCGTGCCGCCGCCCCAGTCGCGCACCTGACGGGAAATCGCGGCGATGGCCTCATCGGGATCGCGTTCCCGTAGCAGCCGGCTGACCGGCGACAGCCGCGTGCCGAACAGGAACACCGACAGCCGTTCGCGCGACTGCATCAGCGCGTGGCAGAAGTACAGCACCGCGCGCGAGTAATGGCTCATCGAGCCCGAGATATCGAGCAGCAGCACCAGCGGCGGCTTGCGTTCGGCGCGGCGCCGGTACTTCCAGCGCAACCACTCGCCATGCTGGCGCACCGCCAGCCGCGCGCTTGCCCGCAGATCGGCATGGGTGCCCGAGGCCGCCGTTTTCAACCTGCGTGTCCGCTCGGTGGCCAGATGCGCGCGCCGGCTGCGTATCAGATGCCGCAGCGCGCGCCACTCGTCGGCGGTCAGCGTTTCGAAGTCGCGCTGCGCCAGCCGCTCCTGCGCGGAGAACGTCAACGCTGCGCTGATGCGTTCGGGCTCGGCTTCTGGCGCGGCAGGCGTTGAGGCTGGAGGCTGTGTGTTGGCAAGCGCGTCGGCAAGCCGGTTGTTGCGCCTTGGCGGCGGCGCGCCGCCCTCCACGCGCGGCAGCAGAAGCGCGCGCAGCTTGCCTTCCCAATCGGGGTCGCGCCAGAACAGGTCGAAGGCGGCGTCGAACAACGGGCGCTGGTCCGGGCCGCTGAGCATCAGGGCCGCCAGCGCGGCATGCACTTCATCGCGCCGCCCGATGTCGACGAAGCGCAGCGCCAGCAGGGCATCGACCGCCTGCGCGGGAGACAGCGGCATGCCCGCCGCCCGCAACAGCCGCACGAAATGCACCAGGTTGCGCGCCAGCATCGGCAGCGCCATGTGGCCCGGGCCAGCGGCCATCGTGGGATGCGCGATGCCGGGCGAGGACTGGCGCTGCACGGCGGGGCTCCTTACGGCCGGGCCGGCGTACCCGCCAGCAATTCGGCGACCGTGGGCCCGTCGACGCGCGCCAGATCGTCCTGGTACTTCAGCAATACGCCGAGCGTGTCGCGCACCGACTCGGGGTCCAGCTCGGTGACGCCGAGCGCCGCCAGCGCGCGGCACCAGTCGATCGCTTCGGCGATGCCCGGTGCCTTGAACAGGTCGATGCCGCGCAGCCGGTGCACGAAGTCCACCGCGCGGCCCTGCAGTTCCGCGGCGGCCTCCGGGGCGCGCGCGGCAACGATGGCCAGCTCGCGATGGCGCTCGGGGTAGCCCATCCAGCGATACAGGCACCGGCGCTTCAACGCATCGTGGACCTCGCGGGTACGGTTGGACGTAATCAGGATCAGCGGCGGCCGCTCGGCGCGGATCTGGCCGATCTCCGGAATGGAGACCTGGTATTCCGACAGGATCTCCAGCAGGAACGCCTCGAATGGCTCGTCGGCGCGGTCGATCTCGTCGATCAGCAGCACGCGGGGCGTGTCGGGCGCCGCGGCATCGGGCAGCAGCGCCTCCAGCAACGGCCGCTTGAGCAGGAATTCGTCGCGATACAGCGACTGCGCGTCGGGGCGCTCGCCCCGCGCCTCGGCGAGCCGCAGCGCCATGATCTGCCGGGGATAGTCCCACTCGTACAGCGCGCTGGCGGCGTCCAGGCCCTCATAGCATTGCAGCCGCAGCAGCCTGGTGCCGAGCGCGCCGGCCATCGCATGCGCCAGCGCGGTCTTGCCGACGCCCGGTTCGCCCTCGAGAAACAGCGGGCGCTGCATGCGCAGGGCCAGATATACCACGGTGGCGGTCTCGCGGTCGGCGAAGTAGCGCTGCGCTTCGAGCAGGGCCAGGGTGCGGTCGATGGAATCGGGAATCATGCAAATGTCGCGTGAAGGGCAAAGCCGCCCGCCCGATCATCACGGCGCACCCGGGCGGAGCTTTGCTGAAGTGCGGTCCGGCGCGGGGACGCCGGACCGCCGCTCACGGCGCCTGCCGCAGCGCCGCCTCGACGGCACGGGCGGCCAGCACCGGAATCAGATGCGCGCGGTATTCCGCCGAAGCGTGCAGGTCGGTATTGAGTCCACCGGGGTCCACCGTGGCCGCGCGCGCCGCCGCCGCGGTGAAATCCGCCGACAGCGCGCGCTCCAGCGGCTCGCAGCGAAACACCGAATCCGCCGCGCCGGTGACCGCGACGCGCACGCCGCCATCGGTCTGCGCCACCATCACGCCGACCAGCGCGAAGCGCGACGCCGGATTGCGGAACTTGATGTAGGCCGCGCGCCGCGGGATCGGGAAGCGCACCGCGGTGATCAGTTCTTCCGGTGCCAGCGCGGTCTCGTACATGCCCACGAAGAAATCGTCGGCGGCGATGCTGCGCTGGTCGGTGACGACGGTGGCGCCCAGGCCCAGCACGGCGGCGGGATAGCAGGCGGCGGGATCGTTGTTGGCGATCGAGCCGCCCAGCGTGCCGAGCGCGCGCACCTGCTTGTCCCCGATGCCACCGGCCAGC